>JBAQCL010000017.1:0-182134 GCA_049294175.1 Ignavibacteriaceae bacterium | reverse complement strand
GTTTTACGCTAACAAGTATTATGCCTGTTATATATGTGCTATAAATTTAAATAAATTAAATTTATTATTTTTATTCGGAAATAATGTAATAAACAGAAAGAAAAAAAATTACTTCTTTGTAAAAATTGTTTATACAAAATTTGGCGGGGAAAAAGATGAAACTATGTGATAGAAGATAGCTGGTGGCTGATAGAAAATGTTTGAGGAATGATGTTTCGTTTTTCAAAGGTTGCGTATAGAGAATTAATAAATTTTTCACTTCCACTTAATTGTACAGCCAATTGAAAAAGTTTCGGGTATAGAAACTTCTTTTCCGCTTAGCGCTTCTTCAATTGCATCTCTAAGATATTTTGATTTCACTCTGTCGGGTTCCTGCCAGTTGTCATCAATTTTTCCTTCATATTTCAGTTTGCGATTTTCATCAAATAAAAATGTTTGCGGAGTGTGAGTTGCACCGTAAGCTTTTGCAACATTCTGGGTTTTATCCCTTAAATAAGGAAAGTTAAATTTTTTATTCTCTGCTCTTTTCTTCATCTCATCAAAAGAATCATCAGGATATTTTGTATCATCATTTGAGTTTATTGCAACAATTTGAACACCGTTCTTTTCAAATTCTTTTTGAAGTGATATAATTCTATCTTCATAAGCCTGAACATATGGGCAATGATTACAGCTAAAAATAAGTATTAAGATTTTCTTATCCTGAAAAGAACTTAAGCCGTAAGTTTTGTTATCAACTCCCTTTAATAAAAAATCGGGAGCGGCAGAATCAATTTTCAATTTGTTATCTAACATTGTAAATTCTCTAAAGGTTAAATAAAATTATTTATTAACTGACTAAAAATATCCAAAAATGAAAATACTAACCTTAATTTTAACATTAATAATTTCAGAAATAATTATGTCACAGAATTTTGATTTTGAACAAAACTTATATCAATCTTATGAAAGATATAAGGAAAATACCTTAACAAACAGACGATTTAAACACGCTGATATTTTACCCCTCACTGAAAAATTAAAACATAAACAGGGCTTCACAGTTAAAAAGGTCGGCGAGTCTGCAGAAGGAAGAGAATTAAATCTTATTTCTTTTGGGACCGGTAAAACAAAAGTATTCCTAT
Organism: Ignavibacteriaceae bacterium; assembly: GCA_049294175.1. Lineage (GTDB taxonomy): Bacteria > Bacteroidota > Ignavibacteria > Ignavibacteriales > Ignavibacteriaceae > IGN3. Next base: position 181,010 of record JBAQCL010000017.1, on the reverse strand, counting down.
GGTCCCAGATGCATGGCGATGAATCTACTGCAACTGCGGCTTTGTTTGATATTTTCAATTATTTATCCGATCCATCCAATAAAGAATTGTGTGATTACTTATCTAATAAAGTTTCACTGTACTTTTTGCCGATGGTTAACCCCGATGGCGCTGAAAGATTTAAAAGAAGAAATTTATATGATATTGATTTAAACCGCGATGCCGCAAGATTACAAACACCGGAAGCAATAGTTTTAAAAAATGTTTTTGATAGTTTAAAAGCTGATTTTGGTTTTAACCTGCATGATCAAGATCATAGGTATTCAGTGGGTAATAGTTTCAGATCGGCAACACTATCTTTGCTGGCGCCGGCTTATAATTATGAAAAAGATATTAATAATGTGCGGGAAAAATCTGTTCAGGTAATAGGAAATTTATTTGAAATGCTTTCCCAGTTTATTCCCGGTCATATTGCAAAATACTCCGATGATTTTGAACCGAGAGCATTCGGAGATAATTTTCAAAAATGGGGCACAAGCACCATCCTTATCGAATCAGGTGGATGGAAGAATGACCCTGAAAAACAATTTATAAGAAAACTAAACTTTATTGCATTGCTCTCCGTTATCAAAACCATTGCTGATGAAAGTTATGTAAACACAAGCAAAGAAATTTATAATTCTATTCCGTTTAATGATAAATATATTTTTGATGTGATTATTAGAAATGTTCAGATTGAATACGGAGAAAGGAAAATAAAAGTAGATATAGCAATTAACCTTGATGAAACAGGCAACAGTGACGGGAAATCATTTTACTTTAGATCGCAGGTTGCAGACCTGGGTGATCTATCAACTTTCTACGGTTACAAAGATTTGGATTTTAACGGATATACAATTCAAAAAGCTGAAACATATACGGATAAAATTTTTAACCTGAATGATCTTAAGAATTTGGATCTTTATGACATTTATAAAAAAGGATGCGCAAATATTCTCGTTGATAAACTTCCTGAAGGAAGATTTTCAGATTTACCGATAAACCTTGCAACAACAAACAGAATTGACACAACTATAAATTTAGATGAGCCTGCAAACTTTATTCTAAAAAAAGATGGAAATGTTGAGTACATTATAATTAATGGATTTATTCATAAAATAGATCAGAATAGAAAATTTGAGGGAAACGGAATTTTAATCCGTTAATCAAAAAGAAATTGAAAATAACTTTTATATATAAATCATAGGGATAAAGATGTTTAAAGTTAAAAATATTCTGCTTCCAACCGATTTTAGTAAAATTTCTTTAACCGCAGCCGAGTATGCCGTTGAATTAGCCACAGAATATAAAGCAAAACTTCACATACTTAATGTTTTGGAAAAAACTCCTCCCATTTTAGCAATCCGCTCATTGGACCTTTCACGGGAGAAAATTATTGAATCAATTGATGCTGACGCTAAAGCTCAATTAGAGAGTTGTATTAAAAAAGTAAAAAAACTGGGAAATGTTGAAATTGTGCCTGTTATCAGAAAAGGCATCGATTATGTGGAAATTATAAAATATTCTAAAGAAAAAAAGATAGATATAATTGTAATTGCAACACACGGAAGGACAGGTATTTTGCATACTTTATTAGGTAGCGTTGCTGAAAAAGTGATCAGATACTCCAAAATCCCGGTTCTTGTTACTACTCCGCCTTCAAAATCTTGATTTTTCAAAATTCTTGCTTTCGGGGCTATCATTTAATATTTTTATATCTAGCGTTTTTGTAATAAAGGTATATTTATGGCTAAAGTAAAAAATGTAGAAGCTTTTTGTAAGTTCTGTGGCGGAATCAGAAAGATGGAAATAACCGGTGAAGTTACCGGTGATGATAATAAAAAGTGGGCTAAATGCAAGAAGTGCAAACAAACAATGGTTATCAGTATTTCGGAAGATGTGGTTGTACAAAAAGTTTCACTTGATGGTATTGAAAACGAAAGTTGTACAACATATTCACCAACCAAAAATTTTGAAGTTGGCGAGACTATATTTCATGAAAACTGGAATGATTTTGGCAAAGTTGTAGCCAAAGAGGTTTTATCAAACGGTCAAAAATCTATTTCTGTTGAATTTCAAAAACTTGGAAATAAAAAATTAGTTGAATCATTTATAAAACAACAAACAGACCAAGATGAACAAAGTGAGGTGATTTAGTTGGTCGGCATTCAAATAGGCGATAATGAATCCATCGATAAAGCTTTAAGAAGATTTAAGAAAAAATATGAGCGCTCCGGCGTTCTTAAAGAATTCAAGAAAAGAACTTTCTTTGTTAAGCCTTCGATAAAGAAAAGAATGGAAAAGATAAAAGCTGCCAGGCGAGCGCATCGTCCCGAAAATCTTATGCAATAAAAAAAATCCCGCATCTTGCGGGATTTTTTTTACTTAATATTAATTCTTGGCTCTATGATTGCCGGCTCTTTTTCTTTTAAGAAATTTTTAACCAGATGATCTTTAACTATTTCAAAAGCTGTATCAATATCATTACAAAAATGAAATAGTTTTAAATCCTCCGGATTAATTACACCATGCTCAATTAGCGCATCAAAATTTATAACACTTTTCCAATATTTTTCATCATAAATTATTACGGCTAATTTCTTTCTGATTTTTTCTGTCTGAATTAAAGTTAAAACTTCAAATAACTCGTCAAATGTTCCAAAGCCGCCCGGAAAAACTATCAATGCTTTTGAAAGATAAGAGAACCAAAATTTTCGCATAAAAAAGTAATGAAACTCAAAACTTAGTTCCTTAGTTACGTAATTATTAACAAACTGTTCAAATGGAATACTAATATTTAATCCAACAGAATATCCTCCGGCTTTTCTGGCTCCTTTATTTGCGGCTTCCATTATTCCAGGTCCACCGCCTGTACAGATAATAAACCTGTTCGCATTAGTTTCCAGGTTCAAAGACCATTCAGTTAATCTGCGTGAAAGTTCGACAGCATCTTCATAATATTGGGACATTTCTACATGATGCTGCGCTTTCCTCAAATCCTTTGCAAAGTTTGGATTTGTTTTGGGGTTCATACTTTTTATTTTATTAAAATCAGCAATTGCATCTTTACGTGATTTTAAGCGCGCCGAGCCAAAGAAAACAATAGTATCCATTATTTTATGTTTCTTAAATCTTGCTTTTGGTTCAAGATACTCGGCAAGTAATCTTAAAGTTCTGCCATCTGATGATGCAAGAAATTCTTCATTATTATAAGCTTTAATAGGTCCCTCTTTTTTAGCCATGTTATGCCTTAGTTTTTATAATTTATTTTAATTAAATCAAGTTCAAATGAAAGTGCTTATTTAAAGAAATGTTTCTGTTTATATTTGTATCAGGATTGATACTATTTCTAAATATTTTTACACTACAAATAAAGATATAATTTTTTTAAGAAAGATATGACTAAATATATTTTAATAATCCTTTTGTTCTGTGCAAACCTCTTATCCGCAACCTCGCGCGAAGAAACCATAAACCGCATCCGTAATATTCTTTCATCCATACCTCAAGGGACAAAAACAGGAGTATTTATCTACAATCCTTTGGTACAGGATACAATCTTTTCACTTAATGCAAAACTTTCAATGATTCCCGCCTCACTTACTAAACTATTTACAACTGCTACCTCCTTTGGTGTAATGAATAGTGAGCATGAACTGAGCACAAAACTTTTTTCTGAAGATTCAAACCTTAAAGATGGAGTGTTGAATGGAAATCTTTATATAAAAGGATTTGGTAATTCAACATTTACCGAAGAAGATTTACAAAATTTAATTACCTTTTTTGTTAACAATAAAATAAAAAAAATTGATGGCGATATAATTGGCGATGATACTTATTTTGATAATATCTACACCAGAGAAGATTGGATTGAAGATGAACAGGCAAATGTAAAACTACCTCCAATTTCAGCATTGGTATTAGACAGGAACAGAACATCTGTAAAGAAAAAAATAAGAAAACGTTATCGATTCGTAACAGAAACTCTGAAAGATCCGCCATTATTTATTGCTAACAAACTAAAGGAAGATTTAATTGCTTCCGGTATTGAAGTTAAGGGGATAGCAAAAAAAGGAGTTACTCCTGCAAAAGTATTTTTGCTAACGGGAAAATCCATAAAACTAAAAGACCTTACAGCTTTGATTAATAAACACAGTGATAATTTTCTTGCCGAATGTTTATTCAAAACACTTGGGGCTGAAGCCAGCAAAGAGCAAGGGAATTCTTATTTTTCACAACAGGCTATACAAAAATTTTTACGGGATAATAATATTTACTTTGATGGAACGTCAATTGTTGACGGATCCGGCATTTCACGGTTTGATCAGGTTACACCATTATCAATTGCTGGTGTACTTGAAAAAATGTATTTCGATCTTGCACACTTTGAAGATTTCTACAATTCTCTTTCTATTGCCGGTGTTGATGGAACGTTGAGAGGCAGGATGATTGGCACATTAGCCGAAAGCAATTTTAGAGGAAAAACAGGATCACTGAACGGAGTAAGCGGGCTTGCAGGCTACTTAACTGACGAACAGGGAAACGATATTATTATCACTATCATTTTTGAGTTTAACAAAGGCGGATGGAGATATTATAGAAATATTCAGGATCAAATAGTTTCTTTACTGGCAGAATGTGAAGATCAAAACTCCGGTCAGTAAACTAACCGGAGTTAAATTTTATTTATTTACCAGTAGGTGGTGTCTGATTTTGCTGAGGCAAGCTCGGTGACGTTGGAACTGTAGTTCTGCCGCCTTCTTGAATTACACTTCTTTGCTCAGGTGTTGTTTGACCCGGCAAAAACATTAAATTTATCACTAACGCTAAAACTGCCAAAGCACCGGCTAACCACCAGGTACCTTTACTTAAAAAGTCAGCGGTTCTGCGTGAGCCGAACATAGTGCCCATACTTCCGGCACCGCCAAAAGTACCTGCTAAACCGCCGCCTTTACTTGATTGTAAAAGCACAATAACAATAAGTAAAATTGCTACAACTGTTGTAATCAAAGCCAATAAAGTGTACATAAATATTTCTCCTAAAAATTAGTAGCGGGGGAGGGATTCGAACCCCCGACACGTGGATTATGATTCCACTGCTCTAACCTACTGAGCTACCCCGCCCTGTTAAAAATTGAACGTCAAATATAAATCTTTAAGCCTAAAATTCAAAAACAATTAAAAAATCAAGATTTATGTAAAGTTTCCCAGACCTTATCGAGCAAATTTTGAATACCAAATCCGGTAGCTGAAGAAAAGATTAGTAGAGGATCTTTAACTTTTTTGATTTTTGTTTTTTCTAACTTCTTTTGTCCTTCGCTATCCAAAAGATCTGCTTTAGATAATGCCACAAGAATTTTTTTATCAACAAGTATTTTGCTGTATCTTTTTAATTCATTGTAGAGCGTATCAAAGTCCTTTTGATAATTTTCCGAAGTAATTTCAATAAGAAATAATAATATTCTGGTACGCTCAATGTGTCTTAAAAATTTAATTCCTAATCCTTTTCCTTGGTGGGCGCCCTCAATAATACCGGGAATATCTGCAACAGTAAAGCTTTCAAATTCTTTGTATCTAACAATACCAAGATTAGGTTCAAGAGTGGTGAAGGGATAATTAGCAATTTTTGGCTTTGCCGCAGATATTTTTGATATTAAAGTTGATTTGCCTGCATTCGGAAATCCAACTAATCCAACATCGGCAATTAATTTTAGTTCTAAAATTAATTTTTTATAAATACCCGGTTTACCCATTTTGGCAAAGCGTGGAGTTTGTCTTGTAGCCGTAGCAAAGTTGCTATTACCTTTTCCTCCGCTTCCGCCTTTTGCAAGGATCACTCTTTGTTCGGGTTTTGAAAGATCAAGAAGCACTTCATTGGTTTCAGCATCTTTTATTATAGTGCCAACAGGTACTTTAATAATTATATCTTCCCCGCTTTTACCATCCTTTAATGAATTGGCGCCGGGTTTACCATTTTCTGCTTCATATTTTCTTTTGTATTTAAAATCGAGAAGAGTTGATAAGTCACTGTTAGATTCAAAAATCACACTACCGCCAAATCCCCCGTTTCCGCCGGAAGGACCGCCTTTAGGAACAAATTTTTCTCTGCGAAACGTTACGGCGCCATCACCGCCATCACCGGATTTAATTTCAATTTGGGCAAAATCAATGAACATTAGTTAGCCTGGCTAAAATATTTATTTACTGCTTTAGTAAGTGAGGCGGCATCCCTGGAATGGGGCTTTATTCTTGCATACTTAATTATATTATCTAAAATTTCAGTTGCTTCATCAACAGAGTTACAAGCAGACATCTTTTCCACTGTATTAGCAAAATCTTCGCTATCGGAATTAAATACATTTTTTATAATTCTATCAATTTCTTTTCTTGATAAAAAACTAAACATGTCTTCAAATTTCTCTTTATTAATAACATGGTTATCCTGCTCTATTTTTTCATCCGATAAAGATTTCTCATCATTATCTTCTAATGCATTGACATTTTTTGACTCATGTTCAATTTCAATCTTGTTTTCATCATCGGAATTTGTTTCTTCAGGTTCCACTCCAATTTCGTTCACGTCCGAAGGTAATTCATCTATTTTAAATTCAGTATCATTTTCTATGATTTCTTCTTCAATCTTTTCTGTAAAAACATCTTCTTTTTTTATTTCATCATCGTCAATTGAAATTTCAGTTTGATCATCATAAAAATTCAAAAGATTTTCTTCTTCCTTCTCATCCAAAATTATTATCTCATCTTCCTGATTATTTTCAATATCGTCAGTTAAAGACGCTAAAATCTTTTCATCCTCATTTAAAACTTCCTGTTTTGCTTCATTTGTTTCCACAGTCTCATTGGATTCATTGATAATTACTTCATCAACAGTTTCTTTAATATCATCGGAAACTAATTCATCCTGCAAATCAATGTCTTTTTCATCAATTGTTTCTTCATTTATTTTCGGGACATCTAATTTTTCATCTGTTACATCATTTAGCAACTCTTCTTCAAAAATATCATCGCTCGTTTGTTCTTCCGGAATATTAAGCAAATTTTCTTCTACGGATTCAGTTGATTCTTCAAATATTTCCTCTGTAGAATCATTGGCTTCCTTTAATGGATTTTCAAAGTGCTCGTCCTTTGCAATTTCCTCTTCGGGTTTTTTATCTTCAATAAGCGGCACTCCCAACGGGAAGGCAGAATATAATATTTTGCTTACATCATCTATATCAAATTTTTTCTTTGCCGGATTTGGAAAGCTTCTTTTTAGTTTAAAAAGTAATTCGGTAAGATTTTTTTCTTTTAAAAAACTCTCGACAGCTTCAACATTTACTATAGATTTATTCAATCCGCCAATACTATAAAAATCTGCAATAGCATAAAGAGCGTTATCAAGAAGCTTATTTTGATGTATTGTGAACAGTTCCCTGTCAATCTTGTTCATTATCAATTCAAATTCAGTAGGAGAAATGTTCATTATTTTTTTCTTTGTTATATAAGCCAGAAACACATTGTTCAAATACTCATAGTAGTAAGTATAGTCCAACATCATTTGCACATCGTTTAACGAAACCGATTTGTTATTTCCAAAAATCAGTTTTGATAATGCCCATTTGGGGCGAATAACATAGTTTGCATTAAATGAAACTGCCTGAAGAATTATATTTTTAACATCTTCAAAAGAAACTTTTTTTGTTTTTTTGATTTCATCCGCAATTAAACTAAAGTAATTTGAAATTTTAGCACCGGAATAATCAAACAAAGAATTATCTATTAATTTTTTTCTATCCTGGTAAATCAGGTAATTTATTTCACTTTCAACATATTTTTTTATTGATGGATGAATATCAGTTGATAAGAATTTCTCTATTGTAAACAAAGGACCTAAGTCCTTAGCTTTATTTAAGACAAAATCATTAATAAATTTTATTTCATTTTCAAACACTTTAGACTCTTTTATTGTTTGATTGTTATCCTTAAAATAAAAAAAATCCCGGTCAGAATATAACCGGGACTTTTTTTTTACATCACAAAAACCACGTTTTTAGAACACTGGAATTAGAAAACAGTCTATTTTTTCACTTCAGCCATTATATAATCACGATTCATTCTGGCAATGTTTGTTACGGAAATTCCCTTAGGGCATTCAGCTTCACAAGCGTAAGTATTTGAGCAGCTTCCAAAGCCTTCCTCATCCATAACAGCAACCATATTCATTACACGTTCATACCTCTCAGGCTGCCCTTGTGGAAGTAAAGCAAATTGCGATACCTTTGCTCCAACAAATAACATTGCTGAAGAATTTTTACATGCTGCCACACAAGCACCGCAGCCAATACATTCAGCAGCATCTAATGCTAATGCAGCAATATCCTTGGGGATTGGAATTGCATTAGCATCCGGGGCACTACCCGAATTAAACGAAACATATCCACCAGCTTGTTGTATCTTATCAAAGCCGGAACGATCAACAATTAAATCTTTAATAATCTTAAATGCCGTAGCTCTGAATGGTTCAATATATAATGTTTCTCCATTCTTAAAATTACGCATATGTAATTGACAGGTTGCAGTTTTGGGCAGAGGTCCGTGTGGATGTCCATTAACCACAAGTCCGCAGGTTCCACAAATTCCTTCCCTACAATCACTTTCAAAAGCAATGGGAATTTTACCTTCTTTCTCAAGTCTATTGTTCAATTCATCCAGCATCTCAAGTATTGAAGCATCAGGAGATACTGAAACTTTAAATTCTTCAAAGTTGCCTTTAGCGGTAGAAGATTCTTGTCGCCAAATATTTAATGTTAAATTTATGTTGTCCATTATTTGTAACTCCTTGTAGCTAATTCTACAAACTCAAATTCAAGATTTTCTTTATGAAGATTCCATTTGCCAGCTTTTTCAAATTCCCACGCGGCGACATAAGCAAAATCCTTATCATTCCTAACTGCTTCACCATCCTCAGTTTGATGCTCTTCTCTAAAGTGTGCTCCACAGGATTCATCTCTGTTTAACGCATCAACAGCCATTAATTCTCCAAGTTCCAGAAAATCAGCAACTCTGCCGGCTCTTTCCAGAGTTTGATTTAATTCTTCACCTTTTCCAACAACTTTAACATCATGCCAATATTCATCACGTAAATCTGCAATCTCTTTAATTACCTTTTTCAGACCGGCTTCATCACGAGACATGCCAACTTTATCAATCAACAGGTGCCCTAATTTTTTGTGTATTTCATCAACAGTTTGTTTGCCATTAATGGATAATAGTTTGTTTGTATATTCTTTTACCTGTTCTTTGGATTCTTTGAATTCAGTTCCGCTTACATCAGCTTTAGTTGGTTTTTCACTTCCAAAATAATTACCAATTGTATAAGGTATAACAAAATAACCGTCCGCTAATCCTTGCATTAAAGCACTTGCACCCAACCTATTTGCACCGTGATCAGAAAAGTTTGCTTCACCGGCAACAAATAGTCCCGGAATATTACTCATTAAATTATAATCAACCCACAATCCGCCCATTGTATAATGAGGTGCAGGATAGATTTTCATCGGAACTTTATATGGGTTTTCATCCATAATATTTTGATACATATCAAACAGATTACCATATTTTTCTTTTACGGCATTTTCACCTAACCGTTTTATTGCATCTGCAAAATCAAGGTAAACAGCCTTACCTCCATTAATACCACGCCCTTCATCGCAAACATATTTTGCGCTTCGTGATGAAACATCCCTTGGAGCTAAATTTCCAAATGAAGGATATCTTCTTTCAAGATAATAATCTCTTTCATCTTCCGGTATTTCATTGGGCGGTCTATGATCGTTAACCTTTTTTGAAACCCAAACTCTGCCATCATTCCTTAGGCTTTCGCTCATCAATACAAGTTTAGATTGTCCTTCCCCATGCACTGGAAGACAAGTTGGATGGATTTGAGTATAACAAGGATTTGCAAATAAAGCTCCACGTTTATGAGCACGCCAGGCAGCTGTTGCGTTGCACAACATAGCGCTTGTGGATAAAAAATATACGTTGGAATATCCACCTGTAGCAAGTATGACCGCTTGTGCAGCATAGCTTTCAATTTCACCGGTTATCAAATTTCGTACAGTAATACCTTTTGCTTTTCCTTCAACAACCACAACATCAAGCATTTCTCTTCTATGAAACATTTGAACATTGCCTAACTTGATTTGCCTGTTCAAAGAACTATACGCTCCAAGAAGTAATTGTTGCCCTGTTTCACCTCTTGCATAAAAAGTTCTGGAGACCTGTGCACCACCGAAAGAACGGTTAGCTAATGTACCGCCGTACTCTCTTGCAAATGGAACACCTTGAGCGACACACTGATCAATGATATTATTGCTTACTTCTGCAAGCCTGTATGTGTTTGCTTCTCGGGAGCGGAAATCTCCACCTTTAATTGTATCATAAAATAATCTAAAAACTGAATCACCATCATTCTGATAATTTTTTGCCGCATTGATACCACCCTGTGCGGCAATAGAGTGAGCGCGTCTGCTGGAATCGTGATATGTGAAGGCTTTTACTTTATATCCTAATTCTCCTAACGTAGCGGCAGCAGATGCACCGGCTAATCCTGTTCCTACAATAATTATATCAAACTTTCGTTTGTTAGCCGGATTTACCAGCTTCATATTAAATTTATGGTTTGTCCATTTTTCGGAGAGGTGTCCAGCCGGGACTTTTGAATCAAGCTTTATCATAAGTTACCTCCGTAAAAAAAGAAAAAGTAAATAGGCATAGATGCAAATCCTAAAGCCATTATTATTGCGTAAACAGTACCAAACTTTTGAATAAATGGAAAATACTTTTTATGATTCCATCCGAAAGTTTGGAATGCACTCTGAAATCCATGATTAAGATGAAATCCCAACAACAGAACTGCGATTATATAAAGAATTGCATACCACCAGATTTTAAAAAATGCAGTTACTATTGTAAAATATTGATGTGTATCTGCTAATCCCGCCGGATCATGTACATTGAAACGCCAGAAAAATGTTCCGAGATGAAGAACAAGAAAAATAAAAACTATTGAACCTGTAATGAATGAAGTTCTTGAAGAAAATGAACTGTTTTCACTTGAGGCTTTAATTTTATATTTACCCATAAAATTACCGCCTTGTGTTTTCTTATTCTCTAACCACAACCTAGCTCCATTATAAATGTGCAGAACAAATGCAGCAAGTAGCACAACTTCAATAACACGAATAAGCGGTTTGATGACATCCAGAGTTTTAACATAACCATTAAAAGCCCCGGAACCAAAAAACAAGGTGATGTTTCCAATCAAATGGATGACCAGAAAAATCAATAAAAAACTCCCGGTTACTGCCATCATAAATTTTTTGCCGATGGAGGAGTTTGTAAATTTTAGAAACCAGCCCATTAAAAGCTCCTTTTAAATGAAGAATGATTTATAGCTGATGTGAAATTATAATTTAAAAAATTCTGCGTGCGGAATGTTGGATTAAAAAAACGGACAATCTTTTTACAGAATAGCATTACAAATAAAAATTTGATAATTAACAATAAATCTTATTTGCAACTTAGAAAAAAAAGTTAAAGGTGAAAAGTAAAAACATAAAAAAATAAAACTTTTATTTAATTAACAAATAATTTGAATTATCATCAATTCCTTATATTTTAGTTAGAGTTCTTTGAACAGAATTTACGGTGTCCCAATTTCGAAATAGTCGGAAGAATGGGAAATATAGGGAAGTCCGGTGATTCCGTTATGGAAAATTCCGGCGCTGTCGCGCAACTGTGAATCAGTGTACATCGTTAACTGTACGGTGAAAAGCCAGGAGACCTGCCGTAAATAATAATTAATCAACCTTCGCGCAAAGGGTAAGATTAACGATGGTCTCACAAATATCCATTCGTTGTATCTCAACTTTTTATCACGCGAAGTTACTTAATACCTTTTTTACAAGGAGTAACTTCAATGCACAAAACAAAATTTCTTTTTGCTCTTTTTGCCAATTTTCTTTTTTCAACAATTTCCTTTAGCCAGAATAACATCATTCAAAAAACAGATTCTGCCGGATTTTATAAACTTAATGATGTTGTTATTACTGCCACAAAAACTCCCACCAGTACAATTGAAATAGCAAACTCAATTTCTGTAATTGATTCGGCTGAAATATCAAACAGCAATGCAAATAATGTGTTTGATGTTTTGAAAAATGAAACTGGAATTAGCTTTACACGGCAAGGTGGCAACGGCACTTTATCAAACCTTTACATCCGTGGGGCAAACTCATCACAAACTTTAGTTTTGATTGATGGAGTAGAAGTAAACCTTACAAATGATCCTTCGGGTGTTTATGATTTTTCAGCGCTTTCTAGTGACAATATAGAAAGAATTGAAGTTCTTCGCGGACCACAATCAACTCTTTACGGATCTGATGCACTTGCCGGCGTTATCAACATCATCACAAAAAAAGGAAATGGCTCACCAAAGTTTTCACTGCTTACAGAAGGTGGCACATATAACACTTACAAAACCTCAGCAGGATTTGACGGATCATTTCAAAAATTTAATTACGCCGCTACTATCAGCAGAAACGGAAGTGATGGATTTTCAGCCGCATCTGAAAAATATGGAAACACCGAAAAGGACGGTTACACATTTAACAATCTTTCGTCTTTATTAGGATATACATTTAATGATAACGAGGAAATAAATCTTTACATGCGATACTCTAAATCTAAATCTGATTACGATCAATTCGGTGGAAACTTTGGCGATGATCCGACTTATGTTTTTAATCAGGAAGAATTTTCGATCCGTGGTGAGGGCAAATTAAAATTGTTTGAAGGCAAATGGAATCAAAAACTTGGTCTGAGTTTCATTAGAAATGTAAGAAAATATTCGTTTGACACTTCCGCTGCAAGTATTTATTATTCAAGAAGTCTTTATGATGGAAGAAAATATAAAATCGATTGGCAGAATGATTTTCAATTAAATAAGTCACATCTTTTTACAACTGGATTTGAATTTGAAAGTGAAGAATCCTCATCGGAATATTATTCTTTTAATTATATTCTTCTCCCTGATTATGCCAGCATTATTCCGATGAAAAGCACGAACATATTAGGTATATTCCTACAGGATCAAATTAACTATGATGAAAATTTATTTGCTACACTCGGTATAAGATTAGATGAACACAATAAATTTGGGTCCTGGTTCACGTACAGATTTTCACCTGCTTATATGATTTGGGAAACCGGTACAAAATTAAAAGGTGCAATTGGGAGCGGATTCAAAGCCCCTTCGTTATATTATTTATATGATCCTGCATACGGAAATGAGAATCTGAACCCTGAAAAAAGTTTTGGCTATGAATTTGGGATCGAGCAGTTTTTGTTCAAACCAGGAATTTCAATAGGAGCAACATATTTTTATAATAAATTCACAGATATGTTTAGCTTTGATAATTTAACGTTTAAAACCATAAACATTAACAAAGCACTTACTAAAGGAGTTGAGCTTTCTTTAAATGCAAAACCTGTTGATGAATTAAACATCAAACTAAACTATACATTTACTGATGCAAGAGACATCAGTCCGAATTCATCAGACTATAACAAAAGATTACTCCGTCGTCCGGAAAGTAAAGCAGGCTTTTTTACAAGCTATTCCTTTACATCAAAAGCAAATATAAATGCTGAAGTTATCTGGGCCGGAACCCGCGAGGATATGGATTTTTCAACTTATCAGCGAATAGAACTTAAAGGGTACGTGCTTATAAATTTAGCAGCACATTATGATATGTTTGATTTTTTAAGATTTAATGTTAGAGTAGAAAATCTGTTGGATACCGATTATGAGGAAGTGTTTGGTTATGGAACTGCAGGATTATCTTTTTACGGAGGAATCAATTTTTCATTCTAATTACAAAACTTTAACAATTGTGGTTTGACATTTAACTTTAATAAATTTTATCTTTGAACTAATTATAACAAGAAATATTTTTTAAAATTTTAATAGAAAGGATATAAAATTGGAAAAATTAACACCAAGATTCTGGATTTTAACCTTAATGGTTTTTATTGCAGCATTTATAAGATTGCTTCCCCATCCCCCAAATGTTGCACCGATAGCGGCAATGGCTTTATTTGGCGGAGCGTACTTTAATAAAAAATCTATGGCATTTTTAGTGCCGTTAGCTGCAATGATTTTAACAGATGCAATAATTGGATTTTATTCATTTGTTTGGATGGTTTACTTAAGCTTTGCATTGATTGTTGCAATAGGAATTTTTATGCTAAAGAAAATTAGCGTAAAGAATTTAATCCTTGCTTCAGTATCTGCTTCCGTAAGTTTCTTTGCAATTACAAACTTTGGAGTTTGGGCGCTTGGAACTCTTTATCCTAAAACACCGGCAGGATTATTGGAATGCTATACAGCGGCAATTCCGTTTTTCCAATATTCACTAATCGGAGATTTATTCTTTGTTGGTGTAATGTTTGGAGTTTATGAACTTGTAAAAACTAAAGTCCCTGCGTTGGCAAAAATAAAAGCTTAACAAAAATATTTTACTAAAAAACCCGATACCAAAATGTATTGGGTTTTTTAATGTTTAATTACTCTGCTTTAATAATAACAACAAACTATTTACTTCTCTTCCCTCTTTCATAAGCCAGCATAACAATTTTCTTTAGTGCTTGTGCATAACTTAATCCGGAAGTTTGAGCAGAGCGCATAAATCCTGCGCCTTCCGTTAAATCGGGATTAGGATTTACTTCAAGTACGTAAACTTCTTCATCTTTATCAACACGCATATCAACACGGGCATAATCTCTTGCGCCCATAATTTTAAATGCAGTAAGCGCAGTTAGTTTTAATTTTTCTTCCAACCGCTTTGGAATTTTTGCGGGACAAACTGGAATTGTTTTATGATATGATTCGTGATTGGGATCCCACTTTGCCTGATAACTTACAATGTTATGCAAATGATCTGGCATTTTACTAAAATCAATTTCACTGATAGGTAAAACTTTTGGTTTCAAATCACCTATGACGGCAACATTAAATTCACGTCCTTCAATAAATTCCTCAATCAATGCAGGTTGATTAAAATATTTAAATACATATTCAATTCTCTTTTTCAGAGATTTTAGATTACCTACAATTGAATCATTTTCAATTCCTACACTTGCATCTTCGAACGCAGGTTTAACAATTACCGGGAACTTTGGTCTGACTTTTAGATTAGTAGAAAGATCCTTAAAAATCTGAAACGGCGCAGTTTTAATTCCGTGATAGTTTAACAATTTTTTGGTTAAGAACTTATTCTGGCAATTTGCAAGTGTTAATGCCGGTGCGCCGGTGTAAGGAATTTCCAATAATTCGTACAATCCAACCAGATTCATTTCCAGTTTGGGTCTATCTTTATAAATTTCCACAAAATTAAAGATCACATCTGGTCTATTTGTCTTAATATCATCCAAAAAAATAGATATATCATCTTCCAAATTTAATGTGCGTGCTTCAAAACCTAATTTTTTAAGCCTTTTGGCAATAATTTCATATTCTTCCATAGGAGTAAGGTTATCAACTTCAAAGTAAGGTTTAAAGTCCAGATCGGGTACAGGTTCTTCTGGTTTTTGGTAAAACTCGGGATTTGCTTCATTATAAAGGACGAGAACGCTTATTTTTTTTTCTTTCATATTTAAAAAATACTTAAAATCACTTGTAAAAAAAACTTCATTTAATAATGTTTACACTACTTTAAATTGAGATTAACTAATATGAGTTTTTATCCCCAACCTTATAAATACCAATGCGGACCTTTCGCACTTAAATATGCGCTTGTAATGCTCGGAAGATTTGAAAGTGAAAATCAAATTGGAATAAAAGCCGGCAGTACGTGGTGGTACGGAACCGATGAAATCGGCTTGGCAAAAGCTGCAAAGTTTTACAACTGCAAGATGAAATATTTTAGAAGAGAAAAACCTGAAGATGCAATTAAAGCTTTGATAGAACAATTGAAAAAAGGTTATCCCTGCGTATTAAGTGTTGATAATTGGGAACACTGGCTTACAGTTGTAAATGTTCAGCAGAGAAAATTTATTGTAACAGATAGTTCACTTGATAAAGTAATTACAATTTACACTCCTCATCAGCTTTTAAAACGATGGAAGTATTATGATGATGACGAAGATGAAATAAGCTACGATGGTTATGCTATCGTTCCGCAATATAAAGTTACTACAAAAGCAAAGTTTACTTTAGAGCAAGCCCGATTTGTAATGGATTCACGTAATCAAAAGCTTGCAAACAAATGGGATACTTATTTCAACGATCTTATTGCAATCTGTCATCCGCGTCATGCAAATGCAACTCACCTGATTTCTTTCAGAGATTTTTTAAGGAGATATGAAAAAATTTTAGTGCGTCAGGTTTCAGACTGGCACGGTTCCCCGACGCTAAGAGAGCTAAAAAAGATTTTAAGCAACTTTCAGTTTATGGCTGATGTTTACGATCTTGTTCTTCATGCTGATGAACAGAAAAAAGCATTAATTGATCTTGCTTCAATTTTAATGATGTACTCTTGCGGCAAGTATGGAATGGATGAAATTTATTAATGTTCAAGCATAGATTTTTTATTATTCCATTTCAAAATTAAAAATGTAATCATTACTCTTGAATAAAATTTCTTGAATAATAAATAGGTTACTTGTAATTTCACACTATAAATAACACTAATTTAATGAGGATGGTTTATGACAGAACACTTAATTGCTCACGTTGAAATTCCTACTGTTGATCTCAACAAATCAAAAGAATTTTATCAAAAAGTGCTTGGATGGTATTTTAAACCTTTTGGAAATGGTTATTTTTTATTTAATAATCATAAAGGAACAATGGTTGGGCTTAGAAAAGTTGATGAGGTTGCAAAAGGTGATGCAACTATTTTTCACGTAAACATACCTGATATTGAATCAATCCTTAACAAAGCAAAAGAGAATGGCGGAGCGGTAAAAAGAAACAGGACTGTTATTCCGGCTATGGGTTGGTATGCATTGTTTGATGATCTGGATGGAAATACAATAGGATTATATCAGAAAAGTTAAAAATATTTTTATTAAGTCATTGCGGAAAAATTAAACTTTATATTCTCCGCAATGACTTTATTAATTATTCTTCTTCGACAATTCTTAATGAATGCTCAATTTCAACAGCTTTTTGAAGCATTGCTGTAACACTGCAATATTTGGTTTGTGAAAGTTCAATTGTTCTTTCAACATCTTTTGTTGGAATATTCTTACCGTAGAAAACATACTCTAAATTAATTTTAGTGTAAACCTGAGGATGTTCATCTTGCTGTTCGGCAGTAATATTTATTTCAAATTCATCATACTTAACTCTCTTTTTAGCAAGAATAGTAACAACGTCACTTCCCGTACAGCCGGCTAATGCAATTAATAATAATTCTTTAGGTCTGATTCCTGAATTACTTCCTCCAAAGTTTTCCGGTCCATCCATTGTAATCCAATGATTTGTATCTGTTTTACCGACAAATGTTATTCCCTGTAATTGTTTTACGAATGCTTTTTTAGTTGCCATTTTTTCCTCTGAATAAATAAAAAATTTTTCTAATATTAAGATGTAACTTAATCAATTTGGTTCCGCAAATAAATAAATGAATTAAATCAAAAAAATTTTGTACTGTTTTGATTTCACCCAGTTTAATATTTGTAATCTGATTCACATCGTTTCCTAAAATAAATATATAACTTTAACAGGAAATTTTTGATAGTTAGTTTTTGTACTAATTATAAAAACAAAAGGATTTTAAAAATTGCTTGAAATTAACACAAATAACTTTTTCGATATTAAAATCTCAGTAGAAAAATCAGATATTGATTTACTCAATCACGTTAACAACACTGTTTACTTACGCTGGGCGCAGGATGTTGCCGTAGCTCATTGGAGATCGCTTGCAACTGAAGAACAACAGGCAAATATAACCTGGGTGGTAACCCGACACGAAATTGATTATAAACTTTCCGCAAAACTTGGTGATGAAATAATTGCGCGAACCTGGGTTGGAAAAGCAACAGAAGTTCTTTTTGAAAGATTTACAGAAATTATTTGCGTAAAAGATAAAAAAATTCTGGCAAAAGCAAGAACGCTCTGGTGCCCGATCAGCACTAAGACAGGCAGAATTGTGAGAGTTGATGCTGATGTTCGAAAACGCTTTTCAGTTTCCTATGAATAAACTTAAATCAAATTAATTTTTATGAGCTGTTTGTTTAATTATCTGGAAAGCTTCCTCAACGTGCTTTCGCTCCTGCCTGATACTTCCAATAGTTAACCTGATTACAAACTTGCCGTTAAGTTTTGTATGCGATAAAAATATTTTACCTGATTTATTAATGTTCTCTAACAGATTTTCGTTGATGATATTTAATACATTTTCACTTTTGCTGCCGGGATTATACCTAAAACAAATTGTAGAAAAATTAATCGGCGCCAATATTTCAAAATCATTTTCCGCTTTCATCCATTCGGCAAATTCTTTTGCAAGCGCGATATGATTTTTCAATCGTGCGGCAATTCCTTCAACTCCAAAGTATCTTATTATAAACCAGAGTTTAAGGGAACGAAACCTTCGCCCGAGTTGAACGCCGTAATCCATAAGATTATCTACAATATCATCCTGATTTGTTTTTAAGTATTCAGCAGATAAACTGAACGCTCTTTTTAAAACCTCGGGTTTACGCGTAAAAAAGACACTCAAATCCATTGGAGTAAACATCCATTTGTGCGGATTTATAACCAATGAATCAGCACGTTCCCAGCCTTTTGTAATCCATTTCATTTCGGGAATCATTGCTGTAACCCCCGCATAAGCTGAATCAATATGAAGCCACATATTATTTTTTTCTGCTATGTCTGCTATCGCTTCAACAGGGTCAATGCTTGTTGTTGATGTTGTTCCGACAGTTGCCACAACAATAAATGGCAGCCAGCCGTTTTGTTTATCTTCTTCAATCGCTTGTTCAAGTTTCTTTGCATCCATCTCAAATTTTTCATTAGAAGGAATTTTTCTTATCCCTTCCAAACCTATTCCAAGTGTAAGCGCACCTTTATCAATAGAATTGTGCGTTTGATCTGAACAATACAGTTTTAACCTTGGAATATTGTTTCTTCCCGCCATTCCTTTTTCACGGATTTGCAAATTTGCTTGTTCTCTTGCAGATGCAATTGCGTGCATAGTACTTGTAGATGCCGTGTCATATATCATTCCCCAATAATTGTCAGGTAATCCAACCATTTGGCGGAACCAATTCATCATAGCTTTTTCAAGTTCCGTTAATGCGGGAGAAGTTTTCCAGAGCATTCCGTTTATACCAAATCCAGCAGTTAGAAGTTCAGCCAAAATTCCCGGTCCGCTTGATGTTGAATTGAAGTATGCCATAAATCCGGGATGGTTCCAGTGAGTAATTCCATCAATTAAAATTTTATCAACATCGGATAAAACATTTTCTATATCTTCTCCTTTTGTTGGAGGTGTTTCCGGAATTCTTTTTAAAATATCACCGGGATTTACTTGTGATAGCGGAGGATATTTTTCAATGTCTTTTAAGTAGTCTGTTACCCAATCAACAAGTTTGTATCCGTTTTGCCTGAACTCTTCTGCAGGCATATCAACTAAAGATGTGTCCTTATTCATTTTTAATCCAAAATTTTGAGTAAATTTTTTTCATTACGAGAGAAAGTAATTTTGTCTTTCGCATCATATCTGATAGCTGCAAAAAACTTAAATTATTGCCGGAACAAATATAATAATCAATCCATGCAGGCATAAATTTATTTTTGAATGCAAATAAACCTTTGTAGTTATATGCAAACCTTAATCGTCTTCCGATAAAATTAATTAACCATTGTTTTGAAAATGAAAAAGGAACTTTAACAACAAACGGAACTGCGCCAAGCGACCAAAATTCTTTACCTTCTTTTTTGAGCGTATTAAAGATTTCAAAAATTAATACTTCCATTACACCGACAGGATTTTTTGCCCGGCGAAGAATTAATTCTGTTTGCATAATGTTCTGAGTCTTGTGAGAAATTGTAATTAAGCCAAGCCACTCACCTTTCTTATCAATAAATACAAACATTCTTGTAAACTCTTCAAATGTTGTGCAAAACAGATGATTAAGTTTTGGTAGTTTGGCTATTGATGTATGCTGTTTAAATGCTTCCAACAACTTTAAGTTCCCGCTTGAGAAACTTAATTCTTTTACCGATCCGTGCCTGTATCCTCTTTTAATTAATGCTTTTAAAGATTTCTTTTTGAAATGATTTACATTTAGATCAAGAATCGCTTCCTGTCCGACTAAAAGAGAATGAAAACCATAATCATCAAGTAAAGTTTTAATTTCAGGAGTACAACCATCAAACAAAACTAAAGCTGATGAATTTTGTTTTAGATAATCATCAAAAAAATCTTTTGCTTTCAAATAAAATGGCAACCTGACTTCAGTTATCCAATTCTTTCCCGGTATTATCGGAACAATTTTAAATTTAATTTTGTCGCCGGAATATCGACAGAAATTTGAGGGGATTATATATTCATTTGAAGTGAACATTCAATTTTCTTTAGATCTTAATTACAACTTAAAAAATACAAATTACCTTTTCTAATGAATCACTTTTCTATAATTTGAATCACACATGCAAAAAAAATAGAATAATAATGAAATACATAAAAAATATTTTCTTTTTCACCACAATTATTTTTGCAACTTTGTATTTAACATCCTGTTACGAACGTTTTCCATTTGATCAGGATATTGCAAGAACACAAAACACTTTTTATAACCAGGACAGCGTTAAAGTTCAATTCCCCAAAATCATCAAAGACAAAATTACATTAATGGCAATGGTTTACACTCATTGCCCCGATATTTGCCCGATGACAACTCATAATATGTATCTTGTACAGGAAAGATTACCGGATAATTTAAAAGACAAAGTAGAATTTGTTATCATTTCATTTGATCCAAATCGTGATACGCCTTCCGTACTAAAGAAATTTGCCGAGTTGAGAGATATTAGTTTTGATCATTGGACTTTACTTTCCGGCGATGAACAAAACACAAAAGAAGTTATGTTAAAGTTTGGTGTTAAAGCAATTCCTGCAGATTCAACTTATGATTCAGATGGCGAATTAAACTACAGCATAATTCATACTGATAGAATTTCTTTAATTGATCAGGATGGAAAACTTAGAAGTAATTATAAAGGAAGTACTGTTGATTTAAATATGGTACTTGAAGACATAAAATATTTAGGAGAATAGAATGAACTTATTACTGGCATTAATGATTTTCTTTTCTAGCCCCACAGATAAAATAAAAATTGTTGATCCGTGGATGCGTGTTGGAGCAAAAGGACAGACAACCGGCTTATTTTTTAAAATCGAAAATACTTCCAACAAACCGGATACCCTTTACAAAGTAGATTTTGAACAAGCTTATAAAGTTCAGATTCATGAAACTTATAATGCCGGAAACGATATGATGGGAATGAGAGAAGTTGAAAAAATTGTCATTCCTGCAAAATCATCTTTTGAATTAAAACCTGGAGCATATCACGTTATGCTGATGCAACTAAAACAGGATATTAAAAAAGGTTTTGTTGGAGAATTCACTTTGTATTTTAAGCAAGCCGGAAAGATAAAAATTAAGGCTGAGGTGAGAAATATGAAAATACCGATGAAACATTAAACTAATTATCTCTAAATCTCTCCCTTACCATAAAGGGAGAGATTTTTGAGAATTAAAATTATCTTACAAAAAATTCAGCTATAACTTTATTCCAGCTAACATCAGATAACTTTTCTAACTGCCCGACAAACAATCCTTCTTCAAGATATTCATCGCCTTTCTTTTCAGTTTTCATAATATCAGTAATAATTTTTTTAAACTTCTCAATATCATCCTGGAAAAATGTAACAGCGGATTTTCCTATCGCCATTTCTTTTATTTCTGTATCAATATTTTCTGCATCCAAAGCACAAACCCAATTTCTTTCATACGGTGTTACATCAAGCGCTTCAAGATTTTCTTTTAATAACGTGTTTATCTGAGAAACTTTTCCGCTTACAGGTGAATTAAAAGCAATACTTCTGTTACCCTGCTGCACTGTAAAAAGCGGCTGTCCGGCTTTTACATTCATACCAAGATTGGGCAACTCAATTGAATAAACTCTTCCGATTAATTTTTTAGCAAAGTCATCAATTCCAACTTTTGCAATTCCTTCCTGATTGAGGCTAACCCATGTATGATTTTTAGATATAAATACTCCACCCGGAATTGAAAACTCACCTTGTGTAAAATCATCACCGGCAGGCAGGTTAGTGATGTGAACTTTTGGTTTAAGTTGCTTTTGAATTTTATCCTGTCGTTTAATCAATGCTTTTTTAACAAACTCAATCAGTTCATCTTCGGTAAACGGTTTTTGCACATAATCCATTGCGCCGTATTTCATTGTTTCAACTGCGGTCTCAACAGAAGCATAACCGGTAATAATAATTACATCAATATCCGGGCGAAGGTGTTTTACCGATTTACAAACTTCAACACCGTCCATCAAAGGCATCTTCAAATCCGTAAAAAGAAAATCATAATGATGTTTTTGAATTAAGCCAAGCGCTTCCTGTCCTGTTTCTACAGTATCAACCGAATATCCATCGAGAACCAGAATTTTTCTGAAGCTGCCAAGAATAACTTCTTCATCATCTACACAAAGAATTTTTGCTTTAGGATTTGCAACTTCAGCACGTTTAAGAGTTTTGGCTTCACCTGTAAAATCAAGATGAAGGCTTTCTTGCAATACCTGTTCACGTTCTTTTTTTAATTTTTGTTCAGTAAATCTCTTTCCGATCACGCGGATAATTACGTCCGCAATAACGAAAATGATTACTGCAAGTATGAATAATGCCATAATTTTTCTCCTAAGGATTTATATTTTTCATTTACAAATTTAAAAACTACAATCTATCAGAACTGCAAGGAATTAAATGTTTACTTTCATAGTCTAAATCAGCCGGAATAGCGCGATAAAGCCAGCCTTCAAAAAAAGGATCTTTTTCAATCAAGCTTACATTTGATTTTAAATTTTCATTTACTTCAACAATACGACCTGAAACAGGCGATAATATTTTATGTGTTCTTTCATCACTTGATTTAACTGTTGCACAACTTATTCCTTGCATTAATTCATCATCATGCCCCATAAATTCTATTTCCTGTACTGAATCAATTGTCTTTAGAAACAGATCACAAACACCTATTAAAACTGACCCTTCTCTTTCGTTAAATAGCCAGCTTGAATAACCAAGTCTTAAATATTTTGCCGGACAATTAACATAAATCAATTCAGAATACTGATTTTTCAATCTTGATTGTTTAGCGCGGTTTATTATCTGCAAATATTTATCAGCGCGAAAGATTGAATTTAAAAGTTCATCAACAGTAAATGGTTTGGGAATAAAATCCACTGCACCTTTGTAAAGTGATTTTACAGCGTTTTCAACTGTTGAATATCCGGTCATCATAATAACTGCACAATCAATATTTCTGTTATGCAGTTCATCCAGAATTTGAAATCCGTCTCCATCGGGCATCATAATATCACAAACAATTACAGGATAATAATTCTTTGAAATTTTTTCAATCGCTGTTGTAACATTAGACGCTACATCTACGTTATAATTATCCAATGAACAAATTTTTATTACTGCATCAATTATAACCTGTTCATCATCAATAACTAATATGTCAAAAGCTTTGCTCATTATCTATCTTTGCTGTGAAAGCGGAAGTCTTATAATGAAGGCTGTGCCTTTACCGACTTCGCTTTCAACATTTATTGTTCCGTTATGATTATCAATTATTCCCCAGATAACTGCAAGTCCAAGACCATTTCCCTTTTGTCCTTTTGTTGAAAAGAAAGGATCGAAAATTTTTGGAAGATCTTCATTGCTGATACCTGAACCTGTATCTTTAACCTTTATTTCGATGTATTCACGTAAACCTGCGTTATCAACAAAATCCCATTTTTCCCAATTACTACTTTCAGCAGAACAGACTTCATAAATTCCCTGCCCGCTAATTTCAAATGTAAGAACCGGGGAGCCACACTTAGGACAAGTTTTGTTTTCCTGCACTAAGGAAACATTGCATTCCGGGCAAACATAATTTGCATCTTTCCCGATTTTAAATCCAACATCAAAATTATTTCTATGCTTTCCATAAACCGGATCAAGATGAATAATTCCTTCTTTCCCTTCAGAAATAACTTTTACTTTTAATGATGGAAGACCATCTATTTTAAAATCATTATCAATTAAACTGTGCCGTTTTGAACACGTTGCTTTTTTTATTTGTGCTGTGCCGTAAGGTGAAAGAGATATTTGTTGAGTAGTTACAGTTATTGTTCCGCCCTTTGGTCCGATTGCGTCACCGGCATTTACAAATAAATTTATAAACACTTGCTGAATCTGGTTTGCATCAACTGTTATTTTGGGAAGTGTTTTATCAATATTTTTTATGATTTTTATTTTGTCCAACGTAAGCTGGTTTTCAATAACACTTATTGAGTGTTCTATTATTTCATTTATGTCGGCATTATTTTTTTTAGGAACAGACTGTCTTGCAAAATCAAGTAAACTTTTTACTATTTCCCTGCTGCGTAAAGTTTCTCTTACAATTACTTTTAGATCTTCCTGAATTTCAGGATTATCTTTTGTTCGTTTAAGTAAAAAACTGCTGTAAGTAAGCACACCTGTAAGCGGGTTATTTATTTCGTGAGCAACCCCTGCCGCTAATCTTCCAAGTGATGCCATTTTATCAGATTGGAATAATTGCATTCTTGCTTCGGAAAGTTTTTTTGTCATATTGTTAAATGATACTGCAAGTTTGCCGATTTCATCATCGCCAAAATTTTTAATTGCATAATTTAAATTACCCTGGCTAACCTGTTGGGTTGCATCCAATAAATCATTAACAGGTTTTGAAACCCACCGCTTTATAAACAGGCTCATTAATAATCCAATTGCAATTATTGCAACAATAGCAAAAATCATTATACCCCATTCGCTTTTAACAATTCTTTTATCAACATCCGCAAGTGAAATTGTAACATCTAAAACACCAAGCACTTTTTGATTTTTCGGATGCGCGTGGCAATCAGATTGCCAGCAGGATTTATCACTGTAAATCGGGGTTATTATTCCAAGTACACGACTTGAATCCGGATGCACGCGGTAAATTCTTGTTCTTTCAGTTATGGAAATTTTTTCGAGTGGTTGATCCGCAGCATGACAGGCATAACAACTCTCGGCTTTTTTATCCACCATTGTATTTATGCTTGTTGTATCCGAAGAATAAATAATCTCACCAACCTTATTTAAGATTCTCACATCTCTGATGTTCGGTTGTTTGCCTATTGTATTAATAATTTGTTGAATCCTGTCGCGCTGATTAAGCAGCATATCATATCGTGTGCTTGATATAACCGTTTCACCAAGTTGATTTGCATGCCGTTCAACTTCCGATATCAAATTTTTGCTTTGCGATTTAACATTAAAATATGCAAACACACCTATTATAATTAACGATGTCATTGCAACAACAAATATTAAACGAAATCCAAGTTTCTTAAACATAAAATATTTAATTCTATACTTCAGTTACTATTTAAAACCGGACTTATCTTTTAGTTAAATGATAAGTCCGTTTAAATAAATTTTATTTTCCCCCTGACTAATTTACAATCGTTTTATTTCATTTAGCTAAGATGATTGCTTATCATTTTATGTTCTTATTTTTCCCGATTAAACTTCCGGGTTTCTGTTTCGGGAAAGAATAATTATCATGGCAATTATCGCAACTTGGTTTAACCGCAAAATTTCTATCTATATGACAATCTTCACATCCAAATTCAGAGTGTGTTTCATTAAGCTGTAAACCTGTTATTGAATGTTTGAATGTTTCGCTGCTCCAGTTTTGATGACAATTGGTGCAACTGTTATTAAGTTTTTTGTATGGCGTTTTACTACCATGACATTTAACGCAAGATAATTCAATGTGATATTTATTAAGCGCCCAACCTGTTGTTTTGCCATGATCAAAAGCTTCTGATTCTTTGGTAAGATGGCATGTTGTACAGTTATCATTTTCATGGCAGCTAAAGCACTTTTGATGATGCTCTGCTAAAGTTTTTGTTACTTTTATATTTTTTACTTCTGTATTTGAATTTTTATTGGAGTCATGGCACTTTGTACAACTTTCCTGTTTATGACAACTAATACAGCTTATGCCAAACTTCTTAGTATGATCGTTATGGAAAAAAGTAACGAGTTTGCCTTTTTCATAATTTGTTTCAAATACAATCTTGGTTGGTTCAAGAATTACAGGATGATCTTTACCGGCAAATTTCTTCTGAAGATTTTCTTCCTTAGTATTTTTCAAATCTTTTTTTAATGTATGGCAGGAATTACACCCGGTCTCATGACTCCATTCACGATGGCAATCCATACACTGCCTGTGAAAAGCACCCTTCAAATCAGGAACACTTACATCATCGCGTTTTCTGGAAGTTTCATGACAACTATTACATTTTATAATTGGACCCGATGTATTATGGTGATGACAATTTTCACAGCCGCCGGACATTGTGGACATTTGTGCGTGAATCTTGTGAGAAAAATAAACTGCTCCATATCTATCACTTATTTGATCAAGTACAATCATTTCGGGAGTTTGTTCCGGTTTTTGATATACACTTACTATTTTATCTCTTGGACAAATTACAAGACAAGGATCACTTTTTGTCGGAACATCGCAAGTGTGACAGGTTTTGCAACTAATATTTAATTTTGAATGATCTTTACCCGGACTTTGTTGTGCATTTAAACTGATATAAAAAGTGATTACTAATATTATTGTTAAAATATTTTTCATTATTTCCCTCCTCTTATTGTGTATTTAGCTTGATGAGCAGCTTGTTTACCGGGCAAACTAATTACAGGGAAATTCAAAACAATAAACCGATATGCAAGAACTAACAACGCAACAAAACCAATTGTAACGGAAAATTCCCCTAATGAAGGGAAATAAGAATGCGTTGAATATGGTGGATTATAAGCCACAACAAAATTATTTATTCTATTTAACAGCACTCCAAAAACAACCAATGCTGATGCTGTTAAAAGAAGCGGTGGTGATTTTAAAACTTTTGGAGATAGAAACATTCTTAGCGGGATAATTACACCAAATAAAAGTTCAATTGTAAACATTATGCTTGCAGTGTTAATTACGGTCAAATAAACAAAGGTCTGTCTTATTACCATATCCCCGATCTTAAATGCAAGATAAACTCCAAGCAGCGGTACAATCATCGTTCCAAGGCGTGAAAGAATATGCATTTCGGGTTTTAATCCTAAAGAGCGTGATGCAAGAAGTGATTCAAATATCACCATCGGAAATCCAACCGAAATTGCTGATAGCAAAAATAATAAAGGTAAAATCGGTGTTTGCCATAACGGGTGCATTTTCGGTCCGGCAATAATCATCAAAGTACCTAAAGATGATTGATGTAACGTTGAAAGTACAACTCCGGCAATAATAAAAATGAACATTGTTTTTGAAAGCCCGCGATCAAGCAATCTTAAAATTTTATCTATTAGCTTATTTAATCCCGATAGAAATCCAGGCAAATTAACTTTACCGATAAACCTTTCCGTAACAATCGGGAGAAACTCTATATAAAGAACAGTTAAATAAATCATAACACAAATACCAACTTCAAACAAGGCAGAGCTTCCGTTCCACATAATTAATGGATGCCAGATAAAATACCATCTTCCTATATCTATACATACACCAAGTGCAACAAAAGTATAACCAAGCATTGCCGTTAATAGTGCCGGTCGCACAATTGCAGAATATTCTTCCCTATGCATTACGTGACCAAGCGCAGCAGTTGTAAAACCTCCTGCTGCAAGCGCAACACCGGCAGCAACATCAACTCCAATCCATAAACCCCAGGGATACTGATTATTTAAATTTGTAACGGCTCCTAAACCAAAGAAAAATCTTCCCATCAAAAAAACTAAACCGTTAATCGCTAAAACTACTAATACAAATACACCGGGAGTAAAATATTTATGTTTTACCGGTACAGGATTAATCGATTCGTGACTCATAATTTATCCTCCTGCTCTAATTCCTTGCGTCGTTTAGTAATCCACATAATGCCTCCAAGTAAAGCGTACAATGAAACCGGAGGAACAAAATATGCAAAGATTCCATGTTGAATTGCTTCAGAAACACCGGGAGCAGGGTTTTGATCAAGCTTTGGAAAATCAAGTTCTGCAAAGTTCTTATTTGCTAAATACATCCACGATGTTCCGCCAACTTCATATTCACCCAAAATATGATCTACATAACGATCAGGATTTCTTTTTATACGATCACGCGCAATTTTAATTAATTCAGTTCGTGGTCCGTAAGTAAGAGCTTCAACAGGACAAATTTCTACACAAGCAGGCAGTTTGCCCTCTTTAGTCAAATCAAAGCAAAAGTCACATTTCATTATTTTGGGATTAAGTGCTTTATCATACTGGAAAGCAGGAACCTGAAATGGACAGGCAACCATACAATAACGGCAGCCGATACATTTATCAGTATCCCAGATAACCGATCCATTTTCGTGTTTTGAAAATGCACCGACAATACAAGCTGAAACGCATGCAGGATGATCGCAGTGCATGCATTGAACTTTAACATCAACAGGAAGATTTGAATTTTTACCGGGTGAATATTCATTAACAACTGTTAAAGCAGTTTCACCGGGTCTTCTTTTTGTTTCGAAGACCTTTCGATCTTCATAAGACTTTAAATCACCGGCAGGTAAATCGTGGGCATTTTTGCAAGCCCATTCACAATTACGGCATCCAACACAAACTGTTGTATCAACTAACACTCCCATTCTATCTTCGGATAAAATATTTTTAGGACCCGCTTTTGCAGTCGATGTGGAAAGTCCAGTAACTCCAGCCCCTATTAAAGCAGATGTTTTGAGGAAATCGCGACGGCTTTTGCCAGACATTTTCCCCTCCTTTCAAAAGATATTGCGAATTTTGTGTATAATATTTTTAACTGAATCAATTTCTCATACAATATCGTACCATTTTTATAGAAATTGTCAGTTATAAAAAATTGTGCGAAATTATTGAATTCATTAAGAGTTGCAGTTAGTAAAGTAAATTTCTCTGTCCTTAGAGAACAAAAAATTTCTCATTGATGGTAAGCATTTATCAGTTTTTTTTAGGATAGAGAAAGATTGACGTTTACGAACACTTGACAATTACATACAGTTTGTATTTGGCAATTCAGGGGATTTCCAAGAAATGAGAATTTGAAAATTAAAATTAATCTGAACATTTAAATAAAAACGTACCGATTAAGTATCTAATTAGTAATTGTATGTATCCTCCCACACTTTGGGCAAGTTACGGAGTCACTTTTATAATCAGGTGGAATTTTAATCTTTAATCCGCAGGTACAATTTATAAAACGGAAGTCATTCAGTTTCATTATTAAGTCGCCAATTTCCCTTTTATTCGAAGCTAAATTCTCAACATTTTGTTCACCAACAAGCGGCTGCCTGATAGAAAATAATCCTGATTCCTTTAATCCTGATTGCGGAATTATAGAGGAGTGTTTTCCTTTTACTACATCAAATGCACTCTGGTAACTTTTAAAATCCGCTCCCTGATGTAATGAACGAAGAATTCTAATTCTTTCTGTAATTGGCGGATGCGTACTTGTTAAGTTTGCGATTTGCATTCCCTTTTTCTTCAAAGGATTAACAATGTACATTGGTGCAGTAACTTTGTTTGCTGTCTTAAGATCAAAATGTGAAGCGGAAATTTTTTCTAATGCGGAAGCTAATCCTTCAGGATACCTTGATAAACGAATAGCAGAGGCATCTGCAAGGTATTCTCGTCTTCTTGAAATAGCGAAGTAAAGAAGTTGTGCCATAATTGGTCCAAATATCGCTAAGACTAAAGCAAGAATCATAATAATAATTTGCCCCTGCCCCCCGCCTTTACTTGATTTAGATCTATAACGTGAACCACCGCCAAACCACAAACTTCTTCCAAATATTTCCGACATTAAAGTTATTGCGCCAAGCATCATCCCTGCAAAAGTCATTAATAAAATATCTCTGTTAACTATATGAGACATTTCGTGTGCAATAACTCCTTGCAGTTCATCACGGTTAAGCGTGCCGAGTAATCCCGCAGTTACGGCAATCGCAGAGTTTTCCGGTTTTATTCCGGTTGCAAATGCGTTTGGTGCGGCATCAGTAATAACATATATTTTAGGCATAATAGGCAGGTTAGCGGCTATTCTCATTTCTTCAACAACATTATAAAGCTGCGGATGTACTTCTTTGGTTATTTCTTTTGCGCCGCTAACTGAAAGAAGAATGTTACTGCCTGCAAAATAGCTTACCATTGAAAGAATTATCCAGAGAATAATCGCGAAGAAAATTCCTATAAATCCCCCGTTATCGGGCGAATAAAAACTGCCAAACACATAACCAATCAGGATGAGTAGTAACCCCATCCCGATAAAAATAAAAACAGATTTTCTTTTGTTGGCTTGTATCAGTTCCCACATCATAACTTATAAACAATCTTTTATTTAAGAAAAACTAACTTTGGGAACTTCTTTTTCTTTTTGATCTTCAATTTCAAAAAATTCTTCTTCTTTAAAACTAAACATTCCTGCAACTATGTTTGATGGAAACATTTGAATCTTATTGTTATAAAATAAAACCTGGTCGTTGTAAGCCTGGCGTGCAAAAGAAATTTTATTTTCTGTTGAAGTTAACTCTTCCTGCAAAGCAAGAAAATTTTGATTGGCTTTTAAATCAGGATAATTTTCAACCTGAACTCTTAACTGCCCTAATGCGCCACTCAATAATCCTTCAGCCTGCGCTTTTTCTCCTACTGTGTTTGCTTCCATTGCCTGGCTTCTGTACCTGGTTATATTTTCCATAATTTGTCTTTCGTGGGTCATATAACCTTTAACAGTTTCTATAAGATTTGGGATAAGATCATGTCTTCTTTTCAATTGTACATCAATTTGTGACCACGCATTTTTAACCCTGTTGCGTAACCCGATAAGTGAGTTGTATATCGAGACCAAATAAAATCCGATAACAACAATTATTGCAATAAAAATGATAAAATAGAGCATGCTAATCTCCTTTATATAAGTAATGATGAAAAATTAATCGCCAAAAATGCTTTTTAATAAAGTTAAAACTTTGTTGTTTTGATTTATTTCATTTGCGCTTAATAATAAGTTTAGTTCCCCTTTATCAAACCAAAGTCCATGATCATTTTTACATTTATCAATTATGATTTTAGAATTTGCATATTCCACTTTGTTCATTTTTTTGTTACAAATAGGACAACGATATTTTTTTTCAGGTAAATCATTAACCAGTCTAAAATTGCTTGAGTTATTTTTGCTATAATCTTCAATCAATAATTCAAGTTCGCCGCTATCAAGCCAAATACCTTTACAAGCCGGACAGTAATCTATCTCAACTTTATCAAGCTCAAGTATAACCATTGAGTTTTTACAAACAGGACACTGCATAATTTTATTATTTTGTTAACCTGAAATTGCAAAGAATAAGTGAAACAAAAAACATTTAGGGAAAACTATTTCAAGTATTTCCCTGCTTCAACATAAGGTTTAAATCTTTCATAAATAAAATGATCCCAAACATTCTCAACTATTGCAGGCATTTCTTCTTCCATTTCACCGGAACCATGAACAGAAACTTTCATCAAAGTTGAATCATTTCCTGCTTCTGAAAATTCATAAGTTGTAACTATCTGCACTGCTCTGCCAGACAATCCAAGCGGTCCATCAAATCTTATCATATTTGGACGCTGTGAATAGATAACAGTTGCATGTAAAACGCCACCTTCATCATCAAAAATTTCATAAAATCCGCCGCCGGGTTTTGCTTCGATGAATAATTTTTTAGGATTACCCGAAAACGAGTGATCCCACCAGCCGCTAATATCTCCGGTTGCCGCATCAAAAATTTCTTCCGGAGTTCCCGGCAGAGTAACTTCTTTTTCAAAACTAAAAATATCACAATGAGGTTTAGCTTTTTCTTCCTGTTGGGCAAACAGACTTACAGAAAATATTATCGAAAAAATGATGAGAAATTTTTTCATATATGTAACCTAAATTTTTATTGCTTCGATCTCTTTTATTTCCTCTTCGGTAAAAGTTAATGTATGCGCACTAAAAACA
Source organism: Ignavibacteriaceae bacterium (assembly GCA_049294175.1). Lineage (GTDB taxonomy): Bacteria > Bacteroidota > Ignavibacteria > Ignavibacteriales > Ignavibacteriaceae > IGN3. The sequence goes on along the minus strand of JBAQCL010000017.1, from coordinate 148,580 downwards.
CCATCAACTTGCTCGGCGCTTCTTGCACCAACAATTGCACCTGTAACTGCAGGATGATTTAACGTCCACGCGATTGCAACTTCTCCCGGCGTTCTGTTATATCGTTTACCTATTTCTTTTAATTTTTCTACCAGCAAAAGATTTTTAGATAACTTTGCTTCATTAAAATCAGGACTTTTTTTACGCCAATCATCTGCAGGTAAATTTAAAATTCTTTCACGTGTCATTTTTCCGGTTAACAATCCAGAACCCATCGGTGAATAAACAATAACGCCGATATTTTCGCTAAGACAATATGGAAAAATTTCTTTTTCAACTTCTCGATTGATTAATGAATATGGTGGCTGCAATGAAGTAGTTGGAGCAATTTTTTTTGCAAGATTTAACTGTTCAACATTAAAATTGGAAACACCTATCCATCTTACTTTTTCTTGCTGCTGCAAAGTTAGCATCATATCCCAAGCTTCATCAATTTGTGAATTATCGCTTTCAGGAGGCCAATGAATTTGATAAAGATCAATAACATCCACTTTAAGTCTTCTTAAACTGTCTTCACATTCTTCCTGAATAGATTCAGCCTGAATATTTTTAAAAACATTGCCATTGTTGTCCCATCTCAATCCGCATTTTGTAAAAATGTAAGGAGTTTCACCGGTCCAGGTTTCTAAAGCCTTTGCAACCACTTCTTCAGAATGTCCCATTCCATACGCCGCTGCAGTGTCAATCCAATTGACATTATGTTCTAATGCGCGATGAATTGCTTTAATCGATTCTTTATCGTCCTGTGCGCCCCAGCCAAACTCCCAGCCGTTTCCGCCAATTGCCCAGGCGCCAAGTCCAAGGGAAGTGATATTAATATCTGAATTTCCTAATTGTTTTGTTAACATAATTTTTTCCTTTTAAATATTTATTGTTTTGATATTAATTATAAAATCATTCAAAGTAATTTGATTTCTTAGCTATTTTATTTTTTATATAAACAAGAATAATTCCTGATAATAAAAATCCCACAGCAATTTTAATAAATACTTCAACATCATCAGAAATAAATCTTGGACCGAAAAGCGATATTTCAGATAGTGAGACTAATGAATAAAGTATAAGAAGAGCTGAACTTATAAATGATAGAAAGATTAATATTTTTAGAATTATTTTCACTTAAAAATACAAATTGTTATCCTATAAAAATTTGATACCGGACAAATCTTCACTCAACTTCCAGAGTTTTTTGGCTGTTTCTTCATTATAAGATTCTGAAGATGATTTAATTTCTTTATTCAAATAAAAATATTTACCCGTAACTCCCTCAACCTCCGGTGATGAAGCAAGATAAATGATGGTCTGACAGCCTTGCTTGGGTGTAATCAATTCTCTTTTAATCAAATGATAAGCGACGTGTTTTAGCCATGGAAAAAATCCGTTGTTTTTTGCAAAATTACTTGCCACTCCGCCTGGATTTAATGCAGTAACTGTAATTTTTAATTCATTTAATCTGCGTGATAATTCATAAGTAAATAAAATATTTGCCAGTTTGGAAGAACCATAAACATTACTTCTGTTATAAAATTTTGGATTAACCAAATTTTCAATTTCAATCTTTTTACCTGAATGAGCCGAAGAAGAAACATTTATAATTCTAGCTGATTCAGATTTCTTCAAATTATCAAACAGCAGATATGTTAGAAGAAAATGCCCAAGATGGTTTGTTGCAAAAGTTAGTTCTATTCCGTCAGCACTTTTTTGATAAGTGTCAAATCGTGAACCGGCATTATTAATTAATACATCAATTTTTTTATATTTTGATTTAATTGCTTCGGCAGCTTTTCTAACTTCATTTAAAGATGAAATATCACAGGCAAAAAATTCTGCTTTAACATTATTGGTCCCTGATATTTTCTCAGTAATCTTAAATCCTTTACTTTCACTTCTTCCGATAAGGATTAAATCATATCCAAGCTTTGCAAGTTCAATAGCAGATGCTTTACCAATTCCGGATGTAGCTCCTGTAATCAAACAGATTTTACTACTGTGCATTTTTGTTGTAGCTCCAGACTCAAAAATTTAATAAGCGATTTAGGTTTGTATATATATTTGAATGTTAATTTAAACAATTTTTTGAAAAGTGGAGAAGAAAATGAAAGAAACTAATAATATCTTTGAAAGCGAAATAAAGCTTCTCGATTTAATCTACTCAGATATGATTGACGCATTGCATAATAAACCATCATCAGAGGATATTGAAGCAATGCGACTTTACATTGATAATCTTTGGGGCGTTTTTAATCGCTCTGTTTTAAGAATTACAGAAGTAAAAAATTCTTTGTCAAAAGGATTAAAACCAGATACCAACACTTGGAATCCACCGGCTTAAATAAATTTCAGATTTCGACTAATTAGACTTATAAGCGTTGTTATTTTAGGTTATAGTTTCTGTTTTTTGAATTTAATGATTCTGATAGGCACAATTTTTTGTAGTTTTGATAAGTACATTTTTAGAATTTTGGAGATACAATGGCTCAAGATGCAAAACTTGATGAAGAACTTAATCTAAAAAATGATTTCCCAATTACATCTTTTGATGATTGGAAAGTACAAGTAGAAAAAGATTTAAAAGGAGAATCATTCGATAAAAAACTCATCACAAAAACTTACGAAGAAATAAATCTTCAACCTCTTTACACATCAACCGATATAAAAGAACTTCCACAAACAAATAATTTCCCTGGTTTTGATAATTATCTGAGAGGCAATAATGCTTCAGGTTTTAACGGGCACACATGGGAAATTGCACAGGAATACAAAGACGCTTTACCTGAGGATTTAAACGAAGCATTAAGATATGATCTTCAGCGTGGATTAAATTCTATTAATATCGTTTTAGATAACCCAACAATGCTTGGACTTGATGCTGATCAATCTAAAGCAGGTGAGGTTGGTAAAGATGGTTTATCGATTTCCGGTATTAGAAAAATGCAAGTGCTCTTTAAAGACATTGATCTGACAGCTCAACCAATTAACATTAGCTGCGGATTTTCTGCCTTACCAATTACTCTTCTTTTTAATGCATACACAAATGAAACACGCAAAAGTTTGATGAATATTAAAGGCTCTATCACTTCTGATCCGTATGAATATCTTTTAACAAAAGGTGAATTACCAATTTCTCTTTCACAGATTTTTGACGAAATAAAATTATCGACCGAATTGATGATTAAGTCAAACTCGCCAATTAAAACAATTGGAGCCAGTGGATTAGCTTATAATAATTCCGGTGCAAATGCAGTTCAGGAACTTGCATTTACTCTTGCAACTGCCGTTGAATATTTGAATGAAATGATTTCCCGGGGATTAAAAGCAGATGATATTGCAAAAAAAATAAAATTTACTTTAGGTGTTGGCTCATTTTACTTTATGGAGATTTCTAAACTTCGTGCTGCAAGAATGTTATGGGGTAAAATCTTAGAAGCTTACGGAGTTAAAGAAGAAAACAGAAAAATGTTCATCAACGGAAAGACAACAGAATTTAATCAAACATATTTTGATCCTTATGTAAATATGTTGAGAACAACAACGGAAGCATTTTCTGCAATCGTCGGAGGAGTTGATTCGATTCAAACAAATCCATTTGATGAATCATTTAATCAGCCGGATAATTTTTCCAGAAGAATTGCACGCAACACACAAATAATTCTGAAAGAAGAATCACATCTCGATCAGGTTATTGATCCTGCCGGCGGATCGTTCTTTGTTGAAAAATTAACTGATGATATAACTAATTCTGCATGGAAGCTTTTCCAAAAGATTGATAAAATGGGTGGAATGTTAAAAGCAATTCAAGCCGGATTTGTTCAGGATGAGATTGTAAAAGTAGCTGAAACAAAGAAGAAAGATTTTGCGAAACGTAAATCTGTTTTAGTTGGAACAAATATGTATGCAAATCCAAAAGAAGAATTGATGGAAATAAATAAACCAGATTACACCTCAATCTACAAAAAACGAGTTGAGTACATTCAGAAGTATAGAATTACAGGCAACAATAAAAAACATTCAGGCATCCTGGAAAAACTTCAAAAGATTGCAGATACAAAATCTTATGAATTAATTGATAATGCAGTCGAAGCTTATCTTGAAGGAGCTTCGCTGGGTGAAATTTCAAAATCAATTCGTACCTCTTCAGAAAAAGGAATTGCGGTAACGTCTTTAAAACAATTTCGTCTATCACAAGATTTTGAAGATTTAAGAATTGCATTAGAAAATTATGGTAAGAAAACAGGCAGCAAACCAAAAATGTTTCTTGCTACAATGGGATCGCAAAAACAATTTAAAGCACGCGCTGATTTTGCCAGAGGATTTTTTGAGGTTGGTGGATTTGATATTATTTATCCCAATGGATTTGAAACAACAGATGAAGCAGTAAAAGCAGCAGTAAACTCTAATGCCCAAGCTGTTGTTATTTGTTCAACTGATGATACTTATCGCGAACTTGTTCCTCCAATTGTAAAAGGAATAAAAGAAAAATCAAAAGACATAGTTGTAATTCTTGCCGGATATCCAAAAGATCAGATTGAAGAACATAAAAAATCAGGAGTAGATGATTTTATTTATCTTGGAGCGGATGCGCATTTAGTGTTGAGTTCATTTTTAAAAAGAATTGGAGCTATTACTTAGAAAATGTTCAAGGTTAAATGCTCAATTTTCAATGAGAGAATTAAGAATGGCAGATAGTTATGACAAAGATAATGTTGTACTGAATAAATCATTTGATTTTGCACTTAAAATAATTGAGTTGTATAAAATTCTTAAAAGTAAAAATGAATTTGTTATTTCTAAACAACTTTTGCGATCTGGAACAAGCATAGGCGCTAATATTGAAGAAGCAACCGCAGCACAAACAAAAAAAGACTTTACAACGAAAATGTCAATTGCTTCAAAAGAAGCTGGAGAAACTCGTTATTGGTTACGATTGCTTAATAAAAGCAAGCTTGTAAAATATGACTACAAAAATTATTTAAACAAAATTGATGAACTAATTAGAATTATTACTGCGATTGTTAAAACAGCTCAATCAAATTTGTCTAAACATTGAAAATTGAACCTTGAGCATTTAACATTCCTAATGGAGTATAAATGAAACCAAATTTTAAAGACATAAAACTTGATCTAAATTCTAAATCAATTTCTAAAAAAGAGTGGGAAGAAAAGTTTAAAGCAGAAACCGGAAAGTCCGTTGAAGATTTTATCTGGGAAACGATGGAAAAGATTCCTGTTAAACCTCTTTACACAAAAGACGATATACAAAATATTGATCACGTTAATTACCTTTCAGGAATTCCACCATTCTTACGTGGACCGTATTCGACAATGTATGTTCAGCGTCCCTGGACAGTAAGACAATATGCAGGATTTTCTACTGCAGAAGAAAGCAATGCCTTCTATCGTAGAAATCTTGCTCAGGGACAAAAAGGACTTTCCGTTGCATTTGATCTCGCAACTCATCGTGGTTACGATTCCGATCATCCGAGAGTTGTTAGTGATGTTGGAAAAGCCGGTGTTGCAATTGATTCAATTGCCGATATGAAAATTCTTTTTGATCATATTCCTCTCGATAAAATGTCTGTATCGATGACTATGAATGGCGCCGTTCTTCCTGTACTCGCGTTCTATATCGTTGCGGCTGAAGAACAAGGCGTTAAACACGAACAGCTTACCGGAACAATTCAGAATGATATTCTAAAAGAGTATATGGTGCGCAACACTTACATTTATCCACCCGAAGTTTCAATGCGAATCATTGCTGATATTTTCAAGTTTACTGCTAAGAATATGCCTAAGTTTAACAGCATTTCTATTTCAGGTTATCATATGCAGGAAGCCGGCGCTACTGCCGATCTTGAAATGGCTTACACTCTTGCAGACGGATTGGAATATGTTCGCACTGGAATAAAAGCCGGAATGGATATTGATGAATTTGCACCTCGCCTTTCTTTTTTTTGGGCACAGGGAATGAATTATTTTATGGAAGTTGCAAAGATGCGCGCCGCAAGATTAATCTGGGCAAAACTTATAAAACAATTCAATCCTAAAAATCCGAAATCAATGTCGTTAAGGACGCACTCACAAACTTCGGGCTGGAGTTTATCAGAACAAGACCCATTTAATAATGTTGTTAGAACTTGTGTTGAAGCGATGGCTGCAGCACTTGGACACACACAATCACTCCATACAAATTCACTTGATGAAGCAATTGCACTTCCAACAGATTTTTCCGCACGCATCGCTCGCAATACTCAGCTTTATTTACAGGATGAAACTTACATTACCAAAGTTATTGATCCCTGGGGCGGTTCTTATTATGTTGAAGCATTAACTGATGCACTTCTTAAAAAAGGCTGGGAACATATTCTTGAAGTTGAATCTTACGGCGGAATGACAAAAGCAATTGAAGCCGGAATTCCTAAAATGCGAATCGAAGAAGCATCTGCAAGAAGACAGGCAAGAATTGATTCCGGTAGAGAAACTATAGTTGGCGTAAATAAATACCGGTTAGAAAAAGAAGATCCGATTGAGATTTTAGAAATTGATAACACTGCTGTTAGATTATCTCAAATAAAAAGACTGCAGGAAGTAAAGAAAAACAGAAATAATGAAGATGTGAAAAAAGCTTTGGATGCTTTAACAAAATGTGCAGAAACAGGCAAAGGTAATTTACTTGAACTTTCAATTATTGCGGCAAGAGCGCGAGCAACACTTGGAGAAATTTCATTAGCAATTGAAAAAGTAAGCGGAAGGTATAAAGCCGTGACAAGAACAATATCAGGAGTTTACAGCAGCGAATATGCAAAGGATGACGAATTGTTTGAGCGGGTTCGCAAAATGACAGACGAGTTTGCAAAAGAAGAAGGTCGCCGTCCGAGAATATTGATTGCAAAAATGGGACAGGATGGACACGATCGCGGAGCAAAGGTTGTTGCTACGGCTTACGCTGATATGGGATTTGATGTTGATGTTGGTCCGTTATTCCAGACTCCGGAAGAAACTGCACAGCAAGCAGTTGAGAACGATGTTCACGTTGTTGGAATGAGTTCACTCGCAGCGGGACATAAAACATTATTGCCGCAGTTAATTGAAGAACTTAAAAAACTTGGAAGAGAAGATATAATTGTAATCTGCGGCGGAGTTATTCCCGCACAGGATTATGATTTTCTTTACGAGCACGGAGCCTCGGCAATATTTGGTCCAGGTACAAAAATCCCTGTCGCAGGCATTAAAATTATGGAGTTGGTTAAGGAAAGATTCTAATCAAATTAAACCTTCGAGGTTTTTCTAAACCTCGAAGGTTTGGTAAAAAATTTTAGTAAAATGTTTAATAATATTTTTACTATGAACAAAGAACGTAACTACTACAAAAACACTTATCATCATCTATACAACAGAGGTGCTAATAAGGCTTTGATTTTTTATGAAAGAGAAAACTATCTTTACTTTTTAGGAAGAATGAAATTCTATTCCAACAAGTACAAAATAAAGATTTTATCCTATTGCTTAATGCCTAACCACTTTTATCTATTTTTAAAACAAACAACCGATGAATTTTCTATATCATTGTTTATATCCTCATTATTAAATTCTTATGTTAAATCCATTAATCAAAAATATGAACATGGTAGAACATTGTTCGAGAGTAAAACAAAAAGCAAGCAAATTGTAGATGAAACTTATTTTATGTGGATAATTAAATACATTCTTGAAAATCCTGTTAAAGCAAATTTAGCAGAAAGCATTTGCGACTGGGAATTTTCTAATGCAAAAGATTTTGCTGGAACACGTAAGGGAAATTTAACGGATGTTAAGTACGTAGAGTCCTTCTTCCAATCGAGAGATAGTATGATTAAATTTTTGATAGATAAAACAATTAAAGTGGGTTACGATTTTTAGTAGCTTAGTACTATAAAACTCATAAACCTCCGAGGTTTTAAAAACCTCGGAGGTTTGAAATGAAACCATGGACATATTATTTCGAATAGTAATACCACCCCACACCTTCATAAACTCATTAAGCGAAGTAGTTGTAAATAAGCTGTGCAAATTTTTCAAAACATTTATTTTTCTGATTGTGAAAGTTTGCATAATTAGAAGGATGAAAAGTGTGAAACACAAAAACATTTTTCCAATTGATTTTGAGAATTTCATATCCGCAGGGATATCTGTTTATATCAGACTTCTGTTTTTTAACTATCTCAAACTTATCCTCAATGGCTTTCCGTGCCAGTTTTCCTTGGGTAACTATAATATCCGGTTCAAGCAATTCAATCTCTGCCGGTATATACTCCCTGCAATTTATAAATAATTTCTTGTCTGCCTGTTTGTGATTTATCCTGTGAGAGCAGCACTTTACAGAGTTTACGTGAGAAAAGTACGGACTTACATCTTCAAGACAAAGCTCTGAATTAAACTTATACTTGTATAGTTTGTTTAAGAGTATCCAGGCGGTTTCGTATGTTCTGTACCAGTGGTTATTTTTCTTTTTAGGGGTCCTTTAACTACGACATTTTTTCTTACAGCTTTTAATGTTCTTTGCTTTGGATCTGATGGTGAATTAAAAGCATCGAGCGATAAGATTAAAAGCCGTGGCAGAGTGGCTTTAGCATATTCAGATCCGATATATGGAGTTTTGGCTTCTGTAAACTTTGCAGACTTTGACTTACATTCAGCATAGTACTTACACTTAAAATTAAGTGGATGTATTCCTGCTTTCCTGTAATATTTATCTACCTTACCAATCATTAAATACTTATTCTGTTTTTACTATTTGAATTACAATCCCACCAAACCTTGCTTCATCTGCATAACACTTTACTCCGTCAATGTAACAAGTATGGCTATTATATCCCTCGGTTGTATCAGAATAAACAGCTTTATAACCACCCCAAATTCCAATGTTACCAAGATTTAATTTATTACCGTGCTCATCTGTAACTCGCTCAGCACAGAATTTGCAAACATAATCAGGATATCGTTGGATAATTTTTAATTCTTTATTACAGATGGACAGTTGTGAGATTTCTTTTCCATCTATTTATTCACAAATTTATTTTAGTTTCAATCTTTAATAATCAGCTATCAGAGAAGATGCCGGTATATTCAATTTAGTATGAAGCGTACGTATCATTGAGATACTAAGTTTTCTCTTTCTGTTTAATATCTCCGAAGCCCTGCTTTTTGAACCAAGAATTTTAGCAAGTTCGCTCGAATCAAGATTTAACTGCTCAAGTCTGAATTTAATTGCTTCAACAGGGTCGGGCAAATCAATAGGATAAGTTTTCTCTTCGTATTTTTCTACAAGAATTGTAAGTAAGTCAAGCTCGTTATACTCGTCAGAATCTATTTTAATGTCTTTTTGCATCAACACATATATTCTCTTAAGTGCAGTGTTATAGTCTTTTTTTGTTCTAATCGGTTTTAGCATAACTTATTTCCTTTACATTAATTTTGTCGTACTCTTTGTGCGAACCAATCCACACAATAAAGATGATACCTATTTTATATTCAACATCAACAATTAGGCGGTATGAATTTCCCTTAATATTAAATACAACTCTTTTATTTGTTATTATAGAAGCATTACGATACCGTTTTTTCAAATCATTAGGTGAAATCCATGTCGCAATACGAACTTCATCAAACCATGATTTTAATGGCTGTTCGGAATCCGGAAATTTTTTCCAAAATCCAACAAGTGTTGTTCTAGAAATTATTCTCATAATATTTTAAATATAATATAGCAAAAGTTCCCAATATGGGAAAGTCTAAAATTATCTTTTTATTAAGTGCACTGAAAAATTAAACGTATTATAAATGAATAATATAATCCTTACCTCAAACTATTTCCTTAATCTGGTTCGATTTCAAGTAAATTTATTTCGTTTACCTTGTTTTAGATTCACCTTCAAATTGAACAAATTTGGTTCTAAACTCCTGCCAATCCACTAATTGGCAGTAAAAAATAATTTACATTAGATGAATCGATTTTTAGGCAGATTTGTTCTTTTTCTCCAAGAAATGCTCAAGACTCATCTTCAAACAATCTCCTAAACTTGGTTCGAATTTTAGGCAGATTTGTTATATTTGCCTTGTAAAAGAACCAAAAGTCTTAAATGGAAGAAATAATTAAAATATTTGAAAAAAATAAAGGTTATGCTCGTATGGTGGAGCTGAAAAAAGCTAATATTCATACGAGACGAATTGCTAATGCAGTAGAACAAGGTGTGATTGAAAAAATTAAACCAGGTCTATATAAACTTGCAAATTATGATCGTGATGAACATGAAAGTTTTGTTGAAGTTTGTCATGCAAATAAACGGGCTGTTATTTGCATGCTATCAGCAGCAAGTTTTTATGAACTGACTACTTTTAATCCATCGTATATAACTGTTGCTGTTCCGCATAATACGCCCAGGTTTAAACTCGACTATCCACCAATAAAAGTGTATTACTTTGCGGATAGTTATTTTTCACCAGGAATTGAAATCCTAAAAACAAAAAGTGGAATTGTCAGGATTTATAACAAAGAAAAAACAATTGGTGATCTTTTCAGGTATATGAATAAGTTAGGAGAAGATATTGCATTTGAAGCTCTGAAAGAATATCTAAGGAATCGTAGAGAAATGAATATCCCTAAACTTCTGGAATATGCATCAATTTGCAGCGTGAGAAAAAAAATTGAGCTGCTATCTAAAGCAATACTTGGTGGTGAAAGTATTTAATTAGAATCTTTAATATTTTTAATCAGAATAACTATCTTTGCCATATTGAAAACATACGATCAGAATAAATCTTTTATTAGATCTTTTAGTTAAAAGTCCCTTTCCTTAGGAAAGGGATTTAGGAATAGGCTCTTATGAAAAAACAAACTTCAAGATATTCAAATACTTACAAACCAGATTGGACTCCTGAAAACGCCGGCGATGAATTTGCTGTGCGTGTTGTGATAGGCGTAAAAAGTTCAGGTTTAAGTATAAACGAAAATGATTTAAAACGTAAATCACTTTCTGTTGATGATTATGTAAATGGTGTTTTAAAATTTGATAGAAACATACTTGCGCGTGCTATTACTTTAATTGAAAGCAACAATCCAAATCATCATGATACCGCTCAGGAAGTTTTAAAAAAACTACTTCCGTATTCAGGCAAATCTTTAAGAATCGGAATTACGGGCGTTCCCGGCGCTGGTAAAAGCACTTTGATTGAGTCACTTGGAATGTATCTAATAAAACAAGGGCACAAAGTTGCTGTGCTTACTGTTGATCCAAGCAGTACGGTTACTAAAGGCAGTATTCTTGGCGATAAAACAAGAATGGAAAATCTTTCCAAAGAAAAAAATTGTTTTATTCGTCCTTCACCTTCCGGGGGAACACTTGGCGGCGTTACAAGAAAAAGCCGCGAGACAATTACAATTTGTGAAGCGGCTGGATTTGATATTATTCTTATAGAAACAGTCGGAGTTGGACAAAGTGAGGTAACTGTCCGCTCAATGGTTGATTTCTTTTTACTTGTTTTAATTGCCGACGGCGGTGATGAATTGCAAGGAATAAAGCGCGGCATAATGGAATTAACGGATGCTATCCTTATTAACAAAGCTGATGGTGATAACGAAAAGAAGGCAAACATTGCAAGATCTGATTACAACAACGCACTTCATTATCTTCAACCTGCTACAAAAGGATGGATGGCTCAAGCGTTTACAGGATCAGCATTAACGGGTAAAGGAATTCCTGAACTGTGGAATGTGATAGTAAAATTTGAAAAAGAGATAAAACAATCCGACGTTTTTGAACAGCGAAGAAAAGATCAATCCATTGAATGGGTTTTCCGAATGGTTGAGGATACTTTGCGTGATGAATTTTATAATAATGAAAAAGTTCAGAAAGCAATTTCATCTATAAAAGAAGAAATTCTTAAAGATAAAATCACTCCGACTTTAGCTGCTGAACGATTACTCCAAATTTCAAAAAAATAATTTTTAATCCGACGTTTTAATCCAAGCAAAAACTTCTGACCACTTTGGTTTCTTTCCCGTGATCAATATACCAATCCTATAAATTTTCCCAGCCAGTTTAAATATTCCGACTAAAACTATAATATTTATAACTATTGAAATCAAAACCTGCCAGTCAGGCACATCAACCAAAATCATTCTTGCCGGCATAACGATTAAAGATGCAAATGGAAATAATGAAGCCACTTGTGCTAATGTACTTTGCGGATTTGATTCCAATCCGATTGCAATAAAAGACGGAATCATTATAAGCATAAGAACCGGCCACATCCCCGACTGAGCATCCTGCGCATTATCAAATATAGCTCCAACGGTTGCGTAAAGTGCGACATAAGTTATTAACGCAAGGGTATAATTAATAATAAAATAAGCGAGATAACCAACACCCAATTGCGGCATAAATTCTTGTGGAATAAAAAACCAACTGGTTGTTACCAAAAGTAAAACCGGGCTTAGCCATATTATCATTTGAAGGACTTCAACTATAACTGTTCCTAATATTTTTCCAATCATTAATTCAGTACTGCTTGCCGAAGAGAGAAGAACTTCAACTATCTTGTTACTTTTTTCTTCAACAACAGAACTTAACGTCATCGATCCTGAAAAGATTAGAGCCATATAAAGTAAAAATGAAAACAGGAACAACGCAATTTTATTTCCAACTCCTTCCTCTTCAACCTTTTCATCCTGTGTTAACCTGAATCCTTTTATGTCAACGTCTTTTCTTGCAAAATTAATTTCATCATTGGTCAATTTTCTGTTTGAAAAATAAATTTCAATCAAAGCTTTATTTATTGCAGGTTTGATCTTTCCGAACAAGGCAGAGTTATTCGGGTTGGAAGAATAATACTCAACCCCTTTAGACTGCAATAAGGTTGATGGGACAAAAACTACTCCGGTTATTTTTTCGGATAAGATGTCCGATTTCAATTCTTTCAGTTTAGCACTAAAAGATTGATAGTCAATTACATCAAATTTAACGCTTAACATTCCGGATTTTAAATCACCAATTTTAGATAACTCATTTTCTAATTTCTGCTTGATTTCTTCACTATCTGTTAAAAAAATTATATCGGATTTTTGTTCTTCGGATAATGACTGAATTAAAATTTGAATTGAAAAAATTCCAAACATAAAAATCGGCACAAGCAGAGTCATTAAAATAAAAGTTTTGCTAAACAGTTTTGCTTTTAATTCACGCTTAATAATGGCTGTGGTTCTTCGGTTAAACATTATTAGCATCCTTTCCAGCTAAAGAAACAAAAATTTCGTGCAAAGAAATTTCATCAGCATTAAATTTTTTAACGATAACATTGTTATTGACAAGAAGTTTCAACAATTCCTGAACCTGGTTAACATCTTTTACACGAATCCCGGTTGTATTTCCAAAATTTTCTATGCTTTCAATTATAGGATGATTTCTTAAAAAAGATATATCTCCTTCATAATTAATACTCACATTTCTGTTGGCATATTTTCTTTTAATATCATCAAGTGCGCCGTTAAGAATTATTTTGCCGTGATCAATCATCGCAATATGATCACACATTTTTTCTGCAAATTCCATAAGATGAGTTGAAAAAATTATTACTTTACCTTTTTCTTTTTTTTCTAAGATGATTTCTTTAAGCAGATTTGTATTTATAGGATCAAGCCCGGAAAAAGGTTCATCAAAAATTAAAAAGTCAGGATCATGAAGTATAGTAGCGATAAATTGTATTTTTTGCTGATTCCCTTTTGATAAATCTACAACCTTTGAATTCTTTCTATCTGCCAAGTCAAATCGTTCGAGATATTTAATAGCGCTTTTTTCAATCTCTTTTCCTTTCTTACCTTTTAGCTCGGATAGAAACAAAAGCATATCTATAACTTTCATTTTTTTGTAAAGTCCGCGTTCTTCAGGTAAATATCCAACAACGTCTTTAAAATTTTGTCCAATCTTAACACCATTAAAAAGCACTTCACCGGAATCCGGCATATATATGTTTAACATCATTCTGATTGTTGTTGTTTTACCTGCGCCGTTTCTTCCGATTAATCCGAAAACGGAATTTTGCGGTACTTGAAATGAAGCTTTATCAACAGCGGTAATTCCGCCAAAATTTTTAACTAAATTACGTACTTCAAGAACATTCATATTATTCTCAATTTATTATTTTAAAATTATAAAGAAATAAATTTCTAAATCATACCACTCATCATTTTATTTTAGTGCGGACATAAAAAAAACCCGAACAATATTGTTCGGGTTTTTTAAAAAGCTAAATAATTTATTTACCAAGAACTTTTATTTCTACTCTTCTATTAAAGGCTCTGTTAATATCTGTTTTATTATCACGGATAGGTTTGTCTTCACCATACCAACTTTTTTCAATCCTGTTGGCATTAATTCCCTTGGAAACTAAATAATCATAAACTGTGTTTACCCTTTTTTCAGAAAGCTTATCATTGTACTGGTTGGTTCCGTAATTATCAGTATGACCTGTAATCAATATGCCCATATCAGGATATTGATTTAGCGTTTGAACAGCATGATCCAGAATTGGATATGACTCGGGGCTTAAATTATATTTATCAAATTTAAAATTAATCCCATAAAGGTTTGAATTTTCAACATAAACTGTATCACGAATAAATTTTTCTACCTCTTTGATTCTATCAACATAGACAGTATCACGAACCAATACTTCTCTTATCCCTTCGGGGCATTTATCACAAAGATTGGAAGGTTCGCCGAGATCAAAATACCAGATTAATCCTAAATCAAAACTTCCATAAGTATCGCCGTTACCGCCAAACACACCTTTGGAGTTTTCATTAATCCTTTCGTTGCCATCTAATTTATTGTTTGAAGCAGTTCTATACATCGCTTCGGTTTTTAGTGATAAATCTTCACTTAATCCCCACTCGACCCCAAGACCAAAATTAACCTGATAACCTACGTAAGTATCATTAACTTCAGGGTTGTAAGAATTTTCATTTTTAAAATCAGTAATTCCAATTCCAAAGACAAGATATGGAGATACGGGTCTGCAAGGAATAAACTTGTAAAGAACATCTAAATTACCTGCAAACTGGTTTACTTTATGAGTTTCAGTAGAAGCGCTTGTTGCACTTGTATAATTAGATTCCATATGGATATAATTAAATAATGCTCTTAAGCTAACTTGCTCATTAAAATATCTTTCAATTGAAAAGTAACCGCCATAATTAGCATTACCTGAATATCCATCACCGGAAACACTGAAGAAGCGTGGATAAACACCACCAACACCTAATCCCCATTTCGATTCATATGCCTGTGCAAATAATGAGGCATTAATTAATAAGACTAATAGAACTGTAATACGCCGTAACATTTTTTTCCTCTGTTTTTGTGCTTTTTCAACTAAGGCAAGGTTTATGCCATAAAAAGTGAGTTTTTTAAATTTTTAGAGCCTATGTAACACATCAGTTTGTTTCATTATGAAATGTTTTCATTTTTTGATAACAATATTTAGTAATTAATTTTCATAATTTTAATTCTTGTTATCACTACCATTCTTTCATTATCTTTGTAATGTATTCGGTAATATCTTTCTTTAGATTGAGACAATTAAATTATGTTATCTTTTAGAAAATATATTTTACATTTGGTAGTCTTTCTATCCATTTTTGCGGATAATTTTCCGCAAACTACACCTGACAAAAATAATTTTCTCTATCAAAATTTTATTCTTTCACTCGAAAGCGGTTTTAGTTACGGATTTACTGATTATAAAACTTCTAATTTAGAACCATTAATTCGCGGTTCAATTGAGTATTATCCCATCGTTATTAATAATGCAAGACTTGGGTTAAAAATTTTCGGTGGCGGAAATAGAATCAGTTTAAGTGATAACCGTGGATTACTTCTAAACAACGATATGCCTAACCCGAGACAGGTCCCAACTGATATTTACACAGATATGATTCAAATTGGAGGATCAATAAATCTTGGCTATGCTTTGAATGAATCAATAATTACTTATTTAGGTCTGGGCGCTGCTTACTTAAACTTCAGCCCTAAAAACTCAAACGAAAAAATTCTTGAATTTAACGGCAAGCACAAATACGATAAAGATATTATAACCTTTGTTATTGAAGGCGGAGTAAAATACAGGATAAGCGATAGATTTAGTTTGAATGCCGCCGTAAGTTATTACCCTGCCACAACAGATTACCTTGATGATATTTCAGTTTCAAAAAGTAATGATTCATTCCTTTTAGGATTAATAGGAATTTCATACGCATTTACAGGCAGGTTTGATTCTGATGGAGATGGAATAGATAATCAACTCGATCTTTGCCCTGATACGCCGGAAGATTTTGATGAGTTTGAAGATGAAGATGGATGTCCTGATATTGATAATGATGGAGATGGTATCTTGGATGTTAATGACAAATGCCCAAATGACGCAGAGGACTTTGATGGTTTTCAAGATGAAGACGGATGCCCTGATTTAGATAATGATGGAGATGGAATTTTAGACACAAATGACAAGTGTCCTAATGATGCAGAAGACTTTGATGGCTTTAAGGATGAAGATGGGTGCCCTGATTTAGATAACGATAGTGATGGAATTTCAGATGTAAAAGATAAATGTCCTGATCAACCAGAGACCTTTAATAAATTTGAAGATGATGATGGATGCCCTGACACTGTTCCGGCAAGCCAGGAAACATTTTATCAATTTATACTTAGAGGCGACGACGCTTTTGCTTCCAATTCCTCTACCCTTAATGATGCAGCCAAACTTTTATTGAATGAGATTGCATTTTATATCCAAAATCAGCCGGAAGCCAAATGGAGAATTGAAGGACATATGGATAGCCAGGGTTCTGTTTCCTTAATTAAAAAACTTTCTTATGACAGAGCTAAATCCGTTTTTGAATATTTGGTCTCCCAGGGATTGTCTCCCAGTCAATTTACGGTATATGGTCTTGGCGACTCATTTCCTATTGCAAACAATAACACCGTTGAAGGAAGAAGTACAAATAGACGCATAATGATTATCCGTGAAGACTAAAATTACTCTTACCTAAAGTAAAATAACTCCTATTTTTACTTGTAATTTCTTCTCTTTTTTATAATATATTTCGTTTTCAAGAAAAAATAAAGCTTTTTTGTGGGGTATAATAATTGATAATATTATTACGAATTATTTATAAAAATCCCAAGTGTAAAAAATGAAAAATTCAACAGATGCAATCAGAATAGAAAATGATGAATTATTAAATTCTTCATATTCATTAAAGTTTACAGAAACTAATGTTGAAAAAAAGCAAGGAAAACTTAAATCAAGGTTGGGATTTGTTTACTTTGTAGCAGTAGTATCTTCTCTTGTATTCCTTTTCTTAAAATAAATACAAAACAAAAATTCAATTAAACTTTTCTAATTACTTTTGCAGGAACACCGGCAACAATAGTATTTGCAGGTACGTTCTTTGTAACTACTGCCCCGGCACCAACAATTGCATTCTCCCCAACGGTTATTCCGCAAAGAATAGTTGAAGAGGAACCAACCGAAGCGCCATTTTTAATAAATGTTTCGACAACTTGCCAATCAGCCTCGGTTTGCAAAGAACCATCCGGATTTGCAGCACGCGGGTGTTTATCATTTATAAAAGTTACATTGTGACCAATAAAAACATTATCACCTATATGTACGCCTTCACAGATGAAAGTATGAGATGAAATTTTGCAGTTTTTACCAACGGAAGCATTTTTCTGAATTTCTACAAACGTTCCAACTTTAGAGTTATCGCCTATTGAACAACCGTAGAGATTAACAAAATCAAAAATTTTTACATTTTCACCAAGTTTAACATTATTAATGTTTTTCTTTTCCAAAATTTTATCCGATAATAAAGAATAAATTAAATGTGAACCAGTTGATTGATTTCAACAATTTGTCCCATACCTTTTAATGATTTATCACTTGCTTCCAATAATTTTACTACTTCCAATCCGTCGTACCCGCTTGTTAAAGGCTGCCTGTTTTGTTTTATAGCATCAATACATTCTCTGGCTCCAAGAGCCAAAGCCTCAGTTTGATTAACTTTGGGAGAAAACATATCTCCAATTCTATATTGAACTAAAGCTTCATGTATTCCTTCAGTTGATTTAATATCTATTCCACTATCATACACTTTAATTTTTTCAAAGTTTTCCATATCATCATAAACCAACATCTTTTTAGTTCCACCTACAATCATTCTTCTTATCTTTACCGGCGAAATCCAATTAACGTGGAAGTGTGCAAAACAATTGTCTTCAAAATAAATGCTTATGTGGGCAATGTTTTCTCTTCCGTTAAAATTGGCAATGCCATTTGCGGAAATTGCTTTAGCTTTCTTTCCTAAAATATATTGCATAATTGAGAGATCGTGCGGCGCTAAATCCCAGATAACATTTACATCTTTTTGAAACAATCCAAGATTTATTCTTTCCGAATCAAAGTACAGAATATTGCCCAGCTCATCTTTTTCAATTAATTCCTTCATTTTAATAACAGCACCGTTATAAATAAAAGTATGATCTACAAAGATTTTAAGATTTCTGCTCTCAGCAATTTCAACTAATTCTTCAGCTTCAGAAACACTTGCAGTAAATGGTTTTTCCACCCAGATATGTTTATTATTTTCCAATGCTTTTTTAGCTATTGGAAAGTGGCTTGCAACAGGTGTAGCAATAACAATTAAATCACTGTCACCCGTTAAAGTTTCTTCACAATTTTTTGATACAATTACACTTGGGAATTTCTGAGTAATAAATTTTAATCTATCTTCTCTAAAATCACAGGCAACAACCTTCTCAACATCCGGTTGTGTTAAAAAATTTCTGACTAAATTTGGTCCCCAATATCCTAATCCAATGATTCCAACTTTCATAAAAAAACCTTATTAAAAAATTTACAGTTTATTTAGCTCCGCGAGAGAATAACATAACAGGCAATGTCTGAAAAATTAGTTGAATATCAAGCCAGGGAGACATATTATTTACATAGTACATATCTAAAACAACACTTTCCTTAAAATTAACCGCGCTTCTGCCCCATACCTGCCAAACACCTGTACAACCCGGCATAACGCTTACTCTTCTCTTCTGCCATTCGTCGTAGTTTTCAAATTCATAAGGTAAACATGGTCTTGGTCCTACAAGGCTCATTTCACCTTTAATTACATTAAAGAGTTGTGGCAGTTCGTCTAAAGAAGTTTTTCTGATAATTTTACCAATCCAGGTAACACGGCTTTCATTAATTATCTTTGTATCCTCAGCGCCATCAACACCATTTTTCATAAATTCAATCATCATTTTTTTTCGTTCTTCATCTTCTCCATCAAGTTGTTTCATAGAACGGAATTTATAAAACTGAAATGGAATACCGTCTTTGCCAATTCTATTTTGTTTAAATAATACCGGACCACGGGATGATAATTTTATCATTAAAGCTATAAATATCATTGCGGGTGAAAGAATCAAAATACCAAACGAGGAAATTATTACATCAAAAAATCTTTTAAGTCCTAAGGTAAAGCGATCGTTATATAAAGGAGCAACATTGATAACAGGGATATCGCTATATTTTTCAACACTTAAACGTTGACCAATAACCTCAAGAAGCGCTGAAGTTATTCTTATAGGCACTTTAAGCCCTTTACAAAAATCAAGAATCTCAAAAAATCTTTCATAAGATTCATTCTCAATTGCTATAATTAATTCTTCAACTTTGTTTTTACTGATTAATTTTGGAATATCATCATAGTTGCCTAAAATCTTTTTACCCGCAACAACAAAATCACCCGTATTTCTTTTCTCGTCAACAAAACCAATTATATTTAGTCCTATAGGATTTTCATAAATTAACTTTGTTGCTAATAATTTACCTGATTTTCCATCCCCCACAATAATAACGTTTCTTTTAAAACTGGTAAGACTTAATCTTAAGAATACCATTCTAAGTAACTCAAGACGAACAACAAAGAAAAGTCCCATAGATACAAAGAAGAAAAACAGAACTAGGAGTCTGGAATCTAATAGTAATCTTGAATCAATTAAAAAAGACAATAATATTATTTGAAGCGAGCTGTAATAGATTGCTTTTAGTAAATGAACAAAATGATTGGTTCTGTTCAGAATTATGTCCAATCTGTATAATCCATTGTACTGGAAAATAAATATTATTATAGCGGAAGCAGTAACAAGTAATAAGAAAATGTCAGGGATTTCGGAATAAAAGTCCAAAAACCCAATTGATGTATTATTTCTTAATGCGTAAGTAGAAATTAAAAATGAGAAAAGCAGGATAAAAAAATCAGCAATTCCAAAAAAGTGTTTATATCTAAAATTTTTTTTCATACCATTATTCGAAATGTTTAAGCCTAGTTTAAGTCTTCTATTACGATAACCCAGAATTATGCCATTGGCTTAATGCTATATATCCCAATAAAATATTAGGATTGCGATTTTTTCTAAATATCAAAATGAGAATATCTCTTTTAGCATCAAGATTTGAGACAAAGTAAATTCAATCTTGTTATAAATAGGATAGTTAAGCCTTTTCATTTCAACAAAAAAAATAATCCCGGCATAAATCAAAAAAGGGATAATTTTTTTATTATTAGAATTTATGACAATACTGTTTGCAATTCTGTTTAAAATAATTGTCGCAGAACCAAAGTCTGCGGCATAATTTTTATCTGCTGATAATATAAATTATAAATCGGGCTGTTTGGTCAAGAGTTAACTTTTTTGAAAAAGTCCTTTGTGTTATTAACAACATAAGCTATCTGCTCATCGTTTAGTTCAGGAAACATAGGCAGCGATAAACCTGTTTCAGCCAATTTTTCAGTAACAGGAAAGTCTCCTTTTTTATATCCCAGCCCGCTAAAACATTTTTGTTTATGTAATGGCACAGGATAATGAAGACCAACACTAATTCCCTTTTCAGTTAAATAATCTTTTAGCTCATCTCGCAACTTATTGCTTTTATCTAAAGTATCTCCATTTACCTGTATAACAAAAAGGTGATACACATGCTTTGCGTAAGACATTTCCTTAGGCAAGGTTATTTCTTTAACATCTTTAAGTGCTTCTTTATACTTTTCAGCAGCTTTTCTTCTTGCGTTTGTCCAATCATTTAGATGTTTCAATTTTACACCAAGTACAGCCCCTTGAATTCCTTCCATTCTGTAATTATGTCCGAAGGTTTCATGATAATATTTTTGCGATTGTCCGTGCTCTCTCAACATTTTAATCCGTTTATAAAGTTCTTCATCATTAGTAGTTACAGCGCCGCCTTCGCCGTAAGCTCCCAGATTTTTCCCGGGATAAAAACTAAATGATGCGGCTTTAGTTAAACCACCAACAGGAACGCCTTTATATTCTGCAAGATGAGCCTGAGCTGCATCTTCAACAAGAATTAAATTGTGTTTTTTTGCAATCTCTTTTAAAGGATCAAGATCAGCGCTTTGTCCATATAAATGTACAGCCACAATCGCTTTTGTCCTGGAAGTTATTTTTTCTTCAACTTTTGCCGGATCAATATTATAGCTTTCCGGATGGCAATCAACAAAGACAGGCGTAGCTCCACACAGTGTAGCTCCCCATGCTGTTGCAATAAACGTATTTGCAGGAATAATTACTTCATCGCCGGGTCCAATACCCGCGCCCCATAAAACCAAATGATTGGCATCAGTGCCGGAACTGGTTGCAAGACAATACTTAGCATTTTGGGCTATTGAAAAATCCTTTTCAAACTTTTCAACTGAAGGTCCTAATATAAAAGCAGTATTATCAAGAACATTTTGTATTGCCGGATTAACTTCATCTTTGATTGAAAGATATTGTACTTTAAGGTCTAAAAATGGTACTTTCATTTTTTCTCCATCTGTTTCATTAATCGATTTTTTTTGATGTATTAATATTTTGAGATTTTTCTATTTGAAATTTTTTGTTTTTACTCAACAACTTTAATGCTAAAATGTTAATTACTGTATTTAGTTGTTTTTTAAGTAAAATATTTGTTTTAGTTTGGGAAAGGAATCAAATGATAATAATTTTTACGTAACATATTAATCCACTATTTTTTAAAAGTGCTTCAATATCATTCAATTTCTTTACAAAAGATATTTTAATTATTAACAAAAGAACTATTTAACGGCATAGTGTTTGTGAATAATAAATAATTAAATTTGAAGGGATAGATTTTTTAACCTTACGACGAACAGGAATAAAATGAAGAAAATATTAATAATTATGATTTTGTTGGGAACTTTTTTCCCTGCTTTATTTGCACAGCAACTTAGTCCGGGAGATGGAGTAAGGATAACTTTTTTAAATATAACAGACCAAATAACAGGGGATTACTTTATCCAGCAGGATGGAAATCTTCAGTTGCCTTTTATCGGAATTGTAAAGACAACAAATATTGACTTTAAAAATATAAAGCAGGATATATACAACAAATATTCAGAACTTTATAAAGACCCCGCATTAACAATCCAGCTTCTTCTAAAGATAAATATCCTTGGTGAAGTGAAAAATCCGGGATACTATTATGTTACTGATATTGAAAAAATGTTGGGAATACTGGCTCTTGCAGGCGGCGTAACAGGTGCTGCCGCTACGGATGATATTTTTATAATCAGGGGTGGTCAGGAAATTCAGCTTAAAAAATCTGAAGTAATTGAAAAAGGGAATACTGCTGCTGATCTCGGATTACAATCAGGCGACAGAATATTTATACCGCGAAGCTTCTGGGCAGATGCCGGTCAATACGGCTTAATTTTATCCGGCATTGCTGTTATTGCTACTTTGGTCAGCATACTTTTAAGAAACTAAATTTTCTCATTGAAACTTTAAATCAGGTAGATTTTAGATGGATGATAATAATAACAAACATGTGGGTAAAACAAATCCCGAAATACCTCGGAAAGAAAAAACTTTATTAGAAATATTTCAGTTAATAATAAAAAATAAGTACATCCTTTTTTTAAGCATATTAATATTTCTTGCAATAGCTGTTATATACAGTTTTCTTGCCACACCCAAATATGAAGCAACCGTTACACTGAAAAAAGAAAATACCACCGATGATAAAAAGTTCGGAGCTCCTGATATTTCCACAATGTTAAGTCTTCAATCACTTGATGCTATAGAAACTGAAATGCAGCTTGTTACAACTTACACTGTCATTAGCAAAGTTACAGATCAGCTTGATTTGTTCTGTACAATTAAGGAATTAAACTGGGGTAATAAAAAATCTTATAAGATAGATAAGACTTATCTTGATATGCTTGACCCGGCTTTCAGATCGAAGAATGCCGATAAATTTATTGTACCCAAAAAATTTGAAATTAATTTTCCTGATACTTCACAAAGAGAAATTGCCGATTACATTGTACTTAAAGAATCCGCAAGTGATTATGCCCTGCTTGACGCCGCTGATAGAAAAGTTTTAGCCAGGTCTATCGATGGCAGCTCAGTTTCGGATACAACCGGAACGGTTACTACCCCTGATGATAATTCAAAAATTATTTCAAAAAATTTTTCAGTTATTATTAATTGGGATGAAGCCCCTGTAAAAAGTGAAATATCTATTTCTTTTAATGACTTTAATAAAACAGTTGCACGCATAAAAGCAGGCGCAATAATCAGTCGTGAAGGAAAAACAGATATATTTAGTATCACATATTCGGCAAGTTCCGCTGGCTCATCGGCAATAATTGCAAATACTATTGTTGAAAAATTTCGTGAATCCCGCATGGCTCAGAAAAAAGAAGCTATAAAGTATTCTTATGATTTTGTTGATAAACAATTAAATGAAGTTCAGGAAAAACTTAAGCAATCCGAAACTGACTTAAGTAGTTTTAAAGCAAGCGGACAAATAATGTCAATCGATGCCAGTTCACAGGAGCTTACCGGATTTTTAAGTAACCTTGAAGCTGAAAAATATAATACTGATTTACAACTTTCTGACTTAAAAAATAAAGCTGCAGACCTTGAAAAAGAACTAAAGAAAAGCGGTTACTTTGATCAGAGTTATTTGGGACCTCAGGGAAATATGGACGGTAATTCCCCGTTTTCTCAATTGATGCGGCAGTTAGCCGACCTTGAATTGCAGCGCCTCGAACTGCTGCAGAAAAAAACTGAAAATCACCCTGATGTTATTGCGATAGATGATCAAATAAAACTTGCAAAATCTAAGCTTGCAGGTTTTAATGAGAATACCATAACTGCTTATAAAATTATGATTAATACTCTTGAAAAGAAATTATTAAAGATTAATGACCTTATGTCTAAGTATGAAGTAAAAATGCGTGGACTTCCTTCCCAGGAAAATAAGTTGGCTCAGCTTATGAGGCAAAGCAATACGTATGAAAGGATATTTACAATTCTGCTTGATCAAAGAGAAGCAATGAGGGTTGCAGAACTTTCTAAAATGCAGGATATATCAATAGTTGATGAAGCTAAAATTCCTGAAAATCCTTCATGGCCTAAAAAGTCTTTAATCGTTTTAGTGAGTTTAATACTGGGTGGATTTTTAGGAACACTTTTGATTTTTTCTGTTGAACTTTATAGAACAAGATTTGTTAATCTTGATGAATTAGAAACTGAATTTAGTGTTCCTATATTGTCAATCATACCTAAATATTCAAAAGAAATATTGGATGACTTGAAAAATTCTAAATCAGAATATAAACTTGCTACTCTTTTAAGCAAAGATAATGGCTTGATTGAAACCTATAGATTATTCAGGACAAAACTTTTCCAAAAATTAAATCCTGAAAATAAAGCCATTATGATTACAAGCTGTGAAGAAAATACAGGAAAAACTTCTGTAGCTGCAAACCTTGCTGTTTCACTATCGCAGGAAGGGAAAAGAGTTTTACTTGTTGACTGTGATTTACGTAAAGGTGATTTATCGAAAATGTTTGGTCTAACAGTAAATGACCCTGGTTTAATTGACTATTTAACAAAAGATGTTAACCCCAAAATTTATTCCCGCGCTTCTAAATTGATAGACATTCTGCCTGCCGGTGGTTTAACAGATGAATCGGGTACGCTGCTTAATTCGCCAAAAATGAAATCCCTTTTCACCCATTTATCACAGTCAAATTATGATATAATTATATTTGATACTCCCCCGGTTACAAGAGTTGTGGATCCATTGGTAATTGCTCAATATATTAAAGATGTTATAATAATTGTAAGACCTAATCATTCCCTGATTGAAACTGTGCGCTGGGGTATGCAGGAACTTAAGCAAGCCAATGTCCGGATTAAAGGTATTGTTGCAAATGCCGGGAATATTGAAAATTCATACTACTACCGTTACAGGTATGGCTATGGATATGGATATGGAAAAGGGAATAGCAATAACGGCAGGAGAGTTAAAAAAGTATTAAAAAAAGTTTAACAGAAATTTAATCTTGATAAAATTATTTCTATAGCTTTTCTTTTGAATGTTGTTATATTTGCATCACATTCAATTACCTCATCTGATATTTTTGAATTGCAATGGTATGGGGCTGGATAAATAAGGCATTAATACTTAAAGCAATTTAAGATAATCGTCAAATTTAGTTGCTAATAACTTAATACTAATTTGGGCATATTTTTAAAGTTAAACAAATTGTTGGAACGAATTTTATTTAAACTATTTTTTGTACATTTTTTTTGATGAAAGAGAAAAAAATCACCGGCATAAAGGTAATTAATCCTCTTACAATTGAAAATTGGAATGATTTAATTATACAGCATAAAGAATATTCTTTCTTTCATTCAAAAGAATGGATAAAAGTTTTATACGATTCCTATGGATATAAGCCCCTGTTTTTTTCAATCTTTGAAAATGGTAATCTTCGTTCACTCATACCTGCAATGCGCATATCAAGCTTTATCACCGGTAACCGGTTAGTATCTTTACCCTTTAGTGATTTTTGCGACCCATTCTTTCAAACAATCGATGACTCAAGACAACTGCTGGAAGAAATTATTGCTTACTCAAAAAAAAACAAATTAGAATATGTTGAGTTTCGCTCTTCAGATACAAAATTCCCTTTTGAACCGGTTGAATTCAGAACTGATCTAAGACATATTTTAACATTGAAAGAAGAAGGAAATAATCTTTTAAAGTCTTTTTCAGAAAACACTAAAAGAAATATAAAAAAAGCCGTAAAAGAAAACGTTAAGGTAGTTGTAAAGAACGATGTTATTGGACTCAGAGTATTTTATAATATGGTCTGCGAAACACGGCAAAAGCATGGTTTACCGCCCCAGCCGTACAATTTTTTTAGAACTATTTACAGAAATATTCTTGGAAAAAATGCCGGCGATATAATCCTTGCCCATCACAACGGGGAATATATAGCCGGGGCTATGTATTTTAAATTAGGCAAAAAAATAATTTATAAATTCGGGGCTTCCTTCTCAAAGTTTCATCATCTGCGTGGGAATCCCTTTCTTATGTGGGAAGCTATAAAAAAATATCAAACTGAAGGATTTAAAGAATTTGATTTTGGAAGAACTGAACTTAAACACGAGGGGCTAAGAAGATTTAAACTTGGATTTAATACAGAGGAAAGATTAATATATACCACCAGGTTTGATATTAAAACTCAATCTTTTATTTCACCGGGTACAAAAACAGACGGCTTTTATAATACTTTGTTTAACAAAGCACCAATCTTGATTTTAAAAGTAATTGGAAACACATTTTACAAGCATATCGGATAATGAATTTTACAATTACAGAAAATTTGGATGATCCCCGCATAATTCCTTTTTTGATGAGAAATAATAACTCTGCCGTATATCATCATCCGGCATGGTTAAAGGCGCTTTCTGAAATATATAATTATCCCGCATTTTATATGATTTGGGAAAATTCAAACACAAACGAAACAACAGGTCTATTCCCGTTTATTGTTAAAAAGAAATTTGGGAAAAACAAAAAAATAATATCGCTCCCGTCCACCACGTATTGTGAGCCTTTACTTCCGGATAATTTTGATTTTAACATCATTATTAAAGAACTAAAAAGTTATTTTGGAAAAGATTTAACAGAGTTCGATTTCAAATTCAGATCCAGTCCTTCAATACGGAATTTTACAACCTCATCAAATTATTTCGTTCATATAATTGAGCTTTACCCCGATTTAGAAGATACGTTTAATTCTTTTGGGAAAAGAAGTATAAGAAGGTTTATAAGAAAATCTGATGAAAACGGTTTAAAGTTCCGCATCGGCAATAATGAAAATGATCTTAAAATATTTTATGAGATTGAAAAAAAACTAAGAAAAAGTATCGGACTTCCCCCGGCGCCTTATAAATTTTTCAAAACTATCTGGCAATACCTGGAAGAAGATAATCTGATTTTACTTCCAATAATAGAATTCCAAAATAAACCAATTGCAGCCTCTATGGTTCTAAAATTTAAAGATACTTTTTACTTTGAATATACAGCTACAGATAAGAAATATATCGATCTTTACCCAAATCATAAATTACTTTGGGAAGCAATTAAAATTGCACAGGAAGAATATAACGCAAAGTATATTGATATGGGAAGAACTGCTGTTGATCAGGAAAGCCTTATTTATTTTAAAGAGAAATGGAATGCTAAGGCATTTCCATTACACCGGCTTAGTTTCCCTGCTGAAAATAAAAGCAGCCTGAAAAGAGGAGTCTTTTTTAAGAACATTAAAAATTTTAATAAAATTTTACCTTCTAAAATTCTTGAGTTTGAAGGTAAAGCGCTTTTCCGGTTTTTTGACTGAGCGCTTTTCTAAAATTTATCTGACTTAGAACTGAAATTGTCTATGCCTCATTTTAGTATTTTTTTTTAATATATTGTTTCGTTATTGGACTAAATTTAACGATTTTTAAAAAATTCAAATGATTTCTTGTGGTCTGAGAATTGGTGCTTTTTGTAATCTTTATATTAGAAAACTTAAACTATCATTAACTAACATTTAGAGGGCAATATATGAGAAAATTAATAACTCTTTCCTTTTTCTTTGCTTTTTTAGGCTTACTGTTTGTAGGCTGTCAAAGCGCTGAAGATCTAACCTCCCCAACTGCTGATCTTGAGAAACCGGCTTCTGTTTATACTTTTAATTGTAATCCGACTAAAATAATGGATGAAACTGTTGATTTGGTCGCAGGACAACATAATCCTGTTGGCACTGCTACTTTTCACTTAAATGGCGGTAACCTTGAAATTTCTTATAACCTTAGCGCTGATGAGATAGCTAATGGAGCGAATATTACAGAAGTTCATATAGATTTTGCTGCTGCACTAAATAATGATTCAAACCAGGGTGGTTTTCATGCCAATAAATCTGGCAACCCTCAACCAGGTCAGTTTGACGTTAATACATCATTAGGAGCAGGACAAACAAGCTGGTCAACTACAATTATGAAGGCTGATCTTGTAAAATATTTAAATTTACCTGACGGTTCCGATGTTCCTGCAGATTTCTATATTGCTGCACACGGAGTTGTTACCTGGGGTGGTGAAGGTGCATGCCCTACTTTACCTGATGGAAAATACCGTTATTTGGCTTCTGTTCCCGGAACAAATTATTATGTTGAAGGCGCTAAATTATTTGAAGATGCTGCCGGAACAACTTTGTTATACGATAATTTAAATGGATGGTGTGTTGATAAAGAAAACGGAGCTAAACCTGGGCACTATGTTCTGGTTAATTTCCTCTGCAGCACAAGCGACATCTCCGGTTTATGTTTAGTTGATAATCCTGAAAATATTGGCGCAGTTAACTGGCTGATAAATAACAAAAATTACGGCGGTATTTCTAAAATGAAAGATGTCCAGGTAACTATCTGGAAATTATTAGATAATAGTTTGAAATCTGTTGGTGCTTACGATACTGCCCGTGTTGATTACTTATATTCCGAAGCAATAAAACATTTGGATTTCGTTCCCGGCTGCGGAGAAGTAATTGGCGTTTTTATGTATGAAGCAGGTAAAGATTATTGCAGCCAGTCTGCGATGCAGGTATTTTTGATTGAAAGACCTGTTGCTTGCGGCGGAAGCGATACTATGTGGGGATTTGATTGGGACTTCGACAATGAAACAGCATTAGATAATTATAGCTGCCGTTTTGTTGAACAGGGTAACTGGGCAAGATACTTCCAGTTCTAAGCAATGGTTTAGTTAATTGCATTTAAGGGATACAGAAATGTATCCCTTTTTTATTTTTCCGAAAACAATACCAGAGCAATCAACACTAATAACAAACTTATCATAACTCAGGGAGGCAGTAATATTATTCCGATAAGTGAAACGGGTCAAAAGTATGTTTATTTTGTGATGTTGTGTAACGTAACTAATACTACTCAAAAACATTACACATTTTGTTACCTTTTTATTCCGGAGTATAAAACTGGTACGATATTTTATATATCTTTATACAATATTTATTAAATTAAAATAATGTTAAGTAAAGTATTCTATTTAATTAAGCCTTTAATACCGAGAAAATTTCAACTATACATGCGCAGAAGGTTGATTTTTTCAAAGCTGTTAAGATACAAAGACATCTGGCCTATACTTAAAGGTTCCGAAAAACCGCCGGCTTATTTCACAGGGTGGCAAAATGACAAAAAATTTACTTTTGTTTTAACTCACGACGTTGAACACCAGGGAGGATATGATAAAGTATTAAAATTGATGGAGGTGGAGAAAGAACTTGGTTTTGTATCTTCATTTTATTTTGTTCCCGAAAGAGATTATAAGGTTAGAAAAGAGCTGCTTAAAACCTTAAAGGAAAATGGATTTGAATATGGTCTTCATGGTTTACACCACGACGGTAAGCTTTTTTCATCGGAAGAAGAATTTTTAAGACGGGCAAAAAAAATTAATCAATACTTAAAAGACTGGGAAACATCCGGCTTCCGTGCGCCTGCAATGCATCATAATCTTGATTGGATTGGCGAGCTTGATATAAAATATGATTTATCCACATTTGATACCGACCCTTTTGAACCTCAACCGGACGGTGTCGGAACTATTTTCCCATTTTGGGTTGAAAACCCCAGGCACAAGAATAATGGTTATGTTGAACTGCCTTATACTTTGCCCCAGGATTTTACCGCTTTTATTTTAATGAGAGAAAAATCTATTAAGATATGGCAGAATAAAGCAGACTGGATTATTAAAAATAACGGGATGGTTCTTGTTAACTCGCATCCTGATTATATAAATTTTAATGGAAACTTTTTAACAGAAGAATTTTCAATATCACTTTATAAATCATTTCTGGTTTATATCCGGGATAATTATTCCGGTCAGTTCTGGAATCCGTTACCACGTGAACTGGCTGATTATATCCGGAAGAACAATAAAAAAATTCGCCCCGATAATTAAAGATTTGTTTTGGCTATGATGGATTCTATTAAACTAAGCATTAACCACTTTACAGGTTGTTTAGTACTGCTAAGTTTTACGGTAACGAGAAAGACCCTGGGAAAGCCATAACGGACAGCAGCGTTAAACGTGAAGAATTTTTTGTATGCTCTAAATTATGGACTGATGACTTTGGATACGATTTAACTATTAAAGCTTTTCATAAAACATTAAAAAAGATGCAGCTTGAATACCTTGATTTATTTCTACTTCATATGCCGGCAAATAATTTCATTGAGTCATGGAAGGCTTTAATTCATCTTCAGAAAA
Source organism: Ignavibacteriaceae bacterium (assembly GCA_049294175.1). Taxonomy (GTDB): domain Bacteria; phylum Bacteroidota; class Ignavibacteria; order Ignavibacteriales; family Ignavibacteriaceae; genus IGN3. Next base: position 117,800 of record JBAQCL010000017.1, on the reverse strand, counting down.
ATAGTCTTATCCGCTTTATTGGTGTAAGTAATTTTTCTGCGGAACATCTAAATAATATAAAAAACTCTGACTTGTGTTTGCCCCGGGTTAATCAAATTGCGCTCAGTCCATTTAATACTCAAAGTAATATTGTACAATACTGCCGGAAAAATGATATAGTAATTATGGCACATTCACCGCTTACGAGAGCACAGAAGATAACAACTCCCATGTTAAATAAATAATATGCAGGAAAAATATGGGAAAACTGCAGCGCAAATATTATTAAGATGGTCAGTCCAGAACAACTTTATCCCTATCCCAAAATCTTCAAATGAAGAAAGGCTGAAGGAAAATATTAATATATTCGATTTTGAACTTAGCCCTGAAGATATAAGTTTATTAAATTCACTCAATGAAGACTACATTACAGAAGGACGAAAAATAAAGTTAAAAAAATTTGTAAATAAATTTTTACAATTAAAATAATTGCCCTTGTTTGAATATGAGACAAAGTCTCTAAGTCAAGTTATTATGTAAAAGATAATAATAAATGGCATTATTAAATCTTATTTTTTAAGTAATTTTACGGCATAATCATTGCCTATGATTAGCAGGATTCAATTGAAATTATACTAAATAAATGGACTATTCTTAATTAAAGTTAATATAAATGAGGGCATCCATAATTTTCTTAAAAATAAATATTACTTATTCCGGAGATATTACTAAACATGAAGCAAAAACGCGTTTTAATGATTGCGCAGTCCTTTTATGAGTTTGATGCACGGATATTAAGACAAACATCGGTACTAGTAGCTAATAACTATAATGTTGACATTATCTGTCTTAACAACAAAAACTCTCCTAAAACCGAAAATATTGGCGGGGTAAATGTATATCGTATTATGAAGAAGTTTCAACAGGATAAAGTAGGTTTATATATAATTAATTCACTCATATTCCTATTTAAAGCTTTGCTAAAATCAGTAACATTGTATCCCAAAAAAAGACCTGATGTTGTTCAAATACATAATATGCCCGATTACTTAGTATTCTCAGCTGTGTTTTATAAAGTATTAGGTATTCCTGTAATATTAGACATTCATGATCTTACAGTAGAACTTTTTAAAGAAAAGTGGGGAGAAAAAAAATTTAAAATGTTAAAACCTATATTAACATTAAGCGAGAGATTGAGTGTTAAATTTGCAAATAAAGTTATTACCGTATCAGATCAATGTGGCGAAAGATTAATCGAGCGTGGACTTCCAAAGGAAAAGTTAACAATTGTTATGAATGTAGCAGATTCGGATTATTTTAAGTATTATCAGCAAAGAAAATTTAAAAAAATTGAAGAGGGACTTAGGCTAATTTATCTTGGGACAATTGCTGAGAGGTATGCGCTTCATAAAAGTATACATGCATTAAAGGAAGTCACAAATAAAATTCCTCATACAACATTTAAAATATTTGGTAATATTAATACAGAATATGGAAACTCATTGAAAAAACTGGTTGATGAATTAAAACTCACAGAAAATGTGATATTTTGTACTTCTGTACCTTATAAGGATGTTAGCTCCCACTTAAATTCTGCAGATATGGGAATAATTATGTCACAAAATGCCCAATATGCTCAATTCGGATTACCTACAAAGTCTTTCGAATATGCAAGTGTAGGATTGCCATTCATTATATACGATTTAAAAACATTTCGAACCGTATTCCGAGAAGAAAGTGTGTGCTATGTTGATCATAATGATATAAACCAAATTTCGCAGGCAATTATAAACTTATGTTTTGATCCGGAAAGAAGACAGAAAATGTCAATAAATGCACAATTAGATGTTAATAAAGTATCAAGCGATATAATGAAACAAAGATATTTTAATCTTATAAGATATTTAATTGATCGTTATTAAAGAATGTTTATTTTATAAAGTATCAGAAAGGAAATTATGTATAAAAAGATTCTAGTTTTAGCGCCCCATACTGATGACGGAGAATTTGGTTGCGGAGCATCAATTGCTAGGTTTCTTAAGGAAGGTGTAGAAATTTACTACGCTGCCTTTTCATTAGCAGAGGAATCCGTTCCTCCACAATTTCCTAAAAACATATTAGAAACCGAAGTAAAAAAAGCGACAGGAGTACTTGGAATTAAACCTGAGAACCTATTAATATATAGATACAGGGTACGCCATTTTGCCTATCATCGACAAGAAATTCTTGAAGACCTTGTAAAATTAGAAAAAGAATTACACCCGGATTTAGTATTTATGCCAGCTTTACATGATTTGCACCAGGATCATACTACTATTGCAAATGAAGGGTTAAGAGCCTTTAAGAAAACTTCTATTTTGGCTTATGAAATGCCGTGGAATAATTTGAATTTTGCCACTCAAGCCTTCATTACTTTTGATGAAGAGCAATTGAATTTGAAAATTGCAGCATTAGATTGTTACGAATCCCAAAAGAAAAGGACTTATGCAAATGAAGATTTTATTCGCAGTTTAGCTATTACAAGAGGGGTACAAATTAGCAAGAAATTTGCTGAAGTTTTTGAAGTAGTCAGATGGATTTTTTAACTATTAATGGAAACTAACAATATGAAAGAAGAAAGCAAGTTTTATCATAATTTCACTGAACAAGAATTGGATAAAAAGGGATTTGTTATAAAATCTCTCAATGAAGAATATATGAATAATAGACTGGATGAATGTATGAACTTCGTAAATAATATTTTAAATGAATATAAAGAATCGTATAATTTTTGGGATCTAAAAACAAAAGAATATTTCTTAAACCCGTTAGATAGGAAATGGGATTACTCTTTTGTTATTGAAGATAAAACAAATGATATAGCATTTATCCAATTTGCATCCATATATGAAAATAAAATACATAGACATTTGACATTAACAAAAAAGAACTATCGTAGCCTAGGACTGATAAAACTGCATCAAATTAAATTATGTCAATTAGGAATTGATAACGGCTTTAAAGAGCAAGAAGCATTTTGTGATTTAAATAATAATGGTTCTCTCATAGTATTCTTAAAAATGGGGTTTAAAATAACTGGGATTAGAAAGGAAGTGCAAGCTTCTATCAGTGGAGATTTAAAATATATTAGAGATACTACATTCAGGCTATATCAAAAGGAAAAGAAATAATTAAATCTGGGGAAAATATGATACTTTCTGTTCATCAACCTAATTTTATTCCTTGGCTTGGTTTTTTTTATAAATTAAAGCTATCTGACTTCTTTGTTTTTCTAGACGATGTTCAGTTTTCGAAAAATAGTTATATAAACAGAAATAAAATCAAGACTCCTCAAGGTGCGAATTGGCTTACACTTCCAGTACAGTCCTCCGGAAAATTTGGTCAAAATATAAATGATGTTAAAATAACCAATTATGACATTACTAAAAGAAAAATTCTCTCAACTATTAAAATGAATTATTCTAAAACTAAATATTTTAATGACTATTTCAGTGAATTTGAAGATATATTTAATAAAAACGAGGGTAATCTTTCAAATCTAAATATTGATCTTGTTTTATTAATAAATAGAATACTAAATATTAATACAGAAATTGTACTATCAAGCCAACTAGAGGATATACAAGGTGATTCTACCGAAAGACTAATAAACATCTGTAAAAAGATGAATTGTTCGATTTATTTTTCAGGTTTTGGAGGCTCAAAATATCAAGATGAGGATTTATTTGTGGAAAATAATATTAAACTTAGAAAAACGGATTTTATCCACCCAATTTATCCACAACTTTGGGGTGAATTTATACCTAATTTATCCGTTATTGATTTAATATTTAATTGTGGATCTGAAAGTCAAAATATTTTAGGAAATTAAGAAAGAGATAGAATCAACTAGTATATAGAGTTTTTATAGTTTATGAAGCGAGCATTAATAACCGGAAGAGACTGATTTAGTGGCGGAAACAATTCTCAATCTTTATTCGGATAAAGATAAAAGGAAGAAAATGTCTGAGAATGCTTATAATGATATTAAAAGAATTAGCTGGAATGTTATGCAGAAAAGATATATTGATTTATTGAATGATTTTAACGCAAAAGAAAAAACATTAACAGTAAAAAAAAACCATAATCATATTTCATCCGGGGTTTTGCAATGAAAACTGCAATAATAACAGGAATAACAGGTCAGGATGGCGCTTACCTTAGTAAATTATTATTGGAAAAAGGATATAAGGTTATTGGCATTACAAGAAGCTTACAATCAGGAAATATAAACGGGCTAAACTTTCTTGGCGTTCAGAATGATGTTGAACTGATCGAAGCAAACGTATTTGATCTTTCCAATATTATCAGGCTGCTCGAAAAATATAAACCAACTGAATTTTATAACCTTGCCGCACAAAGCTCTGTGGGTTTATCTTTTGAACAACCGATTGGAACTTTAGAGTACAATATAATTTCGATAGCCAATATTTTAGAAGCGATAAGAATTGTTGATAAAAGTATAAAAGTTTACCAGTCATCAAGCAGTGAAATGTTTGGCAATGTACAAAAAGAATTGCTCCCTGTGGATGAAAATTTTATCATTCACCCTGCCAGCCCTTACGCAATTTCAAAAGCTTCTTCTCACTGGATTTGTGTTAATTACAGGGAGGCTTATAAGTTATTTATTTCAAGCGGAATCTTATTCAACCACGAGTCGGTTTTGCGAAGACCAAACTTTGTTACAAAAAAAATAGTTTCCGGGGCGCTTAAAATTAAGAACGCCCAGCTTGATATGCTTAAAGTGGGTAACACTTCCATAATGAGAGATTGGGGTTACGCTCCAAAATATGTTGAAGCTATGTGGACAATGTTAAATATAGATAAACCCGGCGATTATATAATCTGTACAGGCGAGCCGCATACTTTACAGGAATTTATTGAAAAAGTGTTTAATAAATTCGGTTTAGACTCAGCTAAATATGTTAAATCAGATGCTTCCCTTCTTCGTCCTGTGGACCTTGAAGTAATATATGGTAATCCGGCAAAAGCAAAGACAGAGTTAAACTGGAGTTATAATTTATCCTTTGACGATTTAATAGAAAAATTAACTGAAGATGAAATAAATTATACTAACTGGGTTAAAAAGTTCACGGCAAGTTAATATATTTTAGAGAACTTTCTATGTAATCAAACTGATATTGTGTCTATTAAGAATCTATAATACATTTTGTGACAATTATATTTCCACTGAAACAAACTTATCTTAACAAAATCATCTTCTTCGTATCAGTATATGCTGCACTTTGTATTCTATAAATGTAAACACCCGAAGCAAGGTTATCCGCTTTAAACTCTACTTCATAACTTCCTGCTGTTTTATCTTCATTAACAAGCGTGGCAACTTCGTTCCCCAGTATATCATAAACCTTAAGGGTCACAAATCTCTCCCCCTGCCCCTCTCCCTGCGAAGGAGAGGGATTTAAGGGTGAGGTTGGAATTGTGTATTGGATTTTCGTACTTGGATTAAAAGGATTTGGATAGTTCTGAGATAATTCAAACTTAGCTGGAATTTCAATGCTTTCTTCAATAGAACTTTCACCGCTTGTCCCGTAACTTTCAAATTCCCAGATACTGGCTTGCATACCTTGATTGCAGTCCTTTAATATTAGTTTAACATAACGTCCTTTAGTTGAATCAAATTCAACTTCCGTCCACTCTGCTTCATCAGACCAAACATTATTTACTACCGGGCGCCAGTCTTTTGAATCTTTTGATGAATAGACAGAATACTTATATAATCTGCCTGATTCTCCTTTATAAAAGGAAATTCTTAAACTGTCTAAGGGTACGTTATCTCCTAAATCGTATGTAAGTGTATCCGGCAGCGCTTTAGAGCTTTTCCACCGGGAATCCTGTTCACCGCTCCCAATTCCATCAATGGTTTTATCGGCAGAAAAATTTGCATCCCAGCTGCTTGCCATTGCATAACTGATTGTATTCTTAGTTTTTCCGCCTTTACCCTTTGATGCAATTTTGTAACTAACTGTTTTTGGATTGGGTGAAATCAAATTGCCATGCATATCTTTTATGTTGGTTACTGAAACCGAATAATCAATATTACTTTGCAGTTGAGAGGTTTTAATTAAAACGCTTGATGAATCAGGTAGTAATTGTACCTGGCTGATTGAAATATTGTTGGATATATTATAATTGTTTTTATCTCTTGCTGTGCCCGGGTCTAATTTTTCTGAAAAATTTAGCGTAACCGACCTGTTGTTTGTTCCTGTTATTCCTGTTATATCCGGAGCGGTAACATCAATTATTTGAGGAACTATTTCAAGATTTGTCAATGTTCCATCTGTCCATAAAGTTTTATTATCCGCATCATATATTCCCCAGAACGTACTGCTGTTATACCAATTCAATTTTATTGTACTGGAATTATCTAAAACAGTAAAGTATAAAGTAACTACATCCGTCCAATTACTATTACCCGAAACAACCGTTCCTTTTCCGTTATTTGTATAAGGCAGATCAATATTTATCCATAACTTATCGCTCAAGGGCTTTGTAACGGTGGCAGTATTATAATTTCCGCCGTTAAAATTACGAAAAACAAAATCAGTTTGGTTTACAGGATTAGTACTGAAGTTTAAAACTGCTTTATCAAACCCGATAACAATTGTAGCCCCGCCCAGGTCATCCGTACCGGTATTTGTATTAACCTGAAGAACAACTGCAAGCTTTGAGCTGTCTGAGTTAACAACGACAAACCTGCCGTTTAATGATGTTGGTGAAATAGTTGAAACAAAAACTAAAATTAGCATCCCAGCCGTAAGGCTGAGCATTTTCATAAATTAAATTGCCTTCGCTTATAAAGGAATAAATAAAAATGTTTTAATAATTAAAGCCGCAAACTTGTATAGAACTGATACACCATAGCAAAGGTCGTTCCAAATTGATACTTTATTTTTTCTTTCTTTTTAAATGACAAATTCTAAAGCAGGTAAGTTTTTCCTTTTACAAAAAAATTTCTTCCTTTATGCAAGTGACATATATGACGTCAAAATAAAAAACAAACTCATCCCTTCTATTCCCTTCTCTTGCTAAGGATTGTGTGGTAATTCCAATGTCACTCTAAACTTGTCGGTCTGGTTTGTCAGTCTAAACTTGTCAGTCAGATCCTGTCGAAGACTGACATCCGGAACAATACAAACTCATCCCTTCTGTTCCCTTCTCTTGCTAAGAGAAGGGCTAGGGTTGAGTTCATTTGGATATTACTTGTTGCATCTATCATAATAATGATATAATTTTGACACAGATAAGGAGAAGACAAAAATGCCAATAATAAAGCCCATATCGGATTTAAGAAATAAATCAAATCAAATATCGGAACTTGCCAACAGTTCTAATGAGCCTATATTTATAACTAAAAATGGCGAGGGAGATTTAGTTGTAATGTCAATGTCTCACTATTCAAATATGCAATTAAAAATTGATTTACTGGGAAAACTATCTGTTGCACAAAATCAAAAAGCAGGCGGTGACAAAGGACGAACACTAAAGCAAGTTATGGCGAATATTAAAAATTCTATTAATGCCGGCAAATAAATATCAAATTAAATTACTTAAGGCAGCCGAAGAAGATTTAACTGAAATAATATCTTTTATTGCTGCTGATAATCAGGCTGCCGCAGTAACACTTGCTGACAAAATTGAAAAAGATATTGAATTACTATCCGGGAATCCAAAGCTTGGTAGAATCCCGGGAGATGAGGATATTAAAAATCTTGGATATAGATATATAATCATTAATAATTATATCTTATTCTACACCATTGAAGAAAGAACAATATATATTCACAGAATCTTGCACGGCGCAAGAAACTATAAAATACTTCTTCAGTAAGTAACTGTCACTCTAAACTTGTCAGTCAGAGCCTGTCGAAGACTGACATCCGGAACAATACAAACTCATCCCTTCTATTCCCTTCTCTTGCTAAGAGAAGGGTTAGGGTTAAGTTCAGCGTTAAAAATTATTTCTCTTTATAGATAAGTAAAATGAAAAGATGACTCTGAAAAATAATCATCTTAAATCGGCAGGAATAAAAACTAAATTAACACATTCTCCATTGTCCATTCTCCATTCTCCATTGTCCATTCTCCATCATCCATTCTCCATTGTCCATTCTCCATCATCCATTCTCCATCAACCCGCACTTTTACTTTAGCAGTATCATCTTTTTTGTATCATGAAAAGATGCAGTTTCAATTCGGTATATATACACTCCGGAAGCAAGATTTGAAGCATTAAATTCAACTTCATGTTGACCGGATTCCTGGGTTTCATTAACTAAAGTCGCTGCTTCATTTCCAAGTATATCATAAACCTTAAGTAAAACATTTGACGTCTGACTTTTACCGTTTGACGGCGGCGGTATTGTATATCTTATTTTTGTAACGGGATTAAAAGGATTTGGAAAGTTCTGCTCTAATTCAAAATTATCAGGTGATATTACTATATCCACCTCGCTTAATATGGCGGTTGTCGCATCGCTGCTTACGGATTTAAGACGGTATTTTAACGAAGTACCTGAACCGGCTGTGTTATCTACAAAGCTGTAATTAACCTGTGCGTTTAAAATGTTTTTACTTTCAACAACGCCTATTTTTTGCCAGGCATTTCCGTCACCCTCTCCTTGATAAGGAGAGGGACGGGGTGAGGCGGTTCTTTCAATCTCATAACTATCATTATCGGCATAAGATATTGTGCTCCAATCTAATTGTATATCGCTGTTGTCTAAAAGAACGGCAGTGAATGACAATAATTCTACAGAAGCGGGGGAATTAGTAAAATTAGTAAAATTAATAAAATTTCCGGCAGACCAGTTTGTGGAATTATCCCCGTCATAAATCTGCCAGAAAACATTACCGTCTAACCAGTTTACAGTTGCGGGGTTAACCGAATTTTTAACATTAAAATTTAATGTAACAACATCCGTCCACCCTGATAACCCTGAAACAATAGTCCCTTTATTATCATTATCAGACGGAAGATCGATATTAATCCACAACTTATCGCTTAATGGTTTTGTAACTGTTGCCTCGTTGTATTTTCCGCCGCTGAAATTATGGAATTTATAATCCGAATTAACGGCAGGATTTGAACTGAAGTCTAAAACGCTTTTATTAAAACTGACAACAATGGTTGCGCCTCCCATATCGTCTGTACCCGTATCGGTATTTACCTGGAGAAGTAAGGAAAGTTTTGCAGAATCTGACTTTACAATAACAAATCTTCCGTTAAGAGATGTGGCAAAAACACCGGAACTAAGAACAAATACAATTATTATAATAAAAATATTGTGCAATCTCATTAATTACCTTTTACAAATTCTTACTTATTAATTCTTAACTTTAATTTATTCCTGTCTCCCCTTGTCCATCATCCATCAACCATTTCCCATCATCCATCAACCATTTCCCATCATCCGTCAACCATTTTCCATCAACCATCCTCCATCCTTCCCACGCTGAGCGAAGTCGAAGTGTTACGGCACTTTCGTACTCTCCCCGTCATTCCAGTAATCATTTATATCCTTTGCAGTAACCCCGCTGTCTAAGTTAAAATCCCCATTTAAATAACCGATGTTTCCGTTATGCTCACTCCATACTCCGCTGCGGTCGTTATCGTCTATTACACCGTTTCCGTTTCCGTCACCGGAATACATCATAAAAACACCGTTAGCTGTATCCGCCGCCATTCCGTCCTGTCCATAAGCTTTGGATATAGAAGTTGTAAAATCATATAAATCGTTGTCGGGAGAAAATAAAACAGGCGATGAGGACATTACTGAAAGATGATTTCTATGACGGACTGCAATATAATAAGATCCGTATAAAATATTTTTAAATGTAACGCCTAATGTCCCGTCCGGTTCCATTATTCTGCCGTCGCTTTTTAATAATCCCGCCCGCGTTGAAACTACCTGCGCCGGGTTTTCTGCGCTCCTTAGTTCTACTAAAATCCAGTCAACAGTTAAATCCGGAACAGCGTTAAAACTTTCACTGCCGTTGTAGTTCCACGGCGCGGCGCTGTACGGTTGTATATCAGGCATTACCTCGTTATCAGGTAAAGCAGTTGTCATTGAGCTTCCATTATAAGAACCCTCTAAAAATACTTTTGCATTTGCTTTTAAATTACCTGTAGTATTTTCTACAAATGTGTATTGTGCAGAATTATTTAGTGAGATAATATTGCCTGCAAGATCTTTTACCCCAGTAACCGTTACGACATAGTTCTGATTTGCAGAATGCTGTGTGGTAGTTAATGTAATTTTCTTTTTATCCGATGAAAGTGAAGCGCTTTTAATAGTTATACCATTGTTCACATTATAATTTGATATTGTCTGGGCAGAAATTATTTCAAGCTCTTCAGAAAAGTTTAATTCAAGTGTTGTGGAATTTATCAATGCCACGCTGCTAAGATTAGGCGCTATATTATCGCTTGAAGTATTTCCGGCAGAATATTGATAAGCGCCAATATCCCAGCTATTGCTTAACCTATTAACCCTATTAATTGATCCGCCATATTCAATGCCGAAGTTAGGTTTTATAATTGTTCCCTTACCTATTAAATTACCGCCCACAGTTGACTGTAAATTAAATGCGCCTTCTGTAATTGAAGTATAACTTGGTTCAGCATTTAATCCATTTGCATCAAATCCCAATCCTTGCCAGTTTGCAAAAGTATAACTTGTACCATTATAACCAAGTTGTAAAACCCTTGTTGTATTATTTTCCCAGTATATGTTGTTATCTATTATTGGCGTAGTAGTTGATTTTACAGTAAGAGGGATAAAAGCATTTGTTGTATAGATAGCCTGAGCTTTAGCGTCTCCTCTGATTGCATTATTATAAATTGCCATATAAACAGGAGTTCCAGCTATCGAAGCATCTATATTCATTGCCAAGCCAAATCCAGCAGAATAGAGAGAATTATTATAAACCAGGACCGTATCTAAATCGGTAGCAGTCGTTGTTTCTTTAATAGTAATCATACCATTGACAGTGCTATCGCTTTGGTCTATAATAACATTATCATAAACCTTAACAACCCCGCCTATTCCATTCAGGTATAACAAATTTGAATTGCTTCTTTTCTCTTCTACATCAACAGCATAGTTACTATACACTTCTACATCATCAAAAGGTGCATAGCACTGGATAAAATCAGTATGGTCATCGGGGTCGGGATTGTAATTATAATGTGTATTATACCTGAATATATGGTGTCCGCCAGTAGTCATTTGACAAAAATCTCTTTGACCATCATTTTGTTTATTGGATGTTGATGATGTAGTATATTCAATAATGTTGTTTGAACCCCTAATATCAAGTCCAGACGTAGCGCCAGATGAAATGTAAATAGTATTGTGACTTAGAACACAATTACTATTTCTTAACTGGATGTTTGCAGCAGCAGCATTGCGTATATTTAATCCATAAATAGTAACGTAAGGATAAGTATTGTTTCGTATGCCATAGCTCCTAACACCCTGTGCATCAATAATTACTTTACCATTGTGCCCTGCAAGTGTAGAAGGCATAATAGTAATGTGCCCTCTGCCAACATTTAACTGCTCATAATAAAAAGTAGAATCTGCACCGCCTGAAATAAATAGAGTATCGCCATCTGCCATAGAGCTCCATTCAATACTTGCAAATGAAGTCCAGGCATTTTCAATGGTTTTTCCAGTCCCTGTTCCAGTCGCATATTTATCAACGAACCAATGCTTGCTAGAAGAATTCTGTGCGATTAATTGAAGAGAAATAAACTGGACTATAACTAGTGAAAGCAATAACAATTTAATTTTAGAATGATTTAATTTTAGAAGGCTTTTTTCCATTCAAACTTCTCTCTGTATATATTTCACTTACGTAAACAATAATTGTACCAAAATGGTTCATCGATTTTCTTATCTAATCAAGTTGAGACACTATGTAAAATTGTAATTATGGCAATAATTACAAAAAAAGCTCCCATTAATGCAAAACTAAAGAACTAATCAAATAAAACAATGACGAAGATAATAAGGAGATTATGGAATAGTTTTTTCTATAGATAAAATCATATTTTTTGATGATTGAAAAAATAGAAAATGATTTACCCTGCTCAATTTTATTAATTAAAGAAATAATACAGCACCCAATAGTATAATGAATCAAAAATATTTAATGAACACTATGTTTAATGGAAGAATTAAAACTAAATGGCTTTTATACCTATGATTATTTTTAGAAATTATTTATTTAGTTATATATATATATATATTAGTTTAAATTTTTTCTTCTATTAAAAATCAGATGAATTTATTGACGTCGAAAAATTTATTTAATAATTAAAATAGCTGGGGTATAATTGGAACATAAATTACTAACCAAAAAGACTTACTTATATTATAAATATTCATCTCTGCTCTATGATAGTAAAGTCACCGGTTCTCCATTCGTTCAATTTTTCGAAACAGCAAACTCTAAAATTTGGGTTATTAACCCCAATTATACTTCTATAGATTTGTCGCTATTAGAAAAACTTGATAATGTAAAATACTCCGTACATGAAATAAATGGGATTTGGGCTTGTATAATTCAGGACAAAATAAGTAATAGTTTTAGGGTAATTACTTCAATAAATAATGAACAACCATGGTATTATTTGAATTCTAAGATTCCTGCTGTAGCAAATAACATTTTTTTATTAAGACCTTATATTCAAGAAGTAAAACCCAACTACAGAGCAATAAGTTCATTTTTGTCTTTTGATTTTTGCTATGGTGGTGAAACATTCCTCTCTGGTGTAAGAAAGTCTTACGGTGGCGATATTATTTATATAAATGATAATAAATTAAAAATCGTAAGTGCTGATTTAAATAATTGGTTAGGATTTGATGAATCAATATCTGACAGGAAGGTAATTTTGGACGCATTTATTTCAGCTACTGACAAAATTTTGAAACATCAACCTGCACAAATCCCTTTAACAGGTGGTTCAGATAGTCGTGCCATTCTTGCAGCATCATTATATACTGAAAATAATTTTACATTTATGACTGGGACTTCACCTAGTTCCGATAAAAAAGATATAACAATTGCCAGAAAAATATCTAAACGATTAGGAATCAAGCATTATGAAGTTGATGAAAGCAAATCAAAAATTAGTGATTTTGATACAGCGATAGAAGAAATTGCAATAAAAACAAATGCTGAATTTATTCCGCGGAACTGGGTTATGTTATATAAAGAATATGCTATGCATGCCGATGAGTTAAATGGTCTAAGCAGGCTAATGGGATACAGAGGCGAGATTTTTAAAGGGTTTCCATTTAATGCGATTAAATCTTTTGATAATAAAAGTTTTTTTATTAATAAGGATTTTAAAAACGAATTAAAAGATTTGTTATATAATAGGTTCAATACATACAAAGAGTTATCTTCTTTAAATGTCAACGAACTATTTTATCAAAGAGAACGTGATCATTTTTGGGTTTCCTGCAATATTAAGTCGTATCAGAATTATTGCCATATTTACACACCGTTTTCTGATAATAATTTATTAAGCTTAGGTTACAGGTTTCGTGGTGGAATAAAAAATTCAAAATTGCACGAAAGCGCTCTTGAATTATTACCTGAAAACATTAAAAATTTGCCTTTCCAATCATCTCTGTTAAATAGAGCTATAAGGCATTACAAGAAAAAGGTTTTTTCAAATATTAATTATGATTTTATGTTGAAGCCGGACTATTTGTCCCAAAATTTTAATATGGATATTATTAATAAAGTGGTAACTAATGAAATGTTTAATTTTATAACTAAAGAATATCGAAAAAAAGGATTTTATGATGATGTAGTCCATAAAATGTTCGCAGTAAGTTATTTTTTTAAACTTATTTATTAAGTGATATTGTAAAAAACTCCTTAAATGATAATGAATCCATTAAGAATAATAAAATCTAAAGTAATTGGAAGAGCCGCTATAGCGTCTCTAGATCAAATTCTTATTTCACTTACTAATTTCGGACTTACTATACTTTTATTAAAGTTTTTACCAAAGGTTGAGTTTGGTTATTTTAATATTATTTTAACCGCTATAACTTTCACTACGTGGGTGCAAAATGCATTAATTACCACACCTATTAATGTGTTATTAGCTTCAAAGAATTTAGAAGAAGAAAAGATTTTCACTTCCGCACTATTCAAAGGGCAAATCATATTTATCTCAATCTTTTCTTTATTTACTATTTTATTTTCAGTAATAATTTACAATTTATTTTACAACAATTTCATACTCTTAATAATCGCCGCATCATCTTTCGCTATAATTGGTATATTATCTAGATCATATTTCCGCCAACTTTCATACGCACAGGAAAGACCTCAAAGAGCTCTGAAACAGGATATTTTTTTCACACTTTTCTTTGCAATATTCATAGTTTTCGCAATAATTATTAATACTTTTAATGTTATTACTGTAATTATTGGTATGGGTTTATGCAATATTTTCGTATTCACATTTTATAATTTGAAAGAGAATATAAAAGTAAAGTTCAACCAGATAAAAGCAGCATATACAGAAACTTGGCAATTTGGTAAATGGTCGCTTGTTGGAATTACAGTTACTTATATTCAGACATATAGTTATCAATACTTAATTGCCATATTAATTGGGAGTATTGCTGTTGCTGATAATTCAGCATCTAGATTATTAATGAGTCCACTGAGTTTTATTTTAGCTGGCTGGGGTAGTATCGTTAGACCAAGAGGATCAAAATTGAGAGAGAAAAATTTACTTGATAAATTTTTTAAAGAACTGATCTTTGTTAGTATAATTATTACGGTTATAATTATAGTATATATGATTATTATTTTTATTACAAGGGATATTATACAAAGTTTATTATTCAAAAATAAATATCAGGATTCTTTCGAATATACTTTCTATTGGGGTGGAATTTTTATTTTTCAATTTATAAGAAGCAATGCAAGTTCTGGACTTCAGGTAATCAAAAAATTTAAAAATCTGGCGTTAATAAATACTTTTACAATGATTATTACCATACTTACTTCTTATTTTCTGATAATTGATTACAAAATAAAAGGGGCACTAATTGCTTCGATCATTGGCGAAATCATATTTGGTGGAATCCTATGGTATTCTCTTTATCGATATACAAAAGGCAAAGTTAGGCGGAATAATAGATTATTTAATTTTTTGTTTAGTTAAAATACAATTAAGTCATGAAATCAAGAAATACAGTAATTGAATTATTAAGTTTAACCGGACTAATTTTATACTTGGGAGCTGTTTTATTTGGAACTTCAGGTCCTCAATGGCCTCAAAAGCTTGAGGATGTTTCAGATATGGTTATGTCCAACCCTGTTAATCAGGTCGTGTTTTCTACAATCTTCGTTTTATCTTTTTTTTCAGTCTTACCACATTATAAAAAGTTTCTTTACTGGCTAAACCGGGAAAAATTTATTGTTTTTTTCCTCCTCTGGTGCGGAATTACTATACTTTGGGCAATTGACCCGGTCGTTGCTTTTAAAAGGTATTTTCAGTACTTGACAACATCTATAGTTTTTATAAGCGTTCTTATAAACTTTAAGGATGAAAAAATAATATTAAAGACGCTTACTATTATTTTATCAATTTATTTGTTCGTTACCTTAATTGTTGTATTAACAATACCGCAGGCAACTGATCCTTCATTTAATACCTGGCGTGGTTTGCATTCTACAAAAAACAATCTGGGGCAAACGGCAGGTTTAAGTATAATTTTCTTTTTTACTATGTTGCTCCGGGAAAGTGAATTAATAAAAAAAATCACCCTGTCTTTTTTTCTATTTATTGCTGTAATCCTATTGTTTGGTTCTTTTAGCATGACTAACATCCTGCTAATAATGATCTTTTTTATTTTATTTATTGTCTTCAAATCAAATAAGTTGTTTGAACCTCTTGGAATAAAAAATAAAACTGCATATTTAATCATTTCTTTTGCCTTAATTATTTTACTCGTTGTACTGGCGCTGGGTTCAGATTTATATTCAAAATTTTTCGAATTTATAGGTAAGGATCCAACTCTTACGGGAAGAACGGAAATTTGGTCTTTGGTTCTTGCTTCTTCAACTAATTTAATTACCGGAGTAGGGTTCCAGTCATTCTGGATTCCCGAACATTTATCAAAAATTATTCTTTTCCAGTACTGGATCCCTACTCAATCACATAATGGATATGTTGATATTATTTTAGAAACCGGATTCGTTGGATTATTTTTATTCTTATTTGTCATCTATAGCTTTGTAAAAAAACTAAAGATAAAGGGAAACAAAATTTGGGTTTTGATTGTCATCTATACTTTGTTGTTGAACTTTTCAGAGTCCACTTTAATAAGACCGCATCATTACACAAATGTATTTTTTTATTTATCATTCTGGGTGGTGTCATTTAAAAAACATTTTAATAGTGCCTCAGACACTAAAAGTTAGCCTTGAATAATTATAATTAATTCAATAAACAAATTTTCATTAATACATTTTAGAATTTATAATAGATGAAAGTAACCATTATTTATCCTGTCGAACCAAGTTATATTTATGGTTTGATTGATGGTCTCAGTAAAAATGATATAGAAATAGACCTTATCGGTTCTGATCGAATGAAATCGATAGAAAATAAATATCCAAATGTAAACTTAGTTAATTTGAGGGGTTCTCAGGATCATTCAGCAAGCGCTTATAAAAAGTTTCTTCGGTTATTTAAATTTTACGTCTCTTTATTATTTTATGTTATTAGAACGGATAGCAAGTTAATTCATCTTCACTGGCCTAATAAATATTTTGTTTTTGATTCAACTTTTCTTCCTGTATTTTATAAAATCATGGGCAAAAAAATTGTTTACACAGCACATAATATTGACCAGGGAATGCGTGATAAAAAGGTTAAGGATAGAAAGAAGGTTTATAATTTTCTGTATAATACAGTGGATCATATAATTGTACACAATCATTTTAGTTTTCGCGTACTTAAAGAAAGATTTAATATCCCCGATTCTAAAATTAGTATTGAAAAAATGGGAATAATTAAAGCACCCTCAACCGGTATCAGTAGTTTACAAGCCCGAAATTCACTTAACCTTTCTTTAAATAAAAAAATTATACTTTTCTTTGGCGGAATTAATCCTTACAAAGGTCTTGATTTATTATTACAGGCTTTTATTCAATTAGCGAAAGAGGATGATAATTATTTCTTACTAATAGCCGGTCAGCCTAGGGATAATGTATATTTTGATAATATTAAGGTTTTGCTTAATCAGCTGTTGCCTAAAATAAATTGTTTTGCAAATTTTGGCTTTGTACCGTATGAGGATGTTGAAAAATATTTTATGGCAGCTGATTGCATTGCTATGCCTTATAGATATATTTTTCAAAGCGCTGTACATGCTTTAAGTTTTTCCTATGGCTTACCTATTATTGCAACAGATGTTGGCAGCTTCCGGGAAGAAGATATCATTGAAGGATTTAATGGTTTCATTTGCGATAAAATTGAGCCAATATCTATAAAAGAAACTATTGTTAAGTATTTTAATTCTGATTTGTACACTGAACTTGATACCAACCGTGTGAAAATTATAAAATGGGCGGAGGAAAATTATTCATGGGATACAATTGGTAAAAATACACTTGATATTTATCTGCAGGTATTGAACAAGTAAAGATAGGACTCATGAGACCCAATATACTTCACATAACTTTTGACTACGCAGAAGAAAATGTAGGTAAGTCAACAGTAGTTGTCAGAGATTTAATAAAAGAATCTTCAAAGTTTACTGACACTAAGATTATTAGTTTAAGGAGAGATATAAATCCCTTTAAAGAAAAATTAGAAATTACTTCAGAAAATTTTATTAGTTATAAACACTTTGGTCTTCCTTATGGAATTGGTATTAAAACTAATATGGACAGAATCGGAAGACCACTAAAGAAAATTCTTTACCGGAATACAAACTTTGATATTGTTCATGCTCACAAGCTTACTTATGAAGGATTTATAGGTTATTACATTGCTAATAAAATGAACAAAAAATTATTAATATCAATTAGACAAACTGATTTTTTTGTTCTAAAGTATCGTAAAGACCTGATAGAACTAAGTAAGAAAATTCTTCTTTACTCATCAATAATTTTCTACATCGCTCCTTATATGTTAAACCGAATAAAAAATATCTTTGGAGAGGAATTCTATAAAATAATAGAAAATAAGTTATTCTTTCTGCCAAATAGTTTGGATTTTAGCAAATTCCATTTTTATTCTGGTCCGCGGGAAAAACACTATCTTTCAGCTTTTTGGATGGAGAAAAAATCAGTTAAAAGAAAGAATGTTCGTGGATTATTCGAAGCAGTTAAGTTGTTAAATGATTCTGATTTCAGATTACAAATTATTGGTTATGGCTCTTATGAAAATGAATTAAAATCATGGACTAAAGAGCTTGGTATTGAAAATAATATTATGTTTTTGGGTTTTGTCGATAATAAAGAAATTAGTAAATACATATCTAAGTCAATGGGATTTCTTTTACCAAGTTTTAGCGAAACTTTCGGAGTTGTTTATGCCGAAGCTTTGTTATGCGGGACACCAATCCTGTACTCAAAAAACACAGGTTTTGATGGAGTTTTTGAAAATGTTGGTGTTTCTGTTGACCCACATTCAGTACAGGATATTGCCGCAGGAATTAAAACAATTAATGAAAAAAATGAAGATTTTATAATGTCTATTAAAGAATTATATACATCAAATAAATTTGATATATTCAAAAAAGAATCGGTAGCTTTAAATTATTTTAATGTTATAAATAATTTATTATTATAATCTTTAACTAGATTGCTATTTTTTTAGCCTATCCTACGAAAAACTTTTTATTGTTTAGTATTTGAATTTACACCCTTTCCTACTGCTTACTACATACTCATTTTTCCCACAGCACAGATAAAACCGAGTTATAATTTGTTAAATAAATATTCTGCTCAAATAATTTATAATTACGCCTGTAAAACTTGTCCTCTGAAAACCACGCATCAGCAAGCGCTTCGTTTATATCCGTATCCATTGTTCCGTCTTTAAAATATTCATAAACATAGGAATTACCGTTAATATCATAGCCTGCCGGTACCCATTGAAATTTAAATTCTTTATTGATGGCGCTCCATACAACTTTTTTGTCTTTGCTTAAAATTACAGCCGAGGGATGTCTTCCTGCCTCGGCATATCTTATTGCCGCAGAGGTTAATGATGTTCTGAAATGTTCCGCACAGTCTTTAATCAATTGAATGCCCGGAATTCGTCCTTTTGTAAAATCTTTAACCCATTCTTCACGCATAAGTAATTCGGCAGCAAATACATTTGCCTCCCTTTCTAATTCCTTTTTGGACTTGTACTCTATCAAATCGGCAGAGGTGCACCCATGTATATTTTTTTTGCGCTCATTTATAAAATGCCCCAGTTCATGGGCAATCACAAATCTTTTTTGCCCTTCGTCAGGAATTTTATTGCTTATTTTTATCAACCCGCAGTCTTCCGTATGATGAATGCGGGCAATGTGATTTTTTAAGTCCGCTTCTTCTATAACAATATTTTGGTGCCCGGCAATTGCCGTTAAATCAAGCTTATCGGGTCCCGTAACAAAATAATTATCTAACAGAACCCTTGCGTTTCCCTTCGCCGTCATTCTTCAATATTTTTTTGGTTTATTATATTTTTCAGAAGTAACATCTTTTTCTGATCTTCTAATATTTCCTTAATATCTTCTTCGGTAAGCCCGTCTAATTTATTGAATGCAAGCCTTATCCCGGATTCAAGCTCTGCATCCGATTCCTGCACATGCAGTTTTTCTTTTAACCCGGATAAAAGAACATAATATTTATTAATCTTTTTTTTACCTTCTTCATATAATGCCTCTCTTTTTATATCGTTTATTTTATTTAAAACCCTTAAACTAAACTCCTCGTAATTAAAACCTAAACTCTCTAGTTCATCAGTAATATCATCCGGCGTTACTAAGTCCGGATCCGAAAATATATCAGACAACAGCATCATTTGAGCCTGTGTCATAAATCCCTCCTGATAGCTTTTATTTATAATTATACTCCGTTTTTGATTATTGTAAATAATATTCGTTATTAAACCTGTTTCTAAGAAGCCTGCTTATTCGTTTTTTAATTGCATCAACTTCATCGGGCGTAATCCCGTATTCCTGTTCCATCTCTTTCGGAGTTTTCCCTTCTGTTAATAGTTCAAATACTAACCCCATATCAGTATCGTCTTTAACTTCTTCAAAACACTTTTTAATAAAGTCATTTCGGTCTATCCCTGCTTCAATTTCTTCTTTTGAATATTCTGCGGTTTCATCTATAATGTTTATTTTCTCTTCATTTTTAGCATCATATATCTCGACTTCCACAATACGTTTCTGTTTTTCATAAAGATGTGATACTTTACTTCTGATACATCCATATATATGCTTGTCTATGGTATCCTTTTCCATATCCCATTTACGCTCATTGGTTATTGTCTGCGTAATTATTTCCAGTACAATATCTTCGGCAAGCATTTTAATGTCTTTCACATTTCCTAAATAAAAATATATGTACCTGTTACACACCCAGACCCATCGTTCCGGGTATCCTTTGTTTTCCTTAAACTCCCTCTCAAATATTTCAGCCGCTTCTTTGTTAACGTTCAATGGATTCCTCCAAAATATTTATATGTACTATTTATTAATACCGGTTAGTTGATAGTTTCCGCCGTTATTATTAAAAATTATTTCGGGGCGGATTTCCTCTGTTGCCCGGTATTAATCAAAAAAGAGGAAATTATGAGCTTGGTTAGTAATGAAATAATAAGGCTGCTCAACAGGCAAATAAAAGTTGCTATTTGTAAAGTCGCTGTAAACTCGCTCCGGCTTCGCTTTAAAGTCACTCAAAGGTTACTTAAGAGAACACAGCCTTCAAATCACAACATTCTTCTTTTGCTTGGGGGATTTCATGATATTATTAATCCCCGCTGTCCCCCTTCCTCTTTTGTTTACACTTGAATTAAATCAATAAAATAAAATTGTAAAAAAACATAAGGAAATTAAAAATGGCTACTTTAAAAAAGAAATTCTTCGGCAACGTGTCCGGTGCATTTGGTGATGCAGTGTTCAGACAGGTCGGGGATAAAAACTATATAGCTCAACGCCCGGCAGAGTATAAAGCGCCGGACACACAGGATTATAAAGACAGAACAACTAAATTCGGGTTGTCGGTTAAACTTGCTAAATCAATCTATAGAATTCCTGCTCTGAAAACTTTATGGGAAAAGGAATTCCCGAACGAAACCCGGCTATTCAATTTTATTGTCCGAAAAAATTATCCGTTTATTAACCCGGACGGCATATCATCGACGCCCTATCTTCTTCCTGATGAGGATAGCTTTAGCGTTAATGTAAGCACAGCCGCTGTTTCAGAAAGTTCGGTTAATGTTGAAATAGCAGCATTAAACAATACCGGTAAAATTGATACTAATATCGATAAGAAAATAAAATTGTTTTCCGTCTTACTGCTTGCCGATCCTGTTGATCAGGGGCTTCCCGGATTCAACTTCATCACAATGCAGTCGGAAGACATTATTCTTTCGGTTTCCGATCCGGTTACTTTTAATATAGTGCCGTCACAAACTAACAGCGATAGAATGCTTGGTTACGGGCAAAGAAAAACTTTCTTTGTACTTGTAACACTTGATGACAATGGCGTACCTGTCAATTATTCATCAACCTTCTACGCCTCATAAAAACCAATCATGGGACAATTGTTATGCAATTGTCCCTGTTTATTTTTAAATGGAGCTTGTCGAAGACTGACATTCAAAACAATACAAACTCATCTTTAAAATATGTTCACCTGATCTTAAAATATTTAAGAAAATTTAATACTTCAGGATCTTTTCCTATTGGATAGCCTGCACCCTGAAACAAAAGGTCGGGTCCGTTATTGCCTTCAATAACATAAAAAGAATCTTCGGTCAGTACAATATCCCAGCCTGCTACTTTGATGAAAGGTTTTATTACACCGCCCAGATTAATAAAGAAATCTTTTATTTCGTTCCATCGCGGTATCATTACTCCCGTAATTACAGTCCCGGATTCAGGGTGAGCATCAATCAGTGTTGTCTTTCCATTATTGGATTCAAGCGCTTTGCCTAATTGACCAGTATTCAAATCAATAAAAGAAATGATTCCGCCGCTTGAACGGTTATCAACTGGAATTGTCTTTGCCCTTCCAAATCTCATATAACCGTATGGTATAAATGAGGATGGTTTTGCCGGATTGCAAAAAGTGGTTAGCCTTAGTGTATTTGTGGTGTCGGGAAAAAATTGTTTTGAGAATGTGCTTTGCACAATAAATTCTGAGGCAAGGTAATCGTCAAGTGATTTAATTAAATTTTCTAGTTCATTTGCGTTCACTGTTTTTTTATTCACTTTATATTCATTTGAACCGATATATTCAAGGAGTAATATTCCTTTACCGTGAGTTCCAAATAAAGGTTTTAATATCAATTTCTTTTTGGTAAGTAATTCCATCAACGCAGAAACTGAATTGATATATGTTTTGATATTAGCCGGTTCGATTTTCCCTTTGTTAATCAGGCAATAGGATTCCGGTGTTTGGAAATACGAATTAAAGAAACTTGAAAAGACTAATTTGTTTCGAAGCAATCTTCCGTATGGATAGTTTAAGTAAGCTATTTTTATATTCTCAATATCGGATACATAATCTGAATATTTATTTTCTTTAAAGTTGTACTCTAAAGGATGTGCGCTGTAAAATCCTTTACTCATTAAAGTGATTTTTTTAAGATTAAATTTTTTATTCCCGTACTCTTTTTCCTTCTGAAAAAAAAGCATCCAGGCGGTAATCTTTATAGATAAACGCTCCATGAACCGGGTTATCTTTCCCACTTTATATCCTTTCTATCAGCATATTTTTATATTTTATATTCTGCTATAATAATTACTTTGATTCAAATAATCATTAAGAATCTAAATTTTAGTTGCATTGATTAAAATTAGTATAAATCCGGTTAAGTTATATAGAGGCTTATAAAAAATTCCTTGGAATTTCATTCCGGCGAGTGAAACGAGGAAGGTATCTATCTTTGAGCTTAGTAAGCTTCGATTTTCCTGGACAAGCCGGAATGGCTGCAACTATTATTGTTGAATGAATTTCCTTGCTGACAATTCTACAAAAACAGTATAACTCGCAGTAAAAGTTTCACAGCATTTTCACCTGTCAAACTGGACTTGTCGGTCCGGGTTTGTTAGTCAGAGTCTGTACATTTATAATAATACAAACTCATCCCTTCTGTTCCCTTCTCTTGCTAAGAGAAGGGTTAGAGTTGAGTTCAGATTAAAGATTTAACACTAATACTCAGGACTTATGTCGTGGTTTACAATGCCTGCATATTAATCGTTTAAACTGTTTTAGTATTATTACGATGCTATAAATATTCCTTAAAAACCTGTTTCAAATCTTTCCTTTGTAAAACGGTTAGATATTCTGCAAATAGCTGTCTGTGTGCATTGTTTTGAAATTAAAAAGCTATTTATAATTTTATTATTTACTCAGATTTCCTATATTAAATTTGTAAAAAACAAATACGGGTTATATGCAATTTTCAATTATTATCCCCACGTATAATAGACCGGATTTAACAATCAAAACAATTGATTCGGTTTTAAACCAGACCTTTTCGGATTTTGAATTAATAGTTGTAAATGACGGATCAACTGATAATACTATGGAAGTTTTAAGATCTTATGGAAACAGGATTGTCTTAATTGATAAAGAAAATTCCGGCGCTGAAAAAAGTAGAAATGCCGGCGCTGAAAAGGCATCCGGAAAATATCTTTGCTTTCTTGATAGCGATGACCTGTTTTTTCCCTGGACTCTTAGTGTATATGACAAAATAATTAAAAATAAAAATTATCCGCCTTTGGTTCTGGGACAGCCGATTCATTTTATTGATAAAGTTCCGCAATTAGCTATTGATAAAAATCAGGACAAAATATCTTTCGCTACCTATAAAGACTACTTTTCTAAAGACAGAACTGTTTATTCATCATCAAGTATGATTGTAATACGGCAGGATGTTTTTTTTAAGTTGAATGGATTTAGAAAGGATTATGAAAAGAAAGAATTCTTCCTTGATGATATTGAATTTATGCTGCGCGCCGGAACTGTCAGCCCGGTTATTATTGTTGTCAATCCTTTTCAATTTGCTTACCGCACTCATTCCGATAACAGTGTAAAGAATTTAAAAAGGGTTTTGAAAAGTATGAACTATTTGCTGGATATGGATAATGAGAATGTATTTGCAGGCGGTAAAGAAAGAGCTTTTGAAAGACATGCTATAATTGCGGGACCATCATATTATTGGCTGTTCAAAGCATTAAGACATGGAATTATTAAGGATTCATTACTGTTTTTTATTCGTGCTTATCCTTATATAGCAAAAGGTTTATTTAAAAAGGTAAAGAATAGTCTCAGGCAAAAAAAAGAAGTGGAAATACTGCCGTTTAATTAATTTTGAATTCTCTGAATTCTACTTGTCCTGCTCTTGATGGTAGTAATCCAAAAAGATTTTTTATCTTGTTAAGATATTTTTCTGTCCCGGTTTTTAATTTAATTTTTATTAGATATGATTTATCCGCACTCTCTAACATTTCATAATCAGCCGGGGAATCTCCATAAGCAATTACCTCGGTAAAATTATATTTTTGCCTGAAATGTAAAAGACGTTTGGCTTTTTCTTCTTTTGTACAAATCTTGCTAAGTAATTTACCGGTAATAATACCTCCTGTTATTTCAACCTCTGTCGATTCAATACTATCAATGTGCAGCAGCTTAACTATTGGCTTTAAGAAAATATCAAAATTTGAAGATACGATCTGGATTTTATTTCCCGCACGCGATTCTTCTGAAATTATTTTTAATACTTCAGTAAGAAATAGTTTATTATAATTTTTTGTATAAAAATTTAGAATAAGTCGTTCTATTAATTCTTGATTATATCCTTTTACTAATATTGTTATGATATTTTCTTTAAACTTATATCCATCTTTCAGTCCCAACCGGTAAAGTATGAAAGAAAGAAGTATTTTGGGAAACGCTAACCTGTTGTCAAGCTCTTTACTCAAGTATAAGCTTATAGGTAAAAGCGTATCTGCCGTTGTTATAGTCTTATCAAAATCAAAAACTAATAATTTCATTCTGCCCGTTTAATTATGTTAATTATTTTTCTTCTGAATTGTAAATATATTCTTGCAAAAAAAGGTAAAGGATCTTTCTTAATAAAATCATCGTAAAAATCTGCTTTATAAAATATATCTTTCATCCTGATTAAACTTCTTTCTTTAAGTGAATTTTTTAGAACTGCATTCAAATCACCAATTAACCATCTTGCCGTGATCCCTTTCTTATAATCAAGGACAGGTTCAATGTCTCCATCAACAGCCATTTTATACAGGAGAAACGGAAAATTAACTCCTGAATTAATAGCTAAACCAACTGAACCCCAGAATCTTGGGTTTGCTTCAATAAACCATCCCTTATTATTAGTCTCATCGTACTTGAATTCGATCATCGCAACGCCATTAAAATTAACTTTCTTCAACATTGCAATTGCATATTGTTCAAGTTCCTTATTCTCTGTGCTTATTCTCAAAGTACTCGGTCCGCCGCTTTTTATTCTTTCCCTTAACCGTTTATGTGTAAAAATTGCCCGCGGGTCTCCATTATTCATAAGAATTGAAACTCCGTAACCTGTGCCTTTCACAAATTGTTGTAGAATAAATTCGTTAAAGTTTAATCCCTGATCTTCAATTTGGTTTTTAATAACCTTCGTCAGATTTTCTTTAGTTATATAAAATACGCCTTTGGATGAATTTGATTTTGTATTTTTCAAAACTACTGGATATGAATGCTCAAGCGCAAAATCTTCAATATCTTTTTGTGATAAAGGAATAATAGTGGCAGGTATAGGCGCCGAAACAGAGTTTGCAATTTTGAATGATTGTGATTTATCGTTTAGAGAGTTAAGTGTTTGATAATCAGATATTGGGATTTTAACATCAAGCCCGTCAAATTCTTTAATGTATTTACTAACTGTATAAACCTCTTCACCCGTCGGAATATATACGGACGGCTTTATGTTTTTTAATACTTTTTTTAAATCTGAAATAAATTTTTCTTCATTTGATATATAATTAGCATGTCTAAATTTTGTTCGCACATACTTTGAAAAATACCCCATCCCGAGGTTATCATCTGTTCCAAAAGCTATATTTAAATTTTCTTTTTTCAGACCGAGTAATATATTATAAGCAATCCGGTCCCACCCATTAGTAAGAATAACATCTGTACTTTTTGATTTTAGATTTAATAAAGTAAATTTATTTTGGGAATCTGTCATAAGCGAATAATTTCTATTTCTAAATTCCTTAAGAAAATGATATTATAAAATCTGTAAATATTTACAATATAATCTTTGACTAATTATTTCCTTTGTACAAATAGATATCATCTTAGGTTTTAATATAATAAAAATCTTCAACTCGGTTAAAATATTATTTAATGCTCTTCGTAGTACTATTGAAACAAATATAATATGATATTGATTGCCTTATATGTATTCCAAAGTTTTGGAAGTAATTATATTTGTGAAAGGTAATTGCAGATATTAACTAATAACTAAACAGGGAATTAATAATTGTTATTTATTATGAAGTGCCTAATTGTCAATTTTTCGGTAACCTGATATAACTCTATAACGCGCGTTTTCAAATATTCATAAATAATAATGTGCTTATACTCTTCTAAGCCATATCTCCCTCCAGTATTGAAACTCTTTACGCGGGCATCCACCAAAAGCATAGAAACAATTGCAGATAACACCTTCCAATATTACAGTGTTTTTAACATTCCTCATCCTTCCGCTTCTTTCAATTATCATTTTATCTAATCTATTTCGTACTTTAAATTGCTTTCCACAAAACTGCTTCATATCCGGCGAGAATTCCAATCCTTTGTTTTTACCATATTTATCTAATGTAGTAATTATTTCCTTTAATTGTTTCACCTCAACTAAATCGCCCGGCTTAAGATTAAGTGTTTCTTCAGGTGTGCTATTTGCCTTCCCTGCCGGCTGAAAGTTGTGAATCTTTTTATAAAGTTTTCTAAACACCGGCAGAAAAATAAGCTTTAATGCACGGGGAATTGTGTATGTTCCCGTTTTAACATCGGCAAATATTTTTTTTAAGCGCTGAACCTTATTTAGCTCAATAGTTGCATTACTTAACGCAGTGGACTGGCAGAAATATTTTGCAATATCAAAATAGGTGAGCAATTTTTTTCTTAAGATCAATTCATCTTCTGCTTTATAAGTCACATCCGGTTTAACATCATCAATATGTGTAAGCCATTCCTCTTTCCAAAAAATCATACATCCTCTTTGGCATCCATCGTGATCAATCCCGGAACATCTGGCGTTATCAAGATATACAACATCATCATTTATAAACTCTGAAACAGTCATAGAATCTGTTGTATCTCTGCAGGTTTTTTCTATCCGGTATAAAACCTTATACCTCTTGCCGCAATATCTAATCATTTCAGGCATAAACGGCAGCCCATTTACACAACCGCTATCATCAAGAGTTAAATAAATCTCATGCGGTTGTTTCACTTCAACGATGTCCCCTGCTTTCAATCTTCTTTTAGGATGCATCTTCCATTCCATAAGTTTGTGAAATAATTTAAGCCTCTATTTCACCCCTGTAAAATAAAACATAATAAGCATTGGATATTAAATGAGTGAAGAACGAATATCTTATAATTTACAAAGAAGAAAACACAGCGCTATAACTAAAACCTGAAAAGACTAATTAATACTTATTAAGATTTATTATCATCACTTAATTCTTTAGAAATAATTGCTGCAGTTTCAACCACGTAAGGTTCTATCAGCATTCCTCTTGGTGCAAGATCCAGATTATAAACCTTGTACTTTCCTTTAATCAATTTATCCCATCCAAAGTTTGGGTCAGGTTCGGAACTATAACTTATAATTGGTTTCAGCAGAACCGTTTTACCATTATAAATTTCCGGCTTATATTCAGTCTGGGCTTTATCATTAATATCTCTAACTCTAAACGTAGCTTTAGATACTCCAGATTCAGTTTTTACATGAATACCCATTTTATTGGATACTGAGTTAATCCTTGCAAGTGCTCTGCGTTTAAATACATTTGCTTTTTGGCTAATGAATTTAACCTTATCGCTTCCGTTTAATCTTTTAATATTATAAAAATGAAACTTAATATTTTCAATCTTAGCTCTATCAGTATTATCTGCACATACATTAGCTTCTGAAAAACATACATTATAAGTTTCAATCAGAAAAAGATTTTTTACCTCATTGCCGGTTTTAGTGAGCTGTTGTGCAATTTCATAAGCGATAGTGCCGCCCATACAGTAACCGCCTATATTATAAGGCCCTTTTGGTTGAACCTTTTTTATAGCTTCCACATAATCTGTTGCCATCTCCTCAATACTTAATGGAATTGCCCCTGACCCGTTTAGCCCTTTTGATTGTAGCCCATATGTAGTGTATGCGGGAGCTAAGTAGTTTGCCAGCTCGCGATATAAAAGAATATTTCCTTCAGCACCGTGAACTAAGAATAATTGATCATTACTGAATCCCTTTTTTATCTCAACAAGTGGAGTCCAGTCTAAAACCCAGTCAGGTTCATTAAGAAGTTGTGCAAGCTCTCTAATAGTCTGTAGTTTGAAAAGAGTTGCAATGGGAATTCTTTTACCTGTCACCTTTTCTATATCCGCAAACATTTGTGCCGCTAATATTGAATGCCCTCCAAGCTCAAAAAAATTATCATCAATTCCAATATCACTTATACCAAGTAACTTTTCCCAAATATGAGCAAGTATTTTCTGTGCTTTAGTTTCCGGCAATGTAACTTCCCTTCTACCGGCAAACTCTGTAATTCTTAAGTTACTTAGTGATTTTCTATCAACTTTTCCTGAAGGGGTTAGAGGTAATTTACTAATCGGGATTATAAATGGCGGGATCATATAATCAGGTAAAGATTTGATTAATTCGTCCTTTAACTCGGCAATCGTATCCTGATTAGCAATATTTAATGCAGGGGTATTTGTATAGTTAAAGAGATCATCAAATTTTTTGTCAGTATAATCTATTTTATAAACAAAATTATCTTTTGCTTTTTTGTTAATAAAAACTGCATCAAACATTGTCTGGTTTGAATTTACAGGGTAGATCAGTTCAACATTATAATCACTTTGAATAATTAAACTCCAAAAATCTTCAGGATTGATATGATCATTTTCCGGAATTACTTTTGAAAGAACATCTTTAATAAGTTCTTCATCATCAGCTGAGTCAATAAGTTTTTCGACTTGTAGATTTCGGGATAATCTTTTGTTAGGAATATCAGTTACATACAATAACTCAGGTTTTTGAGCATCTAATCTTTCCTTAATTTTATCAACAGAGCTAATGTCAAGGTTCCATTTTACACTATTTTGTTTTGGGAATTCTTTATCATCTTTATCGATATAAATGAAAACATCATAGTGATAAAGAATCGTTTCGTTAATTGAATTACCTCGCCTTAGCTTTATTTCGACTCTGGATACCCTGCTATTATACTTTTTTAATGCATAAAAAAAGTCCGGATCAACAGCTAACTCTTCTTCATAAAGAACACGATGATCAACAATTTTTTTAAACTCACCAACCTTTTCACTTTCAGTAATATGATTAAGCTGGTCATTAAGATGATAATTCCTTAAAAGTAAAAGGGATTGAACATCACCAATGTAAAGACATCCTCTATCAATAAGTCTGATGGCGTTATTGATAGTTTCAAGAAGGTAACCACTGTCCGGGAAATATTGAGTTACCGAATTTATAATTACTGTATCGAATGATTTTTCTTCAAAGGGTAAAACGGAATCCGCTGACTCTACTAACAACTTTATTTCAGGATATTTATTTTTTGATGCTTTGATCTGATCATCTAATAAACGTATGGATGGTTCAGCAAAATCGGTGGCTGCATAAAATTTACACTCAGGAGCTGTTTTCTTTAAAATTTCGCCCCCACCGCAGCCAATTTCCAGAACTCTAACAGGATTAAGAGCGCGTATCCTTTCAATGGTCTGAGAAAACCATTCGTTATAACCTTCCTTTAGATAAGTTTTTTTCTGGGTCAGTACTCTTTCTACTTCATGATCAAGGTCTATATTAATTAATTTCTTTTGATCAATCTTTTGGATCACTTCATTATAAAGAGAATTCCATTTATCCTGCCAGCTTGAAACAGATATTTTTGTTTTTGATCCGGCTAATTCATTTGAACCATATTGTGGAACGAAGTAAGCTACTAACTTTTTATCTTTATTCTCAAATTCTTTCACTATTACCGCAGTGTCAATTACATTCTTATTTTTGCGTATCTCGTTTTCTATTTCACCAAGCTCAATTCGGAATCCTCTTATCTTAATCTGGTTATCAATACGACTTAAGAATTCAATTTGCATTTTTGAATTTAGCTTTACAAGATCACCAGTTCGATAAACTTTTGTTTTATTTTCTTTATCAAATGGATTTGGAATAAATTTTTCTTTTGTAAGATCATCTCTGTTTAGATATCCAACAGATAGACCTGCCCCACCTATCAATAATTCCCCTGCTACATCAGGCGGACAAAAATTATTGTTTTTATCTACAATATAAAATTGTGTATTGGCAATCGGTCTGCCCAAATGAATAATTTCATTCCCTTTTTCAATTCTGGAACAGGATGACCAGATTGTAGTTTCAGTTGGTCCATACATATTCCACAACTCATCTACTCGTTCTAATAATTTATCTGCAAGGTCTCTGCTGACAGGTTCTCCGCCGCATAAAGCTTTTAATCTTAGTTTTTTATTCCAACCGGATTCAAGCAGCAATTTCCATGTTGATGGAGTTGCTTGCATGATAGATATATTTTCTATTTTTTCTAATAGAAGTTTCCCATCTTTCGTTTCTTCTTTAGAAGCAACAACTACTTTTGCCCCGGATACTAATGGAAGAAATATTTCAAGCCCTGCTATATCAAATGAAAGAGTTGTTAATGCAAGCACAGCATCGTCATGGTTAATACCCGGTGTTTTTTGCATAGATACGAGGAAGTTAACCAGACTTTTATGTGTTATCTGAACACCTTTGGGATTCCCGGTAGAACCTGAAGTGTATATGATGTAAACTAAACTATTTTCGTCTGTATCATCTTCTTTACTTTTCAAAGCAACATGATTCTTTGATTCTTTTATATCTAATTTTATCCCCTTGTAGTACTCAAATTTTGGAAATAGAGATACCTCAGAAATCAAAAAAGGAGTTTTTGAATCATTGAGCATATACTCAATTCTTTTATCAGGGAAAGACGGATCAAGTGGTAAATATGCAGCCCCGCATTTTATGATACTTAATAAAGATACTACCATTTCGATAGATCGATTTACACATAAGCCTACAATGTCACCCTTCTTAACACCATTATTAAGTAAGTATGACGACATTTTGTTGACTTCATTTTCAAGTTGAATATAAGTTAATTCTGTTTTGCTAAAAGACAGTGCGATAGAATTAGGGTTATTTTTTACTTGCTCTTTAAATAAAGTGTAAACTGTCATAAATAAATTCTCTAGTTTCTCCCATTTAATAAATCTATAATATTTGCTATATCCTTATTGTTTAAAATTTGAATATCTTTAATTAAAATATTTTCATTAGAAACAATTTGTTCAATAATATTTCTATAGTAATTAATAAACACCTCAATTTTCTCCTTTGTAAATAAGTCTGTGTTAAAATCACATTCAACTTCACAGTGATCATCATAAACAACTACATTAAATCCCAATTCGAATTGATATCCGGCTCTGGGATTAACATTTATTTTAGATTTTAATCCATAAAAATTAAGTCCCACAATGGCAGGATCAATATTAAACATTGTTGAAAGCAGTGGAGAGCGGTCAGCGCTTCGCTTTATTTTTAACTTCGAAATAATATCGCCATAAGTTACCTGCTGATTTTCATAGCAATCTAAAACGAGAGATTTTAATTCTTTAATAAATTCGGAGAATTTCTTTTCAGAATCAACACTCATTCTAATAGGTAAAAGATTAGTGCAATGTCCTACTAAATCATCTGCCCCAACAACCTGTTGACCTGCAGCCGGGATTCCTGTAATGATATCATCTTGACCACTTAGCTTATGTAATAAGATTCCAAAAAAAGATAACATAGTTGTAAACAATGTGCTTTTATTCTTTAGTCCCAAAGATTTAATCTTAATTAAAAGATCACTATCAATTTTTCCCGTAACTCTCGCGCCGTAAAATGTTCTTACTGATGGTCTATCTTTATCTAAAGGTAATTCAATTTCAGGAAGAGGTTGATGCAAAAGGTTTAACCAAAACTTTTCCTGGTTTTTATAATCATCTGTTGATTTGAAAGTCTCAAGATAATCAACATATTCTCGCATTTGCATTGCAGGTATTGATGTGGAATTTTTTCCCTCCATCAATTCAGTATATATTCTACTTAAATCCTGAACCATAACATCAAAAGACCATCCATCGCAAATAATATGATGAGCAGTAATTATTAGATTATAGTTTTCCTCACCTAATTTGATAAGATAAATCCTAAAAAGTGGTCCTTTAACCATATCAAAAATTTTTTTTGGTTCATCCGTTATAATATTATTGAGTTTAGAAATTTTTTCTCTATCGGTTAAATGCGATAAATCAATCTGCCCGAGATTAAATTCCAAATTATTTTTCACAATTTGAAAATTACCATCAACAGAAAAAGTTGTTCTAAGGGCTTCATGCCTTTCAATAAGTTTTTTTAGTGCTTGATTTAAAACATCAAAATTAAGTTTCCCTTTTAACTCTATGTTACCGGACTCATTAAACGCACAGGATGCTGTATCACCCAACTGGACTGCTAACCAAATTTCTTTTTGAGCATCAGCTAAAGGACTTTTTTTTTCTGAACCAGATTGGGTCAAATAATTTTTTTTATCAACAGTTTCTTGATTTAAAGGTGCAGGAAAGAAACCGTTATCTTGAAGCTCAATAATGCTTTCTTTAAATACATTTATTATAAATTTGGTATCATCATCAGAGTGAGCTTCGGATAAAAAGAATGGAAATCCTTCAAGAATGTGAATTCCTTTATGACGCAAAACATAAAATAGCAAACTAAAATAATTTAAATCTTTCGGATAGCTGTAATATAAAACCGAACTGAAATTTAGAATCTTAATCGGAACATTTCTTTCCAGCATAAAAATGTTTAGTTCATCTGCTAAAGCAGCTGCCTTTTTGTTTAAAGTTTTTTGAAGTTTTCCTCCATCGCTTTTTAGATAACTTAAAGAAGCAAAAGCACCTGCTAAAGATAATGGATGTCTCGCAAAAGTTCCGGCAAAGAAAGTAACTCCTGCTTCTGGAATTGAATCATCTCCATACTGCCAGTACCCGCCGTCAAAAGCATCCATGTATAATTTATTACCGGCAATAACACCAATGGGAAATCCACCTCCAATAACTTTTCCGTAAGTAGCAATGTCCGCCTTAATTCCGTAAAATTCCTGTGCGCCACCGGCAGCAGTTCTAAACCCTGTAATTACTTCATCAAATATTAACGGAATATTTGCTTCTTCCGTCATTTTACGAAGTTTCAGTATAAATTCTTTGGGCTGAAAGTCTAATCTCCTTGATTGTATGGG
Organism: Ignavibacteriaceae bacterium; assembly: GCA_049294175.1. Lineage (GTDB taxonomy): Bacteria > Bacteroidota > Ignavibacteria > Ignavibacteriales > Ignavibacteriaceae > IGN3. Next base: position 83,862 of record JBAQCL010000017.1, on the reverse strand, counting down.
CTCAATCATTACAGCAGCAAGTTCCGGTAAAAGTTTTTCAATTGTTTTTAATGATTCTTCAGAACCATATTCTAAAGCTATCGTATTTTGCACATTCTCTCTTGGTATTCCTGGAGCGATAGGCATTGTCCGGATATCATCGCCATCAACTTTAGATTTAATTAATACTTCATCAATTATTCCATGATAATCACCGGCAAAGAATACAATTTTATCCTTACCGGTAACAGTTCTTGCTGCTCTCATCGCTCCCAACACAGCCTCTGAGCCGGTAACACAAAAAGCAGCTCTATCCAATCCTGTAAATTCACAAATAAGTTTTGCAACTTCACCTGCTATCGGAGATTGGGGACCTATTTCAAAACCTTTTTTTATCTGTTCCTGAATAACATCTCTGATAAATTTTGGATTATGACCAAAGAGATATTGTCCAAATCCCATTATCACATCGATATATTCATTATCGTCAACATCTAAAAGTTTTGATCCGTATGATTCCTTAGTAATTATTTGATATGTCATTTCTTTCCAGATAGGCAGGAATCCTGAAACAGTTCTTGGATCTGAATAGTGTGCACGATGTTCTTGAGTCATTTTTTTAGATGTAGGAGTTTTTCTGTTGTATTCCAGAATAAACTTATCTAAATAATTTTGTTGACGCTCACTTAATACTCCACCTTTTTTTGTTTCAATTGGCTTATAAGGTCCAAACCTTTCGAATACTTTCTTTTCATCCTTTTTAGTTGAGTCAATATTTTTCTTTACTGCTGTCTGGCTTGTATCACTTCCCTTTTTTAGAGCTTGTAAAATTTTATTATCTGGTATTGTTGCGTTTTTTGCAGAGCCAAGTAGTTGCAATTGCTTCTTCATTAATTCAAGTTGCTCAAAAACTAATTTTTCAAGTGTACTGTTACCAAAATTTCTGCCGGGTTCATCTATATTATCAGAGAGAGTTAATGGATTGTTCAAACCGCTGTTTTCAACCTCAATTTCTTCTTCAATAATAACTTCCTGTTTGGGAGCGTCAAATTTTCCTGAAGGTAATGTGCTGTCAATAAATCCAGCAATCGCATTTATAGTTGGAGCTGTTTCCAACAATTGTCTTAAAGTAATTTTCACACCAAACTTTTTTTGAAAAGCAAGACTTACCTGAGTCATAAATAAAGAATCAAATCCTAACTCAAGAAATGTTTTATTTTCATCAAGATCTGATTTTTTTATTCCCGATAATTCTTCCAGGGAATCCTGAAGAATCGTAACGATATATTCTTTTCTTGTCATCGTATTTTCCTGAACAACTTTTTTTACTTTTTGTTTTTTTGTTACTTGTCTTTCAACATTTTGAATGTTTTGAACTAAATTTTTAGGAGGTTCAATCCAATAACTTTTTCTATCAAACTGGTAAGTTGGTAGATGTACTCTCTTTCTGTTTTTTAATAAATGAAAATTTTTCCATTCAACAGAAATTCCGGAAATCCACAATTTCCCAATTGCATTTAATAAATTGGTTACATCATCAGCATCTTCATTTGGTTGTGTAAGGGTCGATATAACAGATTGTTTACCACTTTCATTTTTGTGCTGGCTTGCCATTGTGGAAAGCGCTCTGCCAGGGCCAAGTTCAATTAACACTAAATTATTTTTCTTTTGTAATTCTTTTATCCCATCGGAAAATCTAACTGTATTTCTTAATTGTGCTGCCCAATATGACGGATCAACAGCTTGTTCATCGGTAATCCAGGTACCTGTTAAGCTTGAAATAAAAGGAATAGCCGGTTTATCTAACCTGATACTCGAAAACGCTTGAATAAATGGTTCAATTGCCGGTTCCATCATTTTAGAATGATAGGCATGAGAAGTAAAAAGTAATTTGTTTTCTATCTTTAATTCACTCAATCTTTCTGAAAGGACTTTAATACTTTCCATTTTACCTGAAAGTACAAGTAAATTTGGTGAATTTACTGCGGCAAGAGCAATATCATCATTTAAATAATCTTTAATTTCAGATTCATTAGCTCTTACCGATAACATACTTCCTGATGCTTGCTCTTGCATCAGTTTGGCTCTTCTCGAAAGAATAAAAAGAACATCATTAAAACTAAACACACCGGCAAGACAAGCTGCTACATATTCCCCAACACTATGTCCGATCATTGAAGCAGGTTTGATTCCGTAATTTATTAATAGTCTTGCAAGCGCGTACTCAATTATAAAAAGTGCTGGCTGTGTATAAACAGTCTGTTCAAGCTTTTTGGCAGTAAATTCATCAACAACTTTTGGAAATAACAGATCACGTATATCTAATCCGAGATGAGGAATTAATAGCTCAGAGGATTCATCAACAATTTCTTTAAATAATTTTTGTTCTTCATAAAGTCCCCTTCCCATATTTAGATATTGCGCACCCTGCCCTGCAAACATAAAGACAAGGTGATGTTTTTCATTAAATCTTGCTTTATTTTTATTCAAACCTGAGCTAAGTACAGATTTTAATGACTCTAATGATTTTTTAATACTATCGGCAACAACAAACTGACGCCATTCAAATTCATGCCGACCTTCTTGTAAAGTAAAAGCAATATTTCCTAAATCATCATTGGTATTATGGTTCAAATAATCAATAGTTACTTCAATATTATTTTTTAATGATTTTTCTGTTTTAGCTGAAACAATAATTAACTGTTTTTCAACTTCACTTACGGAAATATTATTTTTATCAAGATATTGTTCTAAAATTGCATGCGCATTTGTGCCCCCAACACCGAATGAACTCACTCCTGCTCTTACAGGACTTTCGAAATTATCCAGCCTTGTTAACTTATCAACAACATAAAATGGAGAATTAGCAAAATCAAATCTTGTATTTGGTTTTGTATAATGAAGGGTTGGAGGTATTACACCATTCTTTAATGTTAAAGCAGTTTTTATAACTCCTGTTATACCAGCAGCAGCATCAGAATGTCCTATATTTGATTTAACTGTACCGATACCGCAAAATTGTTTTTTACTTGTCGATAACCTGAATGCTTTTTCAAGTGCAGTAACTTCAATAGGATCACCAACCGGGGTTCCTGTACCATGAGCCTCGATATACTTAACTGATTCAGCATTAATTCCGGCAAGTTGATGCGCTTTAGAAATAACTTCAGCCTGTCCATCAACACTTGGAGCCATATAACCTGCTTTATTTGATCCATCATTATTTACTGCAACAGATTTGATAACTGCATAAATTGCATCACCATCTTTAATTGCTACATCAAGTCTCTTCATCACAATTATTCCTGCGCCTGAACTAAATACTGTTCCTGTTGCCTCTGCATCAAATGCTCTGCAATGCCCGTCCACCGACCCGATGCTTCCATCAACAAAATAATATCCTCTTTTTTGCGGAAATGAAACCGACACACCACCTGCCAATGCCATATCACATTGCCCGGAAATTAAAGACTGATATGCTTGAGCAGTAGCAACAAGAGAAGTTGAGCATGCAGTTTGAACATTAATCGCAGGACCTTTTAGTCCCAGCTTGTAAGCAACTTTTGTAGTAAGAAATCCGTTATCGTTACCAGTAAGTGTTGTATAATCCGTTAATTGATATGAATTAGCCATCTCAACTTGTTTTTGTCTGTCAGATAAGACATTATATATCAAATACGTATTTAAACTTGATCCGGCAAAAATACCTATTGCTCCATCAAACTTTTCCGGAACATAACCGGCATCTTCCAAAGCTTCCCAGGCACATTCAAGAAAAATGCGATGCTGCGGATCCATTATTGAGGCTTCACGCGGATTGAAGCCAAAAAACTCAGCATCAAATTTATCAACATCCTCTAAAACACCTCTGGCTTTAACAAATTTAAGTTCAGAATCAGAATTAGTATTTGGGAGATTCTCTAATTCTTCATCACTGAAGAAAGAAATTGCTTCAACTCCGTTAACAAGATTTTCCCAAAACTCTTTTATTGTTTTAGCTTTTGGATATCTTCCTGCAATCCCAATAATTGCAACATCATTATTTGATGAATTGACGATGGCTGATTTACTTATCTTAAAATCTTTACTTTGATTTCTTTTTCTATCAATATATTCTGCCAAAGATGAGATTGTAGGATATTGGTAAAGTTCAACAATATTAATTTGTTCTTTTAAAACTGAACTGATCTTAATCTGTAATCTGCCCATCAATAATGAATCACCGCCCAGATCAAAAAAATTATCATTTAATCCTATGTCATCAATACCAAGAAGTTCTTTCCAAACTAAAATTAATTTTTCTTCTACTTCATCTCCCAATAAATTTTTATTATCGACACTTTCGGCTTTAGATATATTATATGGCTGAGGCAATGATTTTTTATCTATTTTACCGCTTGGTGTAAGAGGAAAGGAATTAACTCTCATAAAATAATTTGGAATCATATAGTCAGGTAAATGATTATTCAGGTATTTCTTTACAGAATCAATATCAATTTCTTTATCTTGTGTTATAAAATACGATACTAAAATCTTTCTTCCTTCACTAATTTCTTTTAATGCGATTACATTATTAGTTATTCCATGAATTTTAGAAATAACACTTTCAATTTCACCAGGTTCTATTCTGTAGCCTCTTATTTTTATCTGGTCATCATTCCTTCCAAGAAATTCAATATTCCCATCAGAACTTAAAACACCAAGATCGCCTGATTTATAAAATACTTGTTCATCATAACCATCAATTGACAATTTGATAAATCGTGATTCTGTAAGATCATTTCTTTTGTGATATCCGAGAGCTAAACATTTACCGCCAAGATACATTTCACCAATTTGCCCTGAGGGAACTTCTTTCAAATTTTCGTCAAGAAAAACAACATTTGAATTATCAATTGGTTTTCCGATAGATGGTAACTTTGACCATGATGCTGGGTTACCATTTAATTCAAATGCGGTTATAACATGCGTTTCCGATGGACCGTATTGATTATGTAATACAGCATCATTAAGTTTTTGAAATAGTGCAATGATTTGAGGAGTAACTTTTAATTGTTCACCTGCAGTAATAATATGTTTTAATTTTAATCCGTGTGCTACTTTAACCGAGACAGCTTCAGCTAAATTTTGTAGTGCTATATATGGAAGGAAAATTCTTTCAATCTCATTTTCAATAATAAATTCTAACAGATTGATTGGGTCTCGCCTTATTTCTTCATTTAATAATACTAAAGTACTTCCACTGGTAAGTGTTGAAAATATTTCCTGAAAGGAAACATCAAAACTAATTGGCGCAAATTGTAAGGTCTTCCACATACCCGGAGTAGATTTTGTATTTTGCCATTTGATCAAATTGTAAATTGCGCTATGAGGCATTTTAACACCTTTAGGCAATCCCGTAGAACCAGAGGTATAAATCACATAGATAAGGTTATTATCTGACAAAGTTGTAGTTAAATTTTCCACTATATCATTAGAGTAAACAAATTCATCTAAAAATATTTTTTTTGCATTTGTATCAGGAACTTTATCAGCAGTCTTTTTTTGTGTTAATATTAAATCAACTCCAGAGTCAGCCAGCATAAAGCTGAGTCTCTCTTGCGGATAGTTAAGGTCTAAAGGCAAACAGACTCCGCCCGCTTTTAAAACACCAAGCATTCCAATGATAAGATCAAGTGACCGGTCAAGACAAATTCCAACAAGTGCATCAGAAGAAACACCTTCTGCAATTAATCTAATTGCTAATTGATTTGCGCGATTATTTAGTTCAGCATACGTAAGGTTACGGTCTTCAAAAACAACAGCCGTTAATTCCGGTGTTTGCTCTACCTGCTCTTCAAATATTTTATGTATGAATTTTTGTTTCATTAATTTGTTAACTAATCGAAAGCTAAATAATAATTATCATCTATATTTTTATTTACTAGAAAACTTTCCTGCCATTTTAACATAGGACATAAAAATAGGGGCAAAAATTGAAAGTTTTGTTTGCGCTTTCTTATTAATAAATCCTAAAACTGTCTGCCAGTTGTAATCATTAGCTACATCAATTCCGATTGAAATTGAAAAACTTTGCATCTTAGCAGTATGCCACCATCCTGAAGGAAAATAAACAGATTCTCCTGAATTTAATCTTACTTCATATTTTGTTGTTTTCTTGAATAATGGATATTTTTCTTCAGAAACATTTTCAATATCAGGAATATCTGAAACATTAAATGCGGCACCAGTTTTAGGATATAAATATTGGGAATCTTCTGGACTAAATAATATTAAATCCTTAACTCCTGAAATTTGGTGAATGAATGTATCGGCTCCAGGAACATCATAATGAAGATACGGAAACGATCTTCCTTTTCCACCTATAAATAATTCATATTGACCATAAGCTAAAAATGAATTTTTTAAAGGTTTGAATAAATTATTATAGAATTTATTTGGTAAACAGAAATCAGATTCAGGAGAAATATCTGCTTTTAATTCGGGGTATTCATGGTCAATTCTTATATTTCTATAGTAAGGAGCAGGTAAATTTTCATTTGAATTTTGAGCTAACTTAATTATTTCTTTTAAAGTATAATTTTCGTTATCAACGACAACTTTTTTATCTCCGTAATTTTTAATCCAAAAATCTGATGACCATTTTTTGAGCGCTTCCCATTTTAAAACTGCATCTTCAATAACTACAGGCTTACGTTTAGCAACATAATTATTTCTAAATTCCTCTGGTGTTATATTTTTAATTTTATCTATTTTATTCATATTTTTTTCCAAAGATGTTTAAACTTTCATTATAAATTTTTCTAATGCGTTCAAAAATTCGTTCTACCAGCAGTAAAATGAAAATAAATTTATTTTGGGGAATTTAGGATTGTACAAGTAAAAAGTTCAATATTTTAATCATACCACCCAAAATCGATAATTTTGAAAGCCAACAAGTATGCCAAATATATACTATTTTTTATCCCAAAATATTTACTATTTCAACGATTTTGCTTTAATCAGCTATTAAGAATATTTTGAATTGGCATTCTTTCTCTAAATTAGAAAATTATTTCAAATAATATCATTATGAGAAAAATTTTTGAATATAATCCAACTAAAAATTGATTAGGAATTATGAATTCAGAATCATTAAATAAAGAAGAAATTTCTAAAGATGAAATCCATTTTTATATAATTGAGTTAGATAATTTAAAACCTGAACTCCCTGAAATAAAATCGGTATTAAGCAAATCTGAATTAGAAACAGCAAACAAATTTAAGTTCAATAATGACCGGGAAAGATTTATAATTACAAGATACATTCTTAGAAAAATATTATCTAATTATCTTTATATCCCGACTAAAGAAATTCAAGTAATTACTAATCAGTATGGAAAACCGAAATTAGATTCAGAGTTAAATAACAATATTCAATTCAACATTTCTCATTCCGGCAATTTAGTTATCTATGCACTTAATCTTTTCAATGAAATCGGAGTTGATATAGAAAAAATCGATAATACAATTAATCACTTAGAAATTGCTGATAATTATTTTTCAACAGATGAAATAGAATTTTTAAATATTTCTGTCAGTCAAAATGAGATGGCTGAAAAATTTTTTAGAATATGGACAAGAAAAGAATCTTTGCTAAAAGCAATAGGAATTGGATTACTTCCTGATCTAAAAAAAATATCTGTTATTGAAAATCGTTTTTATGATGATAAACTTTCACCCTATTTAAAAGCGTCAATCAATAATATTTGGAATATAGAGACTCTTATCATAGATAATTTTTATAAAGCTTCTCTCGCATATTCCGGCGATTTTAAAAAAATTATAGAAAAGAATTTGAACTATTAAAAAAAATCTCACTTAAGCAGAAAACAGTGGTAATAATTCAATAATATTAGCTATCCTTTGTCGTATGAAAAAATTTTGTAGAGATATTTAATTGATCCTTCAGATTATTTAATCAACAAAAGACACAAATTCATCTTGTAGGCATAATTTTTGCTATTATTACGTGTTAAACGGGAAAAATAATGTTTTAACAGTCAATTTAGATGATACTTTGACCTGATAATGGTTCGTTAATATTCGTTATTTTCTTTATTATTGTAAGAATTTTTGAAGATTTTTATTAAATGCCTTCTAAAATAATTAATAGCTTTTTGCATTCAATCGCATTTGTGGCCCCATTTGGAAGCACATTTCGACCATTTCTCCACAAATTGAGAGGTGTGAAAATAGGTAAAAATGTTTGGATAAGTAAATACGTCTATATTGATGAAAATCATCCTGAATGTATTACAATTGGGGATAATTCAACAATTGGGATTAGAACTTCCATAATTTCACATACTTACTTTGGAGAACCAAGAAAATCCAATCCTAACAAAATTATTATCGGAAAAAATGTGTATATAGGACCTCATTGTCTTATATTACCAAATGTTATTATCGGAGACGGATCTGTTATAAAAGGTGGAACTGTTGTCAATAGAAGTGTGCCACCTCAAACTATGTGGGGTATTCCCCCGGCTGAACCATTGGCAAGGGTTAATATTCCTTTAACACCGGAAACTTCTTACGATGATTTTTTAAAAGGTCTAAGACCATTAAGAAAGAAAATAAACTAAAGTTTTATTTAACAATTGCTTTAGAAATTATATAATAAAAAATATTATTTCGGAAACTATTCATGGAAATATCACAACAAATTAGGGAGTTTATAATAGATAATTTTTTATTCGGTGAATCGAATCACTTTGATGAGAATACAGATTTTTTTGAAAAAGGAATTCTTGATTCAACCGGAATAATTGAATTAGTTAGTTTTATTGAACAAACATTTAACGTCTTTATTGAAGATGAAGAATTAATAGTCGATAATTTTTCAAGTTTAAATCATATCACTCAATACCTGCAGTCAAAAGTTGCTTCAAAAGAATCTTAAGCATTATGTGTGGTATCGCGGGTATCCTCAATAATAATATTACACGTCAAGATTCAACTACAATTAGCAAAATGATTCAAACTCTCAGGCATCGAGGTCCTGAGGAAACCGGATTATATATTGATAATCGTATTGCATTAGCACATGCCAGGTTAAGTATAATAGATATTTCCGAAGGCATCCAACCTATACACAACGAAGATAAGTCGCTTTGGATAATTTTTAACGGTGAGATTTTTAACTATCCGGAGTTACGTGCAGAGCTAATTAAAGCAGGACATAAATTTTATACTAAATCCGATACGGAAGTAATTGTTCATCTCTACGAAGAATATGGAATTAATTCCCTTCAAAAATTAAACGGTCAATTTGCGTTTGCAATCTGGGATTCAAATAAACAGATATTGTTTATTGCAAGAGACCGGGTTGGAATACTTCCTTTATTTTACACTCATAAAAATGGAATGTTCTCATTTGCATCGGAAATAAAAGCACTTTTTGCACATCCTTCTATTGATAGAAACATTAATAAAAAATCACTTGATCAGGTTTTTACTTTTTGGACAACATTAAAGGATCAGACTTTATTTGATGGAATTAATGAATTGCCTCCGGCTCATTTTATCATCCTCACTCCTGAAAAGTTTAAAATTGAAAAATACTGGCAGTTAAATTTTGCAACAGAAAATAATTATACACCATTTAAAAAGAATGAGCTGACCGAACGTGTTGAAGAAATCCTTGTGGACGCTGTGAAAATAAGATTAAGATCAGATGTGCCGGTCGGAAGTTATCTTAGCGGTGGATTGGATTCTTCCGGAATCACTTCAATTATAAAAAAGAATTTTAATAATAAATTAAATACATTCGGAATCAGATTTGAAGATAAAGATTATGATGAAGGCTCATTCCAGCAAGAAATGGTTAATTACTTAGGCGTAACCCATTCTGAACTTTTTATCAAAAGTGAAAACATAAGTGAAAATCTTGAATCCGTAATTTGGCATACTGAAAAACCTATTTTACGAACTGCTCCAATTCCGTTATTCCTGCTGTCTTCTTTAGTTCACAAAAGTGGTTATAAAGTTGTGATTACCGGTGAAGGCTCGGATGAAATTTTTGGCGGTTATAATATTTTTAAAGAAACCAAAATCAGAAAATTCTGGTCGCGTTATCCTGAATCTAAATTAAGACCGCAACTTTTAGGGAAACTTTATCCGTATATTTTTAAGGATAAAAGACTTGGTAATACTATCACCGAGTTTTTTAAATCAGGAATTGAAGATCCCAACAATCCTCTTTTTTCTCATTTGATAAGATGGAATAATACTTCAAGGATAAAGAATTTCTTTTCAGAGAATGTAAAAGAAAGTATAAAAGATTATAATGCTTTTTCTGATATTCTTGAACTTCTGCCAAGAGAATTTTATGAATGGGACTATTTTGCAAAGGCCCAATATTTAGAGATAATAATTTTCATGAGCAATTACCTGCTTTCATCTCAAGGCGATAGAATGTCTATGGCAAACTCTGTAGAAATCAGAGTGCCTTTTCTTGATCACAGATTAATTGAACTTATGAATAAAGTAAACCCTGAATTCAAAATAAATTTATTGAATGAAAAGTTTATTTTAAAGGAAGCACTAAAGTCTAGACTTCCAAACTCTATTGTTAACAGACCCAAAAATCCTTACAGAGCGCCTATTAAAAGGGGCTTGATTAACGCTGACAACAAAATTGTTGAAAAATATTTTAATCCCGATGAACTAAAAAAATCCGGATTATTTGATCCTAAAAAAGTTAATTTATTCATAAAGAAAATGCAGAAGATTGATACAATAAGTGAGATAGATGGAATGACGTTAATTGGCTTACTTTCAACTCAAATTTTATATGATAAATTTATTGCTTCATTTAGTATTGAATCAGAGGATATACATCCATTCAATGTTGTTTTTGATTTAAGGCAAAACAAATAGACTTCTCAAAAAGAATGACACCTGAAATAACAAATAATAAAGACAACTATTTATCAAAACTGTTTAATCCCGTTTTAGTTCACGAATTTTTATCATCCTCTGCTAAAAATTTTCCTGATAAGGAAGCTTTAGTAACAGGAGAACAAAGATTTACTTACAAAGAGATTGACAAACAATCTGATCTTTTAGCATCAGGATTAATAAACATTGGTGTACAAAGACACGATAGAATAATTATCTTCAGTGATAATTCAGCAGAAACAGTTATAGGGATTTATGGAATTCTAAAAGCCGGAGCAACGTTTGTTCTGCTAAACGGTTCACTAAAATCTCATAAGCTGCAATACATAATAAAAGATTCCGGCGCCAAATTAATTATTGTTCAGAGTTCAAAAAAAAATGTAATTGATCAATTAAACCAGGGATCAAATTTAGATATTTCAACAATCTGGTTTGGTCAAAAAGAAATTACCGAGCAAAAGAATAATTATTATTGGGATGATTTTTTAAAATCAAACTTTGAAAAAATTGAGGCTTTACAAAAAAGAAAATCAGAAATCCTTGATTATGATCTGGCTACATTAATTTATACTTCAGGCTCTACCGGCGAACCTAAAGGTGTAATGTCATCGCACAATAATATGATTTCCGCAGCAAGAAGTATTATCCAATATATAGACAATGAACCGAACGATAAAATACTTGTAGTACTCCCGCTTTCATTTGATTATGGTTTGTACCAGGTGATTATGACATTTATGTTTGGCGGAACAATTATACTTGAGAAATCATTTAACTTTCCCGTAGAAATTTTAAAAATTTTACAGAAAGAAAAAGTAACCGGCTTTCCAATTGTTCCTACAATACTGGCTATGTTTTTAAAACTAAAAAATATTTCAAACTATGATCTTTCCTCTCTTCGTTATATCTCAAATACAGGCGCAGCACTTCCTGTTGATCACATTAAAAAATTCAGAGAAATTTTTCCGGCAGTAAAACTTTTTTCTATGTTCGGTCTAACCGAATGCAAACGAATAAGTTATTTACATCCCGATATGATAGATAAAAAACCCGGATCGGTTGGTAAAGCTATTCCCAATTGCGAAACTTTTATTGTTAATGAGAACAGTGAAATGGTAAAACCTGGAGAAGTTGGTGAACTTGTAGTGCGCGGTTCTAATGTAATGCGCGGTTATTGGAATGCGGAAGAGCTTACATCTAAAGTTTATAAAAAATGGAAATTAGACGGAGAAAAAGTTTTGTTTACCGGCGATCTTTTTTATGAAGATGAAGATGGATTTCTTTATTTTGTTGGTAGAAAAGATGATATGATAAAAACAAAAGGCGAAAGAGTAAGTCCAAAAGAAATTGAGAACATTTTGTGTGATCTTGAAGGAGTTAGCGAAACCGCTGTAATTGGATTCCCGGATGAAATACTTGGGCAATCAATTAAAGTTTTTATAGTTAAAAAGAACGAAAAAAAATTATCAAAAAATGATGTGCTGCTTTACTGTTCAAAAAATATGGAAACTTTTATGGTGCCTAAAGAAATTGTATTTTTAGATGCACTTCCTAAAAGTCCAAACGGTAAGGTGGATAAAAAATTATTAAAACAAATGGATTAAATCATTAAATGAACTTTACAAAAGATTCGATAAAAATTGATCCCGCTTTAGAAACCGAAAGGATTGTTTCTAGACTTAGATCAGAATTAGTACAAAAACTGCATAAAAAAGGAGCTGTTCTTGGTATTAGCGGTGGGGTGGATTCTTCCGTTGTTTTAGCTTTATGTGTTAAGGCTCTGGGTAATGATAAAATTCTTGCGTTAATGCTTCCCGAAAAAGATTCGAGCCCCGATAGTTTGAAACTTGCCCAAATTCTTGCTGAAAAATTTAATGTAAAATATGTGGTGGAAGATATAAGCGATTCATTAACAGCGTTGGGATGTTACCGAAGGCGAGATACTGCAGTTAAAAAAGTTTTTCCCGAATATAACGAATCATACAAAATGAAGATCACGATCCCGAAGGATAATGATAGCAAAGGCTTAATAAATTTCTTTAATCTTTCAATAATTACTCCAACAGGCGAAGAAAAAATTAAACGATTACCAATCAGTGAATATCTTCAAATAGTTGCTGCATCTAATTTAAAGCAAAGATGCCGAATGAATATGCTCTATTATTATGCGGAAAAAAATAATTATTGTGTGGTTGGAACCGGAAATAAGAACGAGTATAAACAGGGCTTTTTTGTTAAGAACGGTGATGGCGGTGTTGATATAATGCCTATCGGACATTTATTTAAATCACAAGTATATCAGCTTGCAGAATATCTTGGAATACCGGAAAAAATTCTTGAGAGAACTCCAACTTCAGATACTTACAGCGCTGAACAAACTCAAGAAGAATTTTTCTTTAAAGTACCGTTTAAAATACTTGATCCGATCTGGCTCGGAATGGAAATGAATGTACCGGCAGAATTAATCGCTGAAACTTTAAGTTTAGATACTGTTTATGTAAATGCGGTAATTCATGATATTAAAAGTAAAATCAGGACTACCGAATACCTACGATATAGTCCTGTTTTCTTCTAACTATTTATAATAAAAATCCGTTATGATAAATAAGCACAAACTTAACCGCAGGTTAAAGGGTTTAAGAAGAAATCTTTACGGATTAAGAAGATTTATTCCTGGTTTGAAGAAAAGACATGAATTAGAATTAATGGTGGGTCCTTTAGGATATTGGAAAGAATTACAGGCATATCAACTTAACCTTCTCAAAAAAAATGGATTAAAACCAGAACATAAATTATTAGACCTTGGGTGCGGTCCATTGCAAGGCGGAATAGCATTTATAAAATACTTAGATATTAATAATTATTACGGAATTGACATTAAGCAAGAAAGCCTTGATGCTGGGAAACAACAAATCAAAAAATTTCAATTGGAAAAAAAGAATCCTTTTACATCCTTATCCAATTCTTTCGGCAGAAAAGAATTAAGCAAAGTTAAATTTGATTTTATATGGGCTTCGCAAATTTTATATTATTTTGATGATGAAAAACTTACATCTTTAATGGAATGGTTATCGATATGTTTACAAGATAACGGTATGTTTTTAGGAGATATTATAGGGCCCAAGCATTATGAGTTTAAAACCAAAGAACACAATTGGTTTTTACACACTACCGATTCTTTAGAATACATTGCTAAAAATTTCAATTTAAGAGTTCAAAATTTAGGTGAAATTGAAAGTTTTGGTTATCCCGGCAGACTTTCATTAAAAACAAATCACCTAATCAAGATTTCAAAAAACTAAAAATAACCTGCTTCTCCACTTACATTTTTATCCAACAAACAATTATTGAATGATTTTATTTCTTTGCTTTGTTATCATTATATGTAAAGCAGAAATAAAAGAAAGAGCAGAGCACCAACGATTCTCATTGTTTCTTCAATCAAATTATAGGCAGGCTTTTAATTTCTTTCACCAAAATTGCTACTTAGTTACCAAGTATATCATAAACATTTGTATGGCTTTCCTAAATAGTTTCCTTCGACAAGGGAGTAAAAAAAATTTGAAAATAAAAAAGGAAGGCACATAACTAAAATTTCTGTCGCCTTCTCTCAGAAAACACATTTAAAAATCTTATTAATTCACGTTCAATTCAAATGAAATTTTTGCGACAAATTTTGTATTGTAACAATAAAATCACCTGCTTCAACAATTCTTGTATTATCTTGCCCAATAAATGAAAAATTATTTTGGTTCAATTTGAATGAGACAGTTTTGGTTTCTCCGGGATTTAAGAAAACTTTTTGAAATCCTTTTAGCTGTTTATTAGGTCTTGTAACGGATCCATAAATATCTGTTAGATAAAGTTGAACAATTTCTTTTCCGGAAATATTACCTTCATTTTTCACATCAACAATTATGGTTAATTCATCTGATTTATTTATTTCATTTGCGCTGATCTTTAAATTGCTATAGCTAAAATTTGCGTAGCTTAATCCATAACCAAATGGGAATAGGGGATCATAATTATTAGTATCAAAACTTTCGATCGGTTTGTAATCATAAAGAGTTATACCATTTGGATATTTGGGATAAGTAATTGGAAGTTTTGCATCGGGATTATAATCACCGAATAAAATATCAGCGATTGCATTACCACCTTCCATCCCGGGTAAAAATCCCAATAGGATTCCATTTAATTTTGGTTCAATTGCAGTTATTAATCTTGGTCTTCCTTCAAGCATTATCAAAACCACAGGCTTTCCGGTTTCAATAATTTTCTCGGCTAAATTCAACTGTACTTTACCTAATGTTAGATCGGCAATATTTCCGGGTGTTTCACAATAAGGTGCTTCTCCAAGACAAAGCACAACAACATCAGAATTTACTGATTCGGAAATTACTTCATTAATATTAATGTCTTTATCGAAGTCAGTGCCCTTAACGTATTTAACGTTTTCCTTACCAACTTTCATTTGAATTGCTTCAAGCACAGTATTTTTTTCTTGAGGATAAAGAGTTTCTTCATTTCCCTGCCAGGTAATTGTCCAGCCTCCGTTCAAAACAGAAAGCATATTGGCAGTAGGACCTGTTACTAAAACTTTTGTTTTCTTGGACAGAGGGAGAATATTATTTTTATTTTTTACAAGAATAATTGATTCTCGTGCTGCATTTAAATTAACATTTGTAAAATCATCACAAGCAAATTTTTCAACAAGTTTTTTGTTTGGGTATGGGTTTTCAAAAAGTCCTAATTGCATTTTTACTTTTAATATCCTGCTAACTGCCTCATCTATTCTCCACACAGGCACAGAACCTTCTTTAACAAGTTCTAATAAATAATTATAAAAACTAAAATCAAACGGTACCATGCTCATATCAACGCCTGCCATAACTGCAAGACGTACCGCTTCTTTTGGAGTATCAGCCATTCTATCTCTTGTATGCAGTCTTTTAATGTCTTCCCAATCAGAAACAACAAAACCTTTAAAGTTTAGTTCGTCCCTTAAAACTTCCGTTAATAAGTGATGGTTTGCGTGTCCTGGAATTCCATCAACTTCAGCAGAATTAACCATTATAGTTGGAGAACCCGCTCGAATTCCTGCTTCAAAAGTCGGAAGAAAATATTCCCTGAGCATTCTTTCGGATATCCAGGCAGGTGTTCGGTCTTTTCCATTTATTGAGAAGCTGTAACCGACATAATGTTTTAAGCAGGTCGCTAACTTTGTAGGTAAACTTAAATCATCTCCTTGTGCACCGTGAATGTAAGAACTTCCTAATTGTGATGCCAGGTAAACATCTTCACCGTATGTTTCCCATAATCTTGGCCAAAGCGGGTTTCTGCCAATATCCATTACAGGATAAAAATTCCATGGAATTCCCGAAGCACGGGTTTCATAGGAAGTGATTTCCCCTTCTTTTTCTGCAAGTTCTGTATTCCAGGTTGCAGCCATATTTATTGCTTGCGGAAATAAGGTTCCGCCTTTTGTATAAGTTGCACCATGAATTGCATCAATTCCATAAATTACAGGAATCCCAAGTCTCGTTTCTTTAGTAGCAATGTTCTGAATTTTGGTTATTATCTCCTGCCAGTAATCAACACTATGTGCCACATCATAAACATTTAGGATTGAGCCAACGTGATATTTTTTAATTGCTTCTTCAAGTTTTGCATCATCTAACTGATGTATTTGATCTTTTGTCCCTTGTGTCTTACTTACAGCTTGCAAAGTAATCTGGGTCATTTGCCCAACTTTCTCTTCAAGAGTCATTTTGCCAATAATATCTTTTACCCTTTGATCTATTTTATCATGGTTTTGTGGGGAATCAATTGGTTTAAGTGCCAGAGATAAAAATAAAATAAAGATTAACACAAAGTTTTTAATTGTTGAATTCATAATTTTATTTGATAAATTTTTCATAAAAAATAGTTGGAATTATTACTGTTAAATAAATAGAATGAAAATCACAGTAAGTTTTTTTAATAGGCAGTATATGGAGTTTTCGCCAGTAAATATAATTCATAATGGTCTTTTAATTGAGCAGAACTAATTTATGTGTTTCTCTTTTGTTTGATGTCGAAAAGACATAAAAATAAATTCCAGATGTAAGTGGAGTTGATTTTAACTCGGCAGTATTAAGTAAATACTCGTGTGATCCTTTAGACATGTAACCTAAGTTTTCAAAAAAAATTTGCTCACCTAAAATGTTATAAAGTTCAAAGTTCAAATTTTCTGTAGACTGCAATGAATATCTAATTATAGTTTTACCGTTAAAAGGATTTGGATAATTCTGCTCCACTTTAAAATCACTCAATCCTAATTTTTCTTCATCATTAAGCCCGGTTGTATTTTGAGTTATAACAATGCCGCTTATAAAAGCATAGTCAACCTTGTCTGCAAAATGAATATCGAGTATTCCATCAGTAACCTGAATATTAGTTACTTCCTTAACTAAAGCTGAATTTTTGCCAACCTGGCTAAAAACATCAAGGTCTTCAATTACCCGGTTATACTCAAGATAAACATCAAATATTCTTGCCCCTGACGAGGTAAAATATTTTTCTGCAAACATTAATTTTACATCATAATTACCGTTAGGCACTCTAACTTTATATCCAACCAAATCATACCGATCAGACTGATAGATAACATCTTCATCTGTGCCGCTTATTCCCAAAGAAGATGAATAGTTAGACACTGATCCATCCATTGAACCATATTCTGTTTTTTTATTCCAGCTTTCTTCCGCCAAATAATTTAATAATTCGGCTCCTCCGCAATTAATTTTTATAGGAAAACTTAGCGGCTGAGACATTATCAGTGAAACCGCTTTTATTGACATAGTATTAGGAACCGAAGCTCTATCCTTGATTGGATAAACAATTAAATTATATGTGTTGTTTAAATTTATTCCCGTAACATCTAATTCTACACTCTTCAAATCACGTAGTAGTGTTGCGCTGTTTATGCTAACAGCAGTATTTGTTATATAATAATTGGCAATATTTTCGGCATCATTTTGATCAACTTCTTCAGAAAACATAACTGTTATTTTATCAGTTGAGGCACGCGCCCATAATATTGAAGGGGCAGTAACATCCGTATAACCTGTATTTGTAGAATTAGTTAAACATAAAATTAGTTTCCCATCCCGAAAGACCGCATTTTCTTGAATAAAATCACAGCCATTTCCATCCCAGGTGTGCGTTGCTTTTTCCCAGCTGGATGTGTTCCATGAATCAAAATTGTCAATCCAGCTTTGTATAAAATTATTTCCTGTTCCATAATTTCCCGCACCGGGTGTATATGTAGAATAACTAACCCAATCATAATAGGCAAAAGCCGGTAAAGCAGCAGGATCTAAAATGCCTGCCCAATTTTCATAAAGAGGATTCCATACATTCATCATTATTTTTTGGGGTCGAGTTAAAGTAGCAATGTGAGCACCCGTTTGTCGTATAACTTCTGTTCCATCAACAAACCATGCAACATAATCTGGTGTCCATTCAATTGCATAAGTATGATAATCTAAGTTTGGTGAAGAACCCATCGGAAAATGGCTGACATGGTTTGTTTGTCCCGGAGTAATAGTATTAAATTGAACATTATCATCATACCTGCCCATGATTTCAAGATCAATCTCATTCCATTTTGCGGTAGTCCATGTATCTTCTGCTGTTCCGTCAAAATAAGTAAAAAAGGATGAAAGCATTCCTTCTCTATAGGCAGATTTCATGCTTACTTCAAATCTACCATAAGTGTACGCTGCCTTAGTTCTATATTCGGCTCCCTTATAACTCTTTGCAATAACAGTATTTGAAATAATAAATATTATTAATATCGATAGCGTTTTTAAATTCATTGTCCCAGTCTTAAATACTTTTTATTGAAAAGGCTCTCTTACAAAACAAGTTTATAAGAGAGCTTTTGATTAATCAAAATGAAACTGTTAGAGTAAATTTTTGGATGTCTGAAAATCGACCAAAATCCTGATACGCATAATCTATCAGTAATGCCACGTTACCAATAAGTAACTGTTTTACACCAAACCCAAGTGAAAATGATTCTTCGGAAGAATCAAGAAATAAAGATTTATATCCTCCTCTAAAAAAGACAAAATCATTATATGAATATTCTGCACCTACATTAATACTTTCATAGTTATCACTGGGATGCATAGCATCTAATGCTAATGTAATCTTATGCATTTCTGTATGAACTGGATTATAAGCCACACCTACTCTAAATGTAAGAGGTAATGACCAAGAATCAGTTTCTAAATAAGCAGGAACATCGCCATTATTACCAGTGCTTTCAAGGTCTAAATCATGAAGAACCAGGTTAGATGTTCCTAAAAGCTGCATTGATGTTCCAAAGTTAGAAATTGACATCGCAAGAATTGCTCCATCAAACGGAGTTACATATTGAACTCCGAGATCAACCGCAAAAGCATTTGCACTCATCCTCCAGATACTTTCATAAACAAACTTCGGACTAATTCCAATCGAAAAATTGTCAGTCAATTGAATTGCGTATGAAAGACTAATGGCTGTTTCTGTTGAGGTAAACGTTTCACCTGTTCCTTCAGGTTGTGCAATTGTAGTTACATTCATTTCCCCAATATCAGATGAAGTAAAACTGAAGCCTATTGTTCCTATATCACCGAGATTATAACTGGCAGCCAAATAATTATATTTAATATCCGCTAGCCATGATGTATGATCAAAAAGTACATTTATTCCTTTTGTTTTTGTTAAACCTGCAGGATTCCAGTAAATGGAACTAACATCATTTACCACACCTACAAAGGCACTTCCCATACCAATCGCCCTGGCACTTTGTCCAATCGAAAGAAATGTTGCTGCGGTTGTTCCTTTTTTAGAAACATCAGATTTAAATCCTTGCGCAAACAGTTGCGGAAGTACTAAAATAATTAAGATAAAAATTATTCTTACATTGTTTTTCATTTAAATATCTCCGCTATTTAATTAGAGCAAATTTGCCAATATATTCACCAATTCCAGGTGCATCGACATGATATAAATATACCCCATAGGCTGCGTCCATTCCATCTTCTGTAACAAGATCCCATGAGATTGTTCCATCTAAAAATCCTGAATCTTTTGAAATGGTTTTTATAAGGGCTCCTGTTATTGTGTAAATTCTAACGGTACAAACGGCTGGAAGATTAATGAAATCAATTTTCCTTTCACCTCTGCCTGTAGAGTTTAGATTTCTTTTTTCCCATGATGCGGCACCAAGATATGGATTAGGAACAACATCAATCCTTGAAAGTTCAGAATTTGCAACTGTTTTATCCACTTTAACAGGAACAGTTGAAAACGAAAAATAATCGCCGGTTTTGTAAGCTTTGGTTGTTGAGATTTGAAATATATCTCCTTCAGCAGGTTCAACAGGAGTTTCGTTCGGATTAAACGGGTAACCATAAGAAAGATTCCATGCAAATCGAATATTGGCAGAGGATACTATTCCATCTTTAAATTCTAAAACCTGAATTGTATCTCCTACCGTTAAAGATTGGGAACCATCAACATCCTTAACTGCAATTTTAGAATATTTGTTTTCTGTTTTATTCCATACTTTAAAGTTTACAGGAAACTTTCTGTACAAAGGGGCAGATAAAATAAAGCATGTGTCCTGCGGTGTACTATAAAACCTGATCTCATAATCTGCCGGCCAAGCAACACCTCGTATAGCCGTTCCATCTTTAAATACCCTTGTAGCAAGATTACTACTACCAACTAACCAGCCTGTTGTTGAATCTATAATCGAAACAGTGGTATCATTACTAACGGATAATGTTAGTCCATCAAATGGCTGGCTATTTCTGTCTGCTCCAATAAATGAGGAGTCGGCGTTAAGAAGAACAGTATCAATAACGTTATCATAATTTCTTATTATATTATATGATATAGTTTTATATAATGGATAAACATCGTCTGATTTGAAAACCACATTATATACAGCGCCATTAAGAATTGCAGACGGATTGAGAATATCAACTTTTAATGATCCGGTACCTAAGCCTGATGCTACCTGGCTAATATCCCCTCTTATTTCAGGAGGAACATATCCTGCAACCGGAGCATTTGGAGTAACTACAGCGCAATTTACATCTACGAATTGAAGGTTACCGGAATAATCCTGTGTAATTATTTTTGTACACTCGGAAGGTTGTAATCCCTTTGTTCCTTTGTTTGGATCACCCATATCATACGAAACACATGCATAATAATAACGCTGACCATTTTGAACATCAGTATCAACATATGAATATCTTAAACCAGTATCATCACCACGCCAAAAATGAGCACCATTTATTCCTACCGGATCAGGACCGGTGATTCCGTCCTTTAGATCATATCTTGCAATGGGTTTCCAGTACATAGCAGAACCTTTGGAATCTGTAATCACTTTTATATCATTAAATTCTGCTTCTTTACTACGATAAATCATGTAACCTTCAAAATCCTTTTTTGCTCCTTGTGTAGGATCATCATTTTCAAATCCCATAAAAGGATCCCTTGATTCCTCTGCTATTTTATCCCAATAAAGAAAAACTTTTTTATCGCTGGCTACTGCCGTTAACTCTGGTTTAATAGGTGGTTTTGAAAAGTTATAATTTGCATTATATATTTCTTGCACAGTTTCTTTATTAAATATTATTTCATCAAGGTCAGCTCCAAATAATAATGCCATTGAAAATCTTTCTCTCAGACCTTGGTTTAGTGGAAAGGGACCCGATGCAAATACCATACTTATATTTGCTCTTTGAAGTGAAGTATCAAAAACACCGGAACTCATTTTTAGCCACATTGATTCATCATCTTTTGGCCATCCACCGCCGGTACCGGTTTGTCCCAATCTATAAATAGAAACGGCTGTCAAACCTATCTGATCTGATTCATCCTTATCTGTCTTATCAAAATTCGGTTCACCATTAGTAGGCATTCCGTCTCCCTCGCCTTCATCCGGACCTATGTACTGTCTATCAAAAGGTCCGACACCGTCTTTTCCAACATCATTATTTAATGGTTCGTTTTCATCTTTATCCCAAACTCCGTTACCGTTTAAATCCGAAAATGAAACCCAATCTCCATCATTATCAATTCCATCATCACGTCTTTCATCTATCATACCATCATCATCATCATCAATACCATTAGTTCCATTACCCGGGCTTTCAAGGTATGCATAACCATAATAACCGGTCTTCCAATTATTGGGAACACCTAATCCATCGCCGTCAAAACAATAAGTTAAATCAAGTACTTTATCAAAAGAAGCATTATCGTCCTCAGAATCATCTGTACCTCCTACGCCGCAATCAGTATAAAATCCAAAAAATGTGGACGAATAATTAATATCGGACAGATTAACTATATCATAATGCCAGAAAATAATATCTTCTGCTAAAACGTGAGACCATTGAAAGCCTCTAACTTCAACTCTTATTCCAAGACCTCCGCGATCATGATCTGATGCAAGAGGATAGTAATTAAACGGGGATCTTGTCCACTCCTTATCTTTGGAATCATCCATTACAAAAAATGTTTCAAAGTCTGAATTATTAACTCCTCTTCCAAAATAACCATACCAGTATCCGTCCCAATCCGTCGTTAAATCGAGTGCCGGCGACCATTTGTGCGGCCAGGTATGTGGGTTAGTGTTGATTGCCGGTGATAATTTTTCTAAAGGATATTCGGAGTGTTGATTATCATTAACATAACCTGGAACAGGTTCCAATCCCCAAACAAGCCCTGTGCTTGCATCCTTATCCATCCATTCACGGTATGAAGTTTCAAGCGGGTGGACTATTTGACCACCTGGAGTGTTTACTTCAGAAGCGATAAGTACTGCAACACCATCGAGGTAAGATTGTCCGGTACCCTTTGGCCATTCACCTGAAGGTTGATAAGGCCACTGTCCAACTTCTCCATTATTATAAAAAAGTGTACGTACCTGGTTCCCGTCCATCGTACCTTCACGCCTGTATTGGATATCTCCTTTAGGTTCATCTCTGTATTTCTGAATTTGGTCACTGACCTGAGAAAATCCTAAATCAGAAATTAGCAGCGTGATAAAAATAATTAGTAATTTTTTAGACATTATTAGCTCCGGTTATATTCTTTAAAATTCAAATCCAAGTCCCAGTCTTATTTCGCGTGGTGAGGAATACATGCTGGGATTGTTAACGTATTGCTCAATAGTATTAAGACCAATTATATCACTTTCTTTATAATACTGGGTATTCAAATCCTGGTTTGCTCTACCGGTTGTAGAATAAACGCCAAATTCATTCTTAATATCCAAAAGATTATAAATCATCAGATATGTGTTAAGCGAAAATCCAAATACGTCAAAAGATTTTTCCGCTCTAAGATCAACATTGTAGTATGGTGGTTTAACACCGCCGTTTTCAAATCTAACTCCCTGTGAAACACGGGTGTCTTCCGTGTAAGGCATTCCTGATCCATATTGAATAATAAGACCTACCGTCCAGTTACCGGGAACGCCAATGTTTGCATTAAGGTTTAATGTATGTCTTTGATCCCAATCTAACGGCACTACACTTTTTGTTTCTTCAATGGGCGGATCGGTTTGATTATTATTATAAACAGCATAAGGATCTGAAGCATTTCCTTGTGCAATCTGGAATGTATAATCGAGCTTCAGACCAAAATAATTTGCAAATCTTTTATCAAGTGTTAATATAAATCCCTTTACATTTGCATAATCACGATTTATGAACCTTGCATATTTAAATCCTTCATAAGTATTAATTATTTCCATACCTAACCAGTTTCTTATATCTCTGTAATAAATTGAAATATTTAATCCGACATTCTCGAATAGAATCTGTTGCAATCCAATTTCATAGATAACATTTTTTTCAGCTTTTAGATCTGCATTTCCTATAATCGAGGAAAGGCTGGATCCCTGGCTAACAATAAAATCAGGATTGGTGTAAAGATTTTCAAATGACGGGATTTTGAAAAAGTGTCCGTAAGAAAATCTTATAATTCCTTGATCTGTAATAGGGAATGATGCCCCTAAACGAGGACTTACCTGATATTTTGCATCTGCTTTTTTTAATTCCAGCATATAGGCACCCGGATTGTTTGGATCTTCAACTGCGCCGGGATAATTTTTATTTCTTGTTGGATTTTTTAGATCAACAGGTAAGTATGCATTGGAATTAAAATAATCAAATCGAACTCCGGCATTAATTATCATTATATCATATTCCATCTTATCCTGTACATAAGCTGAGATTTCATAAGGTCTTCTTGTGTACATAATGTTGGAGCCATTATCAGTAATTACTCCGACATCCGGATAGCCTGGAGTAAATACTAAAACGCTATTTCCCAAACTGTCTGTTTGTGTTTCCGGTGTTAGGTTAATTAAATCCTGGCTGTGACTAAATATTTCATACAGTTTCCCTTCAACTCCAAAACCGATTTTATGTTCTTTAGATATTTGCGAAGAAAAAGAATATTGCCCGATATAAGTATCAGTATGCCTCTGGTATCTACCGCCTTGATTACCGCCCTGTCTGAACGTATATGAAGAAGATGATATTCCCTGTGTCGGGTTTACATATCTTGGATCAACTCCATACGGATTATAAGTTGGACTCATTGGATTATTATCAATCGGGTAATCGTCGTATAAATATCCTTTGTAATTAAAGAAATTAGCAGAAAATTTTAACGAGTGAGATGTATTTGAAGATGGATAATATGTAGCCTGAAAATTGTGAACAAAGTTTGTTCGATAATGATTCATAATTCCATCGGGAGTCAAAGCATAAGAATGATCATAATATTTATTTTTTCCATCATCCCAGAATATGCTGTAAGTTAATGTTAGTTCCGGAAGAGCATAAGTCAATTTTGCATTAGCAGAATACTTACGCTCAGGATTCATAGAAACATAAGCACCATCTCCGGTGTTACGTGGAATCCAAAAACTTTGGTCGGAAGGATTTGGGAAAAATGGGACGTCATCCGTAACATTGAAAACTTTTTGACCATAAAGATAGCCTTCATTTTTATAATATCTTCCTGTAACAAAAAAGTAAAGATTTTTAATTGGAGATACCGGTCCGCTTAAAGTAAGCTGAAGGTTTTTTTGCGCCAGGTTCCACGGATCATCTAAATTTCTAAAAATATTTGAATGAGATGTAATATAATTTCCAACATAACCGGTTACATACCCCTGTAATTTATCTGAACCGCTTTGTGTAACTATGTTTACAACACCTGAAAGCGCCTGACCATATTCAGCATTAAAAGTTCCACTTATAACTTCCATCTGCCTGATAGAACTATTTTCAACCTGTAAGCCAAATCCTCCATTATAAGCATCTGTAACAGCTACACCATCTATTAAATAAGCAACATCATTCGCTCTACCGCCTCTAAAGTGTCCGTCAATAACTCCCGCTTGCAAGTTTACAATCTGGCTTATGCTTTCAACCGGCATCATCTTAATTTCAGAAGAGGAAATTGTAACAGAGGTTGAAGTTAAATCTTTTTGAACTAATGGTCTTTGCG
Organism: Ignavibacteriaceae bacterium; assembly: GCA_049294175.1. Taxonomy (GTDB): domain Bacteria; phylum Bacteroidota; class Ignavibacteria; order Ignavibacteriales; family Ignavibacteriaceae; genus IGN3. Next base: position 58,356 of record JBAQCL010000017.1, on the reverse strand, counting down.
ATGTTACAACAACATCCTGCCCGAGCTGAATAACCGCACTTTGAAGTTTCATATCCAGTTTAGTTGTAAGATCAATTTTTACAAGAACTTTTTCAATAATTATTTTTTGATATCCAACAGCACTAAATATTATCCGGTATTCACCCGGTGGAATATTGCTGATTGAATAATATCCATCCAAATCAGCCGAGGCTCCTAAATAGGTACCCTCAATAATAATATTTGCACCAACAACAGGCTCTCCGGTTTCCGAATCCGTAACATAGCCGGAAATTTTTCCTGTTGTTCCTGCAAATATTGGAACCGAGAATACAAGCAAAATTAAAAGGGTGAAAAATTTATAGGGCGCCAAAGGTTTAATTAAAAAAAGTTTTAACTGTTCAATCTTATTCATTTCGTTTTCCTGATAAAGTTATGATTCTCCCAATGCTAAGCTATATTAGAATAAAAAGGCACGGCTTGGTGCCGTGCCTTTTAAGTATTTACTTAAGCAGCATCATTTTATTTGTTTTTATAAACGATCCGCTTTCTAATCTATAGAAATAGATACCACTTGCTAAACCTGCTGCATTAAAATTAACTGTATAGTTTCCAGTTGATAATTCTTTATTTACCAATGTAGCTACTTCTCTACCGAGTACATCAAAGATTTTTAAAGAAACCAATCCGGTATTCTTAACTGAAAATTGAATTTGAGTGCTTGGGTTAAAAGGATTTGGATAGTTCTGTGACAAAGTATATTCATTAACCGTTTGCCCAGCTTCATTTTCAACACCAACTGGATTCCATAGACTTCCAATCCAGGTGTATGTCCAACGAGACACATCGCCATAAGAAAGGTCTTCATTATTTAGAGAATAAGTCAGGATTCCTTCTCTTTCATTTGTAGCATCAGCATCATTGATAGAGTAATCAATTGGAATTCTCATTCCTTCGATAGGCGTAAAGAGACTATCACCACCAATAGCGGCAAGATCAGCCCATTTTATTCTGAATTCTACTCTGTAACCCGAACCTATGGCTTCACCAAAGTAATAGTCGTCACCAAGACCAACAATACTATCGGCACTGCTGATATTATCAATCAATACTCTGTTGTACGCAAATCTGAAATGATAATCCGGGGTGCCACCTCTTTTTAAAGAAGTATGAGGAGTACCATGCCAGTTGTATAACCCCAAATAGATATCAGGAGCATCATTTAGATATGATGTTGATTGAGCGTCGGGAACAAAAATATCATCAAAAACATCAAATGCTACATATAGATATTCCTGATCTACAGCAACCCAGGAAAGAGCTGAGCAATCTGCATCGTTATCGATTTGTTGATTTGCAACTAACTATATGTCCGGTCCCATCAGAAACAAACATTCTAAAAGGAGTGATAGACTGCCACTCTGATAAATCTCCATCAGCAACAAAGGTTGGAGGATTTAACGATATTGTGGTAACTCCTTTTGCAGTATTTGTAACAGCGGAAGAATTAACACTTACAACACTCTTATTTCCTGAAGCATCTTTACAAACAACTGCGTAGTAAAATGTAACGCTCTGATCAGTAACAGGAGCAAAAAGTAAATGTGTGGCAAGTTGATCAGTTTCCTTAATATTTAGTGCGACAACTTCCGCTCCACTAAGATTAGCATCTGTAATAGGATTAGCGCTATAATAAACATCATATTTTTCACCGGTTTCACCGGGAACATCTTCCCAGGTAATTACATTCTGGAAATCTCCGCTAAATGCAAAAATATTCTGGGGAGCATCCGGTGGGATTACATCAAATTCCGGATTACCTGTCCACCAATCTGTAATGTATATAACTTTACCGGCAACACCGGTTGCTTCTGCCATCATACCAAAACTATTAATTGCAGAAGAATCAATTGGACCATATTTAGTAGGATCTTCGCCAGGAGGATAAATAAGATCCTGCAAAGCAACTTTATATGTATGCCACTGATTATCATCGGTAGGGGTAAAATTCCAACCACGTTTACCTCCACCACCTTCTAACTGAAATCGCAATTCACCAACACCTGCTTCAGCCTTCATTTTGAACTGTACAGTATCTTTTAACCAAGCGCCAGCAAGATTAAAAGTAGGATCATTAGTGGTTCCTATCCCTGTCCAACCATTAGCCCATTCATTGCCTTGAACCCACTTAATTGCGTTTGAGTTTGGGACAGGACCGGCACCGGGTTCAACATCAATTGTTGATTGTCCCCATGCCCAGGTAGTTATATTAGAAGGAAATGTTATCCCATTAAATATAACAGCAGGAACAGCTTTTACTCCAAATTTCTTAAATTCATCAAACATAACAACTACTGAATCTGCGGGAAGGTTTACACCTGACGTATATCCTGATGTGACTGCTGAAATGTTATATCCTACAATCTTATCATAATCAAGCTTTAGGTTGTTATAACTGAAACCGCCCCAGCTGGTAGGCGCTAAAATAAATCCTTCGTCATTTGGAATTTCTGTGCCGGGTTGTTCTCTTTCAAAAAGAGGTATCTTTAGCTCATACCAATCGCCAACTTCATCTAAAACAGTAGCGTTCTCATAAATGTACTCCTCTATTGGATCGGTATCAGAAGGACGATCCGCAATTTGAATTCTGAATACCATATTTCCCGGAACTGTCGGAGCTTGTAGTACTTTAATCCAAATTGAAAGAGAATCACTGGTTGACCAATCCAACAATGGTTCGCCATCAGGAACCCTTTTAATTAATTGAGCATAAGTACCCCATTCATGGAATGCACCAAAAACAAAATTTACGTGCCCAGCACCGGTCCCTTCCATAAAGTCCGTGGTACTGATTGTGTAATCAATACGACTTGGAGAACCTTCTACATTCAGATCATACGTAGGATCAGCAGAAAGATCCGAATCAAAGCTTTCTATTATCTGTCCTTTTGTAACAGATAATGATAGACATATCATCAGAAGAAAAACAAGCTGAAAAAGTCGCTTCATAACTTACCTCTCTTTAATTGAACGTTTATAATTACGGGATTGAAAAATCATTTCAATCCTAATTGAACTAATATTTGCATTGCAAAAATTTTCTAGTACCAAATGCTCCATAACCCGATTATTATTATTACAATAAAAGCAGATAGAACAAAATTTGAATTAATTTTATGAATAGTTTTCATGCTTTTTATACTGCTTTTAACATCCAGATAATTTTCTTTCATTGAGTGCAATAAATTATCAGCAAATTCATTTGAATTTTCCCAGGCAAATGCATTTAATAGCAATATTATTCCTACACATAATAAAAACAAGAATATCGCAAAGTGTAAAAAACTAACACCTAATATCCATGTTAACACAGGGTGTAATTGTAAACCAAGGTTGCCTAATATTTCAATCATTAAACGACTTAAGCCTATTGTTTCGCCTATAATCAAAGTTTTGATGGCGGTATCTGAATTAATTTTTTTAGAAAACAACCCAAACAAAAAAACCGCGGTTATAGGTGGACTAACAAATGATTGTACGCTCTGTAAAAACAGATAAATATGTGAACTGATCAATTTTACTAATGGAACAATTAGTATTGCTGCTACAACTACCGCTGTTGTTGCCAATCTGCCAACCAGAACTAATTTCCTTTCATTAGATTCCGGGTAACGAATCTTATAAAAATCATTAGTAAACAGAGTTGCTGTACTGTTAAAAGCCCCGGCTAACGAAGACATAATAGCAGCAAGTAAACCTGCCACAACAATACCCTTTAATCCTTGTGGAAGAATGTCCCCTGCAACCAAAGCTGCATAAGCTCCATCACCATTAATTTCGGGATAGAGAGCAATTGCTATTAAACCCGGTAAAACAAGTATAAAGATGGGAAAAACTTTAAGAAATGCTGCTAACAAACTTCCTCTTCTGGCATCGTTTATAGACCTGGCACTTAAAATTCTTTGCACTATATATTGATCTGTACACCAATACCAGAAAGCTAAGATAGGGGCACCAAACAAAATTCCTGTCCATGGAAAATCAGGGTCAGAAACTTTTTTGAACATATTAAAAAAGTCACCCGGTAATTTTTGTTCCAGCCCGCTGAATCCGCCTACTGCATTTAGACTAAAAGCAGAAAGGATAAAGGCTCCGAGTAATAAAACTATACCTTGAAAAAGTTGTGTCCGTATAACAGCATTGGCACCACCGGTTACACTGTATATTCCTGTAATTAAAACTATAATAACGGATGATGCAAAAATATTTAATCCAAATATTTCATAGAAAAGAAGACCAGCGGCAAAAAGTGAAACCAGAATTTTGGTAAAAATGTAAATGACGATTGAAAATGCTGCAAAGAATTTTCTAATTCTTCTATCAAATCTTTTCTCCAGAAACTCGGGAACTGTAACAACTCCTGATTTTATATAAATAGGGGCAAGAAACCACCCCAGAAAAATCAGAGTAAAAATAGCCATCAGTTCAAATTGACCGACAGCTAACCCCCGCATAGAACCTGACCCGGCTAAACCTATAAAGTGCTCACTTGAAATATTAGTTGCAAAGATTGAGACCCCTACTGTGAACCATCCGATATTACGTCCCGCAAGAAAATAATTTACATAGTTTTCATCAATATGCCGGGAATAATAGAACCCAATACTCACTACTATTATAAAGTAGATTATCAATACAAATATATCTATGGGAGTAAAGTTTATTATCAATTTTCTCTTTTATTGATTTGTAGTTGCATGTTTAGACATTAATAATGCCATTATTAATTTTGCATATTCTATCTATTAAATCTTTTTTTAGCAATGTAAGATTTCTGTTCAAATTTTTTCTTATTAACTTAATAAGTGATACTTATTATCTTAATAATCAATATTATTTTTCAAATTTGCTACTAATCAAAGTTATTTTTTGATTACTTCATATAAATCATTTTTTTTATCGAAGTAAAATTTCCTGCTTCAACTCTATAGAAATAAACCCCGCTGCTTAAGTTGTACTGAACCGCATCAAAAGTAAGTTCGTATTTTCCTGCAGGCTTATTTTCATTTACAAGTTTCACAATTTCACTTCCCAGTACATCATAAACTTTAATTGAAACAAATTCATTTTTAGGTATTGCATAAATTATTTTTGTTTGAGGATTAAATGGGTTTGGATAATTTTGCTCAAGGGAAAAATTATTTGGTAAAGTTAAATTTTCTTCTTCATCAATATCAGTAACTGTTCCACCCATATTATAAAATACAGCATACGCATCCTTTAGTGCTACACCGGCTAATTTTAAAGAATCCCTGTTCATTCTGTACAACCCCATACTCTGGAATCCTGCAGAATGCTGATGAGAATACCAATCAAAAATACACCACCAGGTTATTCCCATTAAATACCCGCCATCTCTGTATGTTCCGTCATTCCTTATAACGGATGCCCTATATGTGAATGCATTAAAAGTTTCGCTAAATGCAGTTAATTGTGTTTGCTGCCCGGATAAAGAATTTAATTCACCCGACCAGTACCCGTATTCGGTATCAAGAATAGGTTTTTCTGGATATGCAAGGTTTGCATAACCTAAAAAGTATCTCGTTCCATCATAATAAGTTCCGCCGTGAAAAATTCCGAAATACATAGTCCAGCCGGCAACATCACAAGCAGCTTGTGAGGCATCATCAGGTCCGGGTCTATCTGCTGCTGCAGACTGTGTGATTAGTCTTCCATCTTTGTAATTAAAATTTAAGTCCTGATTAACTTTTGTTATAAATGTTTTTCTATTATCAACATCCAGGCATTCGTTGGTTGTGCTCCATAAAATTATTGACGGACGGTTGTAATCCTTAAACACCATTTCACGAAACATTTGCTGATGAATTAACCTTGAACTATTTTGTATTACCCAAGCCAAAGATGTATCAAACCACCAAACCGGAATTTCTTCAATTACTGCAATGCCTAATCTGTCTGCTATTTGATATGTGTATAAATGATTGGGGTAATGAGCAGTTCTTAACATTAACGCATTTATATCTTTAACTTTTAAGAGATCGGAATAAATCGAATCAACGGGAATACTTCTTCCAAAAACCGGATGATCTTCATGTCTTGCAACTCCAGGAAAAAAGACAGGGTCATCGTTTAGATATACTTTATCAATTTTTGAACGAACTGTACGAATTCCAAACTGTGTGTAATATTCATCAAGGATATTTTCTCCTTGTTTCAAAGTAACTTTCATTACATATAAGTTCGGACTTTTAGGGGACCACAATAAAGGATTGTTTACAGTTAAATTTGTACGCCAAACTTTTGTTGAATCTTTTTTTATCAAAACAGAGTTTTGGTTTATACCCGAGACAGAGGCTGAACTTCCAACAATATCAGAAGTATATTCGCTGCTGATATTTGATGAATTAATGTCTGTATTAAAAACCTCAACAGTAACATCCACGTCTTGATCATTTCCACTTGTATTGTATAAAACAATAGTCGTCTGAATATCTCCTGATGTATTTTGAGGAACTATGTTTGTTCTAATGACTGAAAGAGGTTCAGAAATTTCAAGATAAACATCATGAATTATTCCCGTATAATTAAACCAATCACATTGAGTATATGGAACGATATCGTTTCTAGAACCCCAAGCCGGATTATCTACCCGTACAACCATTGTGTTATTTCCATTATAATTCAACGCCGAAGACACATCAAATGCAAAAGGTGTATAGCCGCCTTCATGGTAACCCAGATAAATATCGTTTAACCAAACATCTGCGACATAGTTAACTGCATAAAAAATAAGCTTAACAAATTTTCCACTATCCGCCGCATCAATAGTAAAATTTTTTCTATACCAAACACCATCCTGATAATACTCGGGAACTGCGGGGTAAGGATTCATTTGGTTTTCAACTGCCGGCAGTATTTTAATTTCCCACCCACTGTCATCATAAGATGAAGATTGTCTGTCTGCCGCTTCGGTGATAAGGTTTTGATACCCTGTTGCATCACGTTTTGCCAATGTAATATTATCATCGGCAGCAAACCTTTGTTTTTTCCATTCACCTTTAAGATTTAATATTTGTCGATTTTGTTTTTCGAAAGAAGGCACTGCAATACCATTTTGAAAAGGAATTTTAATTCCATCAACTTGTTTCAAGCTCATAGTTGCCTGTAATGATGCAACTTGTGCTGTTAATTTTGGTATGAAAAATAAAACTGAGGTAAGGGTAATAATTAATAAATTCTTCTGGTAAAAATCTCTCATATATCCCTCTTTTTTCTTCAAAAATTATTTTTGTAAATTAAAACTGGCTTGGCAAGAATAATACCAATTTCATTTGAGTTTTTTTACAAGATTTTTGTGTAAAATTCCGAGTGTGTGAGCAAAAATTTTAGCGTCCTCTTATTAAAGTAATAAGGGCTACTTATTAAAATAATAATTAACCTTTATCTGAAAGTTATTTAACTAATACTTTTATAATGCCACTATTTTATCAAAATCATTTTTTTTGAGGATACAAAATTGTTTGCCCTTAAAGTGCTGATATATACTCCGCTACTTAAATTACTTGCATTAAAATTTATTTCATATTTTCCTGCAGGTTTAGATTCATTAACAAGAGTTACAACCTCTCTGCCTAAGATATCATACACCTTTAAGGTTACATGAGCATATTCTGATAACTGATAGTTAATACATGTTTCCGGATTAAAAGGATTAGGAAAATTCTGACTTAATGAAAAATGAAGCGGAATATTTTCTATATCATTGGTAGCGTTTGTTAAAGAATCTATATTATAAACTTCAAACTCATAAATTGAGTAACCCCACTCAGTCCCTCTTTTTGTGCCTGTCAAACGAATATATCTTGCATTTGCTTCAGCATTCCATTTTTCAATTCCACCAAATCCGTTTGTTTGTTCAATTATTCTATTCCAGTTTGAACCATCTTCAGAGACCTCTATAACATATTCTTTTCCAAAAGCAGTTTCCCATGTAATTCTTATTTGATTAAAATGTTCAACCAGTCCAAGGTCTAAAGTAAAAGTTTGTGGATCATTAAATAATGATGACCACCGCGTAGTATAATTACCGTCCACAGCATTTCCACCTGTATATTCTGATGACTCAAATGAAGAAACAAAAACGGTTTTATTAAGAGCAAGGTTTTCTGCGGGTGCATCATAAACTTTAAGTGTAGATGATTTGTAATTATTATTCTCGTTAATCTCCGGAATTAATGAATTATCATCTACAATTGCTTCAATTGTATATGTGCCGGGCTTTTCTGCTATCCAATAATTAATATAATTATCACCAGTGTTTCCACAAACTAAAGCCATACCGCCAACTTGAATTGAATCAGAAAATTCAACTGAACGGCTAACAAGCTTACCATTAACTTTAAAACTAACCTCTTGAATTGTGGATGCGGGACTTGGACCGGTACCACGGTTTAAAACAGTTGCTAAAAAAATTACTTTTTCTCCTTCAAGCGGATATCTTGGAACAGTATAGATATTGGCAATTTGCAAATCAGGTTTTGGTGAACTATTTATAATTTCTAACGAATGACTGAATTTAAGACTGTCAGAGGAATTGCCGACATAAAAAGTGTAAGTTCCGGGATCAATTTTATAACTATTATCTTGTTCGGAAAAATAATAAAGTTTATCCGGTGTAATATTAAAAGTTACGGTTTTAGTTTGGCTTGGTTCAAGAAAAATCTTTTTAAAGTCTTTCAAATCCTTTACGTTATGTTCAACTATACCGCCGTTTTCAGAAACATAAATTTGAACTACTTCTTCGCCGGCAACTGATCCTGTGTTGGTTACATCAACATTTACGGAAATTGTTTCATCCGAAAAGGCAGAGGTTTGATGTGAGATTTGAAAATTACCAAGGGCAAAAGTTGTGTAACTTAGCCCATAACCAAATGCAAATTGCGGAATCAAATTTTTATTATCAAACCAACGATAACCGCCGCCTAAGTTTGCATCTAAATCATTTGATAATCTATTAGGCATCTGCGTATCTGTTTTAGGCATAGTAACAGGTAGTTTTCCACTTGGATTGTAATCTCCAAATAATACTTGTGCAATTGCATTCCCACCTTCCTGCCCGGGATAAAATCCGTATATCAAGCCTTTAATATCATCTATAAAAGGAGTCGCTGTACAGATTCCACCGCTTATAAGAACAACAATTAAATTTTTATTTACATCTGAAAGTAGTTTAATTAAATCTTTTTGCTTTCCCGGTAATTCAATAGAATTATTTACACGATCAAAACCTTCTCCCTCCTGCGAAGGATCCAGTCCACCAAAATAAATAACAACATCTGCCTGGCTGGCAAAACTTAATGCATTGCTAAGATCGCTTGCATAAGTTGTACTGCCGATATCACAACCTTTAGCATACAATACTTTTAATGCACCGATGTAATTTTCTATTCCTTCGATTGGAGATACTTTATAATATGGATCAACCCAGCTGCTGCCGGAACCATCAGTTTGCATTACTGCTGCATTTGGTCCGATTACAGCAATTTTGGTTATTGAACTTGTATCAAGCGGAAGAATATTATCCTGGTTTTTTAAAAGCACTAAACCTTTTTTCCCGGCTTCAAGAGTAAGCATTTGATGATCAGTAGAATTCACATCGCTTATGTCTCCTTGCGGATAATAGTTCATTAAACCGGCAAGAAATTTTGTTTTCAAAACTCTTTTAACTGCATTATCAATAATATTTTCAGAAAGCTGCCCTGTAGATACAAGATTAAGTAAACCTGTTGATGGATCCTGATAAAGTGTTGAACCCATTTCTATATCGCAACCTGCGGTAACTGCTTGTCCGGGATTGCTATAAACAGAGCCCCAATCACTCACTACATAAAATGGGAAACCCCATTTATTTCTCAAAACATTTGTTAACAGGCTGCTATTCTTAGCAGCGCTCTCTCCATTAATGGAATTGTATGAACTCATTACACTAAAAGCTCCGCCAATTTGTATTGCTTCTCTAAATTGAAGCGCGTGTTGTTCCAACAGGTTTCTTTGAGATAATGTGTAATTATTAGTTGTCCTGCCATTTTGCCTGTATTCTGTATAGAAATGCTTAACCGTAGCTAATGCCGGAGTTGATTGAATTCCTTGTACTATAGCAGTATTTATTTTTGCATTTAAATATGGATCCTCACTGGTACTTTCCGGGGATCGACCGTTACGCGGATCAAGTGTTAAATCAAGGCAGGGACCTAATGCCTGATCAATTCCTTTTCCACGAAATTCTTTTCCCATGGCTTCACCAATTCTATAAACCAAATCAACATCCCAGGTTGCCGCCATACCTATTCCGACCGGAAAAGATGTTGCCAACCCGTTACGAACTCCGTGGGGACCATCAGACATAATAAATCCCGGAATGTTAAGGCGAGAATTTCCGGCAGTATTCATGCTGCCTTCTTGATGTAGTTGCTCTACTTTTTCAGCCAGAGTCATTTGGGAAATAAGATCATTGATTTTTTCATCAAGCGTTTGAGCAAATGAATTGAATGATGTAAAAATGAAAATCAGTATCAAAATGCTGAAGAAATTATTTAAGAAGAAATGCTTTTTTGTATTCATATCATCCCTTAATAACACGTATATTTTCTAAAGTAATCGTTTAACCTGAGATGTGCGACAATTATAGTACCAGCGGGATACAGGGATAGTTGTCAATTCTTGCTTAAAGATTAAAGAAATTGCCAAAATGAAAGTGGTTAACTTATCAAAGTAATAAGAAAGACTTATTAAAATAATAAGTAAAGACAGATTTAATTTTCTGTTTTCTTCAGTCCCAGCTCTTTAGCCATTCTATAATAATTGGGTGGAGCAATCCCAAGTTTTTTTGCAGCGTCGGTATCGGAATCAGAGTTTAATCTTACAAATTTAAAATATCTTTCCCGCAAAACTTTTTCCATATCTTTTAACGGAATTATATTTTCAGTATTAAACATATCGCCAAAACCAAATTCATTTGCAGCTTTAGAATCTTCCGGAATGCCAAGCGCTCTTTTTGCCAATAAAGGTGTAATTCGTTCCTGTGAACTAAACAACATTCTTTGTACAACATTTTTTAGTTCTCTTACGTTACCGGGCCACTCATAATTTAAAAATATTTTCATTGTTTCATCAGGAATTTCGGGTTTATCTTTTCCCATATCAATACTTATGTTGGATAAAAAGTAATCGATTAATAATGGAATGTCTGAAGTCCTTTTTTTAAGATCCGGAACAAATATCGGCAACACATTTAACCTGTAATAAAGATCTTCCCTAAATCTTTTTTCTTTTACTTCTTCTTCAATATTCCTGTTTGTGGCGGCAATTATTCTAACATCAACTTTTAGCTTTTCTGTTCTGCCTATTTTTTCTATTTCTCCATCCTGAATAACTCTTAAAAGTTTAACCTGAGCTTGTAATGGTAATTCCGTAATCTCATCCAAAAAAATTGTACCATGATTGGCTATCTCAAATAACCCAAGCTTCTTTTTGTCGGCACCGGTAAATGCTCCTTTTTCATACCCAAACAATTCGCTTTCGACAAGTTGACTTGGAAGACTTCCGCAATTAATAATTATAAAATTCTCATACTTTCTATCGCTGCGATAATGAATATTGTATGCAACTAATTCTTTTCCCGTTCCCGAAGAGCCCCTGATAAGTGTATTAACATTACTATGAGCAAACTTTTGTATTTCTTCTTTAAGCTCTAACATTATTTGCGATTCGCCAACCATTTTTTTTTGCACAAGTGTATCTTCAACATTTCTATGCATTTTTTGATATGAGCGAAACCTTTCCCGCTCTAATAAACATTTTTCGTGAGCATTAAAAATACTCATGATAAAATCCGTCGGCTGATAAATAAAGTCTTCAATATCACCGGGATATTTTGTACAGTACCAAAATGCTCCAGCTTTAATAAGTTTATTGGCAAAATTGTAATCGGTAATATTGATGGTCATTTTAGTAATAACAATTATCTGAATCGAAGAATCAATCTCTTTAATTTTTTGAATCAAAACCTCACCCATAATTCCGCCAGCTATTTGATAATCCATAACGGCAACATCAAACAATCCTCGTTTTAGCTTAAGTAATTCTAATGCGGCTTTACCGTTTGACACTGTATCTTCAACCTTTATTCTGTTCTCAAAAGGTTTTACTGTATTCATTACCCTTCTTACATCATAATCTTCATCTTCAATAAGAAGAATATTTATTTTTTTCCCTTCAAAAATCATTTTTTCTTTCTGTTTAATTGTTAATCGTTATTGTAAATCTGCATCCGCCTGTTTCAAGATTTGTTACTTCTATATCCCACCCGCATCTTTTTGTCATTTCATAAGCTATATAGCAACCATAGCCGGAATTTTGTAACCCAATATTTTTTGTCGTTGTATTTTCTATAAAGATGTTTTTCACTCCATTTTTATTTACTGTAAGTAAATCCGGTAAAATTCCTTTCCCGTTGTCTTCTATAATTATATAAGACTTTTTTAACTTCCTATTAAACATAGTTTTACAATAAATTATTAAATTTCCTTCGCCGCCGTGGTCAATACTATTCTGAATTAAAGGCTCAACAATTTCCCATACAACAAATTCATTAATAGGAACTACCGGCAGATCCGGATCTGTTTCCAATTTTATTTCGTATGCATTTGATTTTGTTGATATCCGCAAAAAAATGTTATCTACAATAAATTTTATAACCTCATTAAGATTTGTTCTAAAGATTTGGTTTCGTATTGTTTGAATCGGAGGGTCATACCACTTCATATCATAAATTACACGCGAAATAAAATTGGAATATTTGGAAACCCTGTATTTAACGTCATTAATATTTTCCGGTGCAAGTATTCGTAAATCTTCCTTAATAAAGCCCATAACTTTTTCTGCTTTATGATGAGTGTGATAAATTCTTTTTGTAAAAATCAATTCTTTCTCATAGTTGATTTGCTTTTTCAGATTACCTTCGTGCTCATTAAAAAACATTCTTTGTGCTTCGTCTCTTTCCTTTACAGTATAAGAAGAGATAAAGTACATAGCAAGCAACCCGAATAAAATAAGTGATAAATAAATAATCGAAGTTTCATCATAATTACTTATCACCTGGTTACTGATAAAACTGAAATCTGGCGTGTTTTTCATATAAACAGCTCCGATATATTCGCCTCTCAATACAAATGGGACAAAAATATTAAACGTTTGTTTATTGGTGATAATGCTTTTTATTTGTTCTTTAGAGCTAAGTTCATATTTAATTTTTTTGTACATCTCAATAACGGATAATTTATCTTTGTCCGTCGTTTTTAAAATCCGTTTATGGTCCAGCAAAAATGAAAAGAGTGTTTTCCCGTCATCAATTGCAAACACATCATTTCCGTAACTTACAAGAATGTATAGTCCTTCAATATTATGTTTTAGCTGTTGCTGACTGAAAATTATATCAAACGATTGTATAACTTTTTTTCGTTTTTCTGTATTTAATTCTGTTTTGGGATCAATTGATTCAAGTACCAATTCTATTGAGGTTGCCGTTAGATTGGCAATTTCTTCAGCGGAATCTTTTTGATACCACTCCTGAGTGCTGCTTAAAAAATTTCTGATGGATGCTTTATTTATAAAAGATATTATAAGTTGAAACGCAAAAAGAATAATGAACAAAACAGTGATGTGCTTTAGTTCAAAATGATATTCTCTTATTTTTTCGGCAACTTTTCTTGTTTTCGTTTTCATTTAACCAAAATTGATTTTTCTTTTATTTTACTTTCAGCATTTTCCAGAGCATTAGCAACAGGAATATTATCTTTTATTGCACTGTGCAAATAATAAGAAAGTATATCGGAAACATTTGTATAATCTTCCAGAAACGGTCTGTGAACGCCGGTTTTATAAAGCTCTTCAAAAAATTTCAGTTCTTTATGTTTCTCAACAAAAATTTCATCCTCATAAAGTTTTTTATTAATCGGAAGATAGCCTCCTTCTTCATACATTATTTTTTGAGATTCCTCGCTTAATAAAAATTTTGCAAATTTGATCACTTCAGGAATTTGTTTTGAAAATTTGGAAACCATCAAATTCCAGCCGCCATAAACAGATGCGGGTTTTGTATTTTTAAAGTGAGGTAGCGGCGCCATTTTTAAATGTGATCTTACTTCATCCGTAAGAAATTCATTTTCATCATCATACATACTTGACCAGCCACGTACAAATACAGCATCGTTTTTTGCAAAATATCTAAAGCTTTCATTTTCTTTTTGATAAACTACTTCTTTAGGTGATACTCCATACTTATTTACCAGATCAACTAAAAGCTGAAGCGCTTTTTTTCCTTCAGGCGTATTAATGAGCAGTTTTTTGTTTTTATCTATCATTGGATTATTTTGATTAGCCATTAATTCGGTAAACTGGCACAGTAAACCTTCAAAATCATCTGCTTGAAAAATATAAAACGGATTTTTAGAACTTTTTAATTTCTTATGCAGTTCAATAAATTCTTCCCAAGTAATCGATTTCTGTAGTTCCTTGATTATTTGGGAATAATCCGGCAATTTTTTTAATAAATCATCTCTATAAAACATTACGGCAATATCTATATAAAGCGGAACTGCAAATAATGAATCATTGTAATAACAAGTTTTTAGAGCGTTTGGAATTATATCCCTGATTTCAGAACTATCAATTAAGTTGTTTAACGAAACTCCCCATCGTACAAACCTTGGCACCCAAATTTGATCAACAGAAAATATATCAATGCGGTTGTTTTTACTTCTTAAATATCTCGCCAACAATTCTTTTCTTTCATTAGTGCTAAATTTGTCAAAAGAAAGATTTATTGTTTCAACTTTAATAGAATTTTTATTCTTTTTATTAAACAAATCGATTACTTTTTGGTGAGCTGAAGAAATGTGGTCAACAAAATAAATTGTTTTAACATTTGATTTGTTCGGGGAGTCAAATTCATTGTGCGAAAATATAAGTATAAAAAGAAAAAATACTGCTACAAGTATAGCACTGAGTATTATATATAAAATTTTTTCAATATTCATGTAATTTGCTTGACTGAATTTTTAGCAATTCAGATATATTTTCTAAATTTTTAATTTAAATATAGAGTTTATTATTTAAAGTATTTTTTGAAAACGCCTTATTTCACTTATCAATTTAATAACCATTTCTTATTAAAATAATAAAACATTATTACTAATAATTAAAAACATCTTCATTCACAAATAAGACAGCTATATTTTACAATTGAGCTATTGGGCATAATAATTGGATGAAAGATTATTTTTATATTAGACTATAGAAATATAATATCTGCAAATCTTTAAACTATTATTGGAGTAACTGATGGCTGTCTCATCTCCTGCAACTAATACAAGCGGCACTACAAACAATAGCGGGACAAATTATACGCCCGCACTTGTTGTTTTAACTTCATTATTTTTTATGTGGGGTTTTATTACCTGCTTAAACGATATTTTAATTCCACACTTAAAAGCTATATTTGATTTGAACTATACACAGGTAATGCTTGTGCAGTTCACTTTCTTTACTGCTTATGCAATAGTTTCGCTTCCATCCGGAATTCTTGTAGAAAAAATTGGATATAAAACTGGAATTATAATTGGTTTGCTTACAGCAGCTCTCGGAACAGCGTTGTTCTTCCCGGCTGCCGGTTATCGATCTTATGGAATATTTTTATTAGCACTTTTTGTTTTAGCTTCGGGAATTACTTTACTTCAGGTTGCAGCAAATCCTTACGTAGCTATACTTGGTAAACCGGAAACAGCCTCCAGCAGATTAAATCTTTCTCAAGCCTTCAATTCACTTGGAACCACGATTGCCCCAATTTTTGGCTCAATATTAATTCTTTCAATTGCCGTTAAGGGAGCTGATGAATTGGCTAAAATGAGCATGACCGATGTGGAAGCATATAAAATAATGGAAGCTAGTTCTGTTCAGACCCCATACTTAATTTTAACCGGTATGCTTGTAGTAATTGCTATAATTATTGCGATGTTCAAACTTCCTAAAATTGAAGCCGCTTCACAATCATCCAGTTCAGGTTCCGGTAACAGTTATGATCATGAACATAAAAGCGCATGGGGCTATAAACACCTGGTTCTTGGCGCAATTGCAATTTTCGTTTACGTTGGCGGCGAAGTTTCTATTGGTAGTTTTCTTGTTAATTACTTTAAAGAACTTTTAGGAATGCATGAAGCTGATGCGGGAACTTATGTTGCACTTTATTGGGGCGGCGCAATGATTGGAAGATTTTTCGGATCAATTACACTTTCAGGGATGAAGGATACAAAAAAGAAAAATATTTATGCTGCACTTGTGTTTGTGCTAGCATTAATACTTGCAATGTATGTTACTAAAGAATATCAAAACTTTGCTAACTTTTCACTTTCCGGATTTGGAAAAACTTTAACATTCCTTGTTCTTGTTGGAATAAATTTTATTGCATTCAATCTCGGTAAACAAAAACCCGGCAGAACACTTTCAATACTTGCAGTAATTGCCGCTGTCCTTGTTGTTACTTCGATGTTAACAAACGGGCAATTTGCAATGTGGAGTATCTTAGCAGTAGGGCTATTCAATTCAATTATGTTTCCAACAATTTTTACTCTTGCAATTGATGGATTAGGAAAGCATACCGGTCAGGGCTCAGGAATTCTTTGTACAGCTATTGTTGGCGGAGCTATAATTCCATTACTTCAGGGTTTGTTGGCAGATAATATTGGAATTCATCACGCATTTATTCTTCCGGTGCTTTGCTATATGTATATAGCCTATTACGGTGCAAAGGGACACATTCCTATATTTGCGAAAACTGTTAAGGCATAATTAAATGAAAACCGAAGTAACTCTTGGAATTGATGTTGGAGGAACAAATACTGCTTTCGGGTTTGTTGATATAAATGGTAAATGTATTGCGGAATCATCAATTCTTACTAAAGCACAAAACAGTGCCGCAGATTTTTTTTCAAGATTATATCCTGAAATTGAGAAATTACATAATTCAATTTCTGATCGATACATTCTAAAAGGGATAGGACTTGGAGCACCAAATGCAAACTATTACAGAGGTATTGTTGATAATCCGCCCAATCTTAAATGGGGAGTTGTAAACGTAGTAGAGACTTTAAAACAATACTACGATGTTCCCGTTGCCATAACAAATGATGCAAATGCTTCAGCAATTGGCGAGATGCTTTTTGGTGCAGCAAAAGGGATGAAAGATTTTATTGTAATTACTCTCGGAACAGGTTTGGGCAGTGGTGTTGTTGTAGATGGAAAACTTGTTTACGGATCGGATGGTTTTGCCGGAGAAATTGGACATACTGTTTTTGATCCAAACGGAAGACAATGCGGATGCGGCAAAAAAGGATGTTTAGAAACTTATGCTTCAGCAACAGGAATTAGAAGAACCGTGATGGAACTTCTCGCCAATTCAAAAGGAGATAGCGCCTTAAGAAATATCAGCTATAATGATCTTGATTCTAAAATGATATACTCCGCAGCAATAGCCGGCGATAAACTTGCAATTGAAGCTTTTGATTACACTGGAAAAATTCTGGGATTAAAACTCGCTGATGCAGTAGCAGTTACAAGTCCTGAAGCAATAATATTGTTTGGGGGATTGGCACACGCAGGAAATATAATTATCGATCCGACAAAAAAATCTTTGGAAGAAAATCTGTTTCATGTCTTTAGAAACAAAGTTAAAGTTATTCCTTCCGGTTTACCCGAAGGAAACAGCGCCGTACTTGGTGCAAGCGCATTAATATGGAATGAGATAATAAAATCCGAACAAATTTCGGTGATAAAATCATAATAAAATTTTAATTGCACTCCAATAAATGAATAAGCCACTTATACTCTATGATCAGCTGCATTAAGGAGCTTTTGTTTAAAAATAATATGATTAGTTTATTAAAAAAAATTTATTTCTTTTTATTACTTACAAGTCTATTGATAGTATTTTCTTGTAAAAAAGATCAACCTCTTTTAAATACAAACACAGCACTTCAACAAACTATTAATATAGATTATCAAACTACAAGTTTAATTATCACATCATTTTTTATTTTAAGAGTATAGCATGAAAAAATTCTGTTCTATCATTATCACATTCTTTATTATCGTAACATTAGGATTTGTTAACCATCCTCAAAATAAAATAAATGAAAAAATAATTTCTGCACGGGTTGATTCCGTTCTTTCTTTAATGACTCTGGATGAAAAGATAGGGCAGCTTAATCAACTTTCGTATGGAATCGGTTGGGGACCAACTGTAAAAGCAACAGTACCTGATGAATACAAAGAATTAATAAGGCAAGGAAAAATAGGCTCATTCCTTAATGCTATTGGAGCAGAGTTTACTTATGAATTACAAAAAGTTGCTGTTGATGAATCAAGATTAAAAATACCTTTGATATTCGGGTTGGATGTGATTCACGGATTTAGAACAACATTTCCTGTTCCAATTGGAGAAGCGGCAACATGGCAACCTGAGATGGTAGAAATGTCAGCACATTATCAAGCAATTGAAGCTGCATCTGCCGGAATACATTGGACATTTTCTCCTATGGTTGATATTGCACGTGATCCCCGCTGGGGAAGAATTATGGAAGGAAGCGGAGAAGATACTTATCTTGGCTCCTTAATGGCAGCAGCACGTGTTCGTGGTTATCAGGGCAATCTTTCTGATTTAAATATTATCGCTTGTGTAAAACACTATGCTGGTTATGGCGGTGCAGAAGGTGGAAGAGATTATAATACCGTAGATTTTTCCGAAAGAACTTTTCGCGATGTTTATCTTCCTCCATACAAAGCAGGTGTTGAAGCCGGAGCTCAAACACTTATGGCTTCCTTTAATGAAATAGGCGGAATACCTTCTTCAGGAAACAAATATTTATTGACTGATATTTTAAGAGGCGAATGGGGTTTTAAAGGATTTGTTGTGAGCGATTGGAATTCTATTGGTGAACTGATTCCCCATGGTTTTGCTGCCGATCTGAAACAAGCCGGTGGGATTTCATTAAATGCCGGACTGGATATGGACATGGAATCCCGCTCATATATAACTTATATGAAAGAACTTGTAGCTGAAGGAAAAGTAAGCGAATCTGTAATTGATGAATCTGTCAGAAGAATCTTAAGAATTAAATTTATGCTTGGTTTGTTTGATGATCCATTCCGTTACTGCCAGAAAGAACGTGAAGATAAAAACATAATGACTGATGAAACCAAAAATGCTTCATTAAAAGTTGCTGAAAGATCATTTGTATTATTAAAAAATGAGGACAATATTCTTCCGCTTAAAAAAGATTATAAAACTATTGCCGTTATTGGTCCGCTTGCTGATTCCAAAGAAGATCCGATTGGTGGCTGGGGCGGCTTGGGAATTCCTGAAGATGTCATTTCCGTTTTAACAGGATTAAAAAATTATACAGGTAAACAAACCGAAATTTTATTTGAAGAAGGATGTAAGATAGACGATACATCTAAAGACGGCTTTAATGATGCGGTTGAAATAGCAAAAAAATCTGATGTGATAATTTTATGTGTTGGTGAAAGTCGGAACATGAGTGGTGAAGCTTGCAGCCGTTCATCACTGGATTTACCCGGAGTACAAGAAGACCTGGCAAAAGAATTATACAAAACAGGCAAACCAATTGTTGTTGTATTAATGAATGGTCGTCCGCTTTCCATCAACTGGTTGAATGAAAATGCCTCCGCTATTCTCGAAACCTGGTTTGCAGGCACAATGGCGGGTGATGCTATAGCTAAAGTTTTGTTCGGAGAATATAACCCAAGCGGAAAATTACCTGCAACTTTTCCACGCACTGTTGGGCAGGTTCCAATATACTATAATCACAAAAACACGGGAAGACCGGGAAATTTGGAAAACCATTATACCTCAAAATATCTTGATCTTCCTCTTACTCCGCTTTATCCTTTCGGATACGGACTTAGTTACACGACTTTTGACTATGGTAATTTAAAGTTGAACAGAGACAAAATCACAAAAAATGATTCACTAATCGTTTCAGTAAAAATTAAAAACACCGGGGACTATGACGGTGAAGAAGTAGTTCAATTATATATTCAAGATTTGGTTGGCAGTGTTACTCGACCAGTTAAAGAATTAAAAGGATTTAAAAAAATCATGCTAAAAAGTGGTGAAGAAAAAACGATTGATTTTGTAATCCATGAAAAAGATTTAAGATTTACCGCTGCTGATATGCAATTCAAATCTGAACCGGGGCAGTTTAAAGTTTACGTTGGAACAAATTCGGCAGATGTTTTGGAATCTCAGTTTGAATTAGTTGAATAAAACATTACTACAATAATTATTTATTAATTTAGAATAATATTTACATACAAAAATAGGGTGAAGATGAACAATCAAGTTTTAACAAAAATTTTATTATTGCTAATGATGATTATCCCGTTCACTTTTGCAAGTTGTAGTAAAGACGAAGCGGGCATTACTCCAACTGATTCGATACCTGAAATTAAGGGTTATACTTTAGTCTGGAATGATGAATTTTCCGCTACTTCTGTTGATTTATCCAAGTGGTCCTATGAAGTAAACGGAGACGGCGGCGGCAATAATGAGCTGCAATACTATACGTCTCTATCAACAAATTCTTATATAGAAGATGGAGCATTAGTAATCCAGGCAAATAAAGAATCCTATCAAAATAAAGAATATACCTCGGCAAGAATGAGAACATTAAATAAAGGCGATTGGACTTACGGACGTTTTGACATAAGAGCAAAACTGCCTTATGGTCAGGGTTTGTGGCCTGCAATATGGATGCTTCCGAGCTATTGGGAGTATGGCGGCTGGCCTGCAAGTGGTGAAATAGATATTATGGAATTGCTTGGACAGGAACCTTACAAAGTTTATGGAACAATTCATTATGGTACGTCTTCAAATCATCAATCATCCGGGGGAAATTTTTCTTTACCAAGCGGAACATTTTCACAGGATTATCACCTGTTTACTTTAGAATGGGATTCTACGGGAATGAGGTGGTACGTTGATGGAGCTTTTTACCATTCTGAAACTCATGGGCAGCCTTTTGATAAAAAATTTCACTTGTTACTTAATGTTGCAGTAGGAGGTAATTGGCCCGGAAATCCGGATAATACTACAAAATTTCCACAAAAAATGTATGTGGATTATGTAAGAGTTTATAAGAAAAGTTAAGCTTGATTGATTCAAGATAATATTTTCTAACAAGATGGCTATATTAATTGTAAAATTCTGGAGTAGAAATGAAAAATTTAATTTCAATTTTAATTATAATATTAATGATTTCATTGCCCATGAAAGCTCAATCAGAGAAGCAAACAGCTTATAGTTTTGAAAAAGAAGTTAAGATTACTTTATCTGCAAATTATTTACTATATCTTCCTCAAGAATATGCTGACAGCGACAAAGAATTTCCACTTGTATTATTTCTGCACGGCGCCGGTGAGCGTGGAGATGATTTGGAAAAAGTAAAAATTCATGGTATTCCTAAATTAATCAATGAAGGAAAGGAATTCCCTTTCATCGTTGTTTCACCTCAATGCCCTGAAAATATGTTCTGGAGTACTGACATTCTATCTGCTTTGCTGGATGAAATTGAAGCTAACTATAGAGTTGATAAAAATAGAATTTATGTAACCGGATTAAGTTTGGGTGGAAACGGAACGTGGTCTCTCGCACTTGCAGAACCGCATCGTTTTGCCGCGATAGCTCCTGTTTGCGGTTGGAGTGTACTTTCAGTAGCATGTACAATTAAACACCTGCCCATCTGGGTTTTTCACGGAGCAAAAGATACTGTTGTACCAATAAGTGCATCCGAGCAAATGGTTGAAAGATTAAAATCTTGCGGCTCTAATGTTAAATTTACGGTTTACCCTGAAGCAACTCACGATTCATGGACGGAAACGTATAACAACGAGGAACTTTATAAATGGTTTTTAGAACAATCATTAGATAAAGTTGAAGAATGAAATTTATAAAATCCATTAAATCAATTTTTAAAAAGTTTAAATCACGTCAGGTTGAAACTATTATCATCACAGAAAAACAATGCCCTCACTGTACAAGCAGAGGTATGTTTATCTTTAATTATTACACCGAGATGAAAACAAAACCCGATAAAATAAATGAAAATATTTCTTAAACTATTTCTTATTGTAATTTCCCTCACTCCCTTTTCTTACTCGCAGCAAAATAATTTTGTAACTATAAACGGAAAAGATTTTAGAACACCTGATGGTAAAACAATATTGCTTAAAGGAATAAACCTTGGTAACTGGCTTGTGCCTGAAGGTTATATGTTTCATTTTAAAAAAGTTAGTTCACCAGGAATGATATATGAATTATTTAATATTCTTGTTGGTGAAGATGAAGCAAATAAATTCTGGGACGCATATAGAGAAAATTATATTACTAACGAAGATATTCATTTCATTAAAAATCTTGGATTCAATTCAATCAGAATTCCATTCAACTATAAATTATTCATCAGTAACTATCCTGAAAGAAAACTTGAAGGTGTTGGATATGCTTTGCTTAAAAGAATAGTAAAATGGTGTAAGGAAGAAAATCTTTATGTAATACTTGATATGCACTGTGCACCCGGAGGACAAACAGGAGATAATATTGATGACAGTTATGGCTATCCTTTTTTATTCGAGAGCCTGGAAAGCCAACAACTTACAATTGATATATGGCGAAAGCTTGCAGAAATCTTTAAAGATGAATCTATTATTATTGGCTATGATTTGTTGAATGAACCAATTGCACATTATTTTGATGTTGATAAACTCAATCCCGTACTTGAACCGCTCTATAAAAAAATAACTGCCGCAATTAGAGCGGTTGATAAAAATCATATTGTGTTTCTCGGCGGAGCTCAATGGGATAGTAACTTTAAAATATTTGGACCTCCTTTTGACGACAAATTAGTTTATACTTTTCATAAATATTGGACAGAACCAACTCAGGAAGTTGTTCAGGATTACATAGATTTTGGAAACAAGTACAATGTTCCTATCTGGATGGGCGAATCAGGTGAAAACACAAATGAATGGATAAATGATTTCAGAACGATGCTTGAAAAAAATAATATCGGATGGTGCTTTTGGCCTTATAAAAAAATGGAAAGCACAAGAGGAATTGTTTCAATAAATCAACCTGATAATTTTGATTTGATAATTGATTTTGCGGAAAATTCAGATTTCGATTACGGTTCTATCAGAGATAATAGACCAGATTTTGAGAAAGTAAAATCAGCATTGAGGCAATATCTTGAAAATTGTAAACTAAAAAACTGTAAAGTAAATGATGGTTATATCGAGGCTCTTGGTTTGAATTAGTAAATTTTAATATTGTTAAAATGTTAACTTTTTCAATTTTAGTGTCAACTACTAATTAATTTTTAATTGTTCCTCACTCAAATAATAATACATAATTATTCTAACCATGAAAAAAATAATATTAATTGTTTTTATTTTTTCTATGATAATGAATGCACAATATGAAGATACTGGTAACCGGGGAAAATTTTTTTCAAAAGAAATCTTTACCAAATCTACAATCCCAAATTATAAAACAAGCAAAGACAAGCTTCCCTCACCAATTTTAGAAAACAATCCCGAGTGGATTGAGCTTTACTGGCAAACTTGGCAATTGGCATTTAATCATTATAAAAATCCGCCACAAGGTTCGCCGTTTGTTTCAGCTTATATTGATGAAGCTTTTGCGCCAAACATTTTTCAGTGGGATACTTTTTTTATGATAATGTTTGCACGATATGCTCATTATATCGTCCCCGCAATTCAATCACTCGATAATTTTTATTGCAGACAATATGAAAACGGTTATATCTGCAGAGAAATTGCTGAAGCAACCGGAGAAGATTTTGTTTATGAAGGCAGAGAAAATACTGTCAATCCGCCATTATTTAGCTGGGCGGAAATTGAAAATTTCAAAATCACCGGAGATAAATCCCGTTTTAAAAGTGTTTTACCTGTTTTAGAAAAATACGCCGGTTGGCTTGAAATATATCGAAGAAAAACAAGCACAAAACATAATCTTTACTGGCAAACAGGATTAGGTTCCGGAATGGATAACACACCAAGGGAAGGCTCTGGCTGGGTTGATATGTCTGCTCAAATGGTTATGATGTACCGCGATATGGCAACAATGTGTGATGAACTTTTACTTGAACCTGAGCTTGATCCTAAACTTAAAAATGAGCTTGAGATAAAATCAAAATCATTTAAAGAAAAAGCTAAAGATATTTCAGATAGAATAAATCAATTTATGTGGAATGAAGAAGATGGACTTTATTATGATGTTGATGATGAAGGCAACCAGGTAAAATGGAAAACTGTTGCATGTTTCTGGTCAATGCTTGCTGGGATAGCGGACTTATACCAAGCTGAAAAACTTTTAGCAAATTTAAAAGATCCGCATTTATTCTGGAGAAAAATTCCATTTCCTTCCCTTGCTGCTGATCAAAATAACTATAAAGCTGATGGTGAATACTGGCTTGGCAGCGTTTGGGCTCCGACTAATGTAATGATAATCAAAGGCTTAGATAAATTTGGAGTTGGAAATGATGCGGCTTATAATTTTAACGAGTTTGCTACTCTTGCAACAGAAGAATATTTAAACGGAATTTATGAAGTTTACAAAAAAACTGGAACGATCTGGGAGAATTATTCACCCGAAGCATTTGCAAGAGGCAGCTGGTCACGCCCTGATTTTGTTGGATGGACAGGTTGCGGACCAATTGAACTTTTGATAGAAAATATTATCGGCTTACGCCCTGATGCCGTTGATAATTCTTTAACATGGCATTTAACACGGATTGACAGGCACGGAATTGAAAATCTAAGATTTGGAAGCACTATTGTTTCTCTTATTGCAGATAAAAGATTAAAAGTTACAAGTCCCATTACAGTTTCAGTTTCTTGCGATAATGATTTTGAATTAATAATCGAGCACGGAAATAATAATTACAAAAATTTTAAAATCACTAAAGGCACTCACACCATTACTGTAGAGTAAAAGCGATGAAAAAAAAATTCCATTCCCTGTTTCTTATTGTATTTATTACAACTATAAATTATCCTCAAACAGTTGTTTTACCTGATAGCTGGCTATTTAAAACCGGTGATGATTTATCATACAGCCAAATAAATATTAATGAATCAAACTGGACAAAAATTAATGTGCCCGGCAATTGGGAAGATCAGGGTTTTGCTGATTACGATGGCTACGCATGGTATCGTTTGCATTTTAATATTGATGAATATTTAGGTAATCAACCGCTTTATTTATTTCTTGGCAAGATTGATGATATTGATGAATCTTATTTAAACGGGGTTAAAATTGGTTCATCGGGAACAATGCCTCCTGAACCTGTAACTGCGTGGAATAATCAGCGAGCGTATGAAATTCCCGCAGGACTATTGAAAAAAGAGAATGTAATTGCAATACGAGTATATGACATTTTTTCTCCCGGCGGAATTCACAGCGGTTTAATTGGAATATTAAATCAAAATGAATATGAGTATGAAATGAATCCACCCAAAGGTGCAAAAAAATCTTTATATCAAATTCCAACTGCAAATGGTTTAATTGCGGCAGTTTATAATCAGAGAAGAAACGAAGTCGAAAATATTTATCCGCACATTTTTAAAATATATGATTTTGAAAAACTCGTAAGTCCGTTTATAAAAGCTTTAAAGTTAAATTCAAAGGAAAAACCTGTTTCAATAAAATATCTTGATAACACACATATTATTTCAATTGATTATAAAAATTTTAACCTAAAATATTTTTCTCCTTTCTCATCAAATGAAAAAATATTTTATGCAGTTCTTTCGGGAAAAGAAAAAAATATTTCTAATTATTCTTTCTCATATAGAAAAGTAAACACTGAAGTGTTAACTGACTCAATCTTAATTCAAAAACCCGATGGGATTTTTGAAAAATACTTTCTATTCTCATTTAATGATTCACTGCACAATAACACAGAGATAATTAAAAATGCTGCCGAACGAATCAAACGAAATAGTTCTAATTTTGTTGAAGATGAATTGAAATTCATGAAAGACATTTTTTCAAAGGCTCACTATCCAACCGGATTAAACGGTGACGAGAAAAATCTTTATCAACAATCTATAACAGTTTTAAAGATGGCACAAACGACAGAAAATGAAATTTTTCCAAAAGGGAAAGGACAAATACTTGCTTCACTTCCTCCAGGCGTTTGGAATATCTGTTGGGTGCGTGATGGGATGTACGCTTTACTCGGATTAAACAGCGCTGGATTGTTTGAGGAGTCAAAAAGATTAATTGAATTTTTACTTAATGCTGAATCAAATTTTTATAAAAAATTTATCTGGCAAGATGGCAAAGATTACGGTGTTGGAGTTGATTACCAGATTTCGGTTACAAGATATTTCGGAATAGGAAAAGAAGAATCTGATTTTAACGATCAGGGACCAAATATTGAATTAGATGGATTTGGATTTTTCCTTTACACGTTTGTAGATTATATAAATAAAAGTAACGATAAAGAATTTTTTGAAGAGTACAATGAACTCGTTACTAAAAAAGTTGCCGATGCATTAATTCATTGCATTGATAAAAATGGTTTAATAAGAATTGATTCAGGTCCTTGGGAAAGACATTTGCCGGGAAAACAATATACTTACACATCAAGCACTGCAGCCGGCGGATTGAAAGCTTATGCAGAATTATTAAACAAAATGGGAAAAGATTCTGAGAAATATTTTGAAGCTTACGAAATCCTTACTGAAGGAATAAAAAATAATCTTATTGTAGACGGCAAATATTTAAAAGGTAATGCCGAAGGCAAATCAAACGATGAATATGAATTTTACGATACGGGAATGATAGAAGCTTTTAATCTGAATGTTTTGAATGATACAGAATTTTTTAATTCCAATATGTCTGAATATGACACGAAATTAAAAATTAATTCCAATCGTGGCTACTCGCGCGTAAACGGAGCTGATTCATATGACATAAACGAATGGCTAATGATAGATATGAGAACTGCATCAGCTTATATTAAATTTGGACAAAAAGATAAAGCAAAAAATTTGCTTGACTGGATTGTGTCACAGGCGAAATTGAATTTCAATTTAATTCCCGAACTTCTTGAATATACAAAAGCAGCTTATGATGGCGCTGTTCCTATGGTTGGATTTGGCGCAGGGACATATATCAAAACAATAAATGATTTTTATCAGAAATAATTTTTTCAGGAGAAAGTTATTAGAACTAAAATAATTACATTCATATTTTTGATTATAACATTAATTGTGTTCGGATTTTCTTTTATTAATAAAACCGGTGACAATATACCTCCCTATAAAAATAAAAGTCTTAACGTTGAAGAGCGGGTTGATGACTTATTAAAACAAATGACGCTCGAAGAAAAAATCGATATGATTGGCGGAACAGGTTTTGAGACAAAAGCAATTGAACGTCTCGGCATTCCTCCATTAAATATGTCAGATGGTCCCCTCGGAGTTCGCTGGGATAATTCTACGGCATTACCGTCGGGAATATTATTAGGCGCAACCTGGAATCCAGATTTAATTACAAAACTCGGAACTGTACTTGCAACAGAAACAAAAGCAAAAGGACGGCAGGTAATTCTAGCCCCTTGCGTCAACATCGCACGCATTCCGATGGGTGGAAGAAATTTTGAGAGCTATGGCGAAGATCCTTATTTAACCTCACGCATTGCTGTTAATTACATTAAAGGCGTTCAGAAAGAAAATGTTGTAGCAACTGTAAAACATTTTGCTGCAAACAACCAGGAACATCAGCGTGATTTTGTTAATACTACTGTTGATGAGCGAACATTGAATGAAATATATTTCCCCGCATTTAAAGCTGCTGTACAGGTGGCAAATGTTCTTGCGGTTATGTCTGCTTACAATAAGTTAAATGATCATTATTGCAGCGAGAATGACTATTTGCTAATTGATAAACTAAAAAAAGAGTGGGGTTTTAACGGATTAGTTATGTCTGATTGGGGTGCTGTTCACAGTACTGTTCAAACTTTTAACGGCGGACTTGATCTTGAGATGCCAAACGGGCAATATCTTAACAAAGAAACTCTTTTAGATAAAATAAAAAGCGGCGAATTATCAGAAACAAAACTTGACGATAAAGTAAGAAGAATTTTGCGTGTAATGTTTACTATCGGTTTGTTTGACGATTACCAATATGATAAATCCGCAGTTAACACTCCTGAACACAAACAAGTTGCGCTTGATATCGCTAAAGACGGAATTGTTTTACTTAAGAATAATAATTCAATTCTTCCGTTAGATGTAAATAAAATTAAATCAATTGCTGTTATAGGTCCGAACAGCAAAGTTGCGATAACCGGCGGCGGCGGAAGTTCGATGGTTGTTCCATTTTCATCTGTAAGTCCATTAGAAGCATTAGAAAACAAAATCGGAGATAAAGTAAAGATAAACTTTGCACAAGGCTGTATGCTTGATGGGGACTCAAATCCTCTTGATGAGAAATATCTTTTTACTGATGAGAGTGGAAATGAAAATGGACTAAAAGCTGAATATTTTACAAACAAAAACCTTGAAGGCAAGCCCGACAGAATTATGGTTGATAAGATAATTAACTTTTCGTGGGATTGGCATGGACCATTTGAAGATTTCCCTAAGGATAATTTTTCAGTAAGATGGACAGGATTTATTAAAGTGGATAAATCAGGAAGATATACCTTAGATGTTTCAAGCGATGACGGGGCACGATTATATTTGGATGATAAACCTGTTATTGATGATTGGACAGATCATGCGTTGGTAACGAACTCTTATACTACTGAACTCAAAGCTAATCAATATTATAAAATCAAATTAGAGTATTATGAAAACGGTGGTGGAGCAATCGTTAAGTTGGGATGGAGAAAACCAAATGATGAACTATTAACTGGCGCGATAACCACTGCCCGAAACTCAGATGTTGCAATTGTATTTGCCGGTACAAATTACACTTATGAAAGTGAAGGATATGACAGAAAAAATCTTGACCTTCCAAGCGATCAGGATGATTTGATAAAAGAAATATCTGGTGTAAATAAAAATACGATTGTTGTCCTAACAACAGGCTCCCCTGTTTTAATGGATAAATGGTTGAATGATGTTGACGGGTTAATTGAAGCCTGGTTTGCAGGTGAACAAGCAGGAAATGCAATTGCAGAAATATTACTCGGAGAAACAAATCCTTCGGGTAAATTACCGATAACATTTCCCAAAAGATGGGAAGATTGTTCAGCTTACAATACTTATATGAAGGAAAATGGAACAACAAGATACAAAGATGGAATTTATGTAGGATACAGACACTTCGAAAAAAATAAAATAGAACCTTTGTTCCCTTTTGGTTACGGATTATCTTATACAACATTTGAATACGGCGGATTAAAATTGTCATCGAACGAAATGCCAGGTAATAGTAACTTAATTGTAAGTTTTAATTTAAAGAATACCGGAAAAGTAAAAGGCGAAGAAATAGCACAGCTTTATATAAACGATGTGAAATCGTCAATTGATAGACCCGTAAAAGAATTAAAGAGATTTAAAAAAGTAAGTTTAAATCCGGGTGAAGAAAAAACAATTGAATTTGAACTTGATGAAAAAGCCCTTTCATTTTTTGATCCTTCTACCAAAAACTGGAAGGCAGAAAGCGGCGAGTTTGAGGTTTTGATTGGAAGTTCGTCGGAAGATATTAAGTTGAAAGAAATGTTTAATCTAAAATAACAAGAATAAAAAAATGCGATCATACTTAATCATATTTATAGTTGCAATAATCAATTTGAATTTGTTTGCACAGGATGAACATTCCGTTGTTGCGCAAGTTGGGAATGACAAAATAACAGCTAAAGATTTCAAACTGAGGTTTGAACTTTCTCCTTACGTGCCGGAAGATAAATACATGTATCCTGATTCGATTAAGTATGATTTTCTTTATTCATGGATTGCCGAAAAATTATGGGCAAATGAAGCAGAACAACTCGGGATAGGAACAACGGAAAAGTTTAATTTCTTTTTCAAACCAATCGAAGAATTGTATGTACGGGATGCTCTATTTAAAAAAGAAGTTGAAGATAAAGTAAAATTATCTGCGAATGATATTAATTCAGGTATTATGAAATCACAAGCTAAACTTAATACTCAAATGATATCTACAAATGATTCTGTAAATATTTTCAATTTTTATAATCAAATAAAATCCACAAACAATTTTGATTCGGTTTTTTCATCCAGTTCAAACCTCACATCAAAGGATATGGAAGTTTCATTGGGTTCTTTACTGGATGAAGATATAGAAGATTCCCTTTACTCACTTAACACAAATCAATTCACACTTCCAATTAAAAGTGAGATTGGCTGGGTAATTTTCAGGATTAAGAATAAAGTTTTTGTACCCATTGATTTAAATGATAAGAAATTTATTGAGGATATGAATAAAACCATTAAAGAAAGACGAGTTGAAAACAGATATAAAGAATACAGAAAGGAACTTCTAACAGGTGTAAAAATTGATATAAAACCCGAATCATTTAAATTAACTTTTAATTTGGTATGGGATAGAATGAAGAACAGGCAAATAACTAAAGACATTGTAAATTATTTTGAACTTAGTGAAGCAGATTTTAAAAATATTTTAACCGCCACATCTAACAATGACTTAACCAAAACCCTTTTCTCTTTAAATAACAAAAATATTAACATAGAATCTTTTTTAAGCCAATTAGCTTTTGATGGATTTAGTGTTGATAAATTAGACTCACTCTTGATCTTGCAGAAACTTAACCGTCGGGTAAAACAGTTTGTTGAGAATGAATTAATCACTCAAGAAGGTTATAAGCAGGGATTAAATTTAAATGCTTCGGTACGTGAAGATTTATCTAAGTGGCGGGAAAAATATCTCGCCCAATTTTATTTTAATTCGGTTTTGGATTCTATCAAAATAACTGATAGTGATATTCATGATTATTATCTCAATGAATTTGTAAATGCTTCCAACATTAAATTAATTAATATAAGATTGGTAACACTAAAAGACCTGGATGAAGTATCCTCAATCCTTAACTTATTGAAAGAAGGAAAAGATTTTGGCGCTATTGTAAAAGAATATGGAATGACTGACCCTTTAGTTAATGGCAATGGCGAGACTGGTTTAAAACCTATTT
Source organism: Ignavibacteriaceae bacterium (assembly GCA_049294175.1). Classification (GTDB taxonomy): domain Bacteria; phylum Bacteroidota; class Ignavibacteria; order Ignavibacteriales; family Ignavibacteriaceae; genus IGN3. The sequence goes on along the minus strand of JBAQCL010000017.1, from coordinate 27,013 downwards.
TACTGCTTGGTGATTTAGGAAAAACTGCTGTGGATTTGAATCTAAATGAAGTGTATGGACCAATACAAAGAAACAATGCATACACAATTATACAGGTTATTGAAAAAAAGGATAGCAACGATTCACTTAAACTAGCTTTCGATTCAGTTAAGACACAATTAAGAGAAAAACTTCGTTCTAACAGATTAACAGATCAGTTAAAAAGTACTACGGCATATTTCGCAGAAAAAAATAATGTAAAAATTTATAACGGCGCAATTGAGCAAATCAAGACTTCAAACATTCCAATGTTTGTACACAGATTAATGGGATTTGGTGGAAGAATTGCCGGAATGCCTTTGGTTACTCCATTTTCAGGTTGGATAAAAGAAGTAAATAAAAATTCAATATTACCTTAGCTCGAATTTATCAGCTTATTTCAAATAAACCATTTTTTTGGTTTGTGTAAATCCATCCATTCTAATTTGATAAAAATAAATCCCTGATGATGGATTCCGTATATTATCCGTAGGATTAAATTCTACTTCATAAAATCCCGGGGCTTTTTTTTCACTAATAAGTGTTACTATTTCATTACCAAGCAAATCATAAATTTTAAGAGTCACAAACACTCCATTTGTATTTCCATCGTTTGCCGATAAAACCGTCTGCTTAGTGGAAACTGTATATCTTATTTTTGTTGATGGATTAAACGGGTTTGGAAAATTTTGTTCAAGTTTATAGAACTGTGGAAATGTAAGTGATCCTTGCTCATTAACAGAAGTAATTCCTTCGCCATTAAAATATCCAAGAACAAATACTAATGGTGCGTTCCAGTTTATACAAATCTCATTCGAAGCATAGCTATCGGCTATATCAACATAACACAAAGCAGGCGGTGTTGAACTATTAAATGTATTTTGCAAAACATCATCATTTAAATATTGATTTGGTCCCCCCGCCATCAATCCTGGGACAGGATCTGTAATATTATCCGACCAGGATGGACGGTGATGCGGATGCATAACCGACTTTGTTCCAACACCGGTTATAAAAGAAATGTTATGCGCATTTACACCAAGAATATAATTTAGTTGTGATAATGCAATATCAAAATAGTTACTGTTTTTAGTTTGTTCGTAAGCATAGATTAAAAGTATTGCTTTATTTAAAACATCAGAATTTGAACCCCAGTTGTATTCGCCGGGATTTATTGCTATTCCAAACCCATTTGATGCTGATCTATTAACAAGTGAATTAGAATAACTGACAAGAGCATTTTTTATTTGTGTTTTAACTGTTGATGATGCTGTTGCCTGTATACTTGTAAGATAAGTTAACTGTGCAAGGTCTTTAACATTAGCCCATCCCATAGTTGAATTTATTATTTCACCGGATGAGTAATGTAATTCAAAATAATTTTTATAAGTCAATTCCCCCGTTGAATTAAAAAGTTCAGCAGCAGCCCAAAGACGTTCATCTGAATCATTGCCATCACCATATTCCCCCGTTGCGGTTCCAGAAGGATTTTTAAATCCTCCCGCAGGTATAATAGAAGGATGTGCCGATAAATAGTTCCAAGCAAGTATAGATGCACTTAAACATTTATTGGCAAATGAAGTATCAATATCTTTATAAATTCTTGATGCTCTTGCCATCATTGCCGCAAAATCTCCGGTGGCGGTACTTGATATAATATAAATATATCTTGTACCGGTATCATTCTGCGGTTGAATAATTGGAGCAAACTGTTCGCGTGTTACTTTAAAATAAACTCCGCCGTTTTCATTCTGCATTTTAAATAACCATTCAAGCTCAAATCTTACTTCATCCAAAATATCAGGGATACCATTTTGACTCTCCGGAATATTTAGATTATCCTGATTAAATTTTCCTGGAAACATTTCATAAGCCATTAATAAAGTACCGACTGTTATTCCAGCATTTACAACATATTTTCCATAATCACCGGCATCATGCCAGCCACCTGTAGTTTCTTTTTGCCCTGTTTCGTTTGTTGTTGAATGATAATTTGCATCGGCAAGATGACAAGCAGGATGCTTATAAACACCCGCATAATTTTGTTCAAGAGTAATTCCACATCTTTGGAAATAAAATCCCTTTAAAGATTTTTTATATGCATCCTCAAGGGCATTTTTAGAAACATTAAACATATAAGAAGAATCATTATTGCTAAGAAGGATAAAGTAATTTCCGCCCTGATTTAAATCCGAAAAATCTCCTCGATAAAGCGTCGTTCCTGTTGCAGCATCATTAGAAACATAAAATGAAAGTTCGTTTCGATAAACAACTGAAGACGTTGAGGTTTCAATTATATAAAAACTATCCGCTACTGAATTTGTGAAGAAGTACTTGGGCAGATTATTTATATACCCGGCTTGATTTATAAAAACTTGCGGAAAAGAATGTTCAATGCTTACAATAACAATTAAAACAACAGAGTACGCAAAAAATAATATTTTTTTCATAATTGCTGCCTGTTAAATAAAAAATTCTTATTAAAACAGTTTTAATTTATTTAGTAATTGCATTTTAAAAAAAATTAATCAAAATTAACTATCTGAAACAAACGAGCGACACACCCTATTACAGCGCGGTTACCAACATTATTATATTACTCTACATATTTTTTCTTTTTACTTCCTTCATAGCTATCAATTTGAAAGAGAACTCCTTCTAGTTTTCCATTTACAAGCGGAATTCTTTTAGAAGTTTTAAGACCAATTGATTTACGTAGTGATGGATCGCCTGTATAAATAAATGCTGAAGTGCCGATACAATTTGTTTTTATAAAATCACCCAATTCCTTATAAAGCAAACGCACTTCTTCAATCTCACCCAACCTTATTCCGTATGGCGGATTTACAATTATAGTTCCGTCTTTAAATTCCTTAACGTGTTGAAAAGGATGACATTTTAATTCAACTGCATCAGAATAAGGAAGGCGGGAAAGATTATTCTTTGCTACTTCTAAAATCCTTTGAGATTTATCGCTTCCTGAAATTTTTCCTTTTGGTAATGGACGAATATGCAAATCACATTGTGATTTCACCTTTACCCATTCTTTATGATCAAAATCAGGTAAATTAGAAAATCCAAAATTCTTGCGAAGATATTGCGCCGGAATTTTACAGTAGTGCATTAATGCTTCGCAAAGTATTGTCCCTGATCCGCACATTGGATCCCACAAAGGATTTTCTCCATTCCATTTACTTAATCTTACAATTGCCGCAGCAAGAGTTTCCTGCATTGGCGCTTCGCCTGCAAGTAACCGGTAACCACGTTTATGCAAAGATTCGCCTGAAGTATCAAGACTTATAACTGCCGTATCTTTTTCAATGTGGAGATTAAGGCGAACATCCGGATTTACTGTTTCCACATTCGGTCGTTTACCATATTTTTCTCTAAAGTAATCTGCTATTGCATCCTTTAAACATTGAGAAGCATACAAAGAATTTGTGATATTACTTTTTGCCACAGAAGAACTAATCGCAAAAGTTTTTTCAATCGAACAAAAATCTTCCCAATGTATTTTTTTTGCGGTTTTGATTAAAACATTTGTGTTGTTGCAGTGAAACGTTATTAGAGGGGCAAGAACACGAGAAATTAATCGTGATGTATAATTAATTTTATACAGAGTAGATAAATCGGATTTGAAATAAACACCTCTGTACGTTACTTCAACATCAGAAGCGCCAATTTCGATTAATTCATCCTTACAAAGCTCTTCCATCATCCCTGGGACCTGTGCAAAGAATCCTTTTGTTAGATATTCGTACATACAAATTTCTCTACAAAACTAAATTATTTAATAAATTGTAAAATTAATTTTTCACTTCCGATTCAAAACAGAAATAAAATAATTTCTTTTATCTAATATAATCTTATTGAATGTGGTTTTTTGCTTTATCGCCAATTTTGACTTATAAAGATTTTTATAAACGACCATATTTTTAATACGAAATAAATGATTTAAACTTTACTTTAAATAGGAATTAATTTTTAATAACAAAATGTGATCTTGCATAAAAATTCAAATATTTGATTGATAGTACATCTTATTGTTAAGAATTTGTGATATTCTAAAAAATATCTTGACAAACCGGATAACTCCCTTTATATTCGAAACCAACATTGAACAACACATGTACAACACGATAAAAAATAGAACCACAAGTCTAATAGTTGCTTCACCCCATAGCAACAATCGCATTGTAGTGTTGAATTTAATTAGTGTCCTTTCTTTAGATATCATTATAGGGATTTCGATTATTATTAGCCTACTAGGAATTATCCTAAGCTAATACATAAAGGTCAATCCCTGAATCGAACAAAAATTAAAAGTAAAATTAAATAGCAAGATCAAGGATTGACCGAATCCCTGATTTATATCTGAAGATTAGTAATTATTAATCATTCAGAGGTAATTGTGCGATCTGACTTAATAAAAAAAGGTTTTGATAAAGCTCCACACAGAAGTTTATTAAAAGCCACAGGTGTAATAAAAAGCGATGAAGATTTCAAAAAACCTTTCATCGGAGTATGCAATTCTTACATTGATCTTATACCCGGACATGTTCATCTGCAGGAATTTGGCAAGATTGTAAAAGAAGCCATACGGGAAGCAGGCGGCGTTCCTTTCGAGTTTAATACTATTGGTGTTGATGACGGAATTGCTATGGGACACATTGGTATGCGATATTCCCTCGCAAGCCGTGAACTTATTGCCGATAGCGTGGAAACGGTCGTTGAAGCTCATCGTCTTGATGGAATAGTTTGTATTCCTAACTGCGATAAAATTGTACCTGGCATGTTAATGGCTGCTGTTCGTGTTAACATTCCTGTTATTTTCATTTCCGGCGGACCTATGAAATCCGGTCTTACTCCTTCAGGTAAAAAAGTAGATTTAATTTCCGTATTTGAAGGTGTTGGTGAATATCAATCCGGTAAAATAGATGAAAATGAATTAAAAGAACTTGAAGATTTTGGTTGCCCGTCCTGCGGTTCCTGCTCCGGTATGTTCACAGCAAACTCAATGAACTGTTTGATGGAAGCATTAGGACTTGCACTCCCGGGCAACGGCTCCATTCTGGCAATTGATCCAAAGCGAAAAGAACTTGTAAAACAAGCTGGCAAACAAATTCTCTACCTGGTTGAAAATGATATTAAACCACGCGATATACTTTCAAGAGAAACCTTTCTTAACGCATTTGCTTTAGATATGGCAATGGGCGGAAGTACAAACACAGTTCTTCACACACTTGCAATTGCCAACGAAGCTGAAATGGAATTTGATTTACATGAGCTTAATGAATTAGCTGAGAAAGTCCCTTATATCTGTAAAGTTAGTCCTGCAACAAAAAATGTTCATATGGAAGATGTTGATGCCGCAGGTGGAATTTCAGCCATATTAAATGAACTTTCAAAACTTGATGGCGTACTTGATCTTTCACGTCCAACCGTAACAGGTAAAACTCTGGGTGAAAATATTTCCAGTGTTGAAATAAAAAATAAGAATGTAATTAAAACTGTTGATAATCCGTTTTTAAATAAAGGCGGACTTGCAGTACTGTTTGGAAACTTAGCTCCAAATGGTTCGGTTGTAAAAACAGCCGCCGTAAATCCCGCAATGATTGTTCATACAGGTCCCGCAAGAATTTATAATTCGCAGGATGAAGCTTTGGCTGGAATATCAAACAAAGAAGTGCAAGAAGGCGATGTTGTTGTTATAAGATATGAGGGACCAAAAGGCGGACCCGGTATGCCGGAAATGCTTTCCCCTACCAGCGCAATTATGGGAATGGGACTTGGAGATAAAGTTGCATTAATAACTGATGGACGTTTTTCCGGCGGAACAAGAGGCGCTTGCATTGGTCACGTTTCCCCCGAAGCTGCTGAGAAGGGACCAATTGCCGCTTTACAAAATGGTGATCTAATAACTATAGATATTCCTAATAAAATATTATCCGTCAATCTAAGCAATGAAGAAATTAATAACAGACTCGATTTGTTACCTGATTTTGAACCGAGAATTATAAAAGGATATCTCGGCAGATATTCTCAAATGGTAACCTCGGCTAATACAGGTGCAATACTAAAGATTCCAGTAATAAAAGAAACAAGAAAGGAAATGATATGAAAGAACAAAAACCCTTACTTTCTGGAGCAGAGATATTTTTTGAATGTCTGCGACAAGAAAAAGTTGAACTGATTTTCGGTTATCCCGGAGGGGCTGTTCTTAAACTGTATGAAAAACTTTATGATGTTGATTTCCTAAAACATATTCTTGTAAGACACGAACAGGGCGCAACACATATGGCTGAAGGTTATGCTAAGGCAACAGGAAAAACCGGAGTTGTGTTAGTAACCTCTGGACCCGGGGCAACAAATACTGTTACCGGAATAGCAGATGCGTATATGGATTCAGTTCCAATAGTTGTGTTTACCGGACAGGTTGCTACTCATCTTATCGGTAATGATGCGTTTCAGGAAGCTGATATCGTTGGAATAACAAGACCGATAACAAAGCATAATTTTCTTGTAAGAGATGTAAATGAATTAGCTACTATAATAAAAAAAGCATTTTATATTGCTAACTCCGGAAGACCCGGACCTGTACTTGTCGATCTTCCCAAAGATGTTATAAACTCTGTTTGTGAATTTGAGTACCCTGACAAAATAGAAATGCGTGGTTACAAACCAACTGTTCTCGGTCATCAAAATCAAATTAAAAAAGCAGCAGATATTATAAAGAAAGCAAAGCGCCCATTATTCTATGTTGGCGGTGGCGTTATTATGTCCGGCGGGGATCGGGAATTAAAGCTCCTTGTAAAAGAAAATAATATTCCCGTTACGATGACTTTGCAAGGACTTGGAGCTTTTCCAATGACTGAGTCTCAGTCTCTTGGAATGCTTGGAATGCATGGAACTTACTGGGCAAATCAGGCTGTAAATAATTGCGATGTTCTTGTATCACTTGGTGCCAGATTTGATGACAGAGTAACAGGTAAAGTTGATTCATTTGCAACCAATGCTTACAAAATTCATGTTGATATTGATCCAACCTGTATAGATAAAAATGTTATTGTTGATCTTCCAATTGTTGGAGACGTAAAACATGTACTTGCAGAACTTGCATCAGAGATGACTTCCCCTCCGGATCTTAGCGAATGGTGGGCACAAATTGAAAAATGGAAAGAGGAATGTCCACTTGATTATGAAAATCGGGATGGCAAACTGAGGACACAATTTGTTCTTGATCGCCTTAATGAATTTACAAAAGGCGAAGCAGTTATTGTAACCGATGTTGGTCAACATCAAATGTGGACAGCACAACATTATAAGTTTAATCATCCGCGTTCTCATATAACGAGCGGTGGATTAGGAACGATGGGATTTTCTGTTCCAGCCTCAATAGGCGTTGCATTTGCAATCAAAGACAGGCCTGTAATTTCAATTAGCGGAGACGGTGGTTTCCAGATGAATATGCAGGAATTAATAACAGCAGTTTATAACAAGCTGCCAATAAAATTCATTATTATGAATAACAGTTTTTTGGGGATGGTAAGACAATGGCAGGAATTATTTCATGCTGAAAAATTCAGTTTTACAAATCTTGGTGAAAGTAATCCTGATTTCTGTAAGCTTGGCGAAGCCCTTGGGCTGAAATCATTCTCAACTTCAAAACCGGAAGAGGTTGATTCTATTTTGGATGAAGCTCTTTTAATTAATGATGGTCCGGTCTTAATAGAATTTAAAGTTGTAAAAGAAGATATGGTATTTCCTATCATTCCTTCAGGCGCAACTTTAAAAGAGATGATAACAAAACGTCTTGATCCAAAGGAGATGACATAACAAATGAAACACACAATTTCAGTTCTTGTAGAAAATCAGTTTGGAACATTTAACCGCGTTGTTACAATGTTTAGCGGTAAAGGATTTAATGTTCACAGTCTTTCAATCGGTGAAACTGAAACTCCCGAAATATCAAGAATGACTATCGTAACTGAAGGCGAAGAAAAAATAATTGAGCAGGTTGTTAAACAATTAAACAGATTGATCGACACAATTAAAGTTGTTGATCTCTCCGAACAACCAAGAGTAGAAAGAGAATTAGCATTAATTACTGTTTATTATCAAAAAGGCAACCGTGCAGATATAATAAGTGTCAGTGATATCTTCCGCAGTAATGTTGTAGATATAAACAGCAAAACTATCACCTTGGAGATTACCGGACCTCCTGATAAAATAGAGACTGCGGTAAACGTTCTTGAAGCATACGGCATTAAAGAAATGGCCCGCAGTGGCACTGTTGCTTTAAAAAGAGGTGAACAAACGAAAGACAATAAAAAAGAATAACATTAAAAAATCAAAAACAGGAAATAAAATGAAAGTTTATTATGACAGTGACGCTTCCTTAAGTTTATTGGAAGATAAAAAAATTGCAATACTTGGTTTCGGAAGCCAGGGTCATGCACACTCATTAAATCTTAAAGACAGTGGACTGAATGTTTGTGTTGGATTAAGAAAAGAAAGCGCAAGATGGGAAATGGCTGTGAACGCCGGTCTGGAAGTTAAAACAGTTAGTGAAGCAGTTAAATGGGGTGACATAATTATGATTCTCCTGCCGGATCAGGTTCAAAAACAAGTTTATGATAATGAAATTGCTCCATATTTAAAATCCGGAAGCACTCTGGCATTCGGACATGGATTCAATATTCATTACAAACAAATCGTTCCTCCTGCTGATGTTAATGTAATGATGATCGCGCCTAAAAGTCCCGGGCATCTCGTTAGAAGAACTTATCTTGAAGGAAGAGGAGTTCCTTGCTTAATCGCTGTTCATAACGATCATTCCGGTAATACAAAAGAAGTTGCACTTGCATGGGCAAAAGGTATTGGTGGAACAAAAGCCGGAGTTATTGAAACTAATTTTAAAGATGAAACCGAAACAGATCTTTTTGGTGAGCAGGCTGTTTTATGCGGAGGTTCAGCAGAATTAATTAAAGCCGGATTTGAAACTCTGGTTGATGCAGGTTACCCGCCTGAACTTGCTTACTTTGAATGTTTACATGAAATGAAATTAATTGTTGATCTATACTACGAAGGCGGATTGTCAAGAATGAATTATTCTGTAAGTGATACTGCTGAATACGGCGGAATGTCAAGAGGGACAAGAGTTATAAATGCAGAATCAAAAAAAGCGATGAAGGAAATTTTATCTGAAGTTCAATCAGGTAAATTTGCAAAGGAATGGCTTGATGAATACAACAGCGGACAAAAAAATATGAACAAGCTAAGAGAAGAGACTAAAAATCATCCAATTGAAATTGTTGGTGCAAAATTAAGAAGTATGATGAGCTGGATATTTGAGAAATCGAAAAAGGAAGAGGTTGGTGTATGAGTTTCAAAATAGCTTTATTACCGGGTGATGGTATCGGACCGGAAGTTACATCCGCAGCAGTTGATGTTTTAAAAGTAGTCGGTGAAAAGTTTAACATAAAATTTAAAGTTAATGAATATTTGGTTGGCGGAAGTTCTTATGACAAATACGGAAACCCGCTTACCGATGAAGTTCTTCAAGCTTGTTATGATTCGGATGCAGTGTTACTTGGTGCGGTAGGTGGAACAAAGTGGGATTTATTGCCGAGCAAAATGAAACCTGAAGCTGCTTTATTAAAACTTCGTAAATCACTTGGATTATTTATTAATATTCGTCCTGCAAAAGTTTATAAAGCTTTGCTTGATGCTTCATCATTAAAAGCTGATGTACTTGAAGGAACAGATATCTTAATCTTAAGAGAATTAACGGGAGACGTTTACTTTGGTGAGCCACGCGGTGTTGACGATGAAAAAGGTTTTAATACAATGATCTACACAAAGAATGAAGTAGAAAGAATTGCACATTATGCTTTTGAAGTTGCATCAAAAAGAAAAAAGAAACTCCATTCCGTTGATAAGGCAAACGTACTCGAAACTTCACAGTTCTGGAGAAAAATTGTTGTAAATATCAGCAAAGATTATCCCGATGTTAAACTCGAACATATGTATGTTGATAATGCTGCAATGCAACTCGTACGCAACCCAAAACAATTTGACGTTATATTAACTCAAAATATGTTCGGAGATATTTTAAGCGATATTGGCGGAATGATAACAGGTAGTCTTGGAATGCTTCCATCGGCAAGCCTTGGAACTAAATATGCACTTTATGAACCCGTACACGGAAGCGCGCCGGATATTGCCGGACAGAATAAAGCCAATCCTGTTGCTACAATTGATTCCATCGCTTTGATGTTTGTTCACTCTTTACAGATGAACAAAACTGCAGAGTTAATTGAAGAAGCTATTTCGAGAACTTTAGATGCAGGATACAGAACTAATGATATAGCACAGCCAGGTGATGTTGTTGTAACAACGACTATGATGAAAGATCTTATAGTTGAAAACTTCAACATAATTTTTGAAGAACAGGCAATCAGCATTTCTACTCATTAACTTAAAATAAAAGAATAAAAAATGGACGATAAAAAAGTTTTAATATTCGATACCACATTAAGAGACGGAGAGCAGTCTCCGGGAGCATCATTAACTGTTTTTGAAAAAATTGAAATTGCAAGACAGCTCCAGAGGCTTAATGTTGACATTATCGAAGCAGGATTTCCGATATCCTCTCCTTCACAATTTGATGCTGTTAAAGCTATTGCCACAGAAGTTAATTGTGTTGTGGCGGGACTTGCACGCGCTAAAGAGCAGGATATTCTTTCTGCCTATAATGCTCTTAAAGAAGCAGATAAATTCAGAATTCATACATTCATAGGAACTTCAGATATCCACATACTTGGTAAATTTTCTAATGATTCTTACGGGAGATCTTTATCAGATAAAAGAAAAATAGTTTCTAAAATGACTCAGGATGCTGTAGCATTAGCAAGAACCTTTACCGATGATGTTGAGTTTTCAACTGAAGATGCCGGAAGAACAGATATTAATTATTTATGTGATGTTATCGAAGCCGCAATTGAAGCCGGTGCAACAACTATCAATGTACCCGATACAACCGGTTATACTTTGCCTGAAGAGTATGGAAAAATATTCAGACATATAAAACAAACTGTGAAAAATATTGATAAAGTTATACTTAGTGTTCACTGCCATAATGATCTTGGGCTTGCGGTTGCTAATTCTTTAAGCGGAGTTATAAACGGCGCAAGACAGGTTGAATGCACTATAAACGGAATCGGAGAAAGAGCTGGCAACGCTTCTCTTGAAGAAATTGTAATGGCTCTTAAAGTTAAGAAAAATTTACTTGGCTTATATACAGACATCAATACGGAGGAGATTTATAATACAAGCAAAATGGTTTCTTCTTTCACAGGAATAATTGTTCAACCAAATAAAGCGATTGTTGGCGATAATGCTTTTGCACACGAAGCCGGTATTCATCAGGATGGAGTGCTGAAGGATAGAAATACTTATGAAATTATGTTGCCCCAAACCGTAGGTTTTCCAAAAACTAAAATTGTTCTTGGTAAACATTCCGGCAAACATGGATTAAAGGCAAGATTATCTGAAATTGGTTATACATTAGGTGAAAAAGAACTAAATGATATTTATGAAAAATTTATTGCTCTTGCTGATAAGAAAAAAGAAATATTTGATGATGACCTGCGCTTTATTATGGGAGATAGCTTTGCAAATATAAAATGTGAACAGTATGAACTTGAATATATGCATGCAAGTATGGGAACAAACCATCTGCCTACTGCAACAGTCAAAATTAGAAAAGGCGGTGATTACTACCAGGAATCTGCAACCGGAGATGGAGCTGTTGATGCCTGCTTTAAAGCTATCGAACGTGCTCTGGATTTAAAACTTAATCTTGAATCTTATCAGGTCAGATCAATCACATCCGGTAGGCAAGCTTTGGGTGAAGTGATTGTCAGAATCAGAGAAGATGAAAAATATTTTTCCGGCAGAGGTATTTCAACAGATGTAATTGAAGCAAGCGGTAAAGCTTTTATTAGTTGTATAAACATTTATCAAAATTACTTGAAAGATAAAGAAGACAATTTGGTCAATCACTCTTCTTTGTCTGATATTTCACAAGCGATATAAGGAAAAGGAATAAATTATAATGGAAATGACGATAACAGAAAAAATACTTGCCAAAGGAGCAGACAAAAAAAGTGTTACACCGGGAGAAAACATCTGGCTTAATGTTGATGTTCTTATGACACACGATGTTTGCGGACCACCAACAATAGGAATCTGGAAAAATGAATTCGGTGAAAAAGCTAAAGTTTGGGATAAACAAAAACTTGTAATATTTCCTGATCACTATATCTTTACAAAAAATCCGCACGCAAACAGAAATGTAGATATACTAAGAGCTTTTGCAAAAGAGTATGACATCCCAAATTATTATGATGTTGGAACCGACAGATATAAAGGTGTTTGTCACATTGCACTTGCAGAGGAAGGATATAACATTCCCGGAACAATTTTATTTGGAACCGATTCACACACATGTACATCAGGTGCATTTGGAATGTTTTCAACCGGAGTTGGAAATACAGATGCGGCATTTATTCTTGGAACAGGAAAAATTTGGGAAAAAGTACCCGAATCTCTCCTGTTCACTTTTGAAGGAGAGCTACCAAAATTTGTTACAGCTAAAGATCTTATTCTAAGAGTTTTGGGTGATATTACAACCAACGGCGGAACTTACAGAGCACTTGAATTTAACGGCAGCGCGATCTTCTCTCTTTCAGTTGATGAAAGAATGACATTAACAAATATGGCAATTGAAGCCGGAGCTATGAACGGAATTATTGAGGCTGATAAAGTTATTGAAGATTATATAAAAGAAAGATCAAACAAAGAATACGAATTGTTTAAAAGTGATGCCGATGCAAAATACATAAAAAAATATCAGTACAATGCAAATGATTTTGTTCCTTTGGTTGCAAAACCCCATAGTCCCGATAACGTTGATACTGTTCACAACGTAAGCGGAACAAAACTTACAAAATGTTATATCGGCTCATGCACCGGTGGAAAGTTAAGCGATTTTGTTTCTGCTGCTAATATATTATTCGGAAACGAAGTGAAAGTTTCCACCTTTATTGTACCGGCAAGTACTGCCATCGCTAAACAACTTGAAGAAGAAACTATTTCCGGAGTTTCACTTAAAGACATATTTGAAAAATCAGGTTGTGTTATTGCTCAATCTTCATGTGCTGCTTGCCTTGGCGGACCGATGGATACGGTTGGAAGAGCACAGGATAACGAAGTAATTATATCAACAACAAATAGAAATTTTCCGGGTAGAATGGGGAGTAAAAAATCAGCAGTTTATCTTGCTTCACCATTAACAGTAGCAGCATCTGCTTTGAACGGAGTAATTACAGACCCAAGAAATTATTTTTAAAACAAATTAAACGAATAATAAAATGGAAAAATCAATAAAAGGAAAAGCGTTCGTGCTTGGTGATAATGTAGATACAGATCAGATTATCCCGGCTGAACATCTTGTTTATAGTTTGGACGATCCGAAAGAATCACAACTTTACGGAAAATATGCTCTCTCAAGCGTGCCTCCAAAAGAATCAGGGTTACCTGAAGGAAACATTCCTTTTGTAAAATCGAAAGAAATGTTTTCGGAATATTCAATTATCATCGGCGGTTCTAACTTTGGATGCGGTTCATCGCGTGAACACGCTCCGTTTGCCCTTATGAAAGCGGGTGCAAAAATTATTGTAGCAGAATCTTATGCAAGAATTTTTTATAGAAATTCTGTTGACGGCGGTTTTGTAGTCCCTTATGAATCAAAAGATAAATTAAACAATGTTATTTCTACAAATGACGAAGTTGAAATTCTGCTTGATGAGAATAAATTGATTAATCATACAACAAAAAAAAAATACACTTTAAATCCGTTGGGAGATATTCTGCCGATTATTGAAGCTGGAAATCTTTTTGAGTTTGCAAGAAAATCAGGAATGATAGCCTAAGAAATCAGTTTAATTAAATCAGAATTTAGATAACAAAATAATTGCAATTACTATGAATAATAAAATAGAACTTTTCGACACGACATTAAGGGACGGAACACAGGGAGAAGCTATAAATCTTTCTGTACAGGATAAGTTACTTATTGCGCACAAACTTGATGAGTTTGGCATTGATGTAATTGAAGGCGGCTGGCCGGGTAGCAATCCGCGTGATGAGGAATTTTTTCAAAAAGCAAAGTCAGCTAAGTTTAACAATGCCCAGTTGTGCGCTTTTGGTTCAACAGCCCGTGCACTAAATAATATAGATAATGATCCTAACTTACAGGCATTGCTTAAAGCAGAAACCCCTGCAATTTCTATTTTTGGAAAAACCTGGCGACTTCATTCAGAGTTAGGTTTAGGATTGACTGATGTTGAAAACGAAGAACTGATTTTTAAATCAGTAAGTTTTCTTAAATCACATGGAAGAAGAATTATTTATGATGCCGAACATTTTTTTGATGGTTATAAAGATGATTCGGCGTTTGCTATAAAAATGTTACAAGCCGCCGAACGAGGTGGAGCAGATATAATTGTTTTGTGTGATACAAACGGCGGTACATTGCCTGATGAAATATTCACTATTGTCAGTGATCTTAAAAAACAATTAAATATAAAACTCGGCATTCATACCCATAACGATAGTGATTTAGCAGTTGCAAATTCACTTGCGGCTATCAATGCAGGCGCAGTTCATGTTCAGGGAACTATAAACGGAGTTGGGGAAAGATGCGGCAATGCAAATCTTTGCAGTATTATTCCAAACCTAAAATTAAAATTGAATGAAGAATTTACTCAGGATGTTAATCTTGAACATCTTACTTCCCTATCAAACTTTGTTTATGAGTTGATGAATCTTGTTCCAAACACAAGAGCGGCGTTCGTAGGTAAATCTGCTTTTGCACATAAAGGAGGAATACATGTTAGTGCGGTTTTAAAAAACAGCAGAATGTACGAACACATCTCACCGGAACTTGTAGGAAATAAACAACGGGTTCTTGTTTCCGATCTTTCCGGGCAGAGCAATATAAGATATAAAGCAAAAGAACTTGGAATCGATTTAACTGATGATAAAGAAATAAGTAAAAGAATTGTTAATCATATTAAAGATCTTGAACATTCAGGTTTACAGTACGACGGCGCCGAAGCATCATTTGAATTAATTCTTCGCTCCGAATTAGGTGAGTTCACTCCATTCTTTGAAGTGTTGGATTCAAAGGTAAACGTGGTTTCTGATATTTTAGGTAAATCCTATTCCGAAGCGGTTTTAAAATTAAAAGTTGACGGTGAAATCGAACACACAGCTTCTGACGGCGATGGACCGGTTAATGCCCTTGATAATGCCTTACGTAAAGCCTTAATGAGATTTTATCCTGAAATTTCCTCAACAAAACTTATTGATTATAAAGTACGTGTTTTAGATGGATCAGACGGAACAAGCGCCAAGGTAAGAGTAATGATTGAATCAAGTGATACCGACGATACATGGACAACAGTTGGTGTTTCTGAAAATATTATTGAAGCAAGCTTTCAAGCATTAAGTGACAGCTTCAACTATAAATTATTTAAATTTCATAAAGACAAGAAACAGGAACCTATAAAACAGGGAGCTTAATATCTTTGATAATTAGAATTAAAAAGGTATGACATTATTTTAATAATGTCATACTTTTAGCTTGAGTAAAACTTCCCGATTCAATTCTGTAGATATAAATTCCGCTTGATAAATCTTTTGCATTAAACAAGGTTGAGTGAGTACCTGCCTCAAGATAATCATTAACCAAAACAGCCACTTCCCTTCCGAGTATATCATAAATAGTAAGTTTTGTATTACCTGCTTGCGGAAGTGCAAATAATATATTTGTAGTTGGGTTAAATGGGTTCGGATAGTTTTGATAAAGTTGATAATTATCTGCTGTTATAAATTCTTTAGAATTTTCAACTGCTGTTGTAACACTATCAGGAAGATAAAAAGTATATGCAACTCCGCCTTTATTAAACCATGATTCTGATAAATCACTTTTGTTAAAGATATAAGAATAACCGCTTTTTTTAGCCGGATCGTGAACAATTGGTCTTCCATCACTTGTAAAACCTGCAAGCATCATTAAATGACCCTGATATAATGGAGGTCCAACAGACATTGAAATTCTTCCGCCATTTGCTAATACTTCACGTGCTTCGCTCCAGGTTCTGTATCGCGTAACAGCGCCATCCAACCCGTATTCAAATGCATTTTGAACTACTCTTGGCCAAATTCCGAACATTCTAAAATTGGTATCATAATTATCAAGAGCAAATTGCTGAGGATCTACACTAATACCACAGCTTTTTAAAATCATTGAAACTGAAGTTGGCGAACATATATCTCCACCGATACCAGGGTCAACATCATATTGATATATAAAAGTTGTTGGGATAAAAACTGCTGCAGGATTATCATTTACAATATTTGTTATATTAACTGATGTTGTAGTTCTGCTGTCACTTACAAAAAAACTAAGCTTATTTATTGTTGGTGAGGGTTGCGAAGCAGATGTACGAGTAAAAATAACTTTAAATTGCCACGAGCTTTGGTACGAATATAATTTTGCATTATCGTAATCAATATACCCGCCTCCATAACTGGGCTTTGAATAACTTCCCCAAATATTTGATTTCCAATATCCAACAGTAAGCCAGGGTGACCAGCTGCCGTTATATGGAAAACGCATTTGAACTTTAAATGAACTGTAATCATCTGGAGCAGTTCCGTTCCATGATGGAAGTCCTTCATTGAACGGAGATTGAGAATATTGTGGTTTCAATATCACATAACCATCGGTAACACTTTCTTCAAGCATAATGCTTTTGCCGTCACCACTAAGCTTAATTCCTTGACTTGTTTCTATGTTTTGATAAATAGAATCTATTCTTAAAACATAAAGTTGATCAGGATAATTTTGAGCAGTTACAAATCCCTGAAGTGTAAACAAAAAGATAATTATGTTTCCGAATAGTAATTTAGAATTCATACTGTAATTAGATTAGTGATAAATAATATTAGTTATTCTTTCAAATTTGACTGTTAAAATAAAGAAAAAATTTTGTATTACATAAAATATTTATCACTTAAGGAGAATCATCTTTTTTGTTTGTATTAACGAACCCGATTGTAGTTTATAAAAATATATTCCGCTTGATAATTCATCTGCATTGAACATAAGTTCATACCTGCCTGCTGGCTGCTCTTTATTAACTAAAGTAGCAACTTCATTACCAAGAATATCATAAATTTTAAGAGATACTAATTCCATACTATTTACCGAATATTGAATTCTTGTAACCGGGTTAAATGGATTTGGGTAATTTTGTGATAATTCAAATTTGCTTGGTATCTGGTCTGCAAGATTTTCTTCAACTGGCAAAACTCCCATTCCACTTTGATCTACCTCTACGGGAACATTGGAATCTGTATTAGTTCCATTTCCTAATTGTCCTAAACTATTCCAACCCCAAGTATAAACTGTGCCATCTGAAGCTAGGGCTATGGAGGAATTTCCAGCAGCAACTTGTGTGATTGTCTTGCCAGAAAGAACTCCACTTGTAATTACCGCTACTGGAACATTGGAACTTGTAGTAGTTCCATTCCCTAATTCTCCTAAACCATTATTACCCCAAGTATAAACTGTGCCATCTGAGGCTAAGGCGATGGAGTGAATAGCCCCAGCAGCAACTTGTGTGATTGTCTTGCCAGAAAGAAATCCATCTGTACTTACCGCTACGGGAACATTGGAATCTGTAGTAGTTCCATTTCCTAATTCTCCGTAACCATTATAACCCCAAGTATAAACTGTGCCATCTGATTTAGCAGCTATGGTGTGGTAACTTGGACCAGCGCCAATATGTTGTGCCATTATAATTACTGGTAATAATACCAAAATTATGAGTGTTGTAATTATTTTTTTCATAGGTTTGTTCTCCTTATTTTTAATTAATTATTTATTGAGATAAAAAAATTAAATCTTTGTATTATTGAATAACTGAAATTTTATTATTCTTTACTTCTTTATTTTTTCAATAGCTCAATAAACTCATCAACCATACAAAAACGAATAAATTCATTTTCGAAGCATAAAACCTGAAATTTAGTGATTGCCCGCTTCATTTTATTTCACTCATTCGTTAGTCAAATGATGAGAAATTGATGTTGAAATTATAAAATCTCATTTATTATTTTTAATTCATCAATTGAATAGGATTTTATTCTAAATTCATAATTCTCATTTAAGCAAAATCATCTTTTTTACATTTACAAATTCACCAGCTTCAATTTTATAGAAATAAATTCCGCTGCTTAATCCCTTCCCGGAAAATTCAATTTCATAATTACCAGCAGATTTTTCTTCATTTACTAATGTTGCAATTTCTTTTCCTAAAACATCATATATTTTTATTTTAACAAGGTCAGTTTTAGGAATTGTATATTTTATTTTGGTTGCTGGGTTAAATGGATTTGGATAATTTTGACTTAATATAAATTGGCTCGGGATAATATAATTTTTCTCTTCGATGCCGGTTGTTCCATCTAATTTTCTAACTGCTCTTAGCTCATCTAAATAAATTTTGCCGGACATAGAGCCATTTGCTGATTTTGATAACTGGTAACTATCAATCCTGAAATAAGAACCTGTTAATGTCTGATCACCAATCCAGATACCAACACTGTTAGGATCATTTAAATGCCATTCAACTAATTTCCAACCTTCCCAGTCAATAGTAACCCATTTGGATACTTCGTGATCGCCCCAGGTACTTCCCTGGTGTTCATCAATACAGAACCTAAAAAGATTATTACTTCCATCTCCATAAAGATAAGTTTGCAAAACGTAGCTGGTATCAAAATATGTTGCTTGTGGAGTTCCACCCAATAAATATTCTCTAATTAAAAATGCACTTGCACTTTCATCCCACAAATAAGATAAACTTGCTGATTTAGCCGGACTTGTAGCAGGAGGATAAATAAGACTGGTATATTCCCAGTAAGTTCCTGAACCTAAAATTCCGGTTGTTGAGCCGCTGTAACCTGGCTGCTGCCAATCACCAGGGCTATAAAAATTATCAATCATTACCGTTTTCCAGTAAGCAAATCCTGAGGTAGTAAATGTTATCAATGTATCAGTTCCTAAATTATTTCCAAGTACATCTGAAATACCAGAGCCAAGTTGTAGTGAATAACTCTCTTCTGTATTAAAAACTGTGGCGGGCTGGACTGAAACTATACTTCTCCCATCTTCGGTTTGAGAATGTAAATATTTGGAATTAACTACTGAGGCATCGCTTGATAAAAGCTTAACATTATTTATTAATGACTGCACATTTAAAGCTTCATCAAAAACAACTGTTACTACTGATGCTACATCAACTCCTGCTTGGTTATTGACAGGATAACTATATGTTATTTTAGGAGCAAAATTATCTTCTACCGCCGTATGAAAATTAAGTGTAAATGAATCACCTGCAACACCATCGTTATTGCCATCAAGTAATTTTCCATTAACATCCGTAACGGTTGGATCAATAGTTAGAGAATAATTTTGATTATAAATAAAATTTTCTGTCGAAACTGTTAGCTTCTTATTACCATTGCTCCAGCTAAGTGAATTTATTGTAACAGCCGGTATAATTGAAACAGCATTTCCAAATGAATTTATATCCATTGCTTTAGAAAAATTAATTATAACATTACTTGTAATATTTAGCTCGCCGTTTTCAGCCGGAGTGGTTGACACAACTGTTGGAGCAAATGATGGAACCAAATCAGTTGCTTCAGAATTTGATATTGCAGATTCAACCCAATATCTGTTAAATGTAGTAGCAAAGTATTTATATGATCCGTTAAAATCCTGTAAGCCCGTATAAGAATCCGTATAAGTAAATGCTGAATTACCAAAACTGATATTAACAATTACATCTGTTCTGATATCTAAAGTATCGTCTTCAGATCGATAAATTGCAAACCAACTATTTTCTGTTTCGGCTGGATTTGGGGTAACTGTAACCTGGTATGAAAGTGAATCGATCTTATTCAATGAAATAGAAGGATCCGCAGGTTGGATTCCGGTTGCTATATTTCTGACTTTAACTTTTTTACTAAAAAAAGTTTGTGCAGCTTCATCCCAATAATTATAGTCTTTCCATGATCCGTAACTAAAAAACTGATAACCATCTGCCCAGCTTTTATCACGCATTCTTGTAACAATTCCTGCGTGATTTGACCAAACATTATTTTCATCAAGTAAATAAGATCCAGGTCCGCAAGAATAAAGTCTTCCAGCTTGAATGCCGGCTTGTATATTAGGTTCCCAATCGCTGGTGATTGCATTGTATAAATCGTTGCCTGTAAGCCAATGATAATGCATCGGAGTTAATTGATCTACATAACCTTCATTAAACCAGAGCGCTGCATCCTGGTAAACAACATAATATCCGTTCCAGCCTGATGTGCCTCCTGTTTTATATTTACCAAGTGCCGCGGGCGATAAACGAACCCACGGTTTTACAGCTTGAATTGAATCGTGTAAAGCCTTAACAAATTCAGTTACTGAAGAACGCCACCAATCTTCCCATGTACTGAATCCTGCCGGCACCCCTGCGCTGTAAGGATGATCAACATCATACAAAAACCTGCTTGAACTTTGTGTGGAGGTTAATTTTTTCATTGTGTTTTCGGAAAATGATCCGTCAAGTTTTGTTTCCTGCTCAAGCTGAGTGGAAGCATTGACCATATCATCCGTACTGTATTCATTCCATCTGATGTAATCAAGATGCAGTCCGTCAATATCATAATTTCTCACAATCTCCATCGCAACATTTAGAGTGTAATTTCTTACTGCTTCCAAACCCGGTGATGCTGCCATATAAGCAGTCATTGGCGTACCGTCCTGATCTCTGCAAATCCAATCGGGATGTTGATCGGCAATTGTACCCGAATGAGTTGATGAGACACTAAAAGTATTGAACCATGCGTGCAGTTCTAAACCTCTTTTATGAGCTTCTTCAATTGCATATTGTAAAGGGTCAAAACCCGGGTTTGTATATCCTGCATAATATCCCCACGGTTCATAAGAAGACGGATAATATGCTGTTCCGCTTTGTCTAACCTGAAAAAGCACAGAAGTCATATTTGCTTTTTTATGGTTATCAAGAATTTCTCTTATCCGTGCTTTGTTTTGTTCAACTGTGCTGCCGGAGGTTATATATTCCCAGGTAATTACCCATGTGGATCTGAATTCCTGGTTGTTTGTTTGAGCATTAGCTGTTGAAGTTAAAAATAGAATTAATAATAGAAACGAAATTTTGGAACGTATCAAGTAATTCATTCTTCTTCCGTAAATGTGTGTTAAAGATTGTTTTATCTAATAAATTGAGTTGTAAAATAAAGAAATCTAATTTCTTAAGGTAGCTCAAATAATAGTTGTTTGGGATTGGGGGAAATTAACTGCCAGAAATAATTCAAGTTAATAAAATACAATTCTGTGCTTGCTTAGTTCTTTATCTAATTTTTTTGCACCGCCGGTAACATTTTCTAATAGTTTCCAAAACCTTGCGCTGTGATTATGATGAATTGTATGTACCAGTTCGTGAAGAATAACATAATCAATTAAATGATCGGGCAATCGCATAAGATGAATACTTAAATTTATATTATTTTTTCTTGAGCAGCTTCCCCATCTTGATTTAATATTTTTAATTGCCAGTTTATTATAATTGAATTTAAACTTGTCTGCCAGACTTTTTACCTTTTCCGGTAAATAATTTTTCGCTTCAATTTTAAGAGCGCGTTCAATTCCTGTTCTAATCGCATTTTGTACATCTCTTGAATCAGAACTAAATTCATTTGGATAAATAACATTAATTTTCCCCTTAGAAATTCTGACGGAAATATTTTTTCTATCATCTTTTCTTAAATTTAACTTATGATGTTTAGTGCAGTAACCTGAATTTTCATCAAATATAGTTTGTTTGCTTTCAATCTCCTTCATCCTCTCGAGATGCTTTGTAATCCACTGAGTTTTCTCTATTGCCAGCCGGATAGCGCTTGCATAGCTCATTCCGATTGGGATTGAAACCTTTACTCCACTAAACGGCTTTACGGAAATATTTAAATGACGTGCTCTTTCACTATGCTTAAAAAGAACATTACCAATTTTTTCTATATAAATTATTTTTTCAGGCATGTATTTACAGGATAAGAACTAAAATGGTTTCATAAAGTGAGTCTTACTATTCAACTACAATATCATATTTATTTAGAAGACCAATTAATCCCATAACTGAAAATTTGGCTTTTGCTATTTTATTGTTTTCCGGATCGATTGAATAATTATAAGCGCTGCGAAAATCGCATTTAGATAAATTGGTGTTATCGAATACGGCATTGTGCAAATCGCACTCATCAAACTGCGATCCGGTCAAATCTGTTTTGCCGAAATCAATTTCTACCATTTCACATTTAGTAAATTCAGTTTTGTGCAGTTTCATTCCGAAAAAAGACGCCATATTTAATTTGCATTTGCTGAATGTAAAAGATAAAAGCAACTGGTTACAACTATTAAACTGCAATCCATTTAGATTACAATTGTTGAACTTAACATCACGGAAAACGGAACTTGAAATATTACTTTTTACAAAATCACAGTTAATAAATTCGCAATTAATAAATATAGTGTCTAAGAACTTAACTTTAGAAAAAACACATTTGTTGAATTTGCAATTTTCATATTCTGCCGGAGTAAAAATTTCCTTAGTGAAATCAATATTTGAGAATTCTTTATCTAAAATATATTCGTGTTCGTTCATATTTTGTTTTAATTTTCTATTACAATAAGTTGTTAAAAATAAAGATCAACTATCTGGCGTGCGAAATCAAGAGTGCTAAACTCCGAACCTGCATCACGGTTTGTTAAAATAACAACTGTAAAATTCTTTTCCGGAATTCTGTAAATAATATTACGGAATCCCCTTGTGCTGCCTGTATGATATACTATGTTTTTATCGTGGTACTTTTCTAAACGCCAGCCATATCCATACGGAAATTCAACTCCGTCTGTAGTTGTGCCTTTTGTCCAGGATTCATCAAGATATTTTCCTGCAATCAGTTTATCTGTATAAAGAGCCTGATCCCATTTATAAAGATCATTTAATGAAGAATAAATTCCACCATCTCCCAGCACCGCACTTGTTACGCTCTGGTCTGTAAACTCCACACTGTCCGGATGAATAGTATAACCGTATGCTCTGTTTTTAATCTCATTAATTCCGTTTTCAAATGCCAGTGTGTTTTCCATTCCAAGCGGCTTAAAAATATTCTCACTTAAAAAATCACGGAATGGTTTACCCGATATTTTTTCTACAGCTAATGCAAGCAGTGCATAACCTGTATTGCTGTATTTATGTTTGCTGCCCGGTTTAAAGTAAGTGGAATCAGTCTGCATTAACAAAGCTAAAACATCTTTATCTTTTACCTGCACTGTTGCTGTATCGGGAATCAAATCTTCATAATCTATCAATCCCGATGTATGTTGAAGAAGTCTTTTTATTGTAATATCATTTCCGTAAGAAGGAAAGTCCGGGAAAATATCCGTAAGTCTTGTTTCAAATTTCAGCTTTCCTTTTTCAATTAACTTAAGGATACACATTGCAGTAAATTGCTTTGTAACCGAAGCCAACCTAAAGTTAGTAACATTTGTAACGGGTTTATTTTCTTCAACATTTGCAAGTCCGTAACCTTTATTAAAAATTATCTCACCGTTTTTAATAACCATAACTGCTGCGCCGGGCATATCCGGTTTACTATAATCACTAAATATCTTATCAATATTTTCTTCTTTACTCATAGAGCATCCTGTAATTAGAATCATTGAAAAAATTAAAACTAAAAATGTTTTCATTTTATTTCTTCTCTAAAATTCTTTTGATAATTCTTATATGCAAGATAGGAAAGTTAAATTTTAGAGAGGATTTGTTTTTTCTCTTTTTTGATTAAAAAAAGCACTTTACTTCAAAATTTAACTAAAATCGCATTCCTTATAATGTAAGTAGGGCTCCAAACGTCAGAAGTTGTATTTCCAAAGTTAGAAATAGGACTTGCAGTACGTAAAGTGGCACTTCCAAAGCTGGAAGATAGACTTTTAGCCTAAAAATGAATGTTTTTAAGAAAAGTGCTCGAATATTGGCTTTTTACATAACGGGTTATCCAAAGAACTCCTTCGGAGAGGCGGTGGAATTGTTCCGAGATAACAATCGGAACACTCCCGTTTTATTTAACGGGATAAATCCCTAAAGAGGTTTGGCTGCGTGTCCTTTATGCAGGACTTCTATGACAGCTTAATAGATATTAACGGCATCGATATTTGTGTAAAGTTGCACCACAAAAATTCAAAGAACTTAATTAGCAATCCATAAAATGGATTGAATAATATTTTTATATCCTCTTGCCTTTGTACTTATTAAAGATGTTATATTGCCTTCAAGAATTGTTTATCAAAAAAGAAGTAACATCAAGTTCTGTATTTTTATATCGTAAGAAAACCTTATCTTCTATAAAAGCAAAAAATACGTCTATTGTGTTTTTTTCAAACGCGGAAGGATCATTTATGACTTTTATAACTTCACTAAAAGGAATGTATATTACGTCTCCCCTAGGTATGATTAAATTACCATTTTCAGTTTTTAGATGATTCTTAAATACATCTCTGAATGTTACTTGCCAACCTTTATTTTTTTTACTACCAGGGCGAATAAAAACTTTTTCTTTATTAATAATACCTTCATAAGCACTTAATTCATCTATTGTAAATTTCTTTTTTAACAAGATTTGACGTAATTCATCAAGCATAACTTCTTCTTGACCTTTGTCTGCAATTAATTTTATAATGAGATTCTTTTTTAACAAAAAGAAATTCAATTCTTCAATTAAAGAATGAGTTATTACTTTTTGCAATGGATTTAAATTCTGCTTTTCGCCTTGAGCAACAACTTTATATTTATTTGATTTAAAAAGTCTTATAAGATATTCTTCAATAGTTTTTCGAATTACATTGTCGTTGAAATCTGATTGTGTAGCAGGTCTCCCATCATTAATAATTATTACTTTATCCCAATCTTTAATTTTGTCTTCGGGAGAGATATTGTGCGTTTTTAAACGTTGATATAAACTTTTTGCTTCCCCGACGTAAATTTTAGTACGCTTAGATTCTAATAACAAATAAATTCCAGGATAGTCGATTTTTCCAATTTCTTGATTAAATTTTTCAAGGGCTTTTGTGGAGCGAGGGAACTCCCAAGAGCGAATTTGTGCTGTAGTTCTAGCTCGAATAATCTTTTCACCATTGGGTGGATATTCTGAGTAACCAATATTTTTATCGTCCATTTGATTTCCGTAATGTGATTATAGTTTCCCGAAGTTTATAACTTCTAATTTGCCCAGATCGTCTATTTCTTGCTTTTTCAATTTTTTCAATTGTTAATCCCAAGTCTTTTCCGATTTGAGCGATTAGAAGGTCAGTAGGGACATAAACATCGGCAATTAAACTATCACCAACTACGAGAATGAACCTACCATCATTTTTGATTTTAGGTACGACCATTTTGAATACTTTGTACATATCATCAAAATATTTGTGAACAATTATTGGCATATCTTGACGTCTATATGCCCCACGTCTTAAAATATTTTTTTGAATACTTTGTTTAATATCTTCTATCCAGTCATTTGTATAAACTGGGTGAAAGTTTCTAATTAGACCTTTTGAAACATTATCGCACACAACCATTTCATCTTTTACTTTTTTTAATTCTGTTTGATTATCTGCAAAATTCAACCAGCCCATTTCAATTTTATAATTTATAACGTAATCAAGTCCATTCATATAAGGTGGTGAAGTAATTACTAAATCGAATTTATTAGAATGATTGTACTCCATTGAATTTGATAAAAAAACTTGGCTTTGCGTAGAAATGAAATCGTTGAATTCATTTTGTATAGTTTTTAAATCTTCTATGATTTGATGAACCTTTTGATTCATCAGGACAAAGGGAGCGTGAGGATCAACCTTTTTACTTTTTGAATAACCAAGGCAAGGACTTCTCTTTAATTTACTTACATCGACTAGAATTGAAGAAAAAGCAAGATTGAGCAAGTCAATAATTTTTTGATTTGTTTTCGAAGATAGGTTATCAATTCCACCTTTTAACACTTCCAAATTTGATAAAACTTCTTTTGAAAATTGTTTTTCGGATTTTAAAAATCTTGGTGCTTTAGTAGAGTGGGACATATCCAATTTATTGAAAACTTTTAATAATTCTTTTGGAGAAACATCCCAAGAATTTAATTTCGTCTCTGCTATGAATTTTAATAATGGATTAAGTTCAGTTCCAAACGATTTGTACCCGTTGAGTTTAGATTGAACTTGTACAGTGCCACAACCAGTAAATGGATCTAAAACTATAGGATTTTTATAATCATTTTTGTATTGATCAAAAACAGATTGGACAAAAGAAGCTGAAAAACCTTGTACATATGGAGCCCAACGATGAATTGCCTCGTTAACATTTGGACTGAACTGAATAGGTTGTTTCTTATTTAATATATCAATTCCTAGCCGCTTAAAATAAGGTTCGGAATCAATATCACAATGCCCTAACTGTTTTGGTGAGTTAATAATATTTATTTGACGAGCTGTGTATTCTTTTGCTTCAATTGGGAATATATTTTCTTGTTGCATAAAATCCTATAATATTGCTTAAAATATAATGAATAGTGAACTGAATTTCTTGGCAATATAAAGGTGTGTTATGTTAAAATCCAACACAACCGAATTAATTATTTAAAGATTTCCATTTTCGTTTTACGTTAGTAAAACGAACCATTTAATTATTAAAAATCTCCACACCCAAAGTGACGAAGTTACTATCCT
>JBAQCL010000016.1:0-9600 GCA_049294175.1 Ignavibacteriaceae bacterium | reverse complement strand
GCCATCACTATGTGAAAGATTTCCTGTTGTGTTTATTTTTATCAAACACTTTTGTTTAATAACATCTAAAAAACTTTTTTGGCAATCCATAAAATGGATTGAACAATATTTCTATATCCTCTTGCCTGCCCCTTCGGGGATTTTGTACTTACCTGTCCGCCTGAGGCGGATTAAAGAGGTTATACGTTTTATTTATTAATAGACTGCATCGATAAATTGATTGCTAGCTTTTATTAGATAATTCTTATTATTTAGTTCAAACATTACAATTACATCAACATAAATATTTGGTCCCCAATTTGGGCCTTCACGAGCAACTTCAGAAATTTTGAATGGTTCTGTTTCGGTTCTTTTATCAGAGCTGAAAAAAGATTTCCAAACTTCACCATCTTTTACAACATAAACTGCTTTAGCTTTAATATTCGATAAGATGACAGAACTATCAATTGTCTGAAGACTTATGAGAGTTACCATAGGATTCTTGGAGACGATTGGCTGTAAATTTAAATACAGAGTTGTCTCAAGCTTTAGACTTTGGTTTTCAAAAGAAACAATTTCTGGAGCAGATAATAATTCTTCAACTGAAATATCTGACGGAGTTAAAACGGGATCAGAACAACTATATAAAAGAAATGAATAAACTAATGCATAAAAACAAAAACCAATCACTTTATATGTTTTCATAATTTATTCTCCTTTGATGAATTCAAACGTATAACAGCCTGCGCCTAACCCTCCGCCCATCCGTCAACTGACGGACAAGGAAGCCAAACTCAAACACAAATGCCAAAAAATTGTTAATTAATTATCAAAAATCTCCAGCGCCAAACATAAAGTCAGCCCCCGCCGGTAAAGAGGTAAAAATGAGGGCAGTAATTGTAAGTACAGTAAAGCGCAAGAATCAATGCGCTTGTAACTTAAGTTTTTATTTTTTTAAGATCAATTAACAGTCGGCAAGTAAGAACTCCTCTTTTATCCTTCGCCATCAGGAAATAAAAAAGTCGCGGGTGTCCGTGACTTCTATCTTTCACAAAAAGAGCGTGAAAGCAAATAAAACGAATTAACTTCTATGCGCCTTTTATAATTCCCATAAATGAATCTGCTTTAAGACAAGCGCCGCCAACAAGTGCGCCGTCAATATCATTTTGTGAAAGCAGTTCTTCTGCATTATCAGGTTTTACGCTTCCGCCATACTGAATTGTTATATCATTTGCTGTTTCAAGCGAGAAATTTATTTCTATTAAATCACGGATAAACTCGTGTACTTCCTGCGCCTGTGCGGGACTTGCAGTTTTTCCTGTTCCGATTGCCCAAACAGGTTCGTATGCAACAATAATATTTTTCATTTCATCAACGGAAATGCCTTCAAGTCCTTTTAAAAGCTGTCTTTTAATAACGTCATTAGTTGTTCCGTTTTCTCTTTCTTCAAGTAGTTCGCCCACACAAAAAATAGGTTTCAATCCTGCAGATAAAGCTTTTTTAATTTTCTTGTTTATCACTTCATCACTTTCACCAAAAATTGTTCTGCGTTCCGAATGCCCGAGAATTACATATTCACATCCAACAGATTTTAACATTGAGGCAGAAACTTCTCCGGTGTAAGCGCCGCTTTCTTCAAAGTACATATTTTGTGCGCCGAGTTTAATTACACTTCCGCTAACAAGCTTTGAAGCTCCTGACAAAGAAGTAAACGGCGGACAAATAATTACATCACATTTTATTTTTTCACCTTGCAAAAGATTTTTAAGATCAACAATAAGCTTTTCTGATCCTTTAAGATCGTTGTTCATTTTCCAGTTTCCGGCAATAACAGTTTTACGCATTTTATCCTCTATGTTTTTCAAAAATTGTTGTACAAAATTAAGCAAGATTAAACTGGATTTAAACTCTGCATAAACCGAATACGTTTTTCTTTTGTGTTTAAAGATTACTAAGTTTTGAACCGGATTAACAAAGAAGATGTAAAAGATGAAATCCAGAATATCAAAGCAGGTTTTTATTCTTGGAATAGTAAGCCTGTTTACAGATATCGCCAGCGAAATGCTTTACCCCGTAACTCCAATTTTCTTAACAACTGTTTTAGGATCATCTATGGCGGTTGTGGGTGTTATTGAGGGGATTGCCGAAGTAACTGCCGGTTTGCTAAAAGGATATTTCGGAAATTTATCCGATAAACTTGGGAAGCGTTCTTTATTTGTTATGATCGGTTACGGAATATCGGCTCTTGCAAAACCTTTACCCGGAATTTTTCAAAACGTACCGGTTGTTTTAATGTCAAGAGTTTCGGATAGAGTTGGCAAAGGAGTAAGAACTGCACCGCGTGATGCGTTGCTTGCAAGTTACAGTGACGGAAACTCCGGAGCCGTGTTTGGTTTTCATCGGGGAATGGATACGCTTGGAGCAGCTATCGGTCCGGTTGTGGCGCTAGTACTTTTAAATTTTTACCCGAACAATTTTCAACTAATATTTTTGGTTGCGTTTGTTCCTTCCGTAATTGCAGTTTTCTTTACATTGCTTGTAAAAGACAGACCTTCATTTGCAAAAGAAAAAAGTAAAAAAAATTACATAGAGTTTTGGAAATCTGCGCCAAAGGAATACAAAAAGATATTAATACTGATAACTATATTTTCATTAGTTAACAGCAGCGATGTTTTCCTGATATTAAAATCAAAAGATATTTCAAACTCGGGTTCATTGGCAATTTTCGGGTACGTGTTTTACAATCTTATTTATGCGGCAGCATCCTATCCGCTTGGCGGGCTTTCGGATAAATACGGCAAACGAAAAGTTTTTTCTTTGGGTTTGATAATATTTTCCGCTGTTTATTTTGGCTTTGCATTTGTACCGGATATAAACATTATCTGGATTCTTTTTACGTTTTATGGAATTTACGCCGCATCAACAGAAGGTGTTTCTAAAGCGTGGATTTCGGATCTAATACCAAGCGAACAACGCGGTTCGGCTATTGGATTACTTACAATGCTTTCCAGTTTTTCTGTTATGCTCGGTTCATTTTTTACGGGTATTTTGTGGGATAATTTTGGTTCTGCTATTCCATTCTTTATTTCCGCTACAGTTAGTTTACTTATTGCGCTGGCTATTTTCACAAGCAGCAGTCTGAAAGAAAAATCTTAGCCGCTTTGTTTTTCTTATCTTTGCGCACTTTGCATGACATGCAGCTAATTTCCTCTCGCAAAGAGCGCTAAGGATTAACATAATTTATCCCAAAATACTTTTATTCCTTTTTAGTATTTTAGCCCAAAGATTTTTAAAACAATGTATTTCTGTAATTTTCTGTATCAATACAAAATAAATGAACTTTAATTTTTGAATATGCAATCAACTAAAAAAAATACTGCCGTAATTGCTTTAAGCGGAGGAATGGATAGTTGTGTTACCGCCGCAATTGCTAACCTTGATTACAATCTTGCATTTGCACATATTAATTACGGACAAAGAACTGAAAAACGTGAACTAAAATCTTTTTATGATATTGCCGATCATTACAGGGTTAAGAATAAACTGATTATAGATTACACTCATCTTGCAAAAATCGGCGGTTCATCGCTAACGGATAAAAATATTGAAGTAACAAAAGCGGATTTAAACAACAAGGAAATTCCTTCTTCGTACGTTCCGTTTAGAAACGCCAACATACTTTCTGCCTGTGTTAGCTGGGCAGAAGTTTTACAGGCAAGCGCTGTTTTTATCGGTGCGGTTTATGAGGATTCATCAGGTTACCCGGATTGCAGACCTGATTTTTTTTCAGCTTACGAAAAAATGGTTGACCTCGGAACAAAACCGGAAACAAAAATCAAAATTGTTACTCCTATAATTAATTTATCAAAAGCAGAGATCATAAAAAAAGGAATTGAACTTGACGCTCCGCTTCACTTAACATGGAGTTGTTATCAAAATGAAGATGAAGCTTGCGGAGTTTGTGATAGCTGCGCATTGCGTTTAAGAGGCTTTCAGCAAGCCGGATTTGATGACCCAATAAAATATAAAGTTAAACCAAAGTATTAAAGGATATGAAGAAAGAACCGAAACTATTTTTAGGTGATGCCAAAGAAACTTTAACTGAATTAAAATCAAATTCAGTAGATTTAATATTTACATCGCCACCATATGCAGATAGCAGGAAAAATACTTACGGAGGAATACACCCAAATAAATATGTAGAATGGTTTTTACCTTTTTCCAATCAACTTTTAAGAGTTTTAAAACCAACAGGAACTTTTGTTTTGAATATTAAAGAAAAGGTTGTTGATGGAGAAAGACACACTTATGTACTTGATTTGATTAAAGAAATGAAAGAACAAGGATGGTTTTGGACCGAAGAATTTATATGGCATAAAAAAAATTCTTATCCTGGGAAATGGCCTAATCGTTTTCGTGATTCTTGGGAAAGACTTATTCAATTTAATAAGTCAAAACATTTTAATATGTATCAAGAATCCGTTATGGTACCTGTCGGAGATTGGGCTAAATCACGACTTAAAAACTTAAGCCAAAAAGATAAACAACGTGATAATGCAAAAAATGGAAGCGGGTTTGGTAAAAATGTTTCCAATTGGATAGAACGTGAACTGGTTTATCCAACAAATGTTGTTCATTTAGCGACTGAATGTAACAATAAAGGACATAGTGCCGCTTTTCCAGATGAATTACCCGAGTGGTTTATAAAATTATTTACCAAAGAAGGTGATGTTGTTCTAGATCCATTTATGGGTTCAGGTACTACAATTATAGTTGCTAATAAAATGGGTAGAACTGGAATTGGAATAGAAATTCTTGAAGAGTATTATCAAATAGCTTCAAATCAACTTAATCAGCAAATGCTTGTCTTTGAACCAAAGGTGGGATATGAAAAAACTAAAACTAAAAGACGTAAAAAAGTACATTGAAGAAAATATTGATTCATTTCATTTTGCAAGAGAAAAGGCTATAGAAAATCTGAGGCTTTCTAAAATTCTAGTTAAAAAGAATCCTTATTTATTTAAAGCTAAAAATATCCTGACCTCGGAAACATTTGTTAAAACACTAACCGACGCATATTTATCTTCGCAAGAAGAAACTATGTTTGGGAGTTTTCTTGAGAGATTAGCGATTTTCATTTGTAATAAAGTTTATAATGGCAAAAAATCTTCTGCAGAAGGAATTGATTTAGAGTTTGAAAAAAATGGAATATTTTACATTGTTTCTATAAAATCCGGACCGAATTGGGGTAATTCTACTCAAGTGACAAAAATGAAGGAACACTTTAGAAAAGCCAAACAAAGGTTGAAAACAGATGCACCCCGAAGACCAATTGAAGCAATCAATGGATGTTGTTACGGAAAAGTAGCCCAAATAGACAAAGGCGAATATCAAAAAATTGCAGGGCAACAATTTTGGGAATTTATCTCCGCTAATAAAGAACTTTATACAGAGATTATTGAACCCCTGGGACATAGGGCAAAGGAGAGGAATGAAAAATTCTCAAAGAAATATGCACGTATGATAAATATTTTCACTCAACAGTTTTCAAAAGAGTTTTGCATTGATGGGGAAATCAATTGGAAGAAAATTGTACAACTAAATTCTGGGTTAGAAAAAATTAAGGTTAATTTATGAACGACAAATTAAAACTATTAGAAACTTTTGAAAACAAATATCCCGACAGGAATTATACCGTTACACATATTGCACCGGAATTTACTTCACTGTGCCCAAAAACCGGGCAGCCGGATTTTGCCACAATTACCGTTGAGTATATTCCCGATAAACTTTGTGTGGAATTAAAATCTTTAAAGTTTTATTTAAATGCTTACCGCAACGACGGGATTTTTTTTGAAAGTGTTACAAACAAAATTCTTGATGATCTTGTGGAAGTAACTCAGCCAAGATACATGAAAATTACAGCAAGGTTTAATACCCGAGGCGGAATTTCATCTGTTATCGAGGCAGAATATGAAAACGAGGATTATTTTGATTTTGATGATGATGAAGATGATGATTTATTAAATTAAACAGTTAATTCTATGCTCCATTTACTAGAAATAAAAAAAGGATTTCTTAAGGAAAGAGAAAATCTTTTTGAGCAATTTACAGGCAAATCCGACGCATTGATTTTCAGTAAAAACTACAGTGTGCTTATTGAAGATACTATCAGGATTATACTTGGCGATAAAAAGTTTTCTTTTGCATTAGCCTCTGCGGGAAGTTTTAGCAGGCG
Organism: Ignavibacteriaceae bacterium; assembly: GCA_049294175.1. Taxonomy (GTDB): domain Bacteria; phylum Bacteroidota; class Ignavibacteria; order Ignavibacteriales; family Ignavibacteriaceae; genus IGN3. The sequence continues at coordinate 3,383 of JBAQCL010000016.1, read as the reverse complement.
TGAACTTTCACCGTATTCCGATATTGATTTAATGATCATTTCAGAATCAATTGAAAAAGATAACGATGACATAAAAAATCTTATCACTGGTCTTTGGGATGGCGGTCTTGAAGCCTCTCACACGGTACGCGAGTTATCCGATATTAAAAAATATTTATCAAATGATTTGCATACTTTTACACAGTTTTTTGAAACAAGGTTTATTGCCGGTAATATCAATCTTTATAATACCTGGAATGCAGCGTTACTTAACGCTATTAGTGAAAAAGCAAAAAAATTACTGATAACAAATTTTATTGAAGATGTTAGGCAGCGGCACGAAAAATACGGCGACTCACCCAAAATGCTGGAACCAAATGTTAAAATGTCAGCCGGCGGATTGAGAGACTTTCAATCCATTGAATGGATGATGATGATTAGCAATAAGCAATTATTAAACTCTCAACATGATCTTACTCAAGCTGAAATTTTTATTAATCATCTTAAGCAAAACAAATTAACAACTCCCGCCGAATGTAAGCGGTTACTGAAAAGTTACAAGTTAGTCCTTTCAATCAGGCACATGTTGCATATAACCACAAAATCCAAAACCGATAGGTTTGAATTTTCCGGTCAAATGAAGTTAGCACCTCTTTACGGTTACGCTGAAACCGATTTGATGAGATTTATGAAAAACTTTTTTTCTGCAACTAATATTATATTCAGAGTAAGTCATTCGATTATTAAAAAATATAAAGTGGATTTTGTTCAGCATGTTCCGGATTCACTTTCATACGATTTGGATGAAGATTTTTACATTAAAAACAAAGTTATCTTTCTTAAAAAGAAAGAAGCTCTTACGCTATCCGATATCTTTAGAGTTTTCTATTACAGAGCATATCATAACGCGGGATTTGATGATTATCTAAGAACAAAAATTATAGAGGCAACCGAGAATGCCGAAGAAAATAATTGGTCGCAACCGGAGTCTTCTGTTTTCTTTAGAGAAATTTTAAAATTTTCACGTCACGTAGGCTCAACCTTATCTATAATGAACGAACTTGGTGTGCTTGGCGCATTTATGCCGGAGTTTGCAGATCTAAACGGTTTTATGCAACACGGCGTTTACCATTGTTATACTTCTGATGAGCATACTATTGTAGCGATTAAAAATCTTGAAAAACTGTACAACCAAAATTCTTCAGTCGGCAAAATTTATAATTCAATTAAGGATAAAGAAATAATTAATCTTGCTTTGTTGCTGCACGATATTGCAAAGCCGATTAATATTCCGGGACACGAAATTATTGGCGCTGAAGTGGCTTCATCAATTATGATAAGACTTGGCTATGAAGAAGAAGAAATTAATAAAGTGGTTTTTCTCGTAAAAAATCATTTACTGATGGAGCAGGTTGCATTCAGAAGAAATCTTAACGATCCCGAAACACTTAATAATTTTACTGCAAAATTCAGTTCACTTGAAGAATTAGATTTACTTTATCTAATAACTTATGCTGATCTTTCCGCTGTTAATCCTGCTGTCTGGACTTCATGGAAGGCAGAGTTATTATCGGAATTACACAGAAAAAGTAAGGCAATGTTACAGGATAAAATTTCAGGGGAAGAACTTCTTTACTCAACAATTTATTCTGCCCCAAAAGATATTGCTAAACTTTCAAAAAAGATAACAGAAAGTAATGTTCAGGAACATTTTGATTCCCTGCACGATGATCTGGGTTATATAAATCATTTTACCGAAGAAGAAATAGCATTGCATATTGAGGAAATTGAAAAAGGTGAAAAACTTTCGGTGCTGTTTAAAGAGCTGGATGATTTTACAAATGTAACAATCATAACAAAAGATTTTCCTTCACTTATGTCTAAGCTTTGCGGTGTGCTTGCAATTAATGACGCTAATATTCATTCAGCAAATATTTTTACGCGAAAAGACGGTGTTGTGATTGACACTTTTCTTGTTACGGATTTTAGGACACATAAATTTATTGATCAGGCAAAGTATCCTAAAATCAAAGAAGATTTTCACTCAGTACTAAATGGATTTATGCAGCTTCATCTTGAAGTGGCAAAATTAAAATCACGCTGGTGGCGGATTGAAAATAAATTGTTTAAACGCTCAGGACAGGTTAAAATTAATTTTGAAAAACATGACCGTTACACAATAATAGATGTTTATTCACCAGATAGATTAGGATTTTTATATCACGTAACCAATAAGATGAATGAATTGGGATTGATAATTTACTTTGCTAAAATATCAACCAAGGGCGATGATATTGTGGATTCATTTTATGTGCTTGATAGAAATGGTCACAAAGTTTCGCAGAGTGATTATGAATTTATTAAATCGGAATTAACGGATACTATCACACAAATTTTGTAGGTGCACTTTTGAATTTTATGGAAAAAGAAAAACCAATCGGTGTTTTTGACTCAGGTATCGGTGGTTTAACAGTAGTAAAAAGATTAGCTTCGGTTTTGCCGAGAGAAAGCATAGTTTATTTTGGTGATACTGCCCGCGTTCCCTACGGATCAAAATCAAATGCAACAGTTATAGATTACTCAATTCAGGATTCTAATTTTTTACTCAGTAAAAATGTAAAAGCGGTTGTAGTTGCCTGCAATACGGCTTCATCCATCGCTATACCTGAATTACGAAGGAAATTTGATATTCCGGTAATTGGTGTAATTCTGCCTGGCGCAGATATGGCTTATAAAGAAACAAGAAATGGAAGAATCGGAGTAATAGGAACACGCGCTACCATAAGCAATGCCGCTTATTCAAATGCAATAAAAGAAATTGATGATAAAATGGAAGTGTTTGAAAAAGCATGCCCATTATTTGTCCCTCTTGCAGAAGAAGGCTGGACACATCATCAGGCTACATATGATATTGCGGAAGCATATCTAAAAGAATTAAGAGAAAAAGAAATAGATACATTAGTTCTTGGGTGCACTCACTATCCAATACTTGCAGATGTAATTCAGGAAGTAATTGGTAAAGATGTAAAGCTTATTGATTCCGGTATTGCCACGGCAGAAGTTGTTCAAAACGAGATAAATAGAATTGGTTTTGAAACAAACTCCTCTGTGCCGGGTAATCTGGACTTATTTGTAAGCGATATACCAACAACTTTTAAACAAGTTGCCGAATTATTTCTTGGTAAAAAAATTCAAGAAGTTGTAAAAGTGGATATTGAAGAATTGGCTAAAAAATAAAAGACGGGTAAATGCCCGCCTTCTAAAAATATATCTTATTTCACTACTGTCCGGTTGTTCGAACAGGAAGTAGCCGTAAGTTATTTAAATATAATATGTTATTGAATATTTTCATTTTTATCGATTTGAAATTAAAATTGTCGCAACAAATTAAAATATTGGAGCGA
>JBAQCL010000015.1:0-37081 GCA_049294175.1 Ignavibacteriaceae bacterium | reverse complement strand
GTTCATCAAGTGTGAGATTATACATTATTTTTGGCTCATATTTCTTTTTACCAAGCATCTGTATTTCTCTTTTAGTTTTTATTTGCTCAGATAATCAAGAAGCATGCCGAGTTATGCAACACACCCTTAAGTATACGGGTTCATATGTTCCTGTTACTTCCTTAGAAGTTGGTACCGCTTACTGGTTGAATCATCTTGCAGGTTCTGCGTCTTTTTTAACATATACATGGTCAACTTCTGGAACAGCATTAAATTATGCACCTATAAAACCACTAAAAGGTGTCGCTGGTTGGAATATGATTGGTAGTTATGAATTTGATCAAGCGGTTGATTTTATAAGAACAATGCCTGAAAACAGTAGAAGTTCAGCCTCAGTATTCAAATACACACCCGGAGGCGGGTATTCAGCAGTAACAGTTTTAGTCCCTGGTCGTGGCTATTGGATTAATTTGACTACCGCTGCAGATATTTATCTACCAGGTTCGTTTGCCGGTACATTAGCAAAAGATCCTTTAGCAGAAATTACGAAAGATTGGGGTAGAATAATTATCAATGATGCTGCTGGTCAAAATTATACTTTATATTCAGTAACAGATGCATCTGTTGATATGAATAGATTTGAGTTGCCCCCGCTGCCTCCTGCCGGTCTATTTGATGTGAGATTTGCCTCTCAAAGATTTGCAGAAGATTTAAGAACAGGTAATCAGCTAATTAAATTGACCGGTGTTGTCTATCCAGTAACAATTTCTGCTGTAGGTATCAATATAAAATTAGAAGATGCAGCTAATGGTTCAGAAATAAGTGCGGTTGTTAAAGAGGGCAATTCTTATGTGTTATCAAACAGTAGTATAAATGTTCTAAAAGTATCTTCACAAGAAGGTGTAATTCCAAGCGAGTATGCTTTAGAACAAAACTATCCAAACCCATTTAATCCAACTACAACAATTAAGTTCTCTCTTCCTGAAGTTAGTGCAGTAAAACTTACAATTTACAATGCTCTAGGGCAGAAAGTAACTGAGCTTGTAAACTCTACTTTAGATGCTGGTCAACATTCCTATAATTGGGATGCTTCAAAAGTAGCTTCCGGTTTGTATTTCTATGAATTAAACACGAGCAATTTCACCTCTGTGAAGAAGATGATGTTGTTAAAGTAAATTTGTTAATTCTTGAGAATACCTATCTCAATATGATAGGTATTCATTAAAATATATTCGAAAGTTAAAGTTTTATTTAATGAGATTTAGAAACAAAACTTAAAAAGGACATAAAAATTTTATGACAACAAAAAAAATAAATATGCTTTTATTCATTATTGGGATGTTGTTCTTAAATATGAATAACATATATGCCCAGAGAACTCCTGCTCAGCTTGAAATAGGTCTAGATTTTTCAGATGATCTTGGTTTTACATTTAATAATGTTATAGCATTTGGAATAGATCCTCTCGCTACAGATGGATATGATAGACTACCCTATTTTTTTGAAGATGCTTTACCACCATGGTCTCCAGCATTAGAAGTTAGATTCGCAGTAGATGTTTACGAATCTTACACAGATATTAGATATGCACCTTCTTTTCCATATAGTGGTACAAAAATTTCAACTTTAAAATGGCAAGTAAGTTCAGGTGCTACAACCCTCACTGTTAACTACGATTTCCCAACTGGCGTTTCGGTTGTTATAAGTAGTTTGATTGGCACCAGCCCTACTCTTGAAGGCGCAGGCTCCTATACTATTGCAAATGCTAATATTGTAACTCAGGCAACATTTACCGTTACTTATGAGAATGTTACTCCTCCAGTTTCAGGCCCTGTTTTTGATGTTACTCCGGCATCTCCATTAACAATTACTCCTACAGCTGTAGGTGGTTCAAATTCTGCAAACGTTACAGTAAGTAATACCGGTACAGATGCTTTGGATATCACAGGAGTTACTTCTTCAAATGGTGAATTTTCTGTTGCTCCAACAACAGCAAATATACCTGTTGGCGGGAACCAAGTATTTGTCGTAACATTCAGCCCTGCAACTTTAGGTAATAAAACTTCTGATCTGGAATTTTCACATAATGGAACTAATGGTTCAACAACATTATATGTTGTAAATAGTGTTGGCGCCGATGCAGGTCCGACTTTTTCAGTAACACCTTCTTCATTGGATTTTGGATCAATATCAACAGGTGGTTCAGCAAGTTCAACTGTAACAGTAACTAACACTGGTTTAACAAATCCGTTAAGTATAACAAGTGCTGCAACATCCGCTCCATATTCTGTCAGTCCATCAAGCGCTAATATTCCGGCATTAGGTTCACAGGATTTTACAGTAACCTTTAGCCCAACATCAAGCGGATCATTCCCTGGTACTTTAACATTTTCACATAATGCAGCAGGTTCTACTTTTGATGTAAGTCTTTCCGGCGGTTCTTTTGCGCTATCAGGTTTAGTGTTTGAAAAAGATTCTGTTGAAAGATTAGAAGATTCTGTTTACACAGATATTCTTCAGTTAAAAAATTTAACAACAACAAAAAAATTACAAGCGCTCTCATTCAAGTTATTATCTAACTATAGTGTAAGTGATGATACCATCTTAACTTTTTTAAATATTCAAAAAGGCTCGGACGTAAGTGATGCAAGCTGGTTGTTGCAATATAATGTTAAAAGAGGTTACCAGGATGGAAGTGGTGCGCAAGATACCATTATTGTACTTCTTTATAATTCATTACAGAATAATGGTCTAACAGCTGGTTCTTATGATGATTTGTTAAAATTCAAATATAAAACTGCAAATTTACCTGCTCTTAAAGATAGCGCGTCTTCTTCATTCACTTTAATACAGGTTAAAGCCAGTGATTTTAACGGTGATTCAATCAGCGTTATTCCAAGTCCCAAAAATGAATTAATAGTAAATGTTAAAAATCGTGTTTCATCTTATGGAGATGTAAACGGTGATGGATATATTGATATTCTTGATCTGATTGACGTTGTCGATCATATTTTGGAACGCAGACTACTTACAGGCGATAATTTTACAAGAGCAAACATTGCTCCATGGTCGATCGGTCAAACCTCACCAACTCCTGATGATGTTGTTAACGTTCAAGATCTTACTGTTATTCAAAACATAATATTAACAGGTTTCTTACCAAGCGGTACACAATTAAACAAATCTTTTGTAATTGCTGATGATGGTACTTCATTACAAAAAAGTGAATCTGCACAAACCAAAGTTCAATTATATGTAACAAAAGAAGGTATTTCTGTTAAACTAAATTCTGAATATGCAATCAGAGGTGCACAACTTGAATTTAAGAACATCAATGGAAATACAAGTAATATGATAATTGACTCAAGACTTGGCGGAGGTTACTTCAATTACAGCAGTAATTTATTAAGAGTCTTGTTATATGATCAGGCAGGAAATGCAGTAATTGATGCCGGTCAGAATTTTATGGCAAACATTCCATTTGCACTAAACAATCCTGGTGATATATCCTTAGATAAAATTATCCTTGTTAATACTGAAAACAAAAAAGTAAAAGATATTAGTGTTGAAGTGATTTATTCAAATGCTCCTGAAATACCTGTTGAATATTCATTATCACAAAATTATCCGAATCCTTTTAATCCAAGCACAAGAGTTCAGTTCTCAGTTCCTAAAGAAGGTTTAGTAACTATTAAAGTTTATAACATGCTTGGTCAGGAAGTTACAACATTATTTTCAGGTAATGCTCAAAGAGGAATGTACACATTAAATTGGAATGGTAAAGATAAAAATGGAAACGTTGTAAGCAGCGGAAGTTATATTTATAAAATGTCCGCCGGTGATTTTACACAATCTAAGAAAATGATTTTCTTAAAATAACTTTCTAATTGATTATCTGCTTCTGAAAAAGAAGCAGATAATTATAAATTATAACTTTTTATTTTGTTTATTAAACACAAAACAATTAAAATCATTTATATAGGGAAATAATCATTTATGAAAAATAAAATTATAATGTTTTCATTCTTCTTCCTAATATTGCTAAGTATTGACAACATATATGCCCAAAGAACTCCCGCTCAGCTTGAAATAGGTCTAGATTTTTTTGATGATACTAATATTACCTTTAATGGAGTTGTAGCATTTGGACTAGATCCTCTCGCTACAGATGGATATGATAGACTACCCTATTTTTTTGAAGATGCTTTACCGCCATGGTCTCCGCAATTGGAAGTTAGATTCGCAGTAGATATTTACGAATCTTACACAGATATTAGATATGTATCATCTTTTCCATATAGTGGTGTAGATACTTTGAGTCTAAGATGGTTGTTATCTGCTGGTGCAAGTACTCTAACAATGAATTACAATCTTCCTGCCGGTGTTTCCATTGTTATAAGCACTTTACTTGGCAACAGTCCTATTCTCATAGATTCAGGTTCATATAGTTTAACAAATGCTAACATTATAACACAGGCTGCACTTATAACTAATTATAATAACATTACTACAGATGTTGAAGTCGAAAATACATCAGCTGATCATTATAATCTTTCACAAAATTATCCTAATCCATTTAACCCTAGCACAAAAATTAAATACTCAATAGCTAATAACCTGAATGTACAGCTAAAAATATTTGATGTTTTAGGAAAAGAAATCACTACACTTGTTAGTAGTGAGCAACCAGCTGGCACTTATGAAGTAAATTTTGACGGTAAAGAATTAACGAGTGGAATTTATTTCTATACAATAAAAGCTGGTAATTATACTGAAACAAAAAGTATGATATTAATTAAGTAGTAAACGAGCAATATTCAGAAATTTATTTACTGTTAAAGTTTAATGAAAATTTCCATCAGCGATGGTGAAATACTTGTTGATTTTACCGGATCACATTTTAAAGATACTGAAGGGAATAAGGAAATTGTTTTAAGCAAAAAAAATTTCCTTATCCCTGTCTTTAAAGGGATTCCCAAAACCTATTCCTATTATAATAAAAATAAAGTTAATCCATATTATCTAAATTGTAGTTGCAAAGAATATCGGGATAAAATAAAATTATATCCCCTTCGTGATATTCGTAGAATGTGTAAACATATTTTTTTCATCCTCACTAAAAATTATAGTAATAAACTGGACGAAATAACCAGATTATTGCTAGAGCATCAATTTTGGAATAAAATAACCGAGGTATATGAATTAGAATATAGAAAAGAAAAATTATTTCTGAGTTTTAATAAGAACTTGGATTTTTTTTATATTTATAGAAAAGAATCAGAATGGAAATTTTATGCTTTTAATTCTGTTCAAAACACCTGGGACAATAACCTTCCGCCATTTAAGGATTATGAAAGCAATAGATATTTAATCACCTTTATTGGAAAATTACTTTACCAAGAATAGTAATAATCCCAAATAAAAACCGCCCGATGAAACTCAGGCGGTATGTCGAAGGAGAGAGGAGAGAAGTTATACTTATCTCGTGTGCAAGTTACATTCTTAAGATTAACATGATTTAAAATTAATATGAAATAAATGCTATGATTGAGTTAAGTTACTGTTAAAAACAGGAAAATAATTTTTAGTAAAATTTATTTTTAAATAACCTTTATTTCTAATTTCTCAAATCCATCAAAAATTTTACCTGGCTTTATATGGGAAATAAAAAGCCCTCAGTACTGTCATACTGTGGGCAAGCTCCGCTTAAAGCGGGTAACAGAGTAGATCAAGTCATCAAGGCAAATGACCTTTACTGTTGAAAGCTATAATTTAAATTAATCAGTTTATAAGTCTCAATGAAATTATGATTTTGTAACCTAATCATTAAATTATTGTTAATTGGATTTGCATTATTTAAGTAAAACTATTTTTTACTATAATAAATTCATCTGTTTGTAGAACATAAAAATAAACACTGCTGGAAAGTTTACTGGCATTAAATTCAATAGTATGGCATTCACATTCCCAGAACATATTCAGTTTTTATTCTATCTGATATTTTTTTCTTAATCAGTTCCAAGTTATAAAATAAGATTTATCTGCTTTTTATTTCCATTAATTCAAATTCTATTTTACCCAAACCGAGCAGATCCCTTACTGTTCCTATCAAACCACTCCCTTTAATAACTGCCGACATTTTTATTAAACCAATATCTTTTGCAAACCACTCTGTTACAATATTATCCGATCCCGATGAAGATGTTACTGTTGTAATTAACTTCACTGCATCAAACGTTCCTGCCGGCACTTTAATTTTTTCATATGTTTCTACACTAGCATTAAGCGTAATAGTGTTAATTTCATCATCTTCAAATTCTTTTCCTTCCCAATTCCATGAATTGCCCGGTGTTAATGGAAATTTAATTCTTGGTAGCAGCTCATTATAGGTAAAGGTTCCCTCCTTATTAATAAACAAGAATAACTTCATTTTTTGGTAAGTCTCTTTAACAAAAACGCCGTTTTCATTAATAAGAAGTTTTTGTCTATATGTAAAATCATCTGATTTAAATGTGTAAATATCGTAACCGTTTTCTTGAACAACATTTAATTTTGTCTCTCCAAAATCCGAATCGTAAATCAAAGTTTTACTTTTGTTATCTGGAAAATATTCATTGGTAAAAAGGATTGGATTTGGTAAAGTGTTTATATGAGCATATTCACTTTTTAATTTTGGATTTCCAATTACTATTGTGATAAATAAAATAAACGAATAAATCCAAAATCCTGCAAGCATATTCTATCCTTTAAATAATTATAGAATTTATCTTATTGTTAATTAACTAACGGTTCAGCAATATGTTTTGAGTCAGTGTTTATTCCATAAATATTCTTAAACTCATGATCTTTAATTACATCAATGTAATGTTGATATTGTATAAGAAAAATATTTTCCCAGCTTTGTCTGCCTGCATATTCAATACAATTTTGTGCAATTCTTTCCAGTTCCTGCTTATTGTTTAACAGGTTTACAATTTTCTTGCTAAAATCAAATGGATTTTTTGATTCGCAGATTATTCCGTTCTGATTGTTTATAATTGCACTTGAAGCGCCGCCTTCATTCGAACAAACGGGAACAATGCCGCTTGCCATTGCTTCCAGCACAACATTTCCAAATGTTTCAGTAGTTGATGGAAATATAAACAAGTCACTGCTTGCATAAATTGTAGAAAGTTCTTTACCGGATTTGTATCCAAGAAACAATGCTTCCGGCATTAGTTTCTGAAGTTCTTTTTTAATTGGACCATCACCGACCAAAACAAAAACAACATCATCACGTAAACCTGTAAGTATATCATAAATTTCGGTAAAAGTTCTCAAATCTTTTTCCCAGACTAATCTGCCGACAAATAAAAGAACTTTTTTATCAGAAATGTTTAATGATCTTTTCCATTCCGTTGATTTAAAAGATTTGTTAAAGAGATTTAAATCAATTCCATGCGGTAAATATTCAATTGTTTCAAATCCCTTTTCTTTTAGTTCGCTCAATATATTGTTTGAAGGCACAAAGACACGGTCGCATTTATTATAAAACTTTCTCAGGTAATTCCAACTGATAAATTCAAGTTGCTTTATGTTGTAATATTTTGCATAACTGGGGAAGTGTGTATGATACGTTGCGACAACCGGAATGTTTTTTTTCTTTGCATATTTAATAGCAGCTAATCCGAGTGAGCAGGGAGAATTTATATGTATGATATCCGGCTTGAATTTATTTAATGCGCTTTCAAAATATTTATATCCCGGATACGCGACTTTATATTCTTTATAAAATGGAAAAGGGAAAGAGGGAACTTCAAAATAATTTGTTGCTTGTTCATTAACCTCGGGTATTTGCGGAGACAAAAATACGTTTTCAATTTTGTTTTCATTTAGCCAATCAACAAGGCGAAACAGAACTCTGGTAACTCCATCTTGACCTGGTTTCATAGTTCCTGCAAAGTATGCTGCTCTTATTTTCTTATTGTGATCTTTCAAATTCTTTCCCTCTGCGGTAATTGATTGTACAATTATATCCTTCGAATATTATCTAATTGTTAAACTAATATTAAATAGCAGTTAAGATTTTATTCGGAGGCGTATGATTTGGGGAAAAAATTATTTTGTGATAAGAATAATTCTGGATGGAAAAACAAACTATTTCTAAATATTAATAAATCAGACAGATACCTGGTATTTATCTGTCTGTATAAATATTAAAAGTCAATTAATAATTTTACTCGAACGATTTTTCTCATCCACAAAAACAATTGTAGGTTTAAAAGATTTCACATCCTTCTCATCAACCTGAGCATAGCAGGCAATGATTATCAAATCGCCTTTTTGAACTAATCTGGCAGCAGCACCGTTTAACGAAATCTCACCAGTCTTGCCGGGAATTACATAAGTAGAAAATCTCTCGCCGTTATTGATGTTGTAAATTTCTACTTTTTCAAAATTGTTTAAATTAGCCGATCTGATTAACTTTTTATCAATTGCAATGCTGCCTTCATAATTCATATCCGAGCCGGTTACAACTGCTCTGTGTATTTTTGATTTTAAAATATTAAGTAACATTTCACTTCTCTTTCTGTAAGTTCATTTTAGCTGAATAATAAATTCCCCGTAAAACCAATTCCGGGTTAATGGTGTTAAATAAATTTGTATCGTTAAACATATTTGCAAAACCTCCGGTGCCGATTACAAAAGGTTTTTGTTTATCAAACGCTTCTTCAGCAACTCTGGAAATTATTTCTTTTATAGTTCCAATATGTCCGTAAAACAATCCCGCTTGAATGCTGTCTTTTGTCGTTTTGCCAATAACTTTTTCAGGTTGAGCAATTTCTACTGCGGGAAGCTTTGCAGTTCTGCTTTCCAATGCTTCCATCGAAATTCTTATCCCGGGAACAATAGCTCCGCCCAGGTATTCCTTTTCTTTTGAAATTATATCAAATGTCGTTGCAGTTCCAAAATCAATTACAACAATATTTTTATTCGGATATAAATTAATTGCAGCAATTGCGTTTGCGATTCTGTCACTTCCAACTTCAAGTGGATTTAAATATTTTATTTTCAATCCTGTTTTAACTCCGGCTTGTAAAATGAACGGATCAATTCCGAAATACTTTATACATCCGTTACGTATTGAATAAACAATATCAGGAACAACAGAACACATTGCAATTCCGGAAATTGTTTCAGGATTAATTTTATTTTCTCTAAGAACTTCCCTTAGAAAAATTCCAATTTCATCCGAGGAAGAACCTAAGCGTGATGATTTTCTAAATTGCAGCACTATTTTTTCATTATCAAAAACACCGCCGAATATTTGTGTGTTCCCGATATCTAAACAAAGAAGCATTTTATTACCTGTTATTTTTTTATTAATTGTTCTATTGTTTTAGCGAGTTGAGTTGCATCAGCTACATTTGTTACAAGTTCATTTTTATTGAATACCATGAAATTTGTTTGCGAATCTTTTTTATCTCTATCCTGTAAATTGTTTAGTATTATATAATCTGCACTCGAATGATCAAAGAGTTTTTTCACCCGATTTTTTGATTCCTCAAAATTATCACTTGCAGAAAATTTAAATGCAAAGAGGATTACATTTTTATTTACAGATAGTGATTTGAGTTTATCTACAATTTTGGGAGTCGGTTTTAAGTTGATTGTTAAGTTATCGATACCTGAATTTATTTTAGAATTTATTGACTTGTTCAAAGTGGAATTATTAGAATTAATCTTGTCAATCGTATAATCGCTTACTGCCGCAGCATGAATTATACAATCAAAATGATTTTGTTTCAAAAGCGCTTCTATATTATCATTTAAGTTTTCAAAATCACGATACTCAACGTTTATACTTTTTCCTTTTGGTATTATTGAATTGACGCCGTGCAGGTAAGTTACTTTATAATTATTTTCTAATAATATATTTGCAATAGATGATGCGGTTTTTCCTGTGCTTAAGTTTGTAATAAATCTCACTCCATCAATATACTCGCGTGTTGCCCCTGAAGTTATAAGGATATTTCCTTTTGGAAATTCATTTTCTTTTATACTTAAAATTTTTATGATATAATCATAAATTTTATCAGGATCAAAAAGTTTTCCTTCACCGATATCACCACAAGCTAAATAACCGGAATCTGTTGGTAAAATATCCACGCCCCATTTTTTTAATTTGGTTAACGATTCCTGCGTTGCAGGATGTTTATACATTGCAGTATTCATTGCCGGTGCAATTAAGTATGGTTTATCCCATGAATGGGCGAGAAACAAAGAGGTTACAAGATTATCTGCAATTCCATTCGCCATTTTATTAATTGTGTTTGCGCTTGCGGGACAAAAAATAATTAAATCAGCCCACTTCATAAGGTTAATATGATTCATCATTTTCCCATCTTCAAAATGATCAATCAAAACAGGTTTGCCTGTTAATCCTTCCAATGTGGCTTTGCCGATAAATTGAAGTGCAGAATTTGTCATTACTGTTTGAACTTCAAACCCGTTTTGCATCAACTTTGAAATAAGATAAGCGCTTTTATAAGCTGCTATCGATGCGGAAATTTTAAAAAGTATTTTAGACTTTAACATTATCAATCAACCTCACATTCCCGAGATAAACAGCGGCAAATCGTCTGTCATTAATTTGTTCGACATATTCAACTTTAAATCCTTCTTTCTTTAAACGTGATTTTATTTTTTCGCTTGATAAAGATAAAGCAAGAGTTTTAGGAAACTTATTCGCTTTAATTCTTTCTTCTTCCGATAGTCTTTGATTTCTTGAACTAAGGGCAAGTCCATCTTTAGTTCTAACTGTTGGATGAGCCACAATTATTGTATCAATAAAGAATGTTTTTGTCATTCCCTCAATCAACTTAAGCTGTTGATAGTCCTTTTCGCCAAAGTAAGCTCGCGTTGGTTTAATTATATTTAATAGTTTCATCACGATTGTAAGTACGCCATCAAAATGTCCGGGGCGAAATTTGCCGCAAAGCATTTTGCTGAAATCAGTTTCAACAATTTTGTAATTGTAATTGTCGGGATATATTTCTTCGTATGTAGGAGTGAAAAGAAAATCTACTTTCAAATCATTTAGTATTTTCAAATCACTCTTAAAAGTGTTTGGATATTTTTTCAAATCCTCTTTGTTATTGAATTGAGTCGGGTTAACAAAAATTGTAACAATAGTTATATCGTTTTGTTTCATTGATTTTTTTATAAGTGCGATATGACCCTTGTGAAGCGCGCCCATTGTAGGAACCAATCCAATGGATTTATTCTTAAACGAATCACTTTTACGCAAATTTTTAAATGAGTTTATTCTCTTTATTACTTTCGTCATCAGAAACTTTCTTTCTCGTTTGGGAATAATTTTCTTTTAACATCAGAATTATATTTCTGAAGTGCATCTTTAATTAAATCAAAACCGTTAAGATATCTTCTTAAAAACTTCGGATTAAAATTTTTAGATAGTCCAAGCAAATCCTGTAATACAAGTACTTGTCCCGAAGTATAAACCCCGGCGCCAATTCCTATAGTTGGAATATTAATAATTTCAGTTATTTCTTTAGCTAATTGAGCCGGAATTAATTCAAGCACAATAGAAAAACATCCTGCTTGTTCAAGGGCTTTCGCATCTTCGATTAATTGATTTGCATCTTTATCATTTTTGCCTTGAATAATAAATCCACCAAATGAATTAACTGATTGAGGGGTTAAGCCGAGATGTCCCATAACAGGAACTCCGGAATCCACAATGTGTTTTATAGTTTTTATATTTGAACCCGCACCCTCAATCTTTACAGCATTTGCACCAAGTTTCATAAACTTGTCAACCGTCTCCATAGCATATTGATCGCCTTTTCTATGAGCAAGAAACGGAAAATCCGCAATGATTAATTTTTCTGTCAAACCTTTTTTAACCGCTGCAATATGATAAGCCATCATCTCAACTTCAGCATTTACAGTGGTGCTGAAACCGTGCATTACCATTGCGGCACTATCGCCAACCAATACGGCATCTATTTCTGTATTATTGATAATTAAAGCAGACCAGTAATCATAACAAGTAACTAATGATATAGGCGTATTATTTGTTTTGTTTGTTCTGAATTCATTAATTGATTTCAAGCGTTTTCTCCTTCTCCATTTTATTGTAAGCTTCTAAAAATGAGATATAAATATTTTTTAAAGGATGATTATCTAAGCTTTTCAGATGCTTGTTTATTGTGTCTCTGTCGTTTCTTTGAATAGGACCGGTAAGCGGATTATTATTTTTTTTAAGATTTTCTGTAACCGCATTTAGATATGCGTACGAAGCTTCTTTGGGAATGTTATTCGATTTTAAAAAATCAAAAAAGAATTGCCACATAATGGTTGTAAAGTTTCCGCTTAAAACACAAAAAGCGTGATAAAGAATTTTATTTTTTGTTTCAATTTTGTAATTGTGATTATTTAACTGCGGAAAAAGTTCTTTGAAATTTTTTCTTCCCTCTTCAGTAATAAATGCAACTGATTCGTAAGTTTTTAATTCATAAAGTTCATCTGTAAATGTCATCAAAGGATGAGCGCTTTCAGCAGAAGATAAAGAAAGCATTCCTGAACAGTGAATCCAGATTTTTTCTGATGATAACTTGTTTTGATTCAATTCAATAAAATTTTGTATCTCATCATCTTTAATCAGAACTAAAATTCTATCTGCGCCATGTCCAATTTTTTCAAATGCTTCACTTGAACTTCTTGTCCAGACTTTATAGGAGATATTCTTTAAAGAAAAGTAATTCTGGAAATGCTTCGAAAGTTTGCCGTTGCCGACAATCAGATATGAATAATGTTTATTTTTTTCTGGTACCTGTCTCACGGATCAAGTCCAATTTTTTATTTTCTGAAAAAGTAGCCTTCATAAAAAGATAGGCTCTATAATTACATACTAAAATAAGATTAAAATTCAGTTAATATCAATGGATTTATTCCTATTTGTGATAGACTTCTCATTTAAAATGCGTTGTTATTAATTGCAATAAAACTTAATAAAAAAGCCTCAATAACTTAATTGAGGCTTTAAAATAACCATGATTTTTAATGCTGAATAACTAACACCACAACTAAGTTGTAAATTGCTTAACACTTGAATTTACATGTGTAATTGGTTCTTCATTCATAATTTCTCTTAGTGTATTTTTCAACTTTGTCTGCTGAATAAACAAATCGTGTTCGGGTACAACTCCTTCGGAATGCATCGGACTCTTAAAATAGAAAGATAACCAATCCTGAATTCCAAACATCCCTACCCTTTTGGCAAGATCAATAAAAAGAATTAAATCCAATACAATTGGTGCAGCAAGAATTGAATCCCTGCACAAAAAGTTTACCTTAAGTTGCATGGGATAATTGAGCCAGCCAAAAATATCTATGTTGTCCCACCCTTCTTTATTATCACCTCGTGGTGGATAATAGTTTATTTTAACCTGGTGATAATAGTGTCCATACAGTTCGGGATAAAGTTCCGGTTGGAGTATAGAATCAAGTACAGAAAGTTTACTCTTCTCTTTGGTCTTAAATGATTCAGGCTCATCTAAAACTTCACCGTCTCTATTTCCAAGAATATTAGTTGAGAACCATCCATTTAATCCTAACATCCTTGCTTTTAGCATTGGAGATAAAACAGTTTTAATTAATGTTTGACCTGTTTTAAAATCTTTACCTGCTATTGGAACTTTATTTTCCTTTGCAAATTCAATAAGCGCGGGAGTATCAACAGAAAGATTTGGAGCACCGTTAATAAATGGAGCGCCTTCTGCTATTGCTGCATAAGCATATAACATACTTGGGGAAATATCAGGATGATTTTCCTTCATAGCTTTTTCAAAAATTTTCAAATCAGTATGAACGCCGTTTGAAGAAATATATATTTCCGTACTTGCACACCAAATTACAACCAGCCTTTCCAGATTATTTATCTCCTTGAAATTGCGTATATCAGCTCGCAATTGTTCCATTAATTCATATTTAGTTTCACCTGTTTTTACATGAGTTCCTTCCAATCTTTTTACATAGAACCTGTCAAAAACTGCTTTCATTGGTTCAATTGCTTCAAGTTCTTTAAAAACAGAATCCAAATCTTTTTCGTTAAGAACGTTAGCTTCTTTTGCAGCTTCATAGCAATTAAGGTCCCTAATATCCCAACCGCCTATTACTATATTATGTGGATCAGTTAGTGGAACAAAATCTTTAATCAAAGGAAAGTTGTTTTCGCTTCTTTCTCCAATTCTTATCGTTCCCATTTGTGTAACAGAGCCGATGGGTTTGCCATAACCATGGACAATGTTCAATAATCCGGCAACAAAGGTAGTAGAAACTGCGCCGCCAAGACCAACAATTAATACTCCAAGTTTACCTTTCGGTTCTTTTATATTTAAATTTTCCATACTCTCTCCAAAGTTATTTTGTTAATAATTATTTATTAAAAATTATATGATATTTTCATTTCAGGACCGAACCCGTGAATTAATATTTCATTTGTATCCTCATTGCTTTCACCTTTGATTGAAATTAGTCTAAAATTAAAATTCAATTCCGATTCAATGATGCCAAATTGTTTTGTGATGCCGATATTAGCTTCAAAATTATATTGCCAAATTTTTATTGTTCCGGATTCTTTATACCAGGTATCAATTCCCGGCCAGGTTCCGCCTCTGGCTTCAGCTTGGAAAACCGTTTCCCTGTTTAAATAGCGGTTCCATTTTAATCCAACTATAGGAACCGGAACTATCTGTTTATCAAATTGTTCAAATGTTTCTTTTCTGGGAGTGTTTTCTGTGTAAGGAGCATCTACTAAAAACCTGATTGCATCTATAGATATCCCGAATACCAATTGCAGCATTTGATCGCTGCTTTTACTTAATGTTAAGTAATCAAGTAACATAACTTTTATATAACGCGAGGCATCGATGGAAGCAACCGTATTAGCTTTTAACTCGGTGCCGTTGTAGTATCCGTTTTTAGTTAACAATTGATGTCCCTGAAAAAAATATCTGCCAAGTAGCAAACTGATTTTATGCTTTGACCCAATTGGAACGTTTAAACTGAAATCGAATGCCTCAAGACTATTTAAACCCAGATCTTCATTTAAATTATATTTGGGACCAATATTACTCCACTCCCGTACTTTTGTAAATCCTCCGAATACTAACGGCTTCCAAAATTTTATTTCAAAAGAAAACGGAGCCGCTTTCACACTGTCACCGAAATCACTTTTGCAGTAATTAATTTCAGATGGCATGATAAATAAAAACAAAAACAAACAGGCTATTTTTTTCATAAAAATTTTCCTATTAGTTGTTTGATTTCTTTTGTGTAATATTTAATAAAATATTTTCAACTTCTTTTATTGAATTTATCCTATAATCTGCATCTGATGTGTCTTTTGGTTTTGTCCAGCTTTTTCCATCTAACCAGATTGTGGTACAACCAAGGATTTTTGCTGGTTGAATGTCTCTGTCATAAGAATCCCCAATCACAACTGTATCCGATGAATAAATTCCGATTCGATTAAGAGCAATTTGGAATATTTGCGGATCAGGCTTTTTTATTCCCACTAAAGTTGAGTCAATAAAAATATCGAACAGCTCTTTTATTTTTAAATTATCAAGTGCTAAACTCAAGTTGCCATAAAAGTTTGATACAACGCCCAGTATATAGTTTTGTCTTAAGCGTTTTAAGATTTCTTCGATAGTTTTTATGTTTTCCAAAACTTCTGTAAAACATTTACCGTGGATTTTGTTTATAAGTGATTCGTTTGATGAAGTAATTAAATATTTTTTATCTGTTAAATATTCAATTTGCATCGTTACCTGCTGCTTAAGAGTTGCTTCAAGAGTATCACCGGGTTTTACTTTTGCTTGCATATTGTTTTCAGAAAAGACATATGCTTCTTCATATTGTTGTTTTGTTACAAGCACATTAAAAAATTGATAAACATCCCAGAATTTCTCACTCCAATGAATTCCATCCGTATCCAGAGTTCCGCCAAAATCAAACAATATAGCTTTCATCACTCAATGCTTTCTTTAATTCTTTTTTATGATTCTTTTCACCGGAAAAGACAATTAAAAGTAATCCGATGAGAATCCAGAAAAATTCTCTGATTCTATTAACAAGACCTATGTAAACTCCCACAAGCGGTACAAAATTTAATAACCCGAGTGTTACATAAAGTCCGCCTTCTTTAACACCGATTTCAAAAGGAACGATGAATAAAAGATTTGAAATGATTGATGCTCCCGCATTTATTAAAAATGAATCAAGCAAAGTAGGTGAATAACCAAGTGCGCTAAGAATAAAATAAAATTCAAGTGTACCCACTAATCTTGATAATAGTTCGAAAATATTAGCAGCAATAAAATTCCATCTTCTATCGTTCAATAATTCTTTAATGTTTTCATCTACATTATTCAGCAATTCTTCTTTACTGTAAACATTGTCCTCGAATTTTTTTAAAAGAGGAAGCTTTGTTATAAAAAAAGCAAAAGATTTTGTAACGCCGTTTTTGTATCCCTTTAAAAACATATACACAACCGCAGTAAACAACACCAGGCAAACAGCAAGAACTAAATAAACTATTCCTGAAACCGGTAAAAGAAAAAATATTGCTACTATTGCTACAATCCAGAATAAAAATGATGATAAAAAGTGAAGCATTAAATAAGAAATTGTTACAGAAAGTGAGCGGTTTGTTCCAAGATAATTTTTAAGCGCCATTACTTTATATGGTTCACCGCCAAGATGAAAAAAGGGGGTCATATAATTAAGAGCGTAACCGCTGATGGTAATTGAAAGAACTTTTGAGAATGGAATCTTTTTGTCATTAATTATATAATTCCATGCGATGGCATTAAATAAATAAATAAATATCCATACTCCGATTATCGGGACAAAATACCACCCTGTTTTTAGTATGTTCTCAAGAATTTTATCAATCCCAAAATCAAAAATCAGATAGATGAAAAAAGCTAATCCCAAAAGAAAAAACAGACTCTTATATTTATTGTTCATACTTCACGTTAAAATTTATTCAGTTCAGAGGATTTATAACATTGATCTAGCAAAAGAATTGACTGGTATGCTTCATTAATCCAATCTTTATTTTGCTTTTTATTTTCCACCGCATCAAAAAACTCAGTAAACATGTTTACATATAACGACGGGTAATGAGATTTCTCCGAAGCATCCGGGACGATGATTTCTTCATTGCCGTTTGCTGTTGACTTCAACATCTTATTTCCGCTTTCATAATTTAAACTGCCGTTTGCACAAACTACTCTTGCATCATTATGTCTTTTATCAGCAGCCCATGTAACGGTTATTTGAGCAACACCTTTTTCGGATTCAAGTATAATAGCTGCCGTGTCCTCACAATTGTAATCGGAATGACTAAGCGTTGTTAAATTTGATGTGACTTTAAATGGTTTGCCGAGCATCCAGTCAGTCAGGTACAGGTAATGAATTCCGGTATCAATCAAAATACCTCCGCCTTGCTGAGAAGATGAAGTGCGCCATTTGGCAGAAATTGATTCTAATCCAGGATCAGCTTGTAAGCGGAAAATATTAAACTGCGCAAGAACTCTATGCGAACCTTTCTGTTCCTCGATAAATTTCTTAAAGTTCATCCATACCGGGGAATATTTATATTGATGACACGGCATAAAAACTATTCCGCTGCTCTTAATCATATTTTGTATTGATTCCGCTTCATGCAAATTAAGAGTAAACGGTTTTTCACACAGGATATGAATATTCCGGTCAACGCATTTTTTCATTACATCGTAATGATATGTTGGCGGACATGTTATATCTACAAAATCTATTTCTTCCTTATCCAATAATTCATCAATGGTAGAATAGAATTTTATATCGGGAAATTCATTTTTGCCATTTTGATAATTAGAAATAATCGGTTCTACAGCAGCAATAATTTTTACCCGCTTATTCAGCGAACTGTTTGAATACGCATCAAGATGGCTTGAACGAGCTATTTTGCCAAATCCTATTATTGCTCCTTTAAGCATAAACATCACCTGGAGTTAAAGTTTTAGCAGTGTCAAGTATTATAGCGGAATTTCTTTCATGTTTATACACTACATAAACAAGCAAAGCATTTAGTACAGTAATTTCAAAAATAAAATACAAGTGGAGATAACCTGTAAGAAGAGAGATAAACAGTACAATCATTCTTGTATTTGTTGTAAGTATGTTGTAATACTTAATAAGTTTTTTGTTCTTCGTTCTAAAAAGATCAGATATTTTTGCCGGAACCTGATCTTTAAATGTTGATGAAACGAAATTCATAAGTTTGTTAGAATTTACTGAAAGAAATTCTTGTTCCACAGTATAGTTTATATAAACTCTCATCAGGAATTTTTTGAAAAAGTTTTTACTCCAGCTAAGTTCTTTATATACTTTTTGAAGGTTTTGTGATTTTGATACTTCACTTCGGTTTTTACCATAAACAAAGAATAGGTAATAATTACGATAGTAATCAGCCATAGCAGATTGCAGCGAGTGGCTTGCGCCGCAAGCAAGTGCTAAAATAAAAATATAGTATGAATCTCCGGCATTAATTAAGCGAAGACATAAATGAACGTATATACTAATAAACCACAAATTGCCGCCAAAACCGTCAAGAATTCTTCCATACATACTCTTTGAGTCGGTCATACGGGCAAGCTGTCCATCAGTGCTATCTAAAGCTTCCGCCCATATCAACAGAATTATACCGGCAATGTTTACCGCAAGGTCATCATAATAAAAAAGATGACCTGCGATAACGCCGACAAAAATGCTGAGGATTGTAATTACATTGGGAGTAACTCCAGTCCTCCTTGAAGCTATAGCCATCAGATAGCCAAATGGTCTATAAAAAATAATGTCAAGAAACTCTTCGGTTTCTTTTGACTTTAGTGTACTTTCAATTTTTGATTTGATCAGCGACATATTCAAATACTTCTTCCATAATTTCTAATCCTTCTTCTGCAATTCCCTGCGTAATTACTAAAGGCGGATTTATTCTGATATCCGGATTATATCCCATTAGGATTAATCCACGGTTTAAACATTCCTGAAATATTATTTGCGTGTACTTTTTATCTAACTTTTCGGTAGAGTTTTTGCCTTTTGTAAGTTCAACACCTATCATCAATCCTTTACCACGAACATCACTTACAAAATCAAATTTATCTTTAAATGTCATTAATTTATCAAGCATAAAAGCGCCAACCTTTGCCGAATTTTCAACCAATCCTTCTTCAAGAATAATTTTAAGTGTTATGTAAGCGGCGGCAGATGCAATTGGATTTCCGCCATAACTTGAGGAACTGCCTGATGGATTTGCAAATGGTTTTGCATTTATTATTTCTTCATTAGAAACTAATCCGGTTATTGGAAATCCACCGCCGAATCCTTTCCCAATTGTAATTATATCCGGAACCATATCGTCGTGCTGACAACCAAACATTTTTCCTGTTCTGCCAAAACCGGTAATCATTTCATCAACTATTAATAAGGCTCCTATTTCGTGTGCCAATTTTTGTAATTCAACTAAAAATCCTTTTGGAGGAACTACGTTTCCATTTGTTCCTTGAATTGGTTCAACAATAAAAGCGGCAACCTGGTTTGTGGTTTCATATCTTATTTTATCTTTAATGTATTTTACGCACTTAAAATCACAACCGGGGAATGTTTCGTTTAAAGGACAATGACGGCAGTTGGCATAAGGTGTAGAAAATGTTCCAACAGGTAACGGACCTAATCCGTTTTTAAAAGTATCGCTTAATAAGCCGAGTACGCCCATAGTTTTTCCATGAAATCCGCCCCAAAAACTTATGAACTCGTGTTTTTTTGTATAGGATTTGGCAAGTCGTAATGCAGCTTCCACAGCTTCTGCACCGCTGCTGTAGAATTGACTTCTGTTTAAATCGCCGGGGGTTATTTCTGCTAAAAGTTTAACAAGTTTTGCACGTGATTCGGTTGTAAAACTGCCCACGTGAATTTTGGCAAGCTGTTCTGAAAAATATTTAACATAAGTTGGATGATTATATCCAAGACTTGCAACACCAACGCCTGCAAAAAAATCGATGAAGCGGTTGCCATCCACATCTTCAATTATAGCTCCTTCTCCTTTTGCGGTTACAATTTTAGATGAAGTTGCAATCGTCTGCGTTCCGGGGGCAATATATTTTTGCTCTTCGTTAAAAATTTTTAATGAATTAACACCTGGAATTTCAGTAATTACTGAAGAATACTTCCGGGCGTCTTTAGTTCTGGTCAACATAACTTAATGCCTTTCTATGAATTAGTTGTCCAATATATTCTGCAGCCTTATCTCTAACTGGTGCAAAACTTGGCCAATCATTAATGTCAATAATTGAAATTGATCCGGTAGGGGAGATAATTACGTCACCGCCGAAAATATCAAGTCCTAAAACTTCGGCAGAAGAAAAAGCAAGATTTTTTAATTCATTGGTATCAAATGGTACGTGATTGTCTCCGTTTAGATAATACCAATACAAAAAATCAGTGCCGGAAATGCCATAAAACTTTATAGTATCGCCCGGCAAATGCTCCTGAATAATTGCATTCTCTATTCCTCTTTTTGAAAATTCTTCAAGTGTTGTTTCCAACTCATTTTTAGAATATATCAGTGTAACGTCTTCCTTATGTTCTGCGTGAACATCTCCTCTTTTTAACCAGACTTTTTTTGCGTTAAATAAACTGAAATAATCTTCAGTAATATTTTTGTTATCAACTAAAATGCTTTTGGGAAAAGGGATGCCTTGTTCCGTTAGCATCCGGATCATCGAAGTTCTGTATGAATTTAGAGCTGCGTTTGGTGTGTTAAGGATAAAAATACCTTCATTTTCTAAATCCTTTAATTTTAGCAATCCTGTTAAACCTTGAGCCATTGAAAAAATATATTTTTCTTTAATAGTGTTTTTTTCTAAATATGCTTCATCGTAAATATTAATTTCATGTCCAAGATTTTTTAAAACCTCAGCCGTTTTATTTAATATTAATGAATCATTTGTAATGTGGTTAGGTGAATAAACATCTTTTCGTTTTACACCTGCAAATTTTAGTTTCATAATTTCCTTGTGTAGTGGTGAATAATTTTTATTTCTGTAAATAGCTGCAAATTTTAGTTTCATAGTATGGTTTGTTTCTTTTGTAATAAGTTTTCAAATTAAAAAACGGATACATTTATATATCTATCAGGATTTTCTTTTATGTCGATTATAAGTTTATTTAAATCCAGAATTACTTCGTTTACATTTCTATATAATTTTTTATCATTAAGTAATCCGCCAATAACCGTACTATCGCTCTGAGTTTTTTGCAGCAAAATATCCAACTGCTTAGTTGAATTATTAAGGTTATTATATAAAGAATCATTTGTAATTAATTTTCCCAGAGTGCCTTTACCGTTGTTTAAATTCTCACTAAATACTTTTAAATCTTGTGCAGTAGCAGATAAATTATTATACAACTCTTCGTCATTTAAAAGTTTGTTCAGAGATCCGTTTTTATTTTGAATTGCAGTAAGTGTAACATCAATCTTTTTAATTATACGGTTCAGTCCTTCAATAGTAGAAGAATTATTTATCAACTCACCAACACTTCCTTTTCCTTTAGATATTGAATCGGTCACATTTTTAATATTTTCCATAGCTTTGTTAAAACTTTCAAGACCCGGAGCAATATTTTTGGCTATGTTATCAAGTGATAAAACTGGTTCCACTTCCAAAAAAGAATTGTCCACAATAGGTTCTTCATCAGGATTACCTATTGTGATGTCAACAAACTTGTCACCAAGAATACCGATGCTGGAAATGCGAACTTTGGAATTTTTTCTAATCTGATTTTTATATTGAGTTTCTACCCGCAATTTGACTCTTATGTTTGTTCTGGAGTTAACGGCTACAAACTCAACTGCTTCAACATCTCCAATTTTATAGCCGCCCAGAGTAACCGGCGCACCGTTTACCAACCCGGCGGTATTATCAAGATTTATATAAAGATTAAATGTTCTTGAAAATAAAAAATCATTAGTACCAATCAGTATAATAAAGATGAATAAAACAGCAAGTCCTGCAAATACAGTAAATCCCACTTTAAGATTATTGTTTTTTTGTGTCTTTGTGCTCATAATTTTCCAATTTTAGCTTTGTTTAATAAAAGATAAATCATTGTAAACTTCATAAAAGAAATCTTTTACAAATTGATTATTAGATTGAAGTATTTCTTTAATACTTCCGGATGTAACAATTTTTCCATCATTAATAACGGTTAAAACGTCACCAATCATAATTGCATCGTTAAGAATATGTGTTACAATTACTGAGGTTGTTCCAATACTTTTTAGTCTTTGGATAAGATCCAGAACCGCTTTGGAATTTATTGGATCTAATCCTGTTGTTGGTTCATCAAAAAGAATTATTTTCGGATCAGTTGCTAACGCTCTTGCAATTGCAAGGCGTTTTTTCATGCCGCCGCTTAACTGGTCGGGGTAAAGATTTTCTGTCCCTTCAAGATTAACAAAGGATAAAATTTCTTTTACTTTTTTATCAATCTGTTCTTTGGAATCATTAGTAAAATCCGAAAGAAAATAAGAAGTGTTTTCAGCAACGGTAAGCGAATCAAATAGCGCATTCCCTTGAAAAACAACACCCATTTTTCTTCTAACTTCGAGTATCTCTTTTTCGGTTAATGAAGAAATATCTTTTCCCTCAATAATTACACTTCCGTCATCAATTTGCAGCAACCCAAGAATTGCTTTTAAAATTGTACTTTTACCTGCGCCACTGGGACCTAAGATTACATGTGTGGTCCCTTTTTCTATTTTAAGAGAAACATTATCCAGAATAGTTGTTCCGGTTAGTTGCAACGATATGTTTTTCATTTCGATCATCTTTACATCAACTCCCATATAACTTTTGTAAAAATAAAATCGAGAAGCAGTACAACTATTGATGAAGTAACAACAGAGTTAATCGCATTTTTGCCAAGATTGGTTGTGCCTCCTTTAGTTATCAAACCGTAGTAACAACCTATACTTGCAATAAAAAAGGAAAAGAAGAGAGGTTTCATCGTTCCGACAAAAATATCTTTAAACTCCAAAATATGAATTGCCGTATTCCAGAAATATGAAAGATCAATATGAAAAGTCATATTTGTTATAAACATTCCTCCGACAATTCCGAATATATCTGCAATTAATGTAAGTGGCAAAAACATTATTAATGCAGCAACGACACGCGGCACAACAAGTTTTTCAACAGGGTTTAATCCAAATGCACTTAAAGCATCAATTTGTTCACTTAACTGCATTGCTCCAATTTCAGAAGTATTTTTGGCTCCTGTACGTGCCGCTAAAAGTAACCCGCTTATTGCGGGTCCAAGTTCCCTAATCATTCCATAAGAAACTGTGCGGCTTATCATTAAGGTTGCACCGAATTTTTCTAAGTTGTGCCCGGTTTCAATTGCCAGAACAACTCCTGAAAAAAGTCCTCCAAGTGAAATAAGTGTAAATGCTCTTGTGCCTATTAAATACATCTCATTTAAAACGGCACTCCGGTTTTTACGAACAGTCGGGAATTTTTTGAAAATATTTAGTACCAATATTGAGTAATCCTGCAATTGTGCGATCTTACTCAAAAATGTATTCCACAATATATTAAGCGAATTTTTAACAGCCATTATTCAATTCCTTTAATAAGCGATTCGGCTTTTGCAATATCCGATAAATGATCAACATCTATAATTTTTGAAAAAGAAAATCCTTTGAGTATATATCCTTTGCTGACCAATAACCGCAAAAAATTTCTTAGTCTGGCAATTCCAATTTCTAATGCAGATTCTATTTCATCAAAAATTGTCGGAGAGAAAAAATATATACCACCGGTTGCCCAATTGTATCCCTCTTTAGAATCGCTGAATTTTATTATTGTATCATCTTCATCCATTGCTACACAAAGAGGTTTCTCATCATCTATATACCTTGTTATTCCAAGTGTACCATCAACAACATCTTCCTGCAATATTGAATAACTGAGAAATTCAGAATATTCACTTTCCAGAAAAACAGAATCGGTAGTAGCAAGGCAAAACGGTTCCTTTTTAAGATAAGGAGCTAAGGAAAATAAACTATGCATTGAACTTGGAGTTGACTTTACAATAAGCCGAAATGGTATCCCAAAATCATGGTTAGAAAGAAAATTTTTAAGTTCAGGTTCGTGTTCATTAATTATGCAAAAAACTTTATTTGCACCATTCTGTTTTGCGATCCTGATTATTCTTTCAATTAAGCTTTCGCCATTGATCTTTATCAAATGCTTGGATCCTTTTAGACCTTCAGCTTTGATACGTGAACTTTCGCCCGCTCCAATAATTGCCAAATTCATTTTAGTGTCTCTCATTATGATTAATAATGATTTTTATTTAATTAAAATTGTTTCAATACCTGAATTTAATTCAGTTATAAACTGCTTCATTCAAAATTATTAAGTTGTTCCTGTATATACTGACGGCGTTGTTTAATAAAATTTTTAATTTTTTCTGATTCAGTATTTAAATCATACCCTTTTGTTTTAAGCCACCTATCTTGTGAGTATGCCTTAGAGATAGTGTTTTTCATGTTATCTATCTTCGAATAAAGATTTGATTCTGAAAAGCATCCATTTAAATAATTTTCAAAATGCTTCTTGTAAATATCCCTATATTTTTGAAATTGTAATAGTTTTGTTAAAAGAACCGCTGAACCAGGTAATGACGTTAAGCTGTTCTCTAAAATAAATGTAATATCCAAATCCCATGGGATTACTTCATAAAGTCCGGTTGTTGCATCTTTGTATAGATAGAAATTATGTACCAAACCATCCCAATTACATATCATAACCGAAATAGCCATGTATTTTAAATATGCATCCACATTTAAAAGTGATTCCACTTTTGTTTCAAAAGTTTTATCTGGCTCATTGTCTAAAGTTGTAATTAATTTTTCAAGTGTGTAATAATTATCATCTTTAGGTATCCGTTTTTCAAATCCATATCTCAATTCTTTATTTTCCTGAAAACTAAATTTTGCGTCTCCGTTTATTGCTTTATAAAGTTCCCCAACATTTATTGCTTTATTGCTGAAAAATTCCTCATTAATTGGTTCAATCAAATAATACAATCCCTGAGAATCCTCATTTATATAAAAGAATACGGGCTGGATATTAAATGTTTTAAGACCGGCTTCTCTAAATATTTCCGCAGATAAAAACGCTCTTAACATTGAGGGATCTGTGGCTTGTCCTGAAAGTATTACTTTCATACGATTCATAAGCGGGTCGCTTTTTTTAAATTCTAATGAATAATTTTTTTTAAATAAACCGCGTGAACTAAATCCATGGTGTTCAATTTCAACATTATACGTATCATTTTCGTAATAAAGTTTTCCGTTTACACTTAAATCAGAAAATTCATTTGTAACAAATGTGCCATAATCTTCATTACTGATACTCAATTTATAAACCGGGATATTAATATCTTCCGATTGCGGCGGGTCGGATATAGTATCGCAAGAGCTTAGTAGAGTTAAACCTATCAAGTAAACAAAAGGTGAAAATTTACAGGCAATATTTTTTATTTGATTTACCATCTTATTTGTAACTGGGCAGCCACATTACTGCCATACATTGTGCGCTCATCTTTGTCATAATCGTGATTTGTAAGCATTAGATCTCCGTTAATCATTAACCTAATATCCTCATCAAGATAAATATTACAACCAAAGAGCAATTGAAAACTGTTCACATCAAATTCGTCCACGTCTTTAACTAAAAAACTCCCAAGAAAAAGTGGTTCAATGCAAGTAAAAATTTTACTATTAATAAAAAACTTTTTTGCTAAAAGAGTTTTAACACCAAAAAAATTTACCATTCCGTTATTACCGCTTATTCTTCTGTAGTAAGATTCGATAGGATCTTGTCCTGTAAAAATTTCGAATTCGGAATGGAAAGAACCAAAATCTTGTGCAGCATCTACACTTGCGATGTATGTATGCTGTAATTGATTATCACGTTCCCTGGCTAATTGAAATCCTGCACCAACTTGTTTTAATCCAAAGAGACCTTTGCGTTTTATCTGTGCTAAAATTGTAAATCGATGAGACTCATTATAATGCAGCCCACCTATAATTGTTGTTTTGTCTTCTTTGTCATCCCAATAAAGTTGAACTCCCGGGTCTCTACTAACAAACCCAAGCGGTTCAAGATAATCATTAATCATACTTTCATTAATTGTCGTTAATTTTTCATGTGAAATTTGTTCTTCCAGACCATATCTTTTTTTTAAGTTACCTACTTCGAGTTTAACCCCGGGACTAAATTTGAAACTTGCAGAGGCTTCATATAACTCTATCTGGTGATTCTCGGAATTTGCTCTAATATCTAATTCAATTTTAGTAAAATCATTTATCTTCAACTTGTATTCAAGTTTAGCTCTATAAAAACTCTCGGTGTATATGTCTTTATATTTTGATTTTCCGCCGATTTCAAAATAGCCCCCATACTCAACTTTTTTTTGAGCATACATTAGCATGGGAAAGCAAAGCACAAATAAAATAAATATTGATAATATATTTTTTGAAGCTTCCACAATTAAGCAGCCTCAAATCTTAAAATAACCATTTGACCCTGAACAGAACTAAAAAGTTTTTTTGCATATCTCTGAAACGATGAGTTCTTTTTTAAAGTAACATGATAATTAATTACTGCATTCTTATCGTCTATTGCTTGAATACTAACAATATCCCAGCTCTCAACATCATCTTCAAACGTGCTTTCTAAAAGTTTTCGTCCGGGTATAACATCAGGAACTTTTACGCTTAAAAGATTTCCGTTTTGCGGCGGGATTGATTTTGCAAAATTTGATTTCCAGAATGCAACCAGCACTACAGATATAAATAATGTGGTTATAATTGCAATCAGGTATTGTCTTAACCCGCAGGAAAGACCGACCGCCATTGCAAGAAAAATGTATGCAGTATCTTGGGGATTTTCTACCCTGGTGCGAAAGCGAATTATTGATACAGCTCCAACCAGCCCAAACGCACCGGCAAGATTATGACCGATAACAAGCATAACCGAAGCAACAACCAAACTTAGAAAAACAAGAGTTTGTATAAATTCCTGATCATATCCACGGCGTTTATGGGTAAGCATATATACACCAACAACAATTAAGGAAAGAACTGTTGTAACAGATAAGCTTGTAGTTACTTCAAACCAGTTAAACTCCAAATCAATTAAAGATAAATTTTTTAGCGTTTCCATAATTCATTAGTCCATCTTCTTTATTAACCAACCCTATATTTTGTTGCTGATCTTCTTTTGTACCGCTATATAAATAATTTATTGCGTTGCAGTATTTTGAAAATTGCTGTTTAGATATCTTATTAATTTTAAGTAGAGAGAAAAGCCATTCGGGCATTTTGTTGGCATACATAATTTTCATTACAATTATGTTATCAGAAAATTTATGTGACGGAGTAATAGGCTTTTCAAGTTGATTTTGTATTGCATAAAATTTCAAATTGGAATTAAATGTTACCCTTAAAGTTTTTTCCTGATTTTCAAATGCCTGGCGACTGTAAGAAACTCTTGCTACCGGGTGTAAATTAAATTTTTTTATTTCACTCACTATTTTGAAATAAATATCGTTTATCTTTTCGATTTCGAGTTTCTTATTTAATAATTTTATTTCATCGGGAATATGATCATCAGTAATTGATTCGAGAAAATCTATATTTACTTTTAATCTATCCTTTACCGAAAGGGAATTGATTTTCCTTTTTATTTCAAGAAAACCTTTATCGGAATTTGTTCCGTCTTTTGTGTATTGTCTGAAACGAATCTTAAATCGGGGACTAACTTTATTAATCTGATCTTTATAACATTTCCAATCGCAGCTATCATAATAAATTGAACTGATGAAAGGCGACTTTGAAGTTTTTTCATCTTTCGGTAGATAAAAACCAATTTGTCCTATTAACAATTCAGCAATCGAAGAATTTATAAGATACTTTTTTTCAGACCTTTTAAAGTGATACTGAGACTCAAATAAAAATTTATTTTCAGGGATACTTATTTCGTTAAACGAGTTTCTCATCACACATCATTTTCTTTATAAGATATAATAGAACTTTTTTCACATTAAATAATACCCTGGCAATAATACCAGGGCATACTTTTTATTAGTTAAAAATAATATCTGGCTGTTACGATGGTACTGGTATTTATATAGAAATCAGTTTCTTCTTTTGGTATATCTCTGGACAATTGAAAATCAAAACCCAGTTTTTCTTTTAAACCAATACTGAATTGTTTAGCAATAAAATACTCACCACCGACTATTAAACCAGCTTGAACACTGTTTTTTGCGTCGGGTTCCTGGTAATAAAATCCAGCACTTTTACTGGACCCATACATTGCATCAATTCCCACATAAGGTGAAAAATCACCATTACTTAAATGATATAACAACGCAATGCCTACACGGAAATCTGTTCCGGTCACTTTAGTTTGCCCAACAGGTTCATCACCACCAAGTGATGTAAGATGAAAACCGACAATAAATTCACCGGCAACTTTTTCACTAATAAAATATTTAACAGCAAGATTTGGAGAACTGGTACCATCAATACCAATCCCAAATTTTCCTTCTCGTGGTTGAGCCGAAGCTACACCAACAAATACTGTTAAGAATAAAAGAGAACTAAGTAATTTTTTCATAAATCACTCCTATTTTTATTTGTTGTTATGTGTTGTTTCTTGTTCAAATGTCGATTTACAATTTCGATATTTAAACAATTAAAAATATTTTTTACCTAAACACTATTATACAAATTTTCCTTTTTTTCATAAAACACCCTGTGAACAGGGGTACATTATCTTCCTGTAACTTGTAAATATGTTGATTTCGTCACAACATAGTTAACCTTTGCGTCGATTAATTGGTCTTGTGTTTGCTGTAATAAAGCCTGTGCTTCTAAAAGATCAGAAACATTGATTAACCCATTTTTATAACTGTCGTCATTCACTTTGTAATTTTCTTCTGCTTGCGCTTTAGATTCTTCACTAAGTAAGTACTGTTTATAAGCATCGCTTAAATCCTGCCATGCTTTTTCTATTTGAAGCATAAGAAGTTCGGAATTGTTCTTAAAATTGTTTTCTGCAATTTCTTCTTTTATGCTTCTTTCCTGAAGTTCGTGAGATCCTCCCCACCAACTGGAAATTGGTACCGATACAGTCCCGAATACCATGCCAAGAGTTCTCTCTTTGCTTTCATCAAACTTCATATACATACCGCTAACGCCAATACCGGCTGAAGGAAGATATTCGCCAAGTTTCATGTTTGTCTGAAGTTTTTCAGCTTCAACAGATTTTTCAAGCAAGGAGTATTCTACTCTATTTTTTAGAGCTTCGTTTTTATCTACGAAATAGCTTTGAGGTAAATCGGGAATATTCAATTCTTCTTTTAATACCAATGTAGAATCGTAAGGTATTCCTATCTGCTGACAAAATGCCATCGTTGCAAGTTTTCTTCCGTTGTCTAATTTTGATTTGTTAAGGAGAATTTCACTTAATTTCAATTTTACTTTAAGTACATCGTTTTTCATTACAATTCCCGAATTGTAAGCATCATTAACCTGTAGAAGAAGTCTGTTTAATAATTCTTCATATTTTTGAACTGTCTTTTGTTTTTCTGCGAGCGAAACTATCTGCCAGTACTGTTCCTCGGTCTTCAGAATTATCTCATCTTTTGTCAGTTTCTCTTTGAACTCACTAACTTCCACTTCTAATGATGCCAGTTTATTTCCATTTAGAATTCTTCCCCCGGCAAAGACAGGTTGTATTGCATTTATATAACCGATAGTTCCTTTTTTCAACAAGCCCAATGTCACATCCGGGAAATATGCAAATTGAGTTGCATTAGCTAGATTAGCCGGGTCACCGTCATAAACGGGAAGATCGCCTCCTTGTATTCCTGCTTCCATCAAGCTTTTCTGTGCGCTCCACATCAATCCGCCGGCGCTTATGCTTGGGAAATAGTTTGTGAAAGCAGATTTTCTAATTTGCTGCGAGGCTTCTGTTTCAAGTTTACTGTTTTTACTTTTGGCATTATTTTGTAATGCAAGCTGTTTGCTTTCCTCAAGACTTAAAACTCTTTGTGCAAAGACTTGGTTAAAAGAAAAAAGTATTGCTATCAGGATAATTAAATTTATTTTTTTCATAATAGTCCATTCTTTTCAATTTTTTCAAAATCATTTCTATGAAATAAATAATAGAGCACCGGAATGACGAGCAGAGATAAGACTAACGCAAAAAGCAAACCGAAGCTTATTACAGAACCAAGAGGTCCCCATAACAGCGAACCGCTTATAACCATAGGGATTACTCCCACCGCCGCCGCTGCTGATGTAAGAAATATCGGGCGCATTCTTCTTTTAGCTGCTGCAATTGCCGCTTCTTCGAGTGTGTGTCCATGTTCTCTACGAAGTGTTTCTGCATAAGAGATGTAAATAATTCCGTTACGAACAACTATTCCCATCAAACTGATAATTCCAATCAATGCAGTAATTCCAAACGGGTAACCGGTTATTTTTACTCCTAACGCCGCACCAAATATGCTTAGAGGCATTGTTATCATAATTAAAAGCGATGTTTTTATGTTTCTGAACTGGAACATTAAAATGATGAATATTATTGCAACAGTTGTCGCCATAGCATAATAAAACGGAGTCATTTCATCAATGCTCATTTCATATTCGCCGCCGTAACCGATAGATACACCTTCCGGTAATTTTAGACTTTCAATAATTGGTCTTGCTTTATTGAAAACATCCGAAACATTAGTCCCTCTTTCCACATCTACTCCAACCACTATTGTACGGATTCCGTTTCGTCTCGCAATTTCACCTTCAGTCCATTCCTGTTTTGCATTTGCTAATTGCCTTACAGGTACTGATGAAACTAAATACGGCGAGGTTACATACTGATTCATAATATCATCGACACTGGTTTTAATTTTCTTATCAACCTTTAGATTTACATTAACAGGGTAATCCCCTTCCCACACAGTTGATATCGGAAAACCTTTTGTTCCTACCATCAGAGAGTAATCAAGTATTGTTTTGGAATAACCAAGCCTGTTTGCTTCATCCTGTTTTAGGTCCAACCTTACTGCCTGTAGAGGCTGCTCATAGTCGGTTCTAATCCATTGAATGCCTTCCATTCCACGCATAATATCCGATACTTGAGCCGCAACTTGTTTTATAGTGGAAATACTGTCGCCGGAAATGCGGATTTCTATCGGCGTTCTACTGTTTGTCATTTCAAGCTGCTTCCATTTAATATAAGCGTTTGGGTTTGAATTGGTATATTTCTTACTATATTCATCCAGAATTTCTAATGTCGCTTCATTCGATTCGGTTATTACAAGCAACTGTCCAAAATGCTTTGCTGGAAAATTTGGCGCATATAGTGTGTTAAACCTTGGCGAACTTGTTCCGACAAATGCGGCAACTTCTTTAACCCGCTTATCTTTCATCAGTAAATCTTCAACCTCTTTTAGCACTTTATCAGTTTGCTGCAATGAACTGCCTACCGGTAGAAATACTTCTACCGCAAATTGATTTCGGTCAAATGAAGGAAATGGCTGTTGAGGCGTAACCATTAATAGTAAAAGCCCAAATACAAATGATAAAACTCCGATAATTACAATTGTTTTTTTCTTCTTGAATGATCCTTCCAAAAGTTTATCATAAAAAGATTGCAGCCAGTTTAAAAAAGCTCCTTTTTTCCCTTTGCTATGTTCTCCCTTAATTCCGTGTTTAATAAAATAATAACTCATCATAGGAACCAGCACTACGGAAACAAGAAGTGATATTAACAAAGCATAAGAAATCGTGAGAGGTAACGATTTTACAAAATCTCCTGCAAGACCTGTCGTAAAAAATGCCATTGGAACGAAG
This sequence comes from Ignavibacteriaceae bacterium, assembly GCA_049294175.1. Lineage (GTDB taxonomy): Bacteria > Bacteroidota > Ignavibacteria > Ignavibacteriales > Ignavibacteriaceae > IGN3. The sequence goes on along the minus strand of JBAQCL010000015.1, from coordinate 5,046 downwards.
GAAAAAATAAGTATTAATGTTGCAGAAAAGACAGAGCCAAAAAGTTCAGTTACGCTTTGCGTAGCGGCATCATGCGGGGTTATATTGTTGTCAAGTTTTTCTACATAGTTATCTATAATTACAATTGCGTTATCAACAACCATCCCAAGCACAATAATTAACCCGGCAAGCGATACTGTCTGAAGGTCCATCCCGGTTGCCCACATTATACCAAGTGTAATTAAAATTGAAATTGGAATAGCCGATGCAGCTACTAAAGCAACTCTTCTCGGTAATAGAAGAATTGTTACCAGGATAACCGAAATAATTGCCAGCGCAAAATCTCTCAAGAACCCATAAATAGAATGTGATACAAACGAAGGCATATCTGAAATTAGCCCTACACGAACATCCGAAGGTACATCAGCAGTAAATTTATCCATAGCTTTTTGTACTTCACCTCCATATTGAACTATATTATTTCCAGGCATCATTTCAAGGGATACTATTAAACATTTTTTCCCGTTAAGTCTTATATATGAATCCGGCTCAACATATTCTCTAACTACTTTTGCCACGTCCTTTACGCGGATTACATTGCCAGTAGGGTCTGAGTATATTATTTGGTTGGCTATATCACTTTCCGTCTTATAGCTTGAAGGAATATGTATGGGTCTTATAAATTTGCCATCATCTATTTCTCCTGAATAATTTACCATTCCTTCAGGTTTTAACGCTGCCAATACCATTAAAGGCTTGATTCCGTAGTTTGTTAGTTTTGCATCATCTATATAGATGTTGATTTCCTCTTTTTGTAAACCAAAATGTTTTACTCTAGAGGTCGCCGGTATTTTCCGGACGTCGTCTTCAAACTTTTCAATATATTTTTCAAGTTCTTTATATGTTTTTGTTTCAGATTCAACCGCAAGTAATATTGCAGAGGTATTGCCAAAATCATCATCTGCCGTCAATGACGCAACACCGGAAGGAAGTTGTCCCTTCAACTCATTTAATCCGTGCCTGAGTTTTAGCCAAAATGGTTTTGGATTATTCTCTTTTTTCCTGACCTCTACATAAATTACCATCACATTTTCTTTAGAGATAGAGTGAGTTTTTTGCTTATCAACTTCTTCATATTGAAACAAATAGTTTTCAACTTTTTTTGTTAGTTGTTCTTCAACCTGCTCTGAAGATGCACCCGGATAAACTCCAATAATCAATCCTTGTCTAACCTTAAATTCCGGGAATTCATCACGTGGCATCTGGGTTAGCGCCACTACTCCCAACAATACAAGAAGACTTGTGGCTATTATTATAACTTGTTTATAACGGAGAATAATTTCTATTAATGTTCTTTTGGTTTTCATAATTTACTTTTCCTGCGCTTATTGGTTAACAATTTGTATTAATGAATTGTCAACGAGTTTTTGTTGACCTACAACTACAATTTGTTCACCATCACTCAATCCTTCAATTACTTCAACACCGTTTTCCAAAAGTCTGCCGGTTTTAACATATTTTCTAATTGCTTTGTTTTGATTTACTGTATAAACAAAATTTCTTCCCAGCTCATCAACTTGAATAGCCCTGCCGGGCACAAATAAGCCGGCTGTTTCATTAGATTTATTTAGAGTAACGTTACAAATCATTCCGGGTTTTATTTGCCAGTTTTTATTTGCAATACCTATTTTGATTTTATATGTGTGGGCTATGGGATCGGCAAGCACTCCAATCTCCTCTACAGATCCGATGAACTCGGAATTATTTAATGCAGCGATTGTAATTTTTGCTTTCTGTCCTTTTTTAATTGATGCAATTTCGTTTTCGGAAACCGGTACGCGTGCAAACACTTTTTCAATTTTTACAAGATTTATTGAAACTAAATTTGGTATAGCGCTCATTCCCGGTTCAATAGATCGTTTACCAACAATGCCATCAACAGGGGAGTATAGTTTACAATCATCGACATTCTTTTTAGCAATTAAAGTTGCAGATTTTGCTTGCTGTAAACCTGTTTCAACTTCAACTAATTTTATTTCCGGCAGGTTGCCGTTTTTGTACATTGGTAATAATCTATTGTAAGCATCTTCAGCTTGCTTTTGAGAAGCCATAGACATTTCATAAGCATTTTTATAGGTCTCATCATTTAATACTGCAAGAAGTTGTCCTTTTTTTACAAAGTCTCCTTCAGAAACTAGAACACGTGAAACAGTTCCAACAACAGCAAAGCTTAGCGGTACTGACTCGGATTCCTCAATAGTTCCGCTGTATGCAATAGTCTGGCTTCCATCGAAACTAATTACTTTCTGTACTTCCACATTTATAGGAATTTCATTTAGCTTATTGGCGGATGAATCATTACACCCGGTATTAAAAATTGATATTAAACCTATAATGGCGCTTATCCATAAATAGTGTTTGCTCATTTTCTTTCCTTATTTTTATTAAAATTATTGCTCTATATTTAATATAGTCTTTAAATAGGTTCTATAATTCTTTATTGACTTTTATTTTCTTCTAATTAATATGAAGAAAAACAAAGTTTTAGACTATCTTGCTATCAAAACCAATTTTCACGCCAGTCTTTCTCGGTAGATATTTGTTGCAAAATCTATTTTAATCTCACTATGCTAATAATTGATTTGCTTATATATAAGCAAAGGCTTATTTTAATTCCCTAAATATAAGCAGTTAATTTTATTTAGGAATTAAATGAAAACTTTTAATGATGATTTATCTTTGTTGATATCCATCAACGATGATATAGCAACTATAAGAGATAATGTAAGTTTGTTTATGACAATATTTAAAAAACTACATGATTATTATGGAGTTAAAATTGCCGGCGTATCCCTGTTTGATAAAACAAAAAAGAATCTGGGATTTATTATTGCCAAAATAGAAGAACAGGAAAACCTATTAGATTCATTTGTATGGCTACAAACTTTTTCCATAGATTCTTTCCCATTTGAATTATCGCCTGCAAACCCGACAATAACGCATGTTGATGCAAAATATTTTCATTCAATACAATCAATGAACAAAAAACAGCCCTCGTTTGGAAAAGTGCTGGGTGAAATGAACATCAACACTTTATTATTAATCCCAATGAAAACAAGTGGTGAACTTATAGGATTTCTTATATTTTCATCGGAAGAATATGGTCTTCAAGAAAAAGATTATGATTATTCTTTAAAAATTGCCAACCTGATAGGTTCTGCTATTAAAAATGTAAGATCTTTTGAAGAACTACAAAGCAAAGAAAAAGAAAAAGAAATTCAAATCCGTTTGCTTGTGGATCTGGTTACAATTATGGAAAAAGATGCTTTACATATCAAATTATCCAGCGAAATTAATAAAATAATCTCTTGTGAATATGTTGCATTATGTGCTCAAAATCCCGATTCAAATTTTGTAACTATATTCTCGCTTTATAAAGATAGTACCGGTCAGTTTAAAATAATGCAGACAACCCGGAATACAACGTTGTCCCTATTATCGATAAAATCTAAAGTTGGCGAAAAGAACGGACAAAACAGTTTAGAAATATCAGGCGAACAATTTGATAAGCTTTGCGACCAATTCTCATATCTTAAACAGTTGAAAGAAAAACATTTAATAAACTCTATACTCGTTTTGCAGTATGCTTACGAAAATGTGGGGGATTTAAATTTAATTCTTGGCAGAAAAAATCCTTTTTTATGGAGGGATGGTAAAGAAATAATGGATTTAGTGTTTACGCAAAATAAAGATACTTATTTTACAACAAATGAAATTGAACTTGGAGCAAATTTATTACCTCAGTTAGGCTTAATATTACGTAATTTTTATGCTTTTGAAGAAATAAAGATTCTGACAAAAAAATTGGAACAGGAAAAAAACTTTTTGCTTGATGAAATTAACCTGTCTAATAGTTTTCAGGAAGTAATTGGTAATAGCCAGTCTATAATTTCTTCATTAAATAAAGTAGAGCAAGTAGCTCCACTTGATGCGACTGTATTAATTTTGGGTGAAACCGGTACAGGGAAAGAATTAATTGCAAAAGCTGTTCATAACTTATCTAAGCGTAAAGAAAATGCTTTTATTACGGTAAACTGTGCCGCACTTTCAACCCAATTAATTGAGTCGGAACTTTTTGGACATGAAAGAGGAAGTTTTACAGGAGCAGTTGAAAAAAGAATTGGCAAATTTGAAGTTGCCGATGGCGGAACAATTTTTTTGGATGAGATTGGAGAATTACCGCTTGAAATTCAGGCTAAACTTTTGCGTGTTTTACAGGAAAAAGAATTTGAGCGTTTGGGAGGCAAAACCACAATTCATTCCGATATACGTATTGTAGCAGCAACTAATCGTGATTTAGAAAAAGAAGTAGAGCAAGGCAGATTTAGATCAGATTTATTTTTTAGGTTAAATGTGTTTCCAATTACGGTTCCTCCGTTAAGGGAACGCAAGGAAGATATTCCCTTATTAGTAAAATATTTTATTGAACAATATTCAAAAAAAATTGGTAAAAAAGTGAAATCAATTGGAAAAAATGATCTGGATTTATTAATACAATACAATTGGCCAGGTAATATCCGTGAACTTGAACATTTAATTGAGCGTGCTGTTATTATTTCAAAAGGAACAAACATAACTTTTGAAAATTTATTAAATAGCAGTAATAATAAAACTGAACAAGACTTTGATTCATTTAAAACACTACCGGAAATTGAAAAAGAACATATTATAAATGCATTAAAAATTACAAACGGAAAAGTTACCGGGGAAAAAAGTGCTGCTCAACTTCTGGGTATCAATGGAAAAACTCTTGGTTCAAGAATGAGAAAATTGGGAATAAAAAGAGAAGTAATGTATTACCATTAAAATTTGGAAGATAATACATAAAACAATAATGCCTCAATAACGCATATTCAAAACGTAATTGAGGCTTTTTTAATGTGCGGAGAGACAGGGATTCGAACCCCGGAAGGACTTGCATCCTTAACGGTTTTCAAGACCGCCGCATTCAACCACTCTGCCATCTCTCCGTAATTTTTAAAAGAACAAATTTGCGTGGCAAATATA
>JBAQCL010000014.1:0-33589 GCA_049294175.1 Ignavibacteriaceae bacterium | reverse complement strand
TGTCCCGCAAATCCTGAATAAAGTTTATCTGGAATTATATCATTCTGCAATGCAAGAGAAATTCCCGGTCTTGCACTTCCGGCAGCGCATCCGCAAACAGAGTTAATCATCACTAAAACTGTTTTGTCATTGTTATTCTTAATTGCTTTATCAACATCTTCGGCAGTTAATAATTCTTCAAAACCAATCGCAATCAATTCATCGCGCATTGGTTGAACTGCATCTTGATCGTACATTGGTGGACGAGATAATATATTGAACATCTATGCTCCTTTTTTGTTTTATTTAATCTCTTGTTGTGTTATGCTAAACTTATTTCAGTATTTCAATTTCACTTTTTCAAAGATTCCGAAACAAGCCCGGAATAACAGTGTATAATCTTTACATAAATCCTAATTCAACTTTAGCGACTTCAGACATCATATCTTTATCCCATGGCGGGTTCCAAACAAGTTCAATCTTTGCGTCTTTCACTTCCGGGACTGCTTTTACTTTTGCTGCAACTTCCGGCGGAAGCGACCCGGCAACAGGACACATTGGAGAAGTAAGTGTCATTTTGATTTTAACTTTAGCTTCTTCATCAATTGCAATCTCATAAATCAAACCAAGTTCAAAAATGTCAACAGGAATCTCAGGATCGTAGCAGGTTTTTAGTGCCTGAATTATTTTTTCTTCAAGTTCTTGTTTGTTGATATTACTCATAAGATACGTTATAGTTAATTTTTAATTGCTGTATTGTTTCTTAATAATTTAACGATGAAACAATCAAGCAATGAAATCATTCTGTAATTACTTTTTCTTCCTTATTATGTAATGCATTTATCATTGTATGCCATGCAAGCGATGCGCATTTTACGCGTGCCGGAAATTCCCGTACACCTGCAAATACAGCAAGCTTACCTAAATCATCAATGTCAGGATTATCACCAAGTTTATCTGTTACTAATTCATGGAATTTATTAAAAATCTTTTCTGCTTGTTCAACAGATTTACCTTTCAAAAGAGAAGTCATTAATGAAGCAGAGGCTTTTGATATTGCACAACCTGAACCCTGAAATGAAATATCTTCAATTATTCCATCATCATTTATAGAAAGAAAAATATTAATGTTATCTCCGCACAAAGGATTGTATCCTTCTGCATGATTTGTAGGATGCTCAATCAACCTAAAATTTCTTGGAGATTTATTATGATCTAAAATTACCTGCTGATAAAGCTCTCTTAATTCCTGATCCATTATCCGAATACCTCTAAAATTTTCGTTAGCCCTTTAACTAAAATATCTACTTCCTCTTTTGTGTTATACATTCCGAAAGATGCTCTTGAAGTTGCGGGTACACCAAATCTGCGCATCAAAGGTTGTGTGCAATGATGACCTGTTCTTATCGCAACTCCTTCAAAATCCAAAAAAGTTCCAACATCATGCGGATGAACGTTTTCAAAATGAAATGATAAAACACCGATTTTTTCTTTTGCTGTCCCGATAATTCTTAATCCTTTTAAATCAGAGACAGATTGTGTTGCGTATTCAAGTAAAGAATTTTCATGGCGAGCAATGTTTTCAAGTCCGATTTTTTCAACATAATCAATTGCTGCGCCTAAACCAATTGCGCCTGCAATATCAGGAGTGCCTGCTTCAAACTTATGCGGAAGTTCGTTATAAGTTGTATGCTCAAAAGTAACCTTGGAAATCATATCTCCGCCGCCTTGATAAGGAGGCATTGCTTCAAGATAATTTACTTTACCGTATAAAATTCCAATTCCTGTTGGTCCGTAAAGTTTATGTCCGCTGAATGCAAGAAAATCACAATCAAGTTCCTGCACATCAATCTTTAAATGGTTAACGGCTTGTGCCGCATCTATCAAAACAGGAATGTTATAACTATGTGCTAAATCAATAATTTTTTTTACAGGATTAACAGTTCCAAGCGAGTTTGAAGCATAAACAACAGAAACAAATTTTGTTTTTTCATTTATCATCTTTTCAAACTCTTCAAAAATAATTTCACCTTCATCGTTGATGGGAATAATGCGAAGCTTAGCCTTTTTTTCTTCACAAAGCATCTGCCATGGAACAATGTTGGAATGATGTTCCATTGTGGAAATGATTATTTCATCGCCTTCTTTAATATTTGTTCTTCCGTAGCTTGATGCAACAAGATTTATTGATTCAGTTGTTCCGCGTGTAAAAATTATTTCATTCTTACCAAGAGCATTGATAAAATTTTTAACAATAATTCGGGCACTTTCAAATTCTTTTGTCGCTTCCTGGCTTAATGCATGAACACCGCGATGAATATTTGCATTATACTTTTCGTAGTAATTGTTTGTCTTGTTAATTACGTATTGCGGTTTTTGAGTTGTTGCGGCATTATCCAAATAAACAAGTGGTTTGCCGTGTACAACAATTTTGAGTATTGGAAAGTCACTTCTGATTTTCTGGACATCGTAAAATATTGAATTACTTTCTACAAGTTCTGCATTCTTTGTCTGCATTTTGAAACTTTCTATCCGTTAAATCTTTTTGCTATAATTTCTTCAAGATAATTTTTTAGAGCAGGAATTTTTATAGATGTAATAACATCACTTGCAAAAGCATGTATTAACATTGCTGTTGCAGATTCCTCGCCAATTCCACGTGATTTAAGATAAAATTTTGCTTCGTCATTCAACTTTCCGATAGTAGCTCCGTGAGAACACTTAACATCATCTGCAAAAATTTCTAGCTGAGGTTTTGTGTTCATAACTGCATTATCAGAAAGGAGTATGGTGTTGTTTTCCTGAAAAGCATTTGTCTTTTGTGCGTCGGGTCTAACCATCACTTTGCCGTTAAAAACACCTTTGGCTTTATCCTGTAAAATTCCTTTATAGTGTTCGTGGCTGTTGCAATATGGTTTTGCGTGATCAATCATTGTATGTGCATCGAAAAGCTGTTCGTTATCAATCATAAACAAACCGTTAAGCATGCATTGCCCGCCTTCATCATTAAATTTTGCATTAAAATCATTGCGGGAAATTTCACCACCGCAGGAAATCAGATGCGAGGAAAAATTAGAACTTCTTTCCTGGTCAACTTCCATACGTGCTATATGAAAAGCTTTTTTACTTTCTTCCTGTAACTTAATATGATTAACAACTGCATTTTCATCCGCAACAATTTCTGTTACTGCGTTTGTGAAGTAAATACTTTCTTCATCAGACACGTAATGTTCAATGATTGAAACTTGAGAATTTTTTCCTGCAACAAAAAGATTTCTTGGTTGAGTTAAAATATTTTCACTTCCTGATTTCGTATAGAATATTATATGAATTGGTTCTTCAATTATTTTCCCATCGGGAACATAAATGAATGCGCCATCTTTTGTAAATGCAGTGCTTAGAGTTGTAAAAAAATGATTTTCATCTTTTGCATAATTACCAAGGTATTTTTTTACAATCTGATTATCATTTTTAATAGCTTCAGCCAGACTGCCAGCCTCAACGCCTTTTGGTAAGTCGATAAGCTTTGATAACTCTGGTGAAAAAATTCCATTTACAAAAACTAAAAGGCTGTGTTCCATCTTATCAAAAAGAAACCTGCCGATAAGTTTCTGCGAAATATTCACTTTAAGAGGAAGAGGAGAAAAGTTATATTTTAACAAAGGTAAGATATTTGTGTACTTCCACTCTTCATCTTTTTGAGTCGGAACTTTTAGCAAATCAAATTTGCTGATTGCTTCTTTTCTTACTTTGTGAATGGCAGATGACTTTTCACCGTTCATAGATTTTTCAAGCTCTTCGAACTTGCCGATGTAATAATCTTTTATATCTACTGTTTTATCCATTTGTAATTTCTTATTCTAAATAATCTTGTTTTAGTATTTGGATTACCGCCTTGGCTGGAATGATATTTCTTTTTTTAAACTACTGCTTCCGCCTTATCGCTTTTAATCCAATCATAACCTTTTTCTTCAAGCTCAAACGCTAATTCTTTACCACCTGATTTTACAATCTTGCCCTTATAAAGCACGTGAACAAAATCAGGAATGATATAATCCAGCAATCTCTGATAATGCGTAACAACAACCGTAGCATTATCTTTTGTCTTCAACTTATTAACACCGTTAGCAACAATACGTAATGCGTCAATATCAAGTCCGGAATCAGTTTCATCCAATATTGCCAGCTTTGGATTTAATACTGCCATCTGAAAAATTTCATTTCTTTTTTTCTCTCCGCCGGAAAATCCTTCGTTTACACTTCTGCTTAAAAATTTTTTATCAAGTTCAACCAATTGACTTTTTTCCTTAAGTAAAGCAAGAAAATCTATTGTATCAAGTTCTTCTTCACCCCTGTATTTTCTGATTTCGTTAACAGCGGTTTTTAAAAGATTTGTGTTACTAACTCCGGGAATTTCAACCGGATATTGGAATGCAAGAAATACTCCTTCTCTTGCGCGATCTTCAGGTGAAAGTTCTAATAAATTTTTTCCGTTGTAGAAAACTTCTCCTGTAGTAACTTCATATTCTTCTCTGCCAGCAAGTACAGAAGCAAGAGTTGATTTTCCTGAACCGTTTGGTCCCATAATTGCGTGAACTTCACCCGCATTAACTTTTAAATTAATTCCTTTAAGAATTTCAGTTCCTTCTACGCTTGCGTGTAAATTTTTAATCTCTAATAACATTTTGTTCCCTTAATATTTTTCAATTTAATTATTTTGCCACACAAAGCTTGTCGAAGTGTAACCGCTATTCTTCAACAGGCTCGGGGTGACACTTCTGAATTTTTACCCTACACTTCCTTCCAAAGAAATGCTAAGTAATTTTTGTGCTTCAACAGCAAATTCCATTGGAAGCTCTTTGAATACTTCTTTACAATATCCGTTTACAATTAAACTAACAGCATCTTCCGTTGAAATTCCTCTTTGATTCAAATAAAAAATCTGATCTTCGCCAATTTTGGATGTTGTCGCTTCGTGTTCAACTTGTGCAGTTGGATTGTTAATTTCTAAATAAGGAAATGTATGTGCGCCGCATTTATCGCCAAGTAAAAGAGAATCGCATTGGGAAAAATTACGGGCGTTAACCGCTTTCTTTCCAACTTTTACCAACCCGCGATAACTGTTGTTGCTTCTTCCCGCAGAAATTCCTTTTGATATAATTGTACTTTTTGTGTTCTTTCCTATATGAATCATTTTTGTTCCGGTATCTGCCTGCTGCATATTGTTGGTTACGGCAACAGAATAAAATTCTCCAATCGAATTATCTCCCTGAAGAATGCAGCTTGGATACTTCCAGGTTATTGCAGAACCGGTTTCAACCTGCGTCCAACTAATTTTGGAATTTACTCCACGGCAAGCGCCGCGTTTTGTAACGAAGTTATAAATTCCACCTTTACCATTTTTATCACCGGGATACCAATTTTGAACTGTTGAATATTTAATCTGAGAATTTTCCAGAGCAACTAATTCAACAACCGCTGCGTGCAATTGGTTTTCATCTCTCATCGGGGCTGTGCAGCCTTCAAGATAACTAACATAAGCGTCATCATCCGCAACAATCAGTGTTCTTTCAAATTGACCTGTGTTAGCTGCATTAATTCTAAAATATGTGGAAAGTTCCATCGGGCAGCGAACACCTTTGGGGATGTAAACAAATGAACCATCACTGAAAACTGCCGAGTTTAAAGTTGCGTAATAATTATCTGTATAAGGAACCACGCTGCCGAGATATTTTTTTACCAAATCGGGATGTTCACGAATTGCCTCTGAAAACGAACAAAAAATAATTCCGAGTTCGTTAAGTTTTTCTTTAAAAGTTGTAGCAACAGAAACCGAATCAAACACAGCATCAACTGCAACGCCGGCTAAAAATTTTTGTTCATCGAGAGAAATTCCAAGTTTCTTATAAGTATCAAGAAGTTCGGGATCTACTTCATCAAGACTTTTATATTTGGGTGCAGATTTAGGAGCAGAGTAATATGAAATCTTCTGATAATCAATTGGCGGATATTTTACATTCGGCCATTTAGGTTCTTCCATAGTTAACCAATGACGATAAGCTTTTAATCTCCATTCAGTCATCCATTCCGGTTCATTTTTCTTTGCAGAAAGCTGGCGGATTATATCTTCATTCAATCCTTTGGGAAGAGTATCGGCATCAATGTCCGTTACAAATCCAAATTTATATTCTTTATTGGCTAATTCTTCAATTTCTTGAGTTTCTGTAGTGCTCATTTATTCTCCGTTATGCAAAACTTTTAATTGTTGCTGTGTAAACCTATTCAATCTATACTAATTTGTCAAGATTGATTTTATGGTAATGTGATGAGGAAATCAGTTAGAGTAGAAAGCTTGAAAAAGAATACTTAATAGTGGATAAGCTTAAAATGTGTTCTCTTTTAATAATATCTATAACTTTTCGATTTGACCTTTAATAGGAACTCTGAATGCAAAAGGTTTTTTATCTCGATATATTTTTCCAATAATTTCTTCCCAATGATTAACCAGAGATTTTACAATTTCCCAATGCTTATCCTGATTTTTGGGCAACCTGAGAAAAAATACCCCTAGTTCATATTGTTTACAAAGGTCATATTGGAGTCTAGTTTTATGAATACTAAAATCGCGAGTAATTAATATTCCACCAGTTTGAGCTATGCTAGGAATTAAAATTTCATCAGTTACCCCTTTGCCAAATTTTTCCTTAGTAGATAAAACCTGAATATCTTTAAAATAACCTTTGTTTAGAAAATTTAATGCTTGGGCTACATATTCAGAGAGATTTTCATCAAGTAATACTTCGATCATGCTACAAGTCTATAGAAATTAATAGCATCGTTCACTTCCTTTTCTGAAAGATCGTATAAAATCCCGATAGAGTTTATAGGTTCGCCACTTCTATACATTGAAAATAAAACTTCTGCATTTACGTTAGTATCTTGAATTACAGGTTGACCAAATTGGTGATGTGGATCTATGATTATACTGCTTTCTTTGCCAGCAGGCCAAAATCGCTTAGCTAAATCATTATCTCTGAACTCAATTTTTTCGGCAAAACTTTTAATTATTTTAACAAAATTAGTCTGACTACTTCCATCAGCGTTGACAATGTCATTTTTAAATTCGTACCAAATTCTTTTTCCGTCGGTCAATAATCCTGCTGTTGCAAATGGATATTCCACATTTAATTCTTTGGCAATCTCATTTCGTGCTTTAAGAATTATTTTTGTCTTAACACCTTTCTCTTGGAGTTGAAAAAAAGTGTAAAGTTCAATAAGTACAAAAAAGTTAACAGCTTTATTTCTTTTGTCTGTACTCCATGAATAGGTGTCTCTAAATAATTTTTTTCCTAATCTCTCGTCCCAATATTCAGAAATGTAGCGATTTACTTTTCTTCGCGAAATGTTCAGAAGGCGACTAATATCTGGAATCGTATAAATTCCGCTTCCCAATTCTTTTTTATGTGATATTTCTTTCATATTAAACTCCTTTCTAAAGAGGAAGTTGATTTATTACTAATCTAAAATAATAAACCCTTAAGCATTTTTCACTACATAATATAAAGTATATTTTATTTCTCGTTAAAAATACTATTAAAGCAATCTCCAAATTGTTTTTAACCTATTATTCGGTTAATTTTGAAGGTAAATTAACAAAGGTACTTGTGGCAGATACAGATCAAAATAAACCCTTTCAGACTGAAAAAAGCGAATCAGGACAATTGTAAAATAAATTTCATAAAACCGAATAACGTAATCATCCCACCTACATTTATAAAAAACACGAGGTACTCAAGCTGAAAAGCGTATTTCATTCTCCAAATTATTTTTTAAAAATCTTTTGACCAAAGTTAAAATCCAGATATTTTAAATATGACGCTAAAGAGAAGTATAAATTCAGAATAAAAAGTTAATGAAACCAATCCCAGTGAAACTTTGGAAAGAGTTCCTAAAAAGTAAAGGATTAAAACACATCCGAACTGAAGCAAGTCACGAAGTGTGGAATAATCCAGATAAACCTTTACTAAGACCTTGTACTGTTGTTCCAAAACATGAACTTGTTCCAAAATTACACATTCATACAAGTCTATTAAATCTGGGAATTTCTCAAAAGCAGTTTGATGTGGAAATTAAATTAATGCAATCTAAAAAAGCTGCAAAATCAAAAAAGAAGAATTAACTTATTGGAAAAGCAATATTATGAGAAATTACTGATTGAGCTTTATTTGTAATTGATAAAGGAAAACGAGGAGGATTATAAGATAGCTCAGGAATTTGTTGTAAAGTCCATCCATGTTTTAATAAATACTTTTCAAGATTACCACTTTTAGAAGTCTCATCAATAAAGATTTTAATCTCTATTTCAAATGCAGCTTTAGCCTCGGATTGAGACTTTCCATAACTCGAAAGTTCCAAAGCTGGGCAATAAGCAACAATATAATCTTCTTCTTTGATGATCAATACATCAAGTTGAAGTTTTATTGAATCTTTTGATTTACGAATACGATTAGTCAAATCTAACTCCTAATAATAAATAGCTTATAAATACATAAGCAGGATTTGTAATGCTAAAATACATTTCTAAAATCGAAGTTTCAAATACAATAATAATCAATAATGTATAATCGAATAATATCGGTTCTTTTAAAGAATACTTTATAAAACTTACTTTTTTTCAACTAAAATCCAGAAGACTGAAATCAAAGCACGTGCCTAAATTGTTTTTAACCTATTATTCGGTTAATTTTGAACATTATATCAAAGGTAGTTGTGGCAGAAACAGAACAAAATAAACCAAATCAAACTGAAAAAAGTGAATCTGGACAATCCCAGAATAAATATCATAAAGGTGGAAGACGATATTATCCTAAAAAAAGATATTATAAACCGCAGAATTCAGAATCACAAGTACAATCCATAAAAGTAAGCTTTAATAAGATATCATTAGTAATTCCATTATTTAATGAAGAAGAATCAATTTTACCATTGATTAACGAAATACGTAAAGCTCTTAAGCCTCTTAACAAGTCTTATGAAGTTATATTTATCGATGACGGCAGTACGGATAATTCTCTTAAAGTAATAAAAGATGCTCAAAAAACTGATAACAGAATTAAGTTTATAAGCTTTAGAAAAAATTATGGAAAGTCTGCTGCATTACAAGTTGGATTTAAAGCTGCTACAGGCGATGCTGTAATAACATTGGATGCTGATCTACAGGATGATCCACACGAGATCCCCAATTTATTAAAAAAATTGGATGAAGGATTTGATCTTTGTTCCGGCTGGAAAAAAGAAAGATTTGATCCATTCATAAAAAAATATTCTTCACGCTTTTTCAATTTTGTAACAAGGCTGATAAGCGGGATTAAGATTCATGATTTTAACTGTGGATTAAAAGCTTATCGAATAGAAGTTGTACAAAACCTAAGTGTTTATGGTGAATTGCATCGTTACGTTCCGGTTTTAGCAAAGTGGCAGGGATTTTCAGTAACGGAAATTCCTGTAAAGCACCATCCGCGCAGATATGGTAAAACAAAATTTGGAATCTCTAGATTCTTCAAAGGTTTTATTGATTTAATCACTGTTACATTTGTTGGCAGATATATAAAAAGACCAATGCACTTTTTTGGCTTCATGGGTGCGGTAGCATTTATAGTAGGTCTTGTTGTTAACGGTTATCTAACTGTTGAATGGCTGAGCGGCAAGTCATTAAGCAACAGACCAATGTTGTTTCTTGGTATGCTGTTGATAATCGTTGGTGTACAATTTTTCTCTATGGGATTACTTGGTGAAATGCTTGTTCATCAAACACAAAATGAAAGAGAATATGTTATTAAAGAACGTAATTAGAATTTCATTCAAAACTTACCCCACCTTTAACATAACAAAATGAAAATAGTAATTGTCTCACCAGCTTATCCGTTGAGAGGTGGAATAGCACACTCAGCTGGATTACTATATAAGGAACTTGCTAAAGATCATGAGGTTATTTTAATAACTTTCAAAAGACAATATCCTAATTTTTTATTTCCCGGCAAATCGCAAACTGAATCTGGTGAAAGGATAGTGAATATACCTTCAGAGGTTATTTTGGATTCAATAAATCCATTTAACTGGAACTCGACTGCTAAAAGAATTATAAGTTTTAAACCTGAATTAGTAATCTTTAAACATTGGTTACCTTTTTTTGCTCCATGCTACGGGTGGATGGCAAAAAAAATTAAAAAGAATTCTAATGCCAAATTGATAGCGGTTTGTCATAATATAATACCACACGAAAGAAGGATTGGTGATAAAACTCTTTCAAAATATTTTTTAAAGACGATCGATTATTTTATTCCATTATCTGATCAAGTAAAAAAAGATTTATCTCTATTTGTTAAAAACCCATTATATAAACTTTTGCCTCTGCCGGTTTTTTCTTTATTTGGAGAGAAGATTGATAAAGATAAGGCAAAGAAGAATCTTAAATTAAGTGACAAAAAAAATCTTTTATTCTTTGGATTCATCAGGGATTACAAAGGGCTTGATGTTTTGATCGAAGCCTTTTCTATTGTAAGAAAAACACTTGATGTGAAACTTATTGTTGCCGGCGAGTTTTATGAACCGGAGGAAAAATATATTAAGCTGATTCAAAAATACAAACTTGAAGAAGCAGTTATTCTAAAAAAAGATTTTATTCCAACGACGGATGTTAAATACTATTTTTCAGCTTCAGATGCTGTTGTTCTTCCGTATAAGTCAGCAACTCAAAGTGGAATTGTACAAGTTGCTGTTAACTTTTGCATACCTGTAATTGCAACTAATGTCGGTGGTATTGGTGAAGTAATTGAAGATGGTGAAACAGGTTATGTTGTTGAAAAAGAGAACCCAGAAAAGCTTGCACAGGCTATTATCCGTTTTTATAATGAAAGAAAAGAAAAAGAATTTTCTTCAAATATGAAATCACTAAAAGAAAAATATTCCTGGCACAATTTTGTAAAAGGAATGTTTGAATTAATAAATTCTAAAAACTAATATGAATTACGATCCTGTAAAAAATATTTTTGCACAAGTATTAAAAAAATTTCCCTTCCTAAGGATTTTATTTTATAAGATTCTTGATCTGATGTTTCTTCGTTCCTGGTATGTAAGAAGAGAATTAAGAAAACTCAGAAGAATTTTTGGTGATAAAAAAATAAGCATTTACGATGCCGGGTCAGGTTACGGGCAATATTCATATTTTATGTATAGGAATCTTCAACCATGTGAAATTTATTCGGTTGATGTAAAAGAAGATTGGATAAAGGATAACAAGAAATTTTTTGCATCACAAAAAATAGATTCCGTAAGTTTTGGAGTGGAAGATTTAACTGCTATTAATCACAAAGATAGATTCGATCTAATAGTATGTGTGGATGTAATGGAACATATTCCGGATGATGTAAAGGTTTTTCAAAACTATTCAAACGCGTTAAAGAAAAACGGATATCTTTTAATAAACACGCCATCAGTTTATGGCGGAAGTGAAGTTTACCACGACGAAGATGAAAGCTTTGTTGGCGAGCATGCCCGTAACGGATATTCCAAAGAAGATTTTGAGTCCAAACTTCACCCACTTGGATTTACAACAGTAAAATCAAAATATACTTATGGATTTTGGGGTAATTTAGCATGGAGGCTTGGAATAAAATATCCGATTATGATGGTAAATGTTTCCAAGTTACTTTTACTTATTCTTCCTTTATATTACTTAATAACGTTTCCATTTACATTCTTGATGATGTTGATTGATTTCAACTCAAATAACAAAGTTGGATCTGGAATAAATTTCATCGCAAGAAAATAAAATTTTATTACCTCGGCAGGAGATTTTATGGCAGCAAAAGAAAAAAAAGTTATTAGAACAGAAAAGAAAAAACCTGAAACATTTTTTAATAGTTTTTCACTCGATAAAATTATTCCTGTTAAATTTCAAACCTTATCTTTACTGGTAATTATTCTCTTAATCTTTTTAATATTTTTCTTTCCGCTTTACTTTGGCGGAAAAACGTTCCAATCCGGTGATATTATTACAGCATCAAGCAGTATAACTTATGTTGAAAATCATCAGGGCGGATATACATTATGGAATCCATACATATTTACGGGAATGCCTGCTTATGCAGTTGCAGCCGGATATAAATGGTTCAATATAATTTATGTTGTTACAAATACAGTAAGAAGCATTTTTAGCGCACCCTTTAGTAATGAATATGCAATGTGGACTTTTTATCTTGTCGCGCTTGCTTATACAATGTATTTCTTTATGATGAATATTACAAAAAACAGATTAATAAGTCTGTTTTCTGCATTAACGGCTTCATTTAGTACCGGAATAATTGTTTTACTTTATATCGGACACGTTACAAAACTTACAGCAATTTTTGTATTTCCGGTCTTACTTCTACTTTTGCTCAATTTTCAGAAAAAGATAAAATTGCTTGATGTAATACTGCTTCTATTCTTTATGCCCGTTATGTTTTTAGGATGGCATGTGCAGATTATATTTTACATCTTTTTTGCAGTGATGATTTATTTCATCTATTATTTTTCAAGAGCGATAAAATTAAAAGATAATTTTTTGCTTAAGCAGTTATTAAAGTCAGCTGCAATATTTATTGTTGCCGTAGTTGTAGGATTAGGAATACAATCAGATAACTTTACTCAGGTTTGGGAATATTCACCATATTCGACTCGAGGAACAGAAAGCGTAGTTGATAAAGAATCAGGTTCTGATGTAAAAACAAAAACTGATTTTTATGAATATGCTACAAATTGGTCATTCTCACCCGGAGAAGTTTTAACCTGGATTGTTCCGTCTTATTATGGATTTGGTAAAACAGTTTATAACGGACCTTTATCCCAAAACAATGATGTTGAAGTAAACACTTATTTTGGGCAAATGCCTTTTGTTGATGTTGCACAATATATGGGAGTAATTGTCTTTTTCCTTGCTGTTTTTTCAATGATAATTAATTGGAAAAACCCGTTTGTTAGGTATCTAATAATTCTTGTTTTAGTATCAACATTAATTTCCTTTGGGAGAACGTTTCCAATAGCTTACGATTTGATGTTTCACTATTTCCCATTCTTTGATAAATTCAGAGTTCCATCAATGATTTTAGTTCTTGTACAATTAAGTTTTCCAATTCTTGCCGGACTGGGAATTGCAAAAATAATTTTATTAAAAAATGATAATGATAAAAAGTATGATAAAGTAATAAAAAATATTTTTTATGGATTTTCCATAATTTTCATTTTTACTCTTCTTCTTGCTTCACCAATAAAAAGCTGGTTTGTTGATCATATAATTGCTTCCGGACAAAAGGGTGCACAATTACAGCAGATACATGATTTTATGGCAGATATGTTTTTAAGTGATCTAAGATTGGCATTCTTCTTTTCTGCGGCAACATTTGGAATCATTTTTGCTTACCTTAAATCTTCATTAAGTAAGGATATAATGATAATATTAATTATTGCACTATCTCTGATTGATATATTTAGAATTGATAAAAGAGGTGAAACATATACGGAAGCTTCAAACCTGGAAAAGCTATTTCAAAAACCCGAATATATCTCGGCAATAGAATCTTTAAATGATAAATCGGTATTCAGAATAATAAATCTAAAACAGGATGGTTCTTTAGGTTCAGTCCAACAGAACTCAAACTTTAATGCTTACTTTTTGATACAGGATTTATATGGATACTCTGGCATAAAACCAAGGGCATATCAGGATTATATGGATGTGCTTGGCAGTCCCGCCAATCAAACTTTTTGGAGAATGCTTAATGTAAAATACATTGTTATAGATAATCCAGTAAACATAGATGGGCTTGTTCCTGTTTATTCTGGCAATAAAACTTATGTATATAAAAACGAAAATACTTTACCACGCGCATACTTTGTTAGCTCGGTGCAAAAAGCAACAGCTATGGAAATTTTAAATAAAGTAAAGAACAATCAATTTGATCCTAAAGAAATTGCATTTGTTGAAGATGCTCATATTGAAGTCGATAAACCTGACAGCACAGTCTTAGTCCAACTAGAAAAATACGGTGATGAAAATATTTATATAAATGTAAATGCCAGCGGGAATAATTTTCTATTCCTTGGAGATACATATGTTGGCAAAGGCTGGAAAGCTTATGTTGACGGAAATGAAACTTCTATCTACAGAACAAACCATAACTTTAGAGGAGTCGTGGTTCCAAAAGGTAATCATAAAATCCATTTTGAATATTTACCAAAATCATTTGTAATCACTAAAAATGTATCTTTAGTTTTAAGCTCATTGGTTGTGATTGCTCTATTCGTTTCGATTGGATTTAATTTTAGAAAGAGAAAAGAAAAAACAGCGTGAAGTTTATTTTTGCAAGATGAAAAAAAAATAGATACGAAAATCAACTTTCGATCAGATTCGTTTAAAAAATACTTTTTAAACACTTCGTGGCTTTTGTTGGAAAAAATTATACGCCTTGTTCTTAATTTTTTTGTTACTATTGCGGTAATTAGATATTTAGGACCAGACCAATTTGGACTTTATAGTTACGCAATAAGTTTTTATGGATTGTTTGTCGCTTTTGTTTCTCTCGGTTTGGAAAGTATTTCTATAAGGGAATTAGTCAAACATCCTGAAGATCGTGATAAAATACTAGGATCTGTTTTTTATACTCAGTTTGTAGGAGCTGTAATTGCAATTTTTTTAATTATAGTTACGCTTGTAATCACATCTGAAGAACTATTTACTTCAATTCTTATTCTGATTATTTCTATTTCGTCATTTTTTCAGACATTTAATGTTATAGATTATTATTTTCGATCTGAGGTTAAAGCAAAATATTCGGTTTATGTTTTATTTACATCTGTTCTGATGGTGTCATTACTCAAGTTCACGTTAATATTATTAAAAGCGCCACTTATTTATTTCATAATTGCATATGCTTTTGAATTTGTATTTAACGCAATTGGATATTTTATTGTTTATCATATACAAAAACAAAAAATTATTAATTGGAAGTTTGATAAAAATATTTCATTAAGTTTATTAAAAGACAGCTGGCCTTTAATATTATCCGGTGTAGTAGTTTCAATTTATATGAAGGTTGATCAAGTATTAATAAAAAATATGTTGGATGTAAAAGAAGTTGGATATTACGCTGCGGCAGTAAGATTAAGTGAATCCTGGTACTTTATTCCTGTTGCTATTAGTAATGCAATTTTTCCAGCTATAGTAAGTGCTAAAAATATAAGTAAAGAACTTTATCAAAATCGGTTGCAAAAATTGTATGATATACTTACCTGGGTTGCAATCGGGATTTCAATCCCGGTAAGTATTTTTTCATCAGATATTATAAAAATTTTATATGGAAGTAGATTCTTGCCCTCTGCTCCAATACTAACTATTTACATTTGGGCTGGGGTAGCAGTATTTCTTGGGGTTGCAAGCAGCCAATATCTTGTAACTGAAAATTTTACAAAAATATCTTTCTTTCGTACTGCCATTGGAATGGTTGCTAATGTAGTGCTAAATATTTTATTAATACCAAATTATGGAATTATAGGTTCAGCTTTTGCAACATTAATCTCATATTCCTTAGCAACTTTTTCAATCTTATTATTTAAAAAAACTTCTTATCATTTTTTAATGATGCTTAAATCAATTTTTTTATTAAATCTTATTCCTTCGATTAAAAGTTTATGGCATTCACTTTCATTCAAAAAATAAAAACAATCAGTAAAATAATTTCCGAACCCAAAGTTTTATCTGCATTATTATCTCAAAGAGATTTTGGTTACCTCAGAGAAATAGGTTGGTTTGAATCTTTTTTATCAAATCAGTCGTTAGATAAAAATAATAAACCAATTCCTTGGTTTTCATATCCATTTATAGATTTTTTAACTCCTCGTCTAACAAAAGATTTAGGATTGTTTGAATTTGGAAGTGGGAATTCAACTTTATTTTTTGCTGAAAGAGTTAAGACTGTTATTTCTGTTGAGCATAATAAAGAGTGGTATCAGATAGTAAACAGTATAAAGCCTTCCAATGTTAAACTTGTGCAGACAGATTCAGATTCAATTTATGATTATTTAGAGTATTTTAATAATCTAAAAGAAAAAGTTGATATAATAATTGTTGATGGATTACATAGAAATGAATGCCTAATAAATTCAATTAATAAATTATCTGAAAAGGGCATCGTAATTCTTGATGATTCTGAAAGATCGGAATATCAGAGTGGAATTGATTTTATTCTTAGTAATGGATTTAAGAGTTTAGAATTTTGGGGTATTGCTCCAACTATTCTATTTAAGAAATGTACGACAGTTTTTTATACAAGTAACAATTGTCTGAAAGTTTAGTTGTGTATAAAGAGTTTAAACAATTCATATATAAATTATTAATTCCCTTTATAAGGGTTTACAAATATTTAAGCTGGAGATTTTATCTTTTAACCTGTAAAGAGGTAAAGTTAATTGTTGGCGCAGGTCCAACTAAATACAAAGGATGGTTTTCAACTGATATTGTTACTTTAGATATTACTAAGGAATCTGATTTTGAAAAATATTTTAGTAAAAAGAAGATTAGAAATATCTTAGCTGAACATGTATTAGAACATTTGGCTGATCAAGAACTAGAAAGAATGATTAAAAATTTTTATAAATATTCAGATGATGAAATAAATATTAGGATCGCCGTTCCGGATGGATTTCACTCTGATGAAAAATATATCTCTTTAATTAAACCTGGTGGTACAGGCGAAGGAGCGGATGATCATAAAAATTTATTCAATGTAAATTCACTTTCAGCACTCTTTAAAAATTTTGGGTTTGTTGCTCATCCTGTTGAATATTGGGATGAAGAAAGAAAATTTTATCAGGGATATAAGAAAGATAGAAATGGTTACATCTTAAGATCCTTTATAAATGATAAAAGAAATAAAAATGGCAAACCGGTTTATACTTCATTAATAATTGATTTTAAAAAAGCAAATAACAACTTAAAATGATACTATTTCCAATAATTTTGTTTGTATATAACAGACCAGAGCACACAAAAAAAACTGTTGAAGCTCTTCAGTTAAATCAATTTGCTGAGGAAAGTGTATTGCACATTTTTTCAGATGGTAATAAAAATGAGAACGATAAAAAATCTGTTGAAGAAGTAAGAGATTATATTTCTACAATTAACGGATTTAAAGAAATAAAAATAATTTTAAGAGATAGAACTCTAGGCTTGGCAAATTCTGTTATTTCTGGTGTAACCGAAGTAATAAACGAATATGGAAAAGCAATTGTTCTTGAGGATGATATTGTAACCTCTCCATATTTTTTAAAGTTTATGAATGAGGCATTAGACTTTTACGAAAAAGATAAAAAAATATATTCCATCTCCGGTTATAGTTTTCCTATAAAAATTCCCAAATCTTATCCTCATCAAGTTTATATTTCTTCAAGAGCATCATCTTGGGGCTGGGCAACGTGGCAAGATAGATGGAGAAGGGCAGATTGGAATCCTGAAAAGTCTTTTAATGTTTATGACAAGAAAGAACTCAGAAATATAATGGATAGAGCCGGAAAGGATTTAGCCCCAATGCTTCTTAAATCTATTGAAGGGAAAATTGATTCTTGGGCAGTTAAGGTGGCATTTACTCAATTAAAAAATAACAGTTATTGTTTGTTTCCTGTGCATTCTCTTGTGAAAAATATTGGAGCTGATGCAAGTGGAACCAATTTTGTTAAATCTACAAAAAAGTATGAAGTTGAATTTTTTAGTATTAATGAAAAAATTGAATTTGCAAATGATCTAATTGTAGATTTAGAAATACAAAAACAGGTTCAGAAAATTGTAAGACCAGGTATAATAAGTTATTTGAAGTATTGTTTGTTTAATATTTATTAAAAATATTTAAAACGGATTAATTTGTTCAACACAATCAATTAAAATGGATATAATTATTAAATTAAATCTTTGACGAAATTGCAAAAACTAGTTAAAAAAATTATCAGCAAAGAAATGTTTGAACCTAAAATATTAGGTTTATTTGTCAACCCATTTTACATTTCCAGAAAGGGCTTATTAAAATACATTAAACCTTTGGGTAAATACATTGGTGGAAAAACTCTTGATGTTGGTTGTGGTATAAAACCTTATAAAAAATATTTTAATTCAAAAGAATATATCGGAATCGACTTAAAAACTACTCTTCATAATTCAGAAAATAGTATTGATGTTTATTATGATGGAAAAGTAATACCTTTTAATAATGAACAATTTGATTCAGTTGTAACCAGCCAGGTTTTAGAGCATGTCTTCCACCCGGATTTATTTTTAAGCGAAACAAATCGTGTTTTAAAGACAAATGGTTATTTATTAATAACCGTACCTTTTGTTTGGGATGAACACGAAAAACCATTTGATTTTGGAAGGTACTCGTCTTTTGGAATCGTTTATCTTTTAGAAAAAAATGGTTTTGAAATAAAAGAACATTTTAAGACGGCAAACAATTTTGCTGCACTTGCTCAGCTAATAAATCTATATGTTTATAAATTAGTGCATAATAAAAATTCGCTATTTAAGAAATTAGTTACACTATTTTTGATGGCTCCTATAACAAGTATTGGTGTAATATTGGGTAAGATCTTGCCAGATAATGATGATTTGTTTCTAGACAACGTAATTTTAGCAATTAAGAAAAAACATTAGTTAAAATTTAAAATCAAGTTTTTGAATTAAGAACAGATATATATTTTGAGAATATTTTTTGAACATACTTTTTACTGGTTATACAGATTTTTAAAAAAATCTAATTATAGAAGGTTCATTTTATTTTCAATTATTTACGGCAGTAAAAAAAGATTTGTTGCAAGAACTTTTAAGTTTAATGGATTAAAAATATTTACTCCAGATACCCTATCATTTATTTGGCAGTACAAAGAAATTTTTGCTGATGATAGTTATAAATTTCAGAATAATTCACAAATTCCAGTAATTTATGATTGTGGGGCGAACATTGGAATTAGCTGTCTTTTTTTAGCAAGAATTACCCAAAGGCTATAATTAAAGCTTTTGAAGTTGATCCTAATATTGTGAAAATCCTTAAAGAAAACTTAGATAAAAACAATATTAAAAATGTTGAAGTAGTTAATAAAGCTGTTTGGATTAATAATGATGGAGTTAATATTAGTCTTGAAGGCTCTGATGGTGCCTCAATTTATTCTAAGATTAATCAAACTAAAGTTCCTTCTATTAGAATAAAAGATTTATTTGAAAGGGAAGAGAAAATTGATATGCTTAAAATCGATATTGAAGGTGCAGAGTATAATGTATTGATGGATTGCCAAAATCTGTTAAGTAAGGTTGAAAATATTTTTATTGAATATCATTCTTTTGTGAATTCAAATCAGAAACTTTCTGAAATTCTTGGAGTACTTGAGAAAAATAAATTCAGGTATTTTATTAAACCTGTTAATGATCGGGAAGCACCTTTTATAAACAGGAAAAACAAATTCAATCCCGATATTGATTTGCAATTAAACATTTATGGTTATAGAATAAGTTGAAGATTACCCATATATCAAAATCAGATAGCGATGGTGGAGCCGCAATAGCGGCTAAGAGAATTTGCAAATCACAACAATTGATTCCTGATTTAGAATCTATACTTTTAGTTCAATTAAAAAAATATAATGACGAAAATATTTTTTCAATTCAATCATCTTTTGTCAATAAAATATCTTACTCAATCCGTACCATTCTTGATGAACTAACAATAAGGGCATTAACTTTACAATCAAGAGGTAGATTCAGTTTCCCTTTTTGGGGAGCAGATATAACTAATAATGAGATATTAAAAAGTTCCAGTATAATTAATCTACACTGGATAAACGGCGGTTTTCTTTCTCTAAGTTCATTAAATAAAATTGGGAAATTGAATAAACCTATCGTGTGGACACTACATGATATGTGGGCATTTACCGGCGGGTGTCATTATAGTTCAGGATGTGATAGGTATATAGACCACTGCTCAAACTGTCCTTCTCTATTATTTAAATCCGACAATGATTTATCTAATAAAATATTTGATAAGAAAAGAAAATTATTCGATAACTTAAATCTAACTATAATTGCTTGTAGTAATTGGTTAGCACAAGAAACTTCAAAAAGTAGATTGTTAAGTGGCAAGAACATAATTACAATCCCAAATCCAATAGACACAGATTTATTTAAACCAATCAATAAAATAAAAGCAAAAGAATATTTGGAACTGTCTTTAACTAAAAAATTTGTTTTAATTGGAGCAATGAATCTTAAAGATGAGCGGAAAGGATTCCGTTACCTAATTGACAGTTTAAATATTATTAGGAATTTAAAAATCAAAAATAAATTAGAGTTAGAATTAATAGTTTTTGGCAAACTTGATGAAAGTACTTTAAATAAAATTCCATTTAAAGTTCATCAATTAGGAAAATTGAAAAATGAAAATGAAATTGTAATGGCTTATAACGCAGCTGATGTGTATGTTGCTCCTTCCCTTGAAGATAATCTTCCAAACACTGTTATGGAAGCAATGGCTTGCGGTGTTCCGGTGGTTGCCTATAATGTAGGCGGAATCCCTGATATGATTAATAACGGGGATAACGGAATTTTAGCGGAATTAAAATCTGCTGAAGAACTTGCTAAAGGAATTTATCTGATTTTGTCTGATGCAGTGTTACATAAAAGATTTGGTATCTCTGCAAGAGAAAAAGTGTTGAATAATTTTAATCAAAAATTGGTTGCAGAAAAATATTTAGAAGTTTATAAATCCATTTTGTAATTAATCATCATAGAGCCGTTAGAATCTTAGAAAATATTTCGCTAATTATTTTCCTGTCGAAAAGTTTTACTTGTTCAATATCAGTTTTATAGTGTTGATAATTTAAAAAAAACTCTTCTCCACTTTCATCATATCCAAATATCATTCCTGCATTAGTTTCTTTGATTATTTTTTTTACTTCTTCATTGTTGTCACCAAAAGCTATTATTGGATTACCAGTTCGCAATGCTTCAAAAAGCTTACCCGGAACGTGGCGTGGCTCTGATGCGCAGACTAACAAAATATCTGCTTCACAAATTTGTTTTATCATCTCTTGATAGGAAAGAAAACCCACAAGCTCAACCTTATCACTTAAGCCAATTTCTTTTAAGTAATCAAGTACCTGCTTATCGACCGAACCAATGAATCTTATTATGAATTTGTTCCCTTTTTCATTTTCAATCTTTATTTGTTTCCAAAAGTTTTTAGGATTTTGATATGAAAATAAGTTGCCAGAATGGACAATTATCTTTTCGTCTTTTTTAATCTTTAAATCTTTAAATGCTTCTTCATCATAACCCCAGTAAAGTACAGTTGATTTATTTCTGATAAAATCATATTTGGTCTGATAATCTTCTTCTGTTGAGCGATTCACGAATACAATATGCTTAGCATTTTGTAAAACAGATTTTTCAAAATGATTATCCACCATTTTTGTGATGGTACTTCTTTTAAGATTTTTGTAGTAAACAATATCTACCCAGGGATCAATTAAAACAGGAATGTGCGGAACGTTAAATCTCTTACTCAATTTTAATCCGATAAGATGAGAACTGTGCGGAGGTCCGATAGAAACAACCGCATCAATTTTTTCTTTACTTATAAATTTATTTGCAGCCTTAAATGCAGTAAAATTCCAGCCCACTCTGGCATCAGGAATAAACAAATTTAATCTTATCCATAAGGCTATCCTATGAGTCAGCTTTTTATTTTCGGTTGATATCGTTTCAGAAGATATAAGTTTTTCGTTTTTCTTTTTACCGATAAAAATTCTATAAAGATCAAACGGCTCTAGCGCTTTAGATTTTATTATCTGCCAATTTGGATCAACTTTGCTTAATAGACTTTCATCTTTTTCCGTGAATGTTTCATTTTCGACAGTAAGTATAATGGGTTCGATTTCTTCTTTGGGAAGATGACGAATAATATCCAAAGGCCAGTGAAGCGATGCTTTACCCGACGGCGGCCAAAAGTAAGAAATGAATAAAACCCGTTTCATCTTATACTTTCTCTCCAACAAATCTTATTACATCCGCTTTTCCCTTATGATAAATGCCTTCGTCAAGGATTATTGTTTTAGATTCGAATAATATTTTATTTAATCCATAGGTAAGTTTTAATAATTCTTCTTCCGAAAATAGTAGTTCGGGATCTTTTGGTCCCCCGGAAGAATTATTAATCTGATTTTTACTGAATGTTTCAATCAATAATTTGCCGCCGGATTTGAGGGCGCTGATAGCGTTGCTAAAAATTTTGATGTTTAATTCTTTTGGTAAATGCAGAAAAATCATTACAACTACATCATATTTACTTTTTAAAAATTGATAGTTCTCTAAATCAGTTACAGTGTAATTTATTTTCACTTTGTTTTCTTCAGCTAATCGCAATGCTTTCTCTTTTGCCGATGTACTAAAATCAACAGCGTCAACTTTCCAGCCTAATGTAGCGGCATAAACAGAATTTCTTCCCTCACCTTCCCCAAGAAAAAGTGCTCTGCCGGGATTAAGCTTTTCAATCTCAGACTTAAAAAATTCATTTGGTTTAACCCCGTAAGCAAACTGTTCTTCCGAATATCTTTTATCCCAAGATGTGTTGCTCATCAAATCCTCAAATTGTTGTTTAATTGTTTCAAACTTATCGAATAAAACTTTTAATCAAAAAGGAATTATATTAGCAGTAAAATTATTATTATTATAATAAAAAAATGATGTGCTATGGATGTAAATATTAAAAACATACAAAAATTTATAATAGTTGGTGATAGAGTTTTACTGAGACCACAGGAGGATGCTAATAAAACATCAGGCGGATTGTATTTGCCGGCAGGTGTTTCTGAAAAGGAAAAGATCCAAAGTGGTTATATTATTAAAGTCGGCCCGGGTTATGCAACATCAGCACAAACTGAAGATGAACCCTGGAAAGAAAAAGATGAACAGGTAAAATATATTCCATTGCAGGCTAAAGAAGGGGATTTGGCAATCTTTTTAAGAAAAGAAGCGTTTGAAATTGAATTTGAAAAAGAAAAATTTTTAATCGTTCCTAATTCGGCAATTTTGTTACTAATAAGAAATGACGATTTTGCGCTTTGACCCTTAGAAAACCAAAACAGCGATTCCAAAAAGAAAGGAGGAAGCGATAATAATTTTCATAATCACTAAAAAATCATTTTTTCTTTCTTTAGCAAAAACTCTACCATAGTCAAAATCTTCTACTAAATTAATAACTGATGACTGGTTTTTCATTTTACTCCATTCTTAATTATTTATACAAAACTTTTAGTTGTTTGTAATGGAGATGCAATATTTATGCTAACAAAATTTTCGACATCTTTATTTGATTTTATGCTGGAAACGAAAGGTTTGGTAGAAAGAATTCTATTGGAAAAAATTAGGCGACAATTTTGGAGTTAAATTTTTCGGGTTTGTATAAATATGACTTACTTTTCTTTAATTTTTTTTAATCTCCTTTGAAGTGTTCTTTCACTTACTCCCAATACTGCGGCTGTTTTTCTAACACTATTATTAAGCATAGCCATTACATTTATTATATGTTTATTTTCTACTTCTTCAAGTGAAATCATAATATCGTTATCAATAAATTTATTATTGTCTTGTTCAGATAAAAACGGAATCTCAACATGACTTAACCTTTGGTTATCTTCGGATTGAACAACAGAGTTGAATATGATGTTCTCTAATTCCCTTATATTGCCCGGAAAAAAATAATGTCGAAGTTGGGAAATAGCTTCACGGGTAAGACCAAGAACATTCTTGTTATATTTTGTATTAGCCATTTTTATAAGATAATTGGAGATCAATATTATATCATCACCTCTTTTTCTTAGGGGTGGTAAACTAATATGTCCGCGGTTTAAGCGGTAATATAAATCAGCTCTAAAGTTTCCTTTGCTTACATCATCGGAAAGAACTCTATTAGTTGCTGCAATAATTCTAATATCTAATTTTATTGGTTGTGATGATCCGATTCGGAAAATTTCGTTATACTGAATAGCGCGTAAAAGTTTTCCTTGAAGTTCTCTTGGCAATTCTCCTATCTCATCAAGAAAAATTGTTCCGCCGTCGGCAGCTTCAAAGTAGCCGGTCTTATCGGTATTTGCTCCGGTAAACGATCCTTTAACATGACCAAAAAGTTCGCTTTCAAATAATGTTGAAGAGATTGAAGCAAGATTAACTGCAACAAACGGATTATTTTTTCTTGGTGAGAGGTCATGTATTTTTTTTGCTACAAGGTCTTTGCCGGTTCCGGTTTCTCCGACAATCAAAATCGTTTCATTTGTGGGGGCAAAGATTTCAACAAGATTAAAAACCTTGAACATAGTATCAGAAGCAGTTATAATATCTTTAAAATTATCTTCTTTAGATTTATTAGGCGATGTTTCTGATCTCAAAACATCTCGTTCTTTTTCTAACAGTTTATACCCGATTGCCCTGCGGATTGTTAACAATAACCGATCAGTATCCGGCGGTTTGATTATAAATTCGTATGCACCAAATTTAATTGCTTCAAATGCGATATCTTTATCATCAACTGCTGTTACGATTATAACCGGAATATCCGGGTACTCGGGAGTGATTTTTTCAAGAAGTTGGATGCCGTTCATTTGCGGCATATAAATATCTAATAGAATGAGATCTATTTTTTGAGTTTTAAGAATGCTGGCAACATTTAAAGGATTGGATTCTGTAATTACGTTTTGATATCCTTCTTGCTCAAGGATGCTTTTCAGCAGGTCAAGATAAGTGAGTTCATCATCAACAAGTAAAATTGTTTCTTTCATCGGATTAAATTTTTAAGCATATATTATTAATCTAAATTAAATAAGAAATGATTGCAAACTATTTTTATGAGAGTGATTTAATTAAAGATAGGGGATAATTAATAATAAATTTTAATTGGGTTACTCCCACCAGCGTAATATTTGAAACCTTGATGACTTAAGATTATCCTGTGCATTTTGAATTGCCTGAGCACTATAATAAAAAGAAGAATTTCCCGTTGCCTGAATACTTACACTTTGACCAACAAGAATGAGACTTCCCCAGATTCCCCCATTCCCGGAAACTTTGGTATCAATTGTTGATTGCCCATAGACTATAATCAATCCTCTGTAAGTAAACTGACCTTCCATTGATAAATTTCCATTTACTATCATAATACCGTCACCATCGCATCGCCCGGTTAGATTTACATTACCGGTTACATAAGTGATTTTGGGGGATGTTGGTGTCCCAAAAGTCATCGGATCGTTATATGTGTCGCCAGGGACTGTAATATCAGCAGCAAATATTAAATTCTGAGTAACCTCATTCCAATCCAACAAATCATTTACAGTTCTAACACTTGGAGTGCCTCCCAAACCAAGAATATCCTTTTCTATGTTTGGCTTCAAATCATTAACAACAAAAGCGCTATCATTTGGACTATCAACAGAGATACCGGGAACACTTAAGCCGGACCCTGAGGCTGTTGTTTCATTAACGTTATGATCGTTACCATCAATTAATAAATTTCCATTAAGATTTAAAGAAAGGTTGGATGATGAAACAAATAGCGATCCGTAAACAGGGGGTATTTCTACTTTTGATCTTATTGCGTTTACTATGGACACGTGTGTAACAGTATCAAACTTTCCAACAGAAGTGATTATTAATGCTGAATCCGGTCCTGAAATATGTATATCATATGAACCGCCAAAAAGTGGTCTGTCTAAAAATGATCCGCTTAGTGTTTTATTCCTTCGCATCTTTTCTAAATATGTTTCAATACCTGAATTAGAAATTAATCGCGCTTGTGTAGTTTCAAATTGATGTACCGTAACACTAAGTCCTTCTTTTGAGTTTGCATTTAGTTTTAGAATAAAAAAACCAATTATCATCGAAAGACCAATTGTAATAAGTAAAACTGATTTGCCCATTATATATTCCTTGGACTGATTGTCATTTCCCAGTAAGTAAATGGATAAGGATTGTCTTCGCTTGTAAAAAGTGATTCAACAGGTTCAATAGTTTCTACCCACAATTCTGCTTTTATATACTTAATATTTGAAAGCACAGCTGTAATTGCACCTTTTGAGTCAAGATAAGAAAATTTAAGTCTTCTAAGCCCCAATGATGGTCCTGATAATGTATCGGAGTTAACAACTCTGCAAAGCACAATATCATTTGGATTTGTTGTTCCTGTTGCTCCTGCCTTATCAACAAAATAGGTAATAACATCAATCGTCCCGTCTCTATTGATGTCTGCATAATATGTAATTCTTTCATCCTGGGCTACTTGAATTGAAGTGCTGTCGCAAGCATAACCAATTTTTCTTAAATCATAATTTAAAATTTCTGCCTGTGTTTTTGCATTCTGTTGAAGTTGCAGTTCTGAATCAGATATAAAGCGTTGGTTACTGCCATATACATTCAACTTCAAGATGAGCAACAAAACCATTCCGCCTATAAAAGACGACCCAAGTAAATCAATTAAAATATTCATATTCTTATTTAAGAGTAAAGATGAATGAAAGTTTTACCGGATTACTCATATATGGACTTGTTACTGTAACGTCAGCCCTTTTGTAAAAGGTTCTGTCTGAGCTTTTAACTTCCGGAGTATCTTCTCCTACATAATATACCTCGCAAGATACGTCATACTTTTCAGCATGAGGTGCATTAATAGGTCTCGAATAACCATTAAAATCATCTATATCATTAAAATTCGGGTATTCCTCTGAAGAGCTGTGTCCCAAAGGATAATTAGTTAAACCAGCGGGGTTTGTAATCGGGAACTGTATTGTGTTTGCATCAAAAGCTCTTTGTTTTATCTCTTCAAGAAGATCATCAGCAAGAGAAAACGCTGTAAGATAAACCTTGTTTTCTACTTCTATCCCTGTATTTTCCAGTACTGCAGTATCAAACCTAAGAGAAATCAAACTAAATATCAGTAATGCCCCCAACGACAGTAAAGATTGTATATTAGGCGACATAAAAATCCTTTAAATTAAGTATGTATTTTTATCAAAGTTTGAACCAGTTTGTATTGTGTATATTTTACCAAATTGGTGGACTAATGCTTCTATATTACTTTCGGTCGGTAAAATTTACTTGTGGATAGTTGTTGAGTGGCAGTTAATACCTTAAAAGCATTCTAAAAACCTGAAAAAAGAAAAGGTTATTTTTTGATTTGATCCAATTATTTCACGACAAAATGTGTTCAATAATTTGTAATGCTTTTGATAAAATAAAAAAGCCCTCACAAATTTTGCAAGGGCTTTAATAAAAAAAA
Source organism: Ignavibacteriaceae bacterium (assembly GCA_049294175.1). Classification (GTDB taxonomy): domain Bacteria; phylum Bacteroidota; class Ignavibacteria; order Ignavibacteriales; family Ignavibacteriaceae; genus IGN3. The sequence goes on along the minus strand of JBAQCL010000014.1, from coordinate 6,215 downwards.
AAGATTTATTAAATTTTATTCCCACCAGCTGACAATATTAAAGCTTGAATTTTTTAGATTATTATTAATTATAGTCATAGCAAGGCTACTATATAATAATTCAAATCCTTGATTACCACCTGCATTCAGAAGTTTAGTGTTCTTCCCTTGCAATACCATTCCTCCAATAATTGTTGCACCACCTGTCAATTTAATCTCAATGTTAGCATTGTCAGCGTAAGCAATGATTAATCCTTTCCAGGTGAATCCACCAAGAAGAGTCAAATTGCCATTCACAACTAGTATCCCAGCCCCCGCACTCCCACCCGGAAGAGAAACAGAACCATCAATTCGTACTATTTTAGGATCTAAAATACTACCCTCATTAAAATTCGTTAATACTATATCGCCACCAGGGCTACCAAGAACAAGATCTGCAGAGGAAGCAATATCTTTACCAATTGCAGCCCAATCGATTAATGTTGTTGATTTAGCAATACTGTAAAAATATTCCTTATTCCCAGGTTTGGTTACTTTGACTAATGGACCTTTACCTTCAACAATAGCACCATTACTCAGACTATTGGCAACGATAAGTACTTGACTTGAACTGTCCACAGTAATACCAGAGACAGGAGGTGGTGTTACTGAATCGATAAAGGCTCCTGAGGTATCGTGCTCAAAACCACTCACTAGTTGAGTCCCAGTAATATTTAAAGAGGTAAAAGCCTGTGTACTAATAGTCAATGCACTCTGAATTACTAGATCGATAGGCTCTCTTTCAGCATCAACTCGAACATAGTGTATTGCGTCATCTTGAAATTTGGAATGCGCTCTTATAATTATTTTAGAGCTGTCAGAAGTAGTGTATGTGATAGCTCCAGAATATAAACCACCGAACAGAGTACCGCTGAAACTGCCACCATAAGATTTATCCCATTTTAATTTTTCAAGTTGAATTTCTACAGCTGAATTAGCAATTAGACGGGCATGCGTTTGATCAAACTTATTGACAGTTGTTTCTACACCGTGTGTTGCATTAGTATTTAGCTTAAGAATAATAAAGCCAATAATAAGAGATAACCCCAATGTTATGATTAGGATGCTTTTTCCCATTATAAATTCCTCGGATTAATCGTGAATTCCCAGTAGGTTTTTGAATAACTAGAATCATTTGAATAAGCATCTTTTACGGCATAGTCACTTTTAACCCACATTTCAGTTTTTATATATTTTATTTTATCAAGATTAGCCTTTGTAGTGAGGTCTGCGTAAGGTATAGTATCATGTGAGGCATACAAATAAGTAAATTTAATTGAGTCAAGACCAAGAGAAGGCCCATTCATTTCATTTATGACATTAATTGTTCTTTTCAAAATCATAAAACCTGGTTTAGAACTTGGAACGGTCCAATATCTAATACTATCTTTTACGTTCCCAATGGTATCAATATCAGCATAAAATTCAAATTCTGTCGAGCTAGCGGTTTTAATTGCTGAACCAGCGCTCTTGTCGTGACGATATCCGACTTTTCTAAAATCATAATCAATTATTTCAGCAAGAGTTTTAGCGTTTTGTATAAGCTTAAGTTCATTATCAGAAATATAACTCGTTTGGCTGGAGAATAAATTTAACTTTACAATAAGCATGAACAGCATCCCTGCAATTACTACTGAACCGAAGATATCTAATATTAAACTCATAATTTCATTTCATCGTAAAGATAAATGATAAAACAACAGCAGTTGACAAATATTTACTGGTCACCGTAACTTCGACTCTCTTATAAAATGATCTCGATCCATAATTTAACTCAAGGTTTGAGGGATCTGCATAAAAAACTTTTGTGGCCACAACAAAACTTTCTAAATATGGTAATCCATTAATGAAAGTTGTATCATTATTGTAGTCATCAATATCATTAAAATTAGGTTTTGCTTCTTCAGGCCCTAGAATTGGAGAAAGATTTATTACAGAGGGAACATTACCTGTTGTTGTGTTTTGATCAAATGCCTTTTGTTTAATCTCCTCAATCTTATCATCGGCTAAAGAAAACGCGGTAAGGTAAACTTTATTTTCCACTTCAATAGAAATATTGTGCACAACTGTAGTATTAAAGTTAATTGACACTAATGCAAATAACCAGATGGCGCCAATTGCTAATAAAGATTGTATCCCTGACATTATTGTGATTTAAAATATATTAATGAAATAATTTAAGTGAAGTTAAGACTATCAAATATTATACCCTCTAAATGTAGTTTTATTTTACTTATTTATAAATATTCTAAAATATTTTGTCTCAAGAGGAGGCTTGTATTTTTTGAGATTTTCTAAATTGAGACAGGTTTCACCCTCGTAAAATTAAGAAAATATCTTCACTTTTTTTATCTTTACAAAAGAAATATAATTTAAATAAAATTAACATAGAGGTTATAAAATGACCGCAAATATCGAAATGATAAAAAAGGCTTATGCTAATTATAGAGAAAAATTAACGCAAGTCGGAAAAATTCTGGGACGACCAATGACTTATGCAGAAAAGGTTTTGTACACACATCTTTATGATAAAGCAACAAAAGAATTTGCACGTGGAAAAGATTATGTTGAATTGGCGCCCGATCGTGTTGCGATGCAGGATGCAACTGCACAGATGGCGCTTCTTCAGTTTATGTCTGCCGGAAGAAAAACTACCGCGGTTCCTTCAACAGTTCATTGCGATCACTTAATTCAAGCACAGGTTGGCGCCGTTGATGATCTTAACAGAGCTAACACAGAGAATAAAGAAGTTTATGATTTTCTTGAAAGTATTTCACAAAAGTTTGGAGTTGGTTTCTGGAAACCTGGGGCAGGGATTATTCATCAAGTGGTTTTGGAAAATTATGCTTTCCCGGGTGGGATGATGATTGGGACAGATTCGCATACTCCAAATGCTGGCGGACTTGGAATGATTGCAATCGGTGTTGGCGGTGCAGATGCTGTTGATGTTATGGCTGGAATGCCATGGGAACTTAAATGGCCAAAACTTATTGGCGTTAAATTAACAGGAAAGATGAACGGCTGGACTTCTGCAAAAGATATTATTCTTAAACTTGCCGGCATCTTAACTGTTAAAGGCGGAACCGGAGCTATTGTAGAATATTTTGGCGAAGGTACAAATTCAATTTCCTGCACGGGCAAAGGAACAATTTGTAATATGGGCGCTGAAATTGGCGCTACAACTTCTGTTTTTCCGTTTGATGAAAGAATGTCATCTTATCTTAGAATTACAAAACGTGCTGATGTAGCAGCCCTTGCAGAAGGATTAGCAGATATACTTTGCGCCGATAAAGAAGTTTTTGAAAATCCTGAAAAATATTATGACCAGGTAATTGAAATAAATTTAAATGAACTTGAACCTCATCTTAACGGACCTTTTACTCCTGATAAAGCCTGGCCGATTTCAAAAATGAAAGAGGCTGTTAAAAGTGAAAATTATCCGGATAAAATTTCTGTCGGATTGATCGGCAGCTGTACAAACTCAAGTTATGAAGATATCGATCGCTCAGCAAGCATTGCAAAACAGGCAATTGAAAAGGGATTAAAAACAAAATCTCAATTTACTATTACTCCCGGCTCCGAGCAGGTTAGAGCAACCATAGAAAGAGATGGGCAGCTAAAAACTTTAGCTGATATCGGCGGATTGATACTTGCAAATGCCTGTGGTCCCTGCATTGGAATGTGGAAAAGAGTTGATGTAAAAACCGGAGAGCGCAATACAATTGTAACATCTTTCAACAGAAATTTTGCAAAAAGAAATGATGGAAATCCCGATACTCTCGCTTTTGTAGCTTCACCTGAAATTACAACGGCTCTGGCAATTGCGGGAAGTCTTTCATTCAACCCGATTACAGATGAACTTATAAATGAAAAAGGAGAAAGAGTAAAACTTGATCCGCCAACCGGAGAAGAATTACCGCCGAAAGGATTTGATGAAGGAAGCAGTGGTTTTGTTCCTCCTGTAGAAGATGGAAGTAAAGTTGATGTTAAAGTTGATCCGAAAAGCGATAGATTACAATTGTTGACTCCATTTACTCCGTGGGATGGGAAAGATTTACTTGATCTACCTGTTTTATTAAAAGCATTTGGTAAATGTACAACAGATCATATTTCGATGGCAGGACCTTGGTTAAAATATCGCGGGCATCTTGATAACATTTCCAACAATATGTTTATCGGTGCCATCAATGCTTACACCAAAGAAGCAGGCAAAGTTAAAAATACTTTTACAGGTGAAACCAAATCTGTTCCTGAAGTTGCGCGAGAATATAAAGCAAAGGGAGTAAACTGGGTTGTTGTTGGTGATGAAAATTACGGTGAAGGCTCTTCACGTGAACACGCTGCAATGGAGCCGAGATTTCTCGGTGGAAGAGCAATAATCGTAAAAAGTTTTGCACGTATTCACGAAACAAATCTGAAAAAACAGGGAATGCTGCCGCTTACTTTTTCTGATCCTAAAGATTATGATAAAATTAAAGAAGATGATAAAATTGATTTACTGATTTCATCAATAGCACCGGAAAAACAAGTTGAGATGATCGTAAAACATAAAGATGGAAGCAAAGATGAAGTAATGTTAAATCATACAATGAACAAAGCGCAGATTGATTGGTTTAAAGCGGGAAGTGCGTTGAATCTTATAGCGAGCAAGCATGAATAATAACAAATTATTAACATAACTAAGCATATTTTATAACCAGGCGATTAATTTAGATCGCCTGTTTTTTTTCTCAATAGTTTCTCTTTAACAAGTAATATTTAAATAAACCCAAATTTGTCATTAAGTAAAAAGCTCTAATGACCGCCAATAGGAAGAAACAGAGATAAGTTATTTAGAAATAAAGAGATAAGTAATATTTTAACAATTACAATCAGAGAAAATTATACAGTAAGAAAAACAAAGAAGACAATGGGACTAAAAATAGAATTTACCGACAAAGAAATCACTCCTTGGGGCGGAATGATATTAATGAAACAGTTGATAGAAAAGACAAAGATAAGCGAAGTTCTGGAACGTCTGCCTCTACCGGTTCAGGGCTCAAATCGGGGTTATAAGCCAACACAACTGATAAAGAATTTCTGGGTAAGTATATGGAGCGGAGCTATACGTTTTGAGCATTTAGAAATAACAAGAATGGACAAAGTGATTCAAAAAATATTTGGTTGGAAACAGATGGCAGGTCATAAATCCTTCCAAAGATATTTTAAGAAATTCGGACAAGGAGATAACCAACGGATATTTACAGAGTTGTTCAACTGGTTTTTCAGACAGATAAAATTCGATAACTACACATTAGATTTAGACTCAACGATAATGACAAGATACGGCAGACAACAAGGGGCTAAGAAAGGATATAATCCAAAGAAGCCGGGACGTAATAGTCATCATCCATTGATAGCATTTGTGGCAGATGTACGAATGGTAGTAAACTTTTGGTTACGAAGCGGTAATTCATATACAACAAATAACTTCTACAATTTTCTTGAAAACACCTTAGAACGCTTAGAATCAAAGACAATAGGATTGCTAAGAGCAGACAGTGGATTTTATGATAAAAAGATATTTGATTACTTAGAAAATCGAGTAAAACCGATTAGTTACATAATAGCAGCAAAATTATACAGACCACTAAAACTATCAATAGCAAGACAGAAAACATACCTAAAATTAGATGATGGAATAGAAATAAGTGATACAATGTATCAAAGTCCCGAATGGGAAAAACCAAGACGAATGATAATAGTAAGACAAGAAATAAGCTTACGCCCAAAATCAACAGGCAAGCAGTTAAGATTATTTGGGGAAGAAGAAGTATATAAAAACTACAGGTATAGTTGTTTCATAACCAACCTAAGCTTGTCGGCAAAGATGATATGGGATGCATATAGGAACAGAGCAGAAGCAGAGAATCGAATAAAAGAACTGAAAGAAGATTTTGGAGCAGATAGTTTTAATGTAGAAAATTTCTTTGCAACAGAAGCGGCATTAAACTTTGTAATGATGGGATATAATTTAATGAGCTTATTCAGACAGGCAATACTTGGCACAAAAACACAGCAACAATTAAAAACCTTGCGTTACAAAGTATTTGCAATTGGTTCATACATTACAAAAAACGGCAATCAAAGAATATTAAAATTATCACTTGCAATGAAACAGCGTAGCTGGTTTGAAGGAATCTGGTCAAGTACAAATC
>JBAQCL010000013.1:0-32078 GCA_049294175.1 Ignavibacteriaceae bacterium | reverse complement strand
CAGTTCAGGAAGGTTACAAAACAGAGAAGCATTTTTCCCAATAGCCTGCCCCGATCCATCGGGGATGATGCACTGAAAAAAATGCTATTCTTAGTTTACAGAGATATTTCTAAAAAGTGGACTGTTACACCTGCCCAAAACTGGACTGTTGCATTATCACATTTATCTATTATTTTTGAACAGAGATTACAAAATGTTCTTTAACACTAAAATCCATTTACACAAATTATTTTACAGATTATCCTACCCTTTAAAAACTAATAATCACTTTGAATACACGCTTTTCAAAAATTCTTTCAAATCAACCGGTTTTCTTCCGAGTAAATTTTCAAGATCTGATTCGGTATAACTAAATTCACCAACTTTCATTGAATAGGCAATACCGGACATCATTTCTACAACATCATTTGGCATACCGGCTTTAAGTATATTTTCTTTTAGCACTTCTTCAGGAATATCAACATATTTAATTTCTTTTCCGGTTATTTGAGAAATTATTGCTGCTATATCATCAAAGGAATAAGTATTACCTGAGGTAATTTCATAAATTTTATTTTTGTGATTTGTTAAATCAGAAAGAACAACTGAATTTGCCTCCGCCATATCCAAACGTAAAGCAAAGTTTATTTTAGTATTTCCTGCTGAATAATAAATTGATCCACTTTCCACAGCATTACCTATAATCATAGGTAAAAAATCTGAATAATAAGTATTGCGCATAATTGTGTAGTCAATTCCACTTGCTTTAATTTCTTTTTCAGTATTAACATGATCAATTGCTATGGAAAATTTTGAGTTCGGATTAGCTTTTAGAACGCTTGTATAAACAATATGCTTTACACCAGCTTCTTTAGCAGCTTTAATTGCATTTGCATGTTGCCTATGCCTGTTACCCACTGTACTTGATGACACAAGTAAAAGTGAATCAACATCTTTCATTGCTTTTAGTAGAGATGTATAATCCACATAATCCCCGACAGCAATTTCAACCCCCTTGTTTTTTAAATCTTTTCCTTTTTCTTCACTTCTTACTAAAGCTTTAATCTTTACAGCTGGATTTTTCTTTAATAAAAAATCTATTGTTGCCCCACCAAGATGCCCGTTTGCGCCAGTTATTAATATCATATTAATTCCTTTCTTATTAGTGATTACTTTGAAAAAATTAAAAATTTTTACCTGTGTGAGTAATTTCAGATCGCCCTATCTTGCTGCATAAAATCAACCATCCAGCTGGGATATTCCGGTGCAAGTTTGCTTACTTCATCTAATTTTACTAATTCTTCATCTGTAAAAGATATCTCTGTTGATTTCAAATTATCGAGTAATTGTTTTTCATTTTTTACACCAATAATCACACTTGTAACTGCTTTTTGATGAAGCAACCATGCTAAAGCAACCTGTGCAACAGAAGCATTGTGCGCTTTACTTACTTCATCCATTATCTCAATAATATCATAAGCTTTTTCTTTATTGATTGGAGGAAAATCAAATTCTTTTCTTCTTGATTCACTTTCAGGCAATTGGTTCCTTCTGTATTTGCCTGATAAAAATCCACCTGCAAGCGGACTCCAAACCATCAAACCAAGATTTTGATCTTTAAGTAATGGAACAATTTCTCTTTCCAAATCTCTGCCTGCTATGGAATAATATGCTTGTAAAGTTTTGAACTTGTTAAAACCATTTTTATCCGATATCCACAAACTCTTCATTAATTGTCCGGCTGTTAAATTAGAACAACCGATATATCTAACTTTTCCACTGTGAACTAAATCATCCAGGACACGAAGTGTTTCTTCAAGCGGGGTAAGTATATCAAATCCGTGGATTTGATAGAGGTCAATATAATCTGTTCCAAGTCTTTTTAAACTTTCATCAACTTGTTGCATTATATGTACGCGGGATAAACCGACCTGGTTTTTGCCTTCTCCCATCTTGCCTCTAACTTTAGTAGCAAGAATAACATCTCTTCTTTTTGAGCCAAGCGTTTTCCCCAGTATCTGTTCGGAAATACCAGTCGAATAAATATTGGCTGTATCAAAAAAATTAATTCCAGCATCAAGAGCTATACCCACCAATTTATCTGCTTCTTCTTGTTGAGTTTTGCCAACCGGGGTCCACGTACCGGTTCCGCCAAAAGTCATAGCACCAAAACACAATTTAGATACTAAAATTCCGGTATCACCTAAAGTTTTATATTTCATTTTTTTTGCCTTTCTCTTATTAAATTGTTTAACAACTAATTTATTTAAAAATATGAACTGATAGATTTTCTAGATCACTGTTGCAAGCAAACCAACTACAATTCCAATTAAAATAGCAGAATAAATAATTGATCGTGCTCTTTTTTTATCTTTCTTTACGGATTCATTATTTTCAACTTTGCTGGATTTCCCCAACGAATCAAAATTGAAAATCTCAGCCAATCCGTAATAAGCACAGAAATGCATCCGTGCTTGTATAAAACCAACCGCTGATATTACAGCCGGAATAAAAATTAAAAAACGAACTCCCTTTGAAACTTCAAAATAAACGAAGAAAGAATATGTAAGAATCGTTAAAATTAATCCCGCAATACCGGCTTGCTTGCGCTTTTTTGTTTCTTCTTTCCCAATGTTGCAAACACCGGGAATATAATTGTTATTGTTATCCATAATTTATTTTCCTTAACTAATTGTGTCTATTTATTTAATATAATTATATTTTTCATAACCTTGGATTACCAGTCAAAGTAATACTTATCAGAATGCTAATGAAGGCAATTCCCGCAAAAAATATTAACAATGATAATTTATTTTGGGGAGTTATCATACTAAATCGAAACAGTAAATAACCAAACAATAAATTGAATAACGCCCACAAAACATTTGTAAGAGGCGAGGAAAGACCTTGCGCCGGTGGATCTGCAAATGGTGTGGGAAATGGACGCCCGGAAATTCCATTTACAAAGTGCGGGATTGTATTTGCCAGAAATAATCCCGCAAAAAACGCTGCAAGATAATTATACCATTTTATAATTTTATCATTAGTGTTTTTATCAGATGTTTCTTCTGCGGCAATAATAAATTTATTCGTTACTTTTTTATCCATAGAAAAATATTATTGTAACTAATTTTTTTAAATAATTAAACCTGTTATGCTTTCATTATTAATAAAACGTCTAACATTTTCAGCAGCTTTTTCTGTCCCCAATTTTAAGGCATCTTTTACGGATGCAGAATTATGCGGTGAACCAAGTAAATTAGGCAACTCAAAAAAAGGATACTCGATTTCAAACTTACCATCCTTAAATGGTTCAACCCACCAGACATCAATCCCTGCATAAAAGTTCGGATGAGTTTTTAAGTGATGGTAAAAATCTTTTTGATTTATTATTGCCCCTCTTGCTACATTTATTAAAACAGCATCATCTTTCATTAGTTCAAGTTTCTGTTTATTTATCAATCCTTCTGTCTCTTTGGTAAGAGGGCAAGAAATTAAAAGAATATCAGAATTCTTAAGTACATAATCCAGATCATTTAAAGTGCCGATAAACTCAACATTATCATTTGTTTTACCAGTTGTATTTACAGCGAATATCTTTACTTCGAAAGCTTTTAATAACTCTGCTGTTTTTTTGCCAATGGAACCGAAACCAATAATTCCAATTACTGATCCCCTAATAGATTTTGTCAAACTCTCTAGTTGATTAAACTGACCTTCTTTCAATTTATTATGATAAATTGATAATTTTTTACTCAGTGATAATATCATTGCAAGAACGTGTTCAGCCATTGGTTCTGCATAGGCGCCTTGATTAGCCGCTACTTTTATTCTTAAAGGAAGCATATCTAATTTTACATGATCATAACCTGCGGAAAGCAGTTGAATAAATTGAACATTTTTCAACAAATTATTATCAGAACTGTAGAGTCCTTCTTTTTCAGGATTCCACGTTAATAAAATATCTGACCTGGAAATGAGACTATCTTTTTGATTGTCAGGATAATCTTCAGAGAAAATTATTTCATTTTTTTCTTTTAAATATTGTTCAAAAATTAATCTTTGGTCAGGCAGTACATTAAAAGTTATTAATATCCTCATATTCTATATCTTTATTAATATAATAATAGTTGAATTTCTTTTTTGTTTTCTAAACTTAACGAACGTTTATGATAACTCTGTAAAAACATAAAATCAAAAATGAGTTAATTTTACTTTGTTATTGCTTTTTTTTCTAACCAAGAATCTAAGCTCAATGGACCAGTTCCCAAATAAGAAATCATTAAAGCAGTACCAAGCAGTGAGAAATTCTTTATGAACATAACCATCTGCATCTGAGCTGCCATTTGATCCGGTACTCCCCAAAATTTATGCATCATTAAAGTAACAGGTAGCAGAAACAAAACAATTAACCACGCTCCCCATTTTGCTTTGTAACCAAGGACAATGCTCAATCCACCCAAAAAGGCTATAATTCCTGACAAAGGAACTGCAACTGAAGCCAATGGAACTCCAGCGGCAGAAGCATAAGCAATGTCTTGTTCTGAAAAATGTCCAACGATACCCATAATAAAAGGGATAGAAAAAAGAATTCTTCCAACTAACACAACATATTTCATAATTTATGACTCCAATTTTTTATTTATTTGTGAATAATTTTAGTTCATTGGATAATCTATGTAACCTTTAGCTCCGCCAGAATAAAGAGTTTCTTTATCTGCTTCCCTAAGTTGCAAACCTAACTTCAATTTGTTTACAAGATCAGGATTTGAAATAAAATACCTGCCAAATGCAACAAGATCGCCGTTAGACTCTTTTATTTCTTGTTCGGCTTTAACTGCATCATAACCACCAGATAAAATTAGACAGCCTTTAAAGTTTTCTCTTATTTTAATCTTTACTGATGGTTTTACTTCCGGGGCGCCCATTGAACTATGATCAGCTATATGCAAGTAAACTAACCCAATTTCACTAAGCTTTTTAGCAAGAATGGAATAGGCTTCCTCAATTTCATCATATAATGACATCCCATTCGAAACCCCATAAGGCGAAACTCTGATTCCAAGTCTATCAGCACCGATAGCTGCTGCAGCTTTTTCTGCAATCTCAATAACAAATCTTAATCTTTTTTCAATTGTCCCGCCGTATTCATCAGTACGCTGGTTAGCCGCAGGATTTATAAATTGTTCAATTAAATATCCATTTGCACCGTGTAATTCCACACCATCAAATCCAGCTTCAATAGCAAGTTTTGCACTACCGACATATTCATTTATCGTGCTTTGTATTTCATCATAAGTCATTTCTTCAGGAATAGGGTAGGGTTGCATTTGTTTTTGATCTGTCCATACCTCACCTTTAAATACGATAGCTGACGGAGCTATAATTTTTGTATTTTCTGGCATATTTAACGGATGTGATACTCTGCCCGTATGCATAAGTTGAACAAATATTTTCCCACCTTTTTGATGCACCGCATCAGTGACTTTTTTCCATCCATTTACTTGTCTTTCACTAAACAGACCCGGGATACGAGAATATCCAAGTCCATTAGGTGAAGGAGAAGTGCCTTCAGTGATTAAAAGCCCTGCGCTCGCACGTTGTGCATAATATTCTGCCATCATTTCGTTTGGAATATTGTCTATAGCTCTACTTCTTGTCATTGGAGCCATGACTATCCTGTTTTTAAGTGTAATCTGCCCAAGTTTGTAAGGGCTGAATAATAAATTTTCCATATTTACTCCGTATTTTTTTGTTAATATCTATATATATAAATGTATCGATATAATTGAGATAAAAAAATCAATTTGACTTTATTGTATCGAAAATCACTGAGCTAAATGCTTCAAGTGTTTTTTTGTTAAATGAAACAATAACATGCCTTCCATCTTTAATAGTATTTAAAAGCCCGGCATCAGTAAGAATTTTAAGATGATGAGATACAGTTGGCTGCGAAAGATCAACAAACTTTTCTGCATCACCGCAAGAAATACTACCTTTTGCTGCAATTTCTTTCAGAATTTTAATTCGTGTTTTATCTGAAAGTGCCTTAGCAATTTTTACTATTTGCTCTTCTTCTGTTTTCATTTTATATATTGAAATATATCGATATATAGTTGGCTTGTCAACGCGGGTTTAATTTAATATATCTTAGATCACATTTAATAATATAATATCCTGTTTTTATTTATTCACAATTCATCAATTAAAATATTATAATTTGCCCAATTCAAACTCTTTATTGTCCTTTTCAATTACTTTGAAGTTTATCTTCATTCAAAAGAATATTATTTTAACAACACAATGAAACGCTACAATATTACACTCGGTATCATTATCTCGTTTTTTATTGCAATTGTTGCCACAGTTCCAAGAATTGTCCGGCTTAATCAAGAAGATTTTATAATTACTATAGAGTCAATAATATATAGCTTTCTGTTTGCTCTGCTATGCTGGATAATAATCCAATTTGTATTTTCATTATCCAGATTTCGTACAAAGTTTCAAAAAGGATTTCTTAGTATTCTGATTTGTGTACTGCTATCTGTCCAGTATCACTCAGTGGCAGGTAGGATCAAGCTTCTCTTAGTTTAATGATGAGCAGTTCCCCTATATATCTCTTTTTACTCATATCTTTTCTCCTTTGATCCTTAATTTAACAATTGGATCTGTTTTGGGGGGCAGGTCACTTGACAAGTCAACTTATATTATGTATGTTATCATACAAGTTAAGCAATCTTTTAATTATTAGCAGAATTAAGCTAAATGAAAAAAAGAAATGGTCAGGTTTATGACACTGACAAATAAAAACTTAAGTACTGATAGGAAAAGGTATGAATAAATTTTTACCAATTCCTGCACTAAACATAATCCTTCCTAAATCACTCGCAAGAGCTGCATCAACAAAGCAAAACAAAAAATCAAATTTTTCTATCGGTTATACCCGGAGAACTACTATGATCTTTCAAAAAATCACAACTGTTTTATTAATCCTTCTAATGTGTTTCTCATCTGAACTATATGCCGGAGATACTGGTAAGCTTGCCGGAAAAGTAACGGATAAAAACACTGGTGAACCACTGATAGGTGCAAACATTCTTATTCTATCTAAATGGGTAAATGGCAAAGAAGTAAAGTTAGACTATACTATGGGTGCGGCAACAGATTTTGATGGTGACTTTTACATATTAAATATACAGCCAGGATTGTATAGTGTTAAGGTCTCATATGTTGGTTATTTATCCGAGATACAGACTCAAGTTGAAATTTATGTGGACAAAACCACAAATATTAATTTTCTACTCACATCTCAAGTAGTTACTTCAGAGGAAGTCTTGGTAGTCGGATATAAAAAAGGGACTGTTGAAAGTGATTTAACAGCTACAAAAAATACTTATGATGTTGGCAAGATTGAATCCTTACCGGGAGTTAATGACATTGGTGATATTATAAGTTTACAAGCTGATGTATCGGATGGTCACTTTCGAGGTGGACGTAGTGGTGAATCACTTTATTTGATAGGTGGGTCGTCAATAATTAATCCGCTTGATAATTCAACATCCTTTGATCCAATGACTCTTGCATTTCAGCAGGTTGAAGTTTATACGAGCGGCTTTAGCGCTGAGTATGGTAATGTGCAGTCAGGTGTGATAAACATGGTTACTAAAGAAGGAACTAATGAATGGGAAACAAGAGCAGATATTTCATCGACAAATTCATATTATAAAACTTGGGGCGGCAGTGTTTATAATGCGAGAAATAATTATTTCTTTACTTTAATGAATAATCCTGAACAATGGATTGACGGTGTTGATCCTGCTTCTGGAAAAATATTATGGACACATTTCGGAATAAATTTCCCAGAAAATTATTTACCTCCAGTTCCTCTAACATTTCCACCTACAAAACTGACAAGAGAAGATTCATTAAGAACCGCAGAACTGGTTAGAACACTTTGGCTTCAATCAGTTAAGGATATTGGTTTAGAATATGATAAACCGGATTACAAGGTTGATTTATCCATCAGTGGGCCATTAGCTCAAAATGCAGCTATTTTTGTGGCAGCTAGATTAAGTTCAGTCAATCCAATATTACCATCCTCTGAACCAGACATGCAAAGACAAGTAATTAGTCAAATTGTCTATCGCCAATCAAACAGTAATACATTTAAATTGAATATCAATTATAATGACCAAACTACTAATGTGTTTGATGATAATTTCTTTAGATATTTTGAGAAAATTTTCAATGTAGTTATCAATACGAATGTAGCCTATCAATATGGGTTGGAGTGGAATCATATTTTTGATCAATCAACATTTTTGGATGTGAAATTAGGTCTTTTAAGTACATTTGATGAAGATCAAGTAACTCTCTTGGGTCCAGATGAACTTTCAACCAGTTATAATGATAATAGTAATTGGAGATTTTATACTGATCCATCGGGTCACACTGTTGGGAGTCTTTCTACTTCGAATGGAACAAGTAAAACAAATAGCTATAGCTTTAATACAAGTATTACAAGTCAAATTAATAAAAATAATTTAGTAAAATCTGGTCTGCAATTATCATATTATGATATGGATGTCGATCGTCGTTCAGGAGCATCAAACTTATCTTCTTTAAGGTTAGAGCAATATCATGTCTATCCATTCGAAGGTGCGTTTTATGTACAGGATAAAATGGAATTTCAGGGAATGATTGCTAACATTGGTTTAAGATGGGACTTTTATGATTTCAACACCTCATATTATTTAGATAAGTTTTCTCCATATAGAAATCCTGAATTTAATCCACTTGACGCAACTTCAAAACAATATAGTGGAGAATTAGCTGCAAAAGCCGATACTAAGTTAACAAGCGTTTTGCAACCTAGGATTGGAATTTCTTTTCCTGTAGATGAAAAAACAGTATTACATCTCAACTATGGAGTATTTACACAAAGACCAGCATTTCAATATATATATGTAGATAGATCTAAATTGGCTCCTGAACCTAATTTTGTTCGTTTAGGAAATCCTGAGTTGAAACCTGAAAGAACAATTTCCTATGATGTAGGAATTGTTAGATCACTTCCACTAAGTTTTTACCTTGATTTGAGCGCATATTTAAAGGATGTGAGCAACTTACTTCAGTATGCAATCTATGTTGATAATGCCGGCAATCAATATGAAACTTTCATTAACAAAGAGTATGCAGATATAAAAGGATTTCATATTAATCTTGAAAAAAATGATGGGCTGATTAGAGGATTTGTTAGATATAATTGGCAATCGGCTACTGGAAAAAGTGCTGTGGCTCTAGGTTCAACAGCGAGAACGGTACTTTATGAGAATGATCCTGCTAGTGATATATTGCCTGCCCCTGAAGATATTTATCTAGATTACGATAGAACTCACAAAGTGCTTGTTAATCTGACTCTTCAAACGGGTAGTGGCAATGATTTTTCATTATTTGGTAGTGATGTTCTTAAAGACTTTAGCTTAAGCGCAACTTTCCGCTTTCAGACGGGGAGGCCATTTACATACGATGCTTCCGGACAGGGACTACGGTTTAATTTAAGAACACCTGATGAACGGGATTTGAAAATTAGAATAAGTAAGAAGGTTTCAGTGGGTAACACAGATTTAAATTTTTATGTTGAAGGGTATAATGTTTTAAACCAAAAAGCATTTAACTACGACAGAACCTTTTCTGAAGATCCGACCAATCCCTATAGAACTATTTTTGTTGAGGATAGAGCAGAACTAATGACTGAGAGACAATTTGCCCCTTACACAACAAACATTGAAAGTTATTTAATAGGTAATACGCCAAGATATTTTAGATTCGGAGTTGACCTAAGGTTTTAGGTGATCTTTTAATACAGATTAATTTTTTTGGAGCTTCTAAATGAAATGCATTATGTATAAACAAACTTCTCTTTTGATAGTAATTCTTTTCATATTTAGCTATATGGAAGTAAATGCTCAGCTTAGAGAGTATAGGATTCATGAACGTGGGATGATCCACGAGACTGAATACAATGATGGAATCATCGGCAGACCCTGGCAAGAAGGGTCAGGTGGTGAAAAACAAACCCTGCCTTCATTTGAATGGCCTCCATATTCTAAAACCGTAATTAACGGTATAGAATATAGCGGTCAGCATAATATCGTTGGTGCCGGAATGTATGTAAGTGCAAATGAAAAAGGAAAACCTGGCTGGTCAAATAGAATTTTTTCATTCTGTGGTGCTATTGGAACTACAAGTGGTCCTGAGTTGCCCGCAGGCAGATGGAGTTTCCCACTGTCAATGGAAAAAATAGAAAATTATTCTTTATTACCTAATGGTGATCTCAATCCCGATTATAACCCCGATGAAGCAGAAGAAATTATTATTGCTAAATGGGCAACTACAACCGGTATTACAGTAACAAGAACTTCACGTGCCTGGAGCTACCCTGATTATGATGACATGATAATTTATGAGTATCAATTAGAATATACAGGAGACACGGATGGTAACCCTGCAACAATAGAAAGAACAGCTCCTTTAGTAGATGTATTATTTCATATAAATTATGGCTTTGCTCCATCAATGCTTGGTTATCAAAGAAATTATGGCGAGTGGAAATACGAGCAGGGCATGTATAGACAAGATGATAGAAGCTCTTTTGATCCTGATTATTGGCTGACTTTTATGCAAACAGTTCATACCGGGGCTCCGGATGCTGTAGATGAATATATGGCATTTAAACCTGAACCAGATAAAGATTTATTCAAACTATTTTCAGAAACAGGAATAAATGGAGGCGGTTTGTTAAGCCCCCAGGCTCCTGGCTACTGTTGGTTGTATTGGGACACTGATCATTTGGCTATTGTCGATCCTTTAGATCCATCCAGAAATGAATCTGAGTATGCTAATTATATGCTAAAAGATAAAAATGGAAACTATTTTGAAACGGATGCAAATGGGCACATTCTGCAGCCTTGGAATATGAAAACAGAAAGTGGTAATACAAGACCGGATAAAATGGAAGATAGAGCTGCTACTTTAGATGAGAGGTGGTGGACAGTATATGGAGAGTTAGGGGCTCCTGCAGGTTTTCCCTCCGATGGCGGAAGATTTGTTTTGCCTGGTGGTAGACAATGGTTGGGTAGAGCTCGTTATGAATGGGATGAAAGTTATAATGGAATTATGATTATTAATGGATTTGGACCTTATAATATGAACTTGGGAAATAAGTTAGAATTTGCTTACGCTGAAGTTGTTGGATATGGCGGAACTGCAGGGAAAGTACTTTGTGGTGGACAAACCGCAACTCAATTTTTCCCTTCGAGGAGTTTGGATAGAAAGGTTGTTGTTAACGGGGAGACTTATACAGAGCATTACCTAACTGATTATGGGTATCCCGATTACATAAATTCAAAAGTTATCACTGTCAATCAAGTTGCACATAATGCTTGGGAATCTTATTTAGGTCATACCATCCCTTATGATAGTCTTAGGAAAGGCCCCGCTGGAGGAATGTTATTTCCGGAACTTAATCCATCTCCATCAACTAATGTAAATAAGTATAAAGATATACCAATACCGGTTCCGGCTCCTGTTATAATAGTGAGCAATACACCAGAGGCTACTATTGATATTACTTGGAAAAGATCGGTCGAAAATTTTAATAATCCAAGACCGTTGGGAACACTTGCAAAGTTTAATATTTATAGAAGCAATTCAGGACAAGGGCCGTGGAGTTTCATTGGTTCCTTAAATTTAGGTGAAGTTAATGCTGATGATATGTACGAATTTATAGATGATGATGAAAGTTATAAACTGGGTGAGCAAAAATATTACTCGGTAACATCTGTTGATGATAACGGGAATGAAAGTGGTCGAACTAATATAACTGCTCACATTAAAAATGTGGCTTCTGTAGATAAGATGCAGAATGTATATGCTGTCCCTAATCCATTTATTCTTAAATCAGGATTTTCGGGTAGTGGACAGGAGAATGCAATTGGATTTTACGGTCTTCCTGAAAAATGCACTATCAGAGTATTTTCATATGCTGGTCAATTAGTCCAGACCATAGAACACGATTCACCTACGTTTTCGACTGCATGGTTTCAAGTAACTCGTAATGATCAAGACATCGCCTCTGGATTATATTTTTATGTTGTAACCACACCAAGCGGTGAAACAGCTACAGGCAAAATAGTTATAATTAAATAAGTTTATTAAGGTTTAAGTTATGAAGCATAAATATTACTTGATTGTTATCCTTCTGGTCATTGCTCCTTTGTCTTTGAAGGCGCAATCAGGCGGAATAGATAAAGTTGGAACTACTTCATTTCAGTTCCTAAAAGTAATGCCAGATGCCAGATCAACTGGAATGGGAGAGGCTTATATCTCTGTCGTTAATACTGCTGATGCAGTTTTTTGGAATCCTGCTGCGCTGACAAAAATTAATAATATTGATATTTCCTTTTCTTTCGTCGATTACATACTTGATGTAAAGCATTTCTCCTTTGCTGCTGCTTACAATGTTGAAGGAATTGGTGTTTTGGGATTGCAAGTTTTATTTAACGACGTAGGGGATATACCAGTAACAAGGGTTTCAGACTTATATCGAACAGATCAAGGCACATACAATCCAGGATTAACTGGAGAAACAATGCATCCCGGCTCAAGGGTTATAGGTTTATCATATGCTAAAAATTTAACTGATAAGTTTTCTTTCGGACTAACTGTAAAATATGCCTACGAAGATCTGGTAGCAAAGAATGCCTCAACTATTATTTTTGATGGTGGCCTGAGTTATCAAACTGGTTTTAAATCAATTGAAATTGCAGCATCACTTAGACATTTTGGACCAGAAGTGAAATTTATAGACACTTCTTATCCTTTACCTCAAACTTTTACTATAGGAGTATCTGCAAATCTATTTGCTCCAGGTGAGGCACTAATTTCTCAGGTTGAAAATCAAACACTTCTAATTGCTTATAATCTTTCTCAACCTCGTGATTATAGTCAGCAACACCTTATAGGTTTAGAATATAATTACAATGATCTTTTTTCCTTAAGAGCTGGATATAAAATTAATTTTGATGAAGAGAGTTTGACTCTAGGAGCAGGTATAAATTATAAAGTGTATAGAATAGACTATTCATATAATGATTATGGACAATTTTTAGGTGATGTACACAGAGTTTCAGTAGGATTTAGTATTAACTAGTAATTGAATACTTTAATATGGAGAATTTGAAATGTTAAAGAGACAAAAGAAATTGATATTCGTTCAGATAACAATTTTTCTTTTTCTATTAATCAGCAGTAGTCAAGTTTATTCCCAGCATAGAGGTGATGCATTATCCTTTCAGGGATTTGATCAGATTAATGGCACCGGTGTTAAAGTCGAAGCTATGGGAGGAGCTAACCTTGCTTTATTTGGAGATGTAAGCGCAATTTTTAATAACCCAGCTGGATTAGCAGGTATAAATGGATACCAATTTTCAGTCTCTGCAAATTCCTTCGAAAAAAATTGGAGAGAGAATCAGGACTATCGTCCTAACAGGCAATTTGTAACTCTTCCTTTTTATTTGGAAGGCTATTATGTGCCTGATCCTAAGAACAACGGTAAATTTGATAATAAAACATTTTTTTCTGATACCAATTATATAGTGAGTGACCCCAAGCTAGGGTTGGATCCATACAGTGAAGCAGCTGCTGACTGGAAGGTAAAAAAATCTGGGTTCTCTTTTAATAATGTTTCTGCTGCAGTTCCCTTTAAACTATTTGATAGGCAATTCGTTGCTGCAACTGCATACAATAAAAGATATAATGTTCTGGATTATGACAGAGATCAGACTTATTTAGATCCACACATCGGATTTGCAGGATACGGTGGTTTAGTACCAAGAGTTACTGCAGCTGGAGATTCAGTTAGAGTAAATTGGTATGATTATATCCGCTCAAGAGATGGAAATATTGAACAGGTTAATATTGCTTTAGCCTCCGATGTTACCAAGTTTCTAAAAGTTGGATTTAGTGCAAATATCTCCTCAGGTGAAACAAACGATTATAATTCCCTGGATAAAATTGGTTACTTTGATCTAATAGGTGGTGCTAATAATTTCAAATTCTCTTATGATTATTTAAATACTGTTGTTAAAGGAACTTCAAAATTTACATCGACTAGTTTTAATATTGGTGCAATTATAGTGCTTGATAGGTTTAATCTTGCCATAAAAGTAACACCTCCTTATACTCTTGAAAGAAAATGGAACTATACTCTGACAATTAGCGATACAAACGGGATTAGAAATGAAAATCTTTCTGGCGTCGATGATCTAAAACTTCCCATCGGTTATTCTTTCGGTCTATCTTTTAACCCTGTTGATCAATTTGTCATTGCTTTCGATCTTGAAAAATCAAGTTACTCCAAATCCACAGTTACCTTAGCAACTCCTGATACTAATTTTAGGAATTGGGCCGATCAAACCATTATACGTGTTGGCGTAGAGTACAAAGTATTAGACTATCTTTCTTTGTTAGCGGGTTATAGAAATACTACCACTTTATTCGTGCCAGATGGAGCCGCTACAGAGGACCAGGGACCAAATTCCACTAATTACTCTGCAGGCATAAGTCTAAACTTTTTCTTTGGAAGGTTTGATTTTGCATATGAAAAAAGAATAATGAAATATTTTGATTCTTATTTCAGCAATACAAATTACTCCACAGAAACCTATGATAATTTCTTATTTGGATACACCCTAAGTCTGTAAAAATTTTGTTGTAAATAAGTTCTAATTAATTAATTTCTTTCAATAAAAAGGAGAAAAGGATGAACAAACTGAAACTCTTTCTAAGTGCATTAGCTGTATTTGCACTTTTCATTGCCCCTGTAAACGGGCAGCACATTAGCATTGACGAAGGTGTAGCAGGTCAAAGTATCAACGATGTTATTACATTCCTTAATGCAAATCCAGGGTTTGCCGATACATTAATTTTAAATACTGATGGTGGAGTATATCCTTGCACACCAGCTAAAATTGATGTACCATTAGTTATCACCTCCCGAGCTGGAGCAACAAACAAACCAGTGATTATTCCAAAGAATTGCGGTGCTACTAGATTTATATGGTTTAGGGATAATCTTGCATTGAATAATTTGATCATTGATGGTTATGATGCTTCAACTTCTACTTATGATTCTGTACAGTATGTACTGCAAGCTTCCACAACTGTTGGCGGTCCAAATGAGGCTCCAAATCTGACTGTAACTGATTGTGAAATTAAAAACATTTATAAATTTGCAGATCCAGATTTCAGTACCGATGGAACAATATTCGATATCAACAAAGAAGCCACTACAGGCGATGTTGTATTCGAAAGAACAACTTTTACAAATACTGGTGACGAGGCTCTAAGATCAATCAATACCCATAAAACACCTCTTAATCCAGCTAATAGATGCTGGGATTCCTTCATAGTTCGTAACTGTACCTTTAATAATATAAGAGGTTCTTCAATAAAAATTGAAAGTGATGCCGATTCAACTACTTTTGATGGTGCTGTTTTAATTGAAAATAATACCTTCTATGGTTGCTATAGAAGAGTAATTTGGTCAAGAGAATTTGTTGATGCTGTTTACCGTAATCTTCTAATTACTTATAGTATTACAGGAAATGATGATTTTGGAGGCGCTGGCTCTCTTGTTTCATTTGAAAGAGAAGGGAGTGAACTTGCTTATGTGGATTCATTCGCTTGTGTAAGGATTGTAGGGACCGATACAGTTCGATTACCGGAGGGTGCTTATCGAGCAGATGCTCCAAGTACATGGTCATTCTGTACGAAAACAGGAACTATTGATTCAGCTACCTTATATGGTATAGATCCTCAATTTGTAGATCCGGCTAACGGAGATTTTACAATCCCTCCAGGAAATCAATTGTTAACTTTAGGTAGTGATGGATTGGCAATTGGAGATAGAAGATGGACTGGACAATTGACGGGTATCAGAGAAATTAGCAATGGACAAGTTCCTTCAGACTTTTCTTTATCTCAAAACTTTCCGAATCCGTTTAATCCCCAAACCAAAATTCAATTTACATTAGCGCAAAGCAGTAACGTTTTTCTAACAATCTTTAATGTTGTGGGAGAAGAAGTGGCGCAGCTTGTTAATGAATTTAAAGGTTCGGGTACATATGAATATACGTTTGATGCATCTGGGTTATCCAGTGGAGTATACTTCTATACTTTAAGGACTCCAAATTTTGTCTCAACTAAAAAAATGATTGTGATGAAATAGTATATAGTTTAGTAAAACTCTTTATTCGGGGGTGATTAATTCACCCTCGGATATCGTAATCAGGATATTTTATGAATGTCTCTAAAATTAAACTCAAAATGTATCCCAAGTCAAAAAATATAGTTTATATTCTATTTATCACTCTGGCACTAATTTTACCAGTGCAAGCAACTAATTACAATGTCTCCAGTGCGACTGATATTATTAATACGATGAAAATTGCGCAACCCGGGGATACCTTGATAATGGCAAACGGAGTTTGGACTAATCAACAAATCGTATTTGAAGGTCAATCTACAGAATCAAACCCAATTGTATTAAAAGCGGAAACTCCTGGATATGTTATATTAAATGGATCTTCATATTTACGAATTAATGGAAAATATTTAGTTGTCGATGGTTTGCGATTCGTAGACGGTGTTCCTGCAAATGGAGCAGTAATAGAATTTAGGAATGGAAGCAGTAAACTTGCATCTCATTGCAGATTGACAAATACCTCAATTGTTAATTGTAATCCAGGTAATATCAATACAGATTACAAATGGGTTTCAATTTATGGAACAGATAACCGAGTTGATCATTGCTACTTTGAAGGCAAGAATCATTCCGGTGCAACGTTGGTTGTGTGGGTTACCAAAGCCACCTCTCCAAATCATCATTTAATTGATCATAATTATTTCGGATATAGACCTGAATTAGGATTTAACGGAGGCGAGACAATACGTATTGGTGATAGTGGAAATTCAATGTATAATTCTGCCTCTGTAGTTGAATATAATTATTTCGAACATTGCAACGGAGAAATAGAAATAATATCAAATAAAAGTGATGGCAATACTTATCGATACAATACTTTCCGAGAGTGTGAAGGTGTAGTGACAATGCGACATGGTGATAGCTGTTTTGTATATGGGAATTTCTTTTTTGGTAATAATAAACCTTTGACAGGCGGAGTAAGACTGATTGCTTCTGGTCATAAGGTCTATAATAATTATTTTGAAAACCTTGCAGGCACAGCTGCCGATTGGAGAGCAGCAATTGTAATGATGAACGGTATAGAAAACTCTCCTTTAAACGGATACTTCCAGGTTGATAGTGCGATAGTAGTAAACAACACAATTGTTAATTGCTTGAACTCATTTTTAATTGGAGTCAAAAAGTTAGACGATAATACTCAAATTTTACCTCCCAAAAATTCAACAATAGCAAACAATTTAGTTTTGTCTAATAATCAATTAGTTGAATATATAACTGAACCCATCAATTTGATGTGGGAAGGTAACATAATGCAGGGAGCTACTTTGGGAATAACACAGCCATCAGGAATAACTTTGGAAGATCCTAAATTAGCAATAGCTTCTGACGAATTATGGCGTCCGGAATCTAACAGTCCTGCCATAGGCGCAGAAGTGGGTAATTATGATTTTGTTGATTATGACATGGATGGACAGTTGAGAACTTTACCTAAAGATGTCGGTGCTGATCAACTTTCTCAAGATCCGATTACAATTAAACCCCTTTCTCCTAATGAAGATGTAGGCCCGGCTTGGATGAAAACTACAGTCCTACTAACTTTATCAATTACTCAGATTGGCACTGGTAATATATCTGCTGATCCCCCAGGTTTTTTTTATAATCTAGGTAATTCGGTTACGCTAACAGCAATTCCTGGAGTCGGTTCCAGTTTTAGCGGATGGGAAGGGGACACAGTTAGTACAGATAACCCTATAATACTGATTATGAACTCAAATAAATCTTTAACCGCTAGATTTATTGATCCTCAAAAATATAATATAGCAGTTTGGGTTAATGGTTCAGGCAGGGTAGTATTAAATCCAAGCAACGGACCTTATATTGAGGGATCTCAGGTTATAGTTACAGCAATTCCAGATTCAGGTTGGGAATTTAATTCCTGGAGCGGTGATATCTCGGGTACAGAAAATCCTATAGTTATTACAATCCAAAAAAATATTTCTGCAACAGTAAACTTCGGCAGAGTTACATCAGTAGAAGATAAATCTTTGGATTTAAATTATAAGCTTGAACAAAACTATCCGAATCCGTTTAATCCATCGACAAAAATAAATTATTCTATCAATGAATCTGGTTTGGTGAAATTGTCAGTTTACAGTATCCTTGGTGAAGTAGTGAGCATATTGGTCAATCGATATCAGGGAGCTGGTTCTTATAACGTAGTTTTTGATGCATCAAATATAGAAAGTGGGGTGTATTTTTATAAACTGGAATCAGGAAATAAGATCCAGATTAAAAAAATGATTCTAATTAAGTAATTCTGAAATTAAGCAAAACTACAAAAATAGTAGTAATGCTTCCTAATTTTAGTTTCGGTACAGAAAGTTAGTATCACAATAAAATTCATTTTGACAAAGATTAATTGAGTGAGAAAATTCATCAGTATGATAAAAACCAAGTTTATAATTATTAAAATGTTAATTGCAGTTTTAAGTTTTATTCTGCTGGTTAATTTACCTGCATATTCACAGGCAATATTAGAAGCTGATGGTCCAGGGAATACGTATGAATTGATTAATAGCGTTTTAGCCCCAGGTTACAATGTAGTTGAGAATCCAGAATGTGTTCATCCTGAGTTTGGTAGACATATCACTGAGGTATGGGATTCAGTACTAAATCAATATGTCTTTGAGTTTTATATGCATGTTACACCAGATAATGACCGATGTATAAATTATGACCGACAAAGGATTGAAATAAAAACCTATGATCAATCACCGGATAGTTTAATAGGTGTTGTAGGTGAAAAAATTACTTACAAATGGAAATTTAAACTCCCTTCAGGGTTTCAACCCTCAAGTAATTTTACACACATTCATCAAATTAAACCCGTTGATGGTGATGATGGCAATCATATTTTTTCTTTAACAGCAAGAAAGGGTTCGCCCAATAGGTTGGAGCTCAAACATAATAATGTAACAAATGTATCAATAGTTAATTTATCTTTGTTTGAGGATGTATGGGTTGAATGTACGGAAGTTATTTATGTTGATCCTATCAATGGCACATATTCAATGAAAATTAAAAAGGTTAGTGATGGATCAACATTACTATCATATGAGAATAATAATATTATGACTATTCGTCCAGATAATAGTTTTATTAGACCTAAATGGGGAATTTATCGTAGTCTCTTAGCTACATCAGATTTGCGTGATGAGGCTGTGCGCTTTGCAAGTTTTTATATTCATGAAGATAAATTGCTTCCGGTTGAATTAAATTCATCTGCAGCAGATGTGGCCGGCTCTTTTGAACTTTATCAGAATTATCCAAATCCTTTTAATCCGGAGACTACAATATCTTTTTCAATTCCTCAAGAAGAAAAGGTTTCTATTTTCATCCAAAATATATTGGGTGAAAATGTTACTCAAATTATTAATGAAATTAAACCAAAAGGAATATATTCGGTAAAATTTAATGGAAAAAATTGTTCTAGCGGAATCTATTTTGTGACTTTAAAAACGAGTCAATTTTATCAAACCAAGAAAATGATTTTACAAAAATGATTTTGCTGAACTTTTTAAAAAGAGGAGAACTGATATGAAGGCTTCAAAACTATTTTTAATATTAGCTGTTTTATTTATTAGTGCACAATTAGTTAATGCACAGATAATATCTGCAAATGATGGCGGTTGGAATCAAACAGCTACCTGGGTTGGTGGTGTAGTCCCTGGTTCGTCGGATAATGTTGTAATTGATCATACGGTTACATTGGATGTCACTGACGCCGTTTGCAACGATCTGACTTTAAATAACAAATTGCGATTTGCAATTGATGGAACTGTATCTGGTATCACTGTTAATGGCAATATCATTATAAATTCAGGTGGTTTATTACGAGTTGAATCATTAAGTGCTTCAGGTGCATTCGTTGAGCACACTATGAATTTGAAGGGTGATTTGACAAACAATGGAACACTAGATTTCCGTGGTGGAAGTAATGGTAGCGGAACCTCAAATGGTGTTTTACTTACACTTGAAGGCACAACAAATTCAACAGTCTCATTAATCAATACAACATATTCATCAAGTAATGAAGAGTTTAATAGCATCACAATAAATAAATCAGGCGGCGCAAAAGTGATTCTAGCCTCAGGTAATTTGTTTATGTCGAATAATGCTAGCACTGGTGGGGTTGTTCTGACTTTGACAGATGGTATCATTGAAACTGGGTCAAATCAGTGGGTATTATTGAGGACAGGATCCTCTGGTATAGTTGGCGGTTCAGATAATAGTTATGTAAATGGTATTTTAGGTCGTGGAGTTTCTAATGGCGGCGGACAAGTAGAAATTGATTTTCCGGTAGGGGAAGGAATGAAATATAGGCCAATATCCTTTAGTTTTGATGCTCCTGCTAACTCAACTGGACATTATTTTTGGGTTCAGATGATTTCAGGGAATGCAAATACAGGGAGCAGTACATTTACTGGAGGAATCAACAAAGTATCTGAATTAAGATATTATGAGGCTGGATATTTACAAAATAACGGCTCTGCCTCCGCAGAATCTGTTTTTCAAATAAGCCCAACTTATTCTACTGATGACAGTGTTATTGCAGGCAACCAAGATTTACGTGTAGCTTATTCATTGGATAACCGTACAACTTGGAATGGTGCTGGTCCTACAGATCATACAACAGATTTAACTAATGTACCAACTACAATCGCAAGTGATTCACTTAATCCTAATATTTCAATTCCCACTGGTTCAAGCATTTTTATCTCTCTTGCTTATGCAACTGGTGGAGTGAATCCTGTTACACTAGAAGGTTCTTCAATTGTGGATAGATGGTATCTTGATCAAAACTATCCTAATCCATTTAATCCGAGTACAATAATAAAATATGGAATGCCTAGCCAGAGTAATGTAAGATTAATTGTATATAATATAATAGGAGAAGTTGTTACTGAATTAGTTAATGAAATTCAATCACCAGGTAACTACTCAGTAAAATGGGATGCAAGTAATGTAAATAGCGGAGTTTACTTCATCAAAATTAAAGCAGATAATTTTGTTTCAATCAAGAAGATGCTCTTGATAAAATAAAAAATTATAGAGAATCAAATTAAGGTTGCGATATGTCGAGAGAAGAAATACTAAAGAAAATAATAGAATATGGAGTAGTTGCTGTCGTAAGGACAAAACAACCAGATAAATTAATCAAAATAATTGAAGCAATTTATGCAGGTGGCATAAAGAGTATTGAGATTACAATGACAGTTCCGCATGCATTAAAGATGATTGAACAGGTAAGCAAGTTAGTGAACGATGAAATTATTTTAGGAGTAGGTTCAATTTTAGATAGTAATAACGCTCAAAGAGCAATTGATGCAGGGGCAAAATTTGTTGTAAGCCCTATTTTTAATAAAGAGATAATTATAACTTCTCATAATAATAATGTTCCTGCCATGCCAGGAACATTCACACCTACGGAAATATTTAATGCCCAAGAAGCAGGGGCAGATATAATTAAAGTATTTCCTGCTGATGTACTTGGAATGAGTTTCTTTAAATCTATAAAAGCTCCGATGCCTCATTTGAGAATAATGCCTACTGGAGGTGTTACTCTTGATAATGCTGGTGATTGGATCAAAGCCGGAGCTTGTGCAGTTGGAGTTGGATCAGCTCTTCTTGATGGACAAGCGATTGAAGAAAATAATTTTAGAAAGCTCACAGATAATGCTAAAAGAATTATGAATAGTCTTAAATCTGTTGATGAACCAAAATTTGTAATTGTTTAAAAAGGAAAAAAGATGTCAACTAAAGTTGTTACACTTGGCGAAATAATGATGAGACTTTCAACTCCTGGGTATGAACGTTTCGTACAATCAAAACAATTTGATGTTACTTTTGGCGGTGGAGAGGCAAATGTTGCAGTTTCATTAGCTAATTATGGATTGGAAAGCTATTTCGTATCCAAAATTCCAAAGCACGAAATTGGACAGGCTGCCTGTAATCATTTAAGAAGGTTTGGTGTTAAAACTGACTATATTATTCGTGGTGGAGATAGAATCGGAATTTATTTTTTGGAAACAGGTGCCAGCCAAAGAGCCTCCAAAGTAATTTATGATCGTGATAATTCTGCAGTAAGAAATATTAATGAAGTTGAACTGGATTGGGATAAGATATTTAAAGATTGCAAGTGGTTTCATTGGACTGGTATTACACCCGCTTTAGGTAAAAGATCTCAGGAGCTGATTAAAAAAGCTTGTAAAGTTGCAAAGAAAAAAGGTGTTAAAGTTAGTTGTGATCTTAACTTCAGGAAAAAAATGTGGACTGAAAAAGAAGCACAAAATGTTATGGTTCCAATTATGGATTATGTTGATGTTTGTATCGCAAATGAAGAAGATGCTGAAAAAAGTTTAGGAATGAAGACACAAAATACTAGTGTCTCTCATGCTAAATTAGATGAAGAAGGTTACTTTAAATTGGCATCATCGCTAAAAGAGAAATTTTCATTTGAAGCAGTTGCAATTACACTTAGGGAGAGTTTTTCCGCTTCGAGAAATGGCTGGAGTGCACTTCTGGTTGACAATGCGGAATGTAAAAAACCATATAGATCAAAAAAATATGATATTCAAATTGTTGACAGAGTAGGGGGTGGAGATGCCTTCGCTAGTGGATTAATATATGGCTTGTTATCGAAAAGTAATTCAAAAGAAGCTCTTGAATATGCTGTTGCAGCTTCTTGTCTGAAACAAACTATTCCTGGAGATTTTAATTTAGTATCTTTAGAAGAAGTTGAAAAATTGTCTAATGGTGATGCCTCGGGTAGAGTGGATAGATAGTCTTTTAACTAAAATAATCATTAAAAAGAGTTGGCAAAATGGTATCTGAAACAATATTTAGTCCGATAGAATCAAGAGAATCGATCAGCAAATTGATTTCTGAACAAATTGAAAAAGCTATATTTGAAAAAAAATATCCTCCTGGTTCTAAATTACCATCCGAAAACGAATTATGTGAACAATTCGGTGTTAGCCGGACTTCTGTTAGAGATGCATTGGGAACACTTGAAGCTCAAGGAATGATCGAGATTATTAAAGGGAAAGGGATGTTTGTTAATAAAATTTCAAGTGAGACTGTGACTAATCCAATGCAAAAGTATTTGAAATTTAGAACTGATAGAAATTATGTTTTGGATTTGGTTCACGCCAGACAAATTCTTGAACCGGCAATTTCTTATTATGCCGCTCTTAATCACAATGATGAGGACATAGAACGCCTAACAATAGATATTCAAAGACTTAAAGACTCCTCTGGTGGATATCTTGAGCTGGCAAATTTGGATACGATGTTTCATCTAGATCTCGCACGTGCTTCAAGAAACAGAATAATGCCTCTTCTTCTTGATCCAATTCATAAACTTATCCCTGAAATTAAATCATCAGTATACGCTACAGTGAAGGATGCAAAAAGTTCTGCAGTTATATGGCATCAAAAAATTCTTGATGCTGTAGTGAGTGGAGATGCTGAAAAAGCAAAAACTTCAATGGATGAACATCTTAAAATCGCTGAAGAACATGCTGAAATAATGTTGGAAGCTCAAAAACAGGTTAAAACAAAATAATTATTACATAAACTTGTAAGACATCAAATAATAATAATAATAATAGTTAGGAGAAATAAATGACAGATTTTAAAAATAAAGTAGCTTTAATTACAGGCGGTGGCAGAGATATTGGAGGAGAGATTTCTAAAAAGTTAGCCTCTCTTGGAGTAAAAGTTTGTTATAATTACTTTGATAGTGATGAGAAAGGTGATTTGACTTTAAAGACAATCAAAGCGTCTGGTGGTGAAGCACTAATGGTAAAAGGTGATCTAACGAAACAGGCGGATATTGATAATCTGGTCAAAAGTTGCGTGGATACTTATGGTAAAAAGATTGATATTTTAGTGAATGTAACAGGTGGATTGGTTGGTAGAAAAACTGTTGAGGAAATGGATGAAAAATTCTGGGATTTTTTGATGACACTAAATCTTAAGACGGTTTTTATGGTAACAAAAGCGACACTGCCTTATATGAGTTCGGGCGGATCAATTGTTAATTTTTCTTCTCAAGCTGCAAGAGACGGTGGTGGTCCTGGTGCTATTGCTTATGCGACGGCAAAAGGTGGTGTATTGACCTTCACTCGTGGATTATCCAAAGAACTTGGTCCAAAAGGTATAAGAGTTAACGCAGTTTCACCTGGCATGATAGCAACTACTTTTCACGATACTTTTACAAAACCAGAAGTTAGAGAAAAAGTTGCAGGCTCAACTCCTTTAAGGAGAGAAGGGAAAGCCAATGAAGTTGCTGATTTGGTCGTTTATTTATGTTCAAATGAATCTTCATTTATAACTGGAGCTTCAATTGAAATTAATGGTGGAACATACTTTATTTAATAGAGGATTGGTTAATGAGAACAACTTTAATAATTATTTTGTTACTTCTTTTAATATTTAGCCCTACAAATATTTATTCTCAATCCAAACATCCCAAATTGATTCTAACTAAAGAAGTAATCTCTGAAATACAAAAAAATATTGGCAAGATTCCATTGTTCGACAAATCTTATGATGCTATAAAGTCTGAAGTGGATAAAATTATAAATGATGATATAGATGTTCCTATGCCTAAAGATCCGGGAGGTGGGTATACCCATGAAAGGCACAAACAAAATTATGATTTGATATACAAAGCCGGAATTCTTTATTCCATTACAAATGATTCTAAGTATGCAGAATTTATAAAACGAATTCTTGACAAATATGCAATACTTTACCCAACATTAGGATTGCATCCACAGGCTAAAGATCAAACTCCAGGAAAACTGTTTTGGCAATCATTGAATGAAACAGTTTGGCTTTTGCATACTATTCAAGCGTATGATTGTATATACGATTGGTTAGCTAAAGAAGATAGAAGTAATTATGAGCAGAATATTTTCCTCCCTATGGCAAAATTCTTTTCTGAAGACTCTGAGCACGAGTTTAATTTAATACATAATCATGGTACCTGGATGGTTGCATCTGTTGGAATGACGGGGTTTGTATTAGGCAACGATGAGTTAGTTCAAAAATCACTTTATGGGTCTAAAAAGGATGGAAAAGGTGGTTTTCTTGCACAGCTTAATCTACTTTTTTCTCCTGATGGTTATTATACTGAAGGCGGCTATTATGTAAGATATGCATTTTGGCCATTCTTCATTTTTGCTGAATCTATTCAAAATAATATGCCGGATTTGAATATCTATGAATTCAGAAATCAGATACTCAAAAAGGCTTTTTATTCTGCAATGCAGATGACTTATACGAATGGTGAATTTATTCCAATTAATGATGCACTTAAAGAAAAAAGTTTTCTATCCATAGAAATAGTTTATGCACTTAATTTTGTTTATGACAGGTACGGTGAAGATCAAACATTACTTAGCATTGCAAAGAAACAGGATCAAGTGAGCTTTTCTAAAGGCGGAATCGAAGTCGCAGAAGCGATTAGTGAATTAAAAACAATTCCTGAATTTAAATGGAGGAGCATGAATTATGTTGATGGCCCGAATGGAGATGAAGGTGGTGTAAGTATATTGAGATGGGGGCCAAATAGTGAGATGGAATGTCTGTTATTCAAATATAGCGCCCATGGTTTATCTCACGGACATTTTGATAAATTAAGCATGCTATTCTATGATCAGGGTAGAGAAATAATACAAGATTATGGCGCGGCTAGATTTCTAAATGTTGAACAAAAATCAGGTGGTAGATACTTGCCTGAAAATAATAGCTATGCACTTCAGACAATTGCGCACAACACTGTAGTTGTTGATGAAACTTCTGACTTTGATGGCATTAGATCAATATCCCAAAAATTTCATCCATATTATTATTATTCCAATTTATCTGATCCCAACTTTCAAGTTACTAGTGCGAAAGATGTTCATTCTTACGAGGGAGTATTAATGCATCGAACACTTTTAATGGTAAATGACCCCGGATTATTGAGACCAGTTGTAATTGATGTGTTCAGTGTAAAATCTGATAAGCGACATCAATATGATCTCCCATTTTATTATTTGGGGCATTTTATTTCAACAACATATAATTATGATGCTAAAACTAATCTAAGAAAACCCTTAGGACTGAAGAACGGATATCAACACTTATGGTTAGAAGCTGAAGGTAGATCTGATAAAACATCATCATTTACCTGGTTAAATGGTGAGCGATATTATTCAATTACTTCAAATACAGATAAGAATACTCAAATATTGTTTACAGAGATAGGTGCAAGTGATCCTAATTTTAATTTAAGAAATGATCACGGCATAATGTTCCGGGTAAAAGATGACAATCATACCTTTGTGAATATCATTGAGCCTCATGGTGATTTTAATCCTACCCTAGAATATTCATTTAATTCATATCCCGCGTTTGAAGAGATAAAGGTTCTGCAGTCAGACGATAATTATACTGTCTTGGAGATTAAAGGAAAAAATAATCTTAACTGGGAAGTAATGATATGTAACAATAATGCGGATGAGAAAGCAAATCATAAAGTAAACTTAGAAAACGGTACCGAACTTAGCTGGGTTGGACCAATTGTTATTCAAAAGTAAAAGAAAGGTGATCATGAAAAATCAAAGCGATATTTTTATTAAAACTGGACCTATGGAATGGGAACAAGTTGCCCCCGGAATGAAAAGAAAATTTATGGGTTTTAATGATGAAATAATGATGGTAAAAGTTCATTTTGATAAGGGCGGCATTGGTGCCAGACACGCGCATAGACACAGCCAATCTACCTATGTTGTAAGTGGTTCATTTGAAGTAACAGTCGGTGACAAAACTGAGGTTCTAAAAGGCGGAGATGGTTTTTATATCCCTCCAAACATTGAGCATGGGGCTGTTTGTCTAGAAGATGGAATTTTAATTGATGTTTTTAGTCCAGTGAGAGAAGATTTTCTTGCGGGAATGTCAGGATACAACAAGTAAGAGTTTTATTAATGATAAGTAGGAGAGCCTGTGAAAAAACTTAAAGGTTTGAGGTGGTGGATTATTGGACTGATTGCTCTAGCCACTGTTATAAATTACATTGATAGAAGTAGCCTTTCATTAATGTGGCCTAGCATATCTAAAGATTTAGGTATGACTAAAAATGACTATGCTTTTATTCTCAATGTTTTTATGGTCGCTTATGCTATTGGACAATTGGTTTCCGGAAAAGTCTTTGATAAAGTTGGCACAAGAATAGGCTATGTAATTGCTATTGGTGTTTGGGGCATATCTTCATTCATGCATGCTTTTGCACGTGGAATACTTTCTTTTAGTTTTTTAAGATCAACGCTGGGATTAGGTGAAGCAGGTAACTGGCCCGGAGCAGTTAAATCGAATGCAGAATGGTTTCCCATCAAAGAAAGAGCAGTTGCTCAAGGAATTTTTAATGCGGGGGCTTCTATCGGATCTGTCATCGCACCTCCGCTGATAGCAACTTTATGGGCAGCATTTGGATGGCAAACAACTTTTATGATTGTTGGTTCATTTGGGATCCTTTGGTTAGTCCCCTGGTTAATTGTAAATAAGAAAAAACCGGCAGAGCATCCCTGGCTATCAGAGAAAGAAAGGGAATACATTCTTTCTGGTCAAAGTGAAATTGATAGAAAAAGTGATCAGGGCAAAGGGTTAAGCATAAGGCAGATTCTATCCTATAGAGAGTCTTGGGCGGTATTAATAGCAAGATTTTTCCTGGAACCAATATGGTGGTTATTTGTTGGATGGATGCCAATTTATTTAACTGAGGTATATGGATTTAATGTTAAGGAGATTGGATTTTTTGCCTGGGTCCCCTATGTCGGCGCAGCGATTGGCAGTATTTCTGGAGGTTACTATGCAGGTAAATTGATGAATAAGGGCACAAACCTGAATAAAGCAAGAAAAACGGCAATAGTTATTGGTGGAATAATAATGTTTCTCGGTCTAGTTGCAACTATTCTTTTTGCGGATACTCCTCTGAAGTTTGTGTTAATAGTTGCATTTGTTTTATTTGGATTTCAGTTCGCTATCGGCAACATACAGACTATACCTAGCGATTTATTTAGTGGAAAATCAGTTGGTACATTGGCAGGATTTGGTGGTTCGGTAGGTGTATTTGCAGTTATTGTAATGAATTTTCTTGTCCCCATCATTTCTAAGATATCCTATATTCCAATATTTATGATGATTGCAATATTTGTTCCACTCGGTGTTTTTGCTGTATTCTTTTTTGCTAAAAATATTGGGTCAGTAGAGAAATAAATTTGAAAAGCAGTGTGACCAATTTATTTATGTGTATTGATGGGAAAAATGATTCTAGAAAAATTCAGTTTAGAAGGACGCAATGCAATTGTTACAGGTTCTAATCGTAGAATTGGTCAGTCCTGTGCATTGGCTCTAGCTGAAGCAGGGGCAGATATTATTGGTGTTACTTATCAAAGTAGTTCTGAAGAACTAGAGAAAAGGATCAATCGTATTGGAAGGAAATGCAAATCTTATATTTGTGATTTATCCAGAAGAGAGGATCTTTACAAATTAATCGATAATGTAACAAAAGATTTTGAGCATATAGATATTTTAGTTAACAATGCGGGCGCAATCTTACGAAGTCCTGTTGCCGAACATCCCGATGAATATTGGGATAAAGTGATTGAAATTAATCTTTCATCTCAATTCATTATTACCATAGAAATAGAGAAACGTATGGTTATAAGGGGTTTTGGTAAGATTGTTTTTATTGCATCATTACTCTCTTTTCAAGGTGGAATATTAGTGCCTGGTTATGCTGCATCTAAAGGGGTATAAAGCAATTAACGATGGCTTTTGCTAATGAATGGGGTTCAAAAGGGGTAAATGTAAATGCTATAGCTCCAGGTTACATCTCAACAGATAGTACAAAAGCCTTAAGAAAGGATAGTGTTCGAAATCAAGCTATACTGGATAGAATCCCATCTGGTAGGGGGGCACGCCAAAAGATTTGATGGGAACGGTTGTATTTCTTTGCTCTGAAGCTTCTAATTATTTGAATGGCAGTTTTATTACTGTTGATGGCGGCGGGTGGATGTGCAGATGAACTAATAAATTTTAATAATACCTATGTTTTTAAAATCTCGTATACAATTATGTTTTATAATTTTCTTAATACTTTGTATAAGTAAAAGTCTTATAGCTCAAGAAAGTATTTCTAAACAACAGTCTATTCCTCGGGATCGTCTCGTTAGTGATTCAGAACTTGTCGCTTTAATCGATGTTCCAACAGAAATTTCGGAAGTATTTAAGAAAGCACTACTAAACAAGGATACATCTAAAGCACTAAAGATATATGCAGAATATCTTCATTGGAGGAAATCACCCACTTACTTTTTTAATCCGGAAGACATTCAAAAGAAAATTGTTGAATTCAAAAATATATATCCAGGCTATACCAATCTGATAGTTAAAAACGCTGATGAATTCATCATTACTTATGGAACCGATATAGATTGGAAGCAGCCCGGGAAAGATTTATTTGGCCGACAGCACACACCAAATACAATTCGATATCTCGCCAGACAAGAATTAGCTCCTGCTATCGCACTTACTTATTTTCTTTCAAATCAAAAAAAGACCTACATAGAGTATCTGATGGCTGAGATAAAAGATTTTGTTGCAGATTACGAAATTGGGAAAATAGAGATTGGAAAGAATGATGTCTTCGAGAGATTTTATGCCGGTCATAGGACTAGAAATTGGTTATTTATGCATCAGGTTTTATTAGGATCAAATGAGTATTGTTGGAATGACCAAATAATGATGATAAAAATATTTATACTACATGGTGCAAGATTATATGATGTATGCAAAGAATTTAATTGGGGAAACCACCAACTACACGGGTTAGCTGGGTTATATGAAATGTCCACTATGTTTCCAGAGATTTCAGTAATGAGATTCTGGAACGGTGAAGCAAAAAGAGTAATACTTGAACACATAGAAAAAGAAATAAAACCAGATGGCTTTCAGTTCGAAAGAGCATCCCACTATTTCAAGTTTGATATAATTAATTACTTCAGGATTTATCAGATATCCAAGCTAAATAATATTGAGCTACCTCAAATCTATCAAAATCGTTTTCACGAAATGTTTGAGGCAATAGTAAAATTATCTATGCCTAACAAGAATTTACCTGTATTACAAGACGCGCAAGACAGTTATCAAACTCAAAGTAAGGATACCACAGGTCTGGATGATCAATTATCCTCGAACGATGCTGCTGAATTGAGGGATCCTGGGGAAGCAAGATTTATGAGTTTAGGGGCTCTTCTATTTTGCTCTCCTATTTATAAATTTTTTGGTGAGGAAACATTTCCAGCTGAATTTTACTTGTTCTTTTCAGATTCAACTCTATCTGAGTACAAGAATATTTCTATTGTACAACCGAAACTAGGCTCAGTTGCATTAGACTCCTCAAACTATTATGTGATGAGAACAGGCTGGGGCGATAATGATTTATATATGGTAATTGATGGAGGTCTTGCAAAATATAAACCTGATCACACGCATGGCGGTATTTTAGGGGTCGATACTTATGCTTTTGGTGAGGAAATTCTTCCTACTTATAGAGTTAAATATAGCGTTCCATCTTACCGGACAATGAAAAATTCATCGGTTAAAAATGTTGCAATTGCCGATAATTATTTGCAGGGGCAAAACTGGATTAGTAATACAGCCAGAACAGGTTTTGGTATCTGGGGAAAATTACCAGAACCGATTGTAAATGATTGGATATCTGGAAAAAATTATGATCTCTTTTCTGGTTCACATAATGGATTTGAATCATTAGGTGTCAATTATGTAAGAAGTATTTTATTTTTCAAACCATATTGCTGGTTAGTTGTGGATAGATTCTTATCTGATGATATTCATTCATATCAGCAAATTTGGCAGGGTAGCTATAAGATTAACTCTCAAAATAATCGAGCAATTTATAAAGGTAAAAGTGCAAAATTAAATATTCTTCAGGCAGATCCTTCAAATATGGATATTTCAACTAGACAGAATTACTGGACTAGTTCTGTGATTTTTGAAAAAAAGGGAATGAGAGATTATACATTTTCAACGATATTATTTCCTCAGCAGATTGAATCAACGCTTAACCCTGACATTAGATTATTTGAAAGAGATGGGAATAAACAAATTGTATTGTTTGCAGATAGTCTCAAGTTAATTGCGTATTTAATTAATCAACAAAATATAAAATTAGACGAGTTTGAAACAGATGCAACCATAATTGCTTCAACTTATGTAAATGATGTTTTGAAAAGTATAATGATCAAAGATGCGACCTATTTTACTTCTGATCAAATTAAAATTAAATCACAAGATAAATTTAGTTTGGAAGTAGAGATAGATATTGATAACAAAACTAAAATCTCATCATTAGATAACAGATATCATAATTTGTTATTAAATGGTAATCCAATCATCATAAAGTGATTATAACTCTATGAGAATCAGAATAATATGTCTCTTATTACTTTTATCATTCGGGGGAAGCCCTTCCTTTGGAAGAATAATACAAGTAAATACTTCGAGTAGTTTCAAAAATGCCTGCATAAGCGCTTTGCCAGGAGATACAGTTGAACTGGCAGTTGGTGTATTTAGTCGATCCTTAAAAAGCATATAAGATATTATTATAAAAAGAATTAAGTACAAAAAGACTAAGAAATAAATGCAAGAATTAATAGATTTGCATAACAAACCTTGCAAATTATTATGATAAAAAAGC
>JBAQCL010000012.1:0-1969 GCA_049294175.1 Ignavibacteriaceae bacterium | reverse complement strand
AGACAATATTGCGCTCAAGAATGAACCGAATTGCCGCGCGGATTTCGTCACGCGCCGTCTGAGCGAATCGCCGTCGATACCACGTATCGAAGGAATCAAAGAGGCGATCGCGACAGGCCAGGACGTTGTCCTCGAGAATGTCGACACCATAGACACTTGCAACGGCAACGGCTGCCTGAATCTCAAACTCGTATTGCTGCCTACGATATGAGCCATCGACTATGGCGAGTTTGCGATCCAAAATCGGTGCGAGGAAATTTCCCGTTCCGCAGGCTGGTTCAAGAAATCGAGAGTCGATGCGCTCTGTTTCGTGTCGCACAAGGTCCAACATCGCGTTGACTTCTCGTTCAGACGTGAGCACCTCACCATGATCCGCGACGCGCTGTTTCGAGACAACTCCGTTCGTGACGGCTTTCGACATGGTGAATCCTCAAATCGGAAGAGCAGTTGTCAGCTTGGAATACGAACATGCCGCACGGGAATATCGAAGAACCAGTATAGATGATTCTGCCTCATGGTTCCGATGCCGATTCCGAGTCCGCATCTTCGCGCAAGTGCTCGACCGTCGGCTGGCATAAGCGTCATGTGCCATCCCAATTGTTGACGTTTGAGGAGATCACTACCGGAAGAACGGAAATCGTCCATGTAGCGGCGCTGCTACGATCGTTCGTGGCGACACGAGCGTTCCTGTTCCGAACGAGACGGCGGGGCAAGCCCACGCCGCTACCGGACCGTGCGTCTCCGCTTACGCCTCGCGGTACATGGCGCGGAAGTTGTAGCCGTTGAGGTAGAGCGGGTTCGGGACGAAGCCGGCGATGTCGTTGCGGAGGACGGTGACCCACTGGATTTCGCCGTAGTAGAGGGCCGGAGGATCGAGTTCGGTGAGGATGTTCTGGGCTTCTTTCATGAGCGTGAGCATTTCGGTTTCATCGGTAAAGACCTCGACGTCGGCCATGATCTCTTCAAATCGCGCGTTCACCCAGTAGCCGCCGTTACTGCCGCCGCCGCCGGTCGAGGATTCGAGAAAGTTCGGAGCCAGCTGGTTCCAGGGATCGTTGTAATCGGGCCACCAACTCCATCCACCAACGAAGGCCGGCCGATCTTCGGCGGGGGAGTCGCCGTAAATCATGTCGATGTATTGACCGCGTTCGTAGCTGACGATCTCGAGATCGAAGCCAATCGATTGCAGATTGGCCTGGAACAATTGCGCGACTGTGGCGTCCTCAGGAATAGCGCTATCAATTCCGTACTGCCACGACTCACCTTCAGCCAACCCGGCGGCGAGCAGGAGTTCTTTTGCCTTCGCCAGGTCGGTTTGGTAGAGGAAGACATCGGGATCGTAGCCCTGGACGGTCGAGGGAATCGGACCGGAGCGGGTGATGTAGCCCTGATAGACCGATTCAACGAGTTCGTTGTAGGGAAACGCGTAGGAGAACCCCCGCCGGGCTTCAATGCTGCCCAGAACCGGGGCGTTCATGATCGTCCAGTACACCGCGGTCGACGGATAGCTCATGATCGTTAGATCGGTGTTGGCGGACATTGAGGCGTAGTCATCGACGGTCAGATAGTTGGCGATGACATCGATCTCGCCGGTTTCGATGAGCTGGCGTCGGGTGGCGTTTTCCGGAACAACACGGATGACGATGGTGTCGAAGTGTGGATCGGCCCACCCACCGTGATAGGCATCGAATCGTTTGAGCACGATCTGCTCGTTCGGCGAGTTTTCCTCGAGGATGTAGGGTCCGGTGCCAACCATGTTTTCCCGGAAGAATTCATGCGCCCAGGGATCCTCTTCGGTTTTGTGCTCCTCCACCAGCGCGGTATTCAGGACGAACGGACCGTACGAGGATGCCATCGCCATCAGGAAGAGCGGTTGTTCCTGGGTGAAAGCGAACTGAATCTGCGTGGGTGAGATCACGATGAAATTTGCCGGGTCATCAATGAACCGGGAAATGACATTGACCGGTCC
>JBAQCL010000011.1:0-2424 GCA_049294175.1 Ignavibacteriaceae bacterium | reverse complement strand
TCGGCTTGAGGCACGGGTTATACTGTTTTTTTTAGTGACCTATATTTGCAACATAATTGTAATCGAGCCAATCAAATAATCCAGTTTCTTTTAATCTGTTGATACAATAGCTTTCTTTTCCTTCTTCAACTTTAAACAATCCATAAATATTATAAGTAGAAATAGGATTCATATTGAATTGACTTTTCAAATCATACCATTTGAAGATATTGTTTTTCCCAAATCCTCTGATTCCTATGTGAAATAACCATTTATTATCATCACTATATTTTATGGAAGTTAAGGCAGTGTCTATAAAATCTAATTGATAAAAAGTTGATTCAATAAAATGTAGACTATCCTTAGGAAATTGCGTTGAAGAATTATAAACACCAGCTTTGATTTTTTGAATTTCCTCAATAGTAAAAACATTTTCAATCATTTGTTCAAAGGTTACAGAAGATTTTAAGCCAAAAGAAACGTCTCCTTTGATGAAATCATTAGTTTGAGGTTCATTAGAAGATTCACAACCAGAAAAAAACAAAGAGACTATTATTATTATTTGAAATAGCGTTTTCATTTTTTTCTCCTCTTTTAATATTAACAGTATAACGGCGTTGTGGCTAAGGCGCAGCCCATCCGTCAACTGACGGACAACAATGCAATAATAAAAACCTAAGCAGAGATAATTATTAAAAAACTTTTTTATTAGAACTATTTGAACAAGAAACTATAAACGGAGCTACGAACTTTATAACTACCCAAAAAACGAATGCGAAAAAAGCAGTCAGCTTGAACCGCTGGTTAGCTACCGCTTATGGATTTATTAAAGCATTTATTTTATTTAAAGTATCCGTTAATACATCCTTGGGTAACTTACAAATGAACTCAGCCTTTCTTGTTTTCCAATCAAGACTCTTTATTTGGTCTGATAATATTACACCATTGATTCCCAAATTATCTGGAATCTTTACTTCAAAAGGATAACCTTTTACTTGACTTGTTATTGGACAAAATATTGCCAAATCAGTTCTTCCATTATATTCTTGAGGTGAGATAACTAAAGCTGGTCTTCTCCCCGATTGTTCGTGACCAGCTTGAGGATTAAAGCTTAACCAAACTATATCTCCTTTATCAGGAACTTTAATTTTTACCAATGTTCATTTCCAACTTGTTTGCCAAAGTCAATCTCACGATGAAGATTTGATTTATTTATTCCAGAAACTAATTCTTTCAATGAATATTTCTTTTCTTCAACCGGTTCAATAACTATTTTATTTTCTTCTAAAGTAAGATTGACGTATTCATCTTCGCGAATTTTAGATTGGAAGGCAAAAGCTTTGGGAATTCGTAAA
Organism: Ignavibacteriaceae bacterium; assembly: GCA_049294175.1. Taxonomy (GTDB): domain Bacteria; phylum Bacteroidota; class Ignavibacteria; order Ignavibacteriales; family Ignavibacteriaceae; genus IGN3. The sequence continues at coordinate 1,090 of JBAQCL010000011.1, read as the reverse complement.
GCCAAACTGTTGCCCCACTTTTGAATTTTAATACGCATAACTAAACCTTTTATAATTGTTTCTACAACAAAGATACATATCAAAAATGTATTTTTCAATGAATAGCAAAATCAACTTTTGTAAAACTGATTAGGTAGCTAACGGCGTTGCGGTTAAGCTGCTGCCCATCCGTCAGCTGACGGAGAACACTTAGAGCAACAAACTATAACTAAAACACAATTTTAAAAATCTCAAAATCGCCAAACCAAAACGGCGGTCGGCGTTGAAACGCTTGTTATACTGCAACTAATTATTTGCGCTTATTGAACCAAACTTTTTCAAAATTAATTTTATTCTTTCTTCAAAGTTGTGCGTTTCTTCAAGTACTTCAGTCTTTTTAGAAAATAGAAATTTCTTTTCTACTTTATTCACAAAGCAATAAAATAAAAACTCACTCAATTCAGGCTGCTCAATGTTAAAGCTTAAGTGTAAATTATAATTAAGATTGTCTTTGATAAATATTAAGTACCAACCCCAATCTTCTTGTCCAATTTCAATATCGGTAATCTGAAATTCCTTAATAATATCAGGTTTGATAAGATTTAGAAGAACATCGCAATCTTGACAACATTCATTAATGTAATCTTCATTACTTTTTTCTAAAGTAATGCTATTGCTTAATTTAATAATATAAGTTTCCATAATATTTTTTAGCAGTATAACGATGTTGCCGATAACCCGCCGCCCAGAACAGCAATGCAGATTAAAAAGACAAAGCCAAAGATTTAGCAAACTGCACTTAACTTTCTTTGCAAGTGCAGTTTGCAATAATGTTAATTAAAAAAACAACTTTGAACAAAAAACTTATAACGGAACAACCAACCCAAGAATTTTAGAAAACCCGAATGCGAAAACGCTGTCGGGTTGAAGCACTTGATATTTCCAATAAGTAAAAAGTTAAGTTTGTAAAAAACAATCATTACCTATTAGGAGGTATCATATGTATTACACAGGTATCGACCTTCACAAGTTCACCTCTTATCTTACAACCATCGATTCTGATGGTCGTATCGTAAAACAAGCTAACATTAAAAATGTTGATTATAACTTC
>JBAQCL010000010.1:0-94232 GCA_049294175.1 Ignavibacteriaceae bacterium | reverse complement strand
CCTTTAGAATCTATTGAATATGTAAACTGTCCTCTAAACATTTGTTTTCTGTTAATAATTTTTCACCACTTTTCCCCACTACACCCCAAAATAATGCAAAATTTTCTCGAAAGTCAAGAAAATTCTAAAAATTTTTAATAAAATTTTTAGATAAACCTGACTCCGGTTATTTATCAAAAAAGTAAATAAGATAAATTATTTGATGTAAATGGATTGGGGTGTAACAAGTCTTAAAATAGAAATGAATACCAGGCGAGTCTTTGATGGAATTGAGCCAACTGCCGGAATCGAACCGGCGACCTACTCATTACGAATGAGTTGCTCTACCAGCTGAGCTAAGTTGGCTTTTATACTCGAACATTTTATCAAATAAAAAAAGCGAAGATATTATTCTTCGCTTTCTTATTTCATTACAAAACGAAGACTATCTTAATTTCTTTTTATGTCTGTTCTTTCTTAATCTTTTTTTCCTTTTGTGCGTAGACATTTTATGACGTTTTCTTTTTTTACCACAAGGCATTGGCTTCTTCTCCTTTTAAGAATTTTTTACGAATGATTTTTCAATAATTGGTCTGCTCTTTGCCCAATTTCATTTGTTGGATTAATATCATAGGCTTTTTGCAGCCACTCTTTTGATTTTTCCAGATTACCGGCAGCAAGATTTACAATTCCCAAATTTAACATAGCTATCTGATGATTAGGAACATAATTTAAAGCTGTCTCCATCTCTTTACTTGCGTTTACGTAATCTTTCAGATTAAAATAGCAAACACCCATATCAACTCTTGCATCAGCATCTTTGGGAAATTTTTCAAGATAAGTTTTATAGTTTAGGATTGCAGCATCAAATAAACCGGAATCATTTTTTAAATGAGCCATTTCTAACAGACTCTTAAAATCATCCGGATTCTGTTTAACTTTTTCTTCAAGATCATTTATCGCTTGCATATTATTCATATCAACACCGGATGAGACATTTGTTTGACCCGGCATTTGATTTACAGAATCAGGAACTGAGGTTGTGTTTAAAATACCTGATGAAAAAATTATAACTGCAATTACAACTAAACCGCCGATCAAAATTCCATAAATCACTTTGGGATCTAAATTTTTTGAATCACTATTGGAATTTTTATTTAAAGTATTTTTAATTTTTTCTTTCTGTTTTCCGGATACCTTTGTTCCACATTCGGGACAGAAATTATATTCTTTCTCAAACTTGTATCCGCATTCAGCACAAAATTTTTGATTAGCCAATTTAACTTTCTCCCTTTCCTTTCATTCCAACATTAACTATATCTTTAAACTCTTTTGAAAACTTAAACGTTGGTACATAATGTTCATCTACAAATACTTTTTTCCCTGACTTAGGGTTACGCGCATTCCTGGCATTTTTCTTTTTAACTTTATAACTGCCGAATCCTCTAATCTCAATTCCGTGGCCGTTTTTTAAAGCATCAATTACAGTGGAAAAAAAACCTTCAATAATTGCCTCAGTTTCAAGCTTAGTAAGTCCTGTACCTGCTGCAACTTTATCCACAATATCTGCTTTGGTCATAGATTCACCTTCAATTATTTCACTTGTCTAAATTTTTAGGAGGCGAAAATTATTAAAGATTTATGGTAAAATCAATCCTAACTGCTTATTTTATAATAAATTAGAAAAAATGGTTTTCTTAATTTGTTTCACTGCTTTCTTAATTTCTCAATTTAAAATACGATTCTTTTATTTTTTGCCTCTAATTCAAACATTTTGTTAAAAATATTATTAATTTTATTGGTATAAAGATTGCGACTTCATTTAGGATTCAGGAGAGAAATTTGCAGCTAATAGAAATTGTTCAACTTGTATTAGTCGGTTTTGCGGCAATTATTTTAATTATTTTTTTCGTTTCATACGCCGGCTATAAAGCTAGCAAAAAAACAAAGAATAATTCACTAATTGATAACGAATCGTTAGCAACTTCAGATTTAGAACCTTTAAACAAGGTTTTGTCGGACAATAATGAAGAAAAAGAAAACACCTCACCAAAAAAAAGCAAATCGCAAAAATTTCAAGTTTTTAATCCAGGCTTGTCTCATAAACAATCAATAAATAGTAAAAAACATTTTCCCCGAACACTTTTTATAAAAAAATAAACCTCTTTCCTTTTCGAAATAAGAAGCCTTTGGTTGTGATGATTGGACTAAACTGTATTAGATACTATTATTATATTTCAACGTATTAATTCTGTAAAGTAATTTGGAAATGACTTAATGTCCGGTCAGGAAACAAAAAATATTTACATAAAAAACATGGTTTGCAACCGTTGTATAAAAGTTGTGCGTGAAGAATTTGAAAAACTAGGACTTATAGTTAAAAACATCCAGCTTGGTGAGGTTGAAGTTGTAAATGATGCGTCTAAGTTAGATATAAAAAAAATTGATAAAGTTTTAACCGAAAATGGTTTTGAGTTATTAGATAATAAAAACTCTAAAATTATAGAAAAGGTAAAAATATTAATTATTGATTTGATTAGAACTGTGGATGCCGGCAAAAATATTAATATTAATTTTTCTGATTATCTTGCGGACAAAACAGGATTGAATTATCATTATTTAAGCACATTATTTTCTTCACTTGAAGGAATAACAGTTGAAAAATATGTTATCCACCAAAAAATAGAAAAAGTTAAAGAGCTGCTTGTTTACGGAGAATTGACGCTAAGTGAAATTGCATTCAGATTAGGCTACAGTTCCGTACAACACTTATCAAACCAGTTTAAAAAAATTACAGGATTAACTCCCTCTTACTTCAAATCTCTAAAATCTAAAAACCGCAAAGCTTTAGACAGCATTTTTTGATGCTGAATATTTTATAACATTTTATAAACATTTTGTAACGCTTCTGCTTTCCAACTATTATAATTTTGTATAACAAAAAAAGGAGAATAAAAATGGAACGCGTATTTAAGATTGATGGAATGTCTTGCCAGCATTGTGTAATGGCAGTTAAAAAGGAAATATCAAAATTAGATGTTGATAACTTTGATGTTAAAATTGGAGAAGCAAAAATTCAGTTTGATGAAACAAAAGTTCAACCGGAATCAATAAAGCAATCAATAATTAATGCCGGATATATTGTAATAGAATAATTAAGTCCTTTATTATGGAAAATCTAAAAATAGAAAAACTGTCTTTACCTGTGGAAGGTATGACTTGTGCAAGTTGTGTCAGCCGGGTTGAAAAAACAATTGCAAAGTTTGATGGGATAAAAAGTGTAAATGTAAATCTTGCGACCGAAAAAGCGTCGTTTGAATTTGATCCCGCTAAAGTTGATTTGAAAAAATTAGCGGAGACAATTGAAGACGCGGGTTATAAATTAGATTTATCTACACTCGATAAGAGAGCATCAAGCGAAACGACATCTGAATTACCCGTTGATTCACATTTAAAAGAATTGAAAAGAGATTTAATTTTCGCAGTCATTCTCACAATCCCGATTCTAATTTTAAATATGGGAGTAATGTGGGACGGTTTTTTCTTAAAAGATTTTTTGAGCACAGAACAGATAAATAAAATCCTGTTGATTCTTACAACACCTGTTTTATTCGTATCCGGTAAAAGGTTTTATAAAATCTTCTGGAGTAACTTAAAGCATTTTGCTGCCGATATGAATTCACTTGTTGCAATAGGAACCGGAGCAGCATTTATTTATAGTTTAATACTTACGTTATTCCCCGAATTGATTTCACATCAACACAATGAGCAGCATGTTTATTTTGATACCGCTGCAGTTATAATAACTTTAATCCTGCTCGGCAGATGGCTTGAAAACAGGGCAAAATCAAAAACAGGAACAGCGATAAAAAAACTTATTGAACTTCAACCTAAAACTGCAATAGTAAAAGAAAATAATAGAGAGATAGAAAAGAAAATTGAAGAATTAAAATCCGGTGACATTGTTATAATAAAACCGGGTGGAAAAATTCCTGCTGATGGAAAAGTTTTAGTCGGTTCTTCAAGCGTTAATGAAGCGATGATAACTGGTGAAAGTTTGCCGGTTGAGAAAACTATTGGATCAAAAGTTATTGGCGGAACAATTAATACTACAGGTTCATTTGAGTTTCAAATTACCGAGATTGGAAAAAATTCTGTACTCGGTCAAATAATAAAATTAGTTGAAGAAGCACAGGGCTCTAAAGCTCCTATCCAAAATTTAGCCGATAAAGTTGCTGCTGTTTTTGTACCAGTTGTTGTGATAATTGCAATAATAACTTTTCTTATATGGCTATTTATAGTGCCTGGAGGAAATTTTAGTATTGCCTTAATGAACTTTGTAGCCGTGTTGATCATTGCTTGTCCGTGCGCTTTAGGATTAGCTACACCAACTGCCTTAATTGTCGGGATGGGAAAAGGAGCGCAAAATGGAATTTTATTTAAAGATGGAGAAAGTTTAGAAGCACTTAATAAAGCGAATGTAATAATCTTTGATAAGACCGGAACAATAACTGACGGAATTTTATCGGTTAATAAAGTTTACACAAATAATATGTCCGAAGAAGAATTTCTTTTTTTTCTTGCTTCTCTAGAAAGTAAATCAGAACATCCGATTGCAAAAGCAATTATTGATTATTCAAAGTCTAAGAACATACAGTTTAACTCAATTACGGATTTTGAAGTTATTCCGGGCAAAGGATTAAAAGCTAAAATAAATGATAAAATTGTTCTTGCAGGAAATGAAGTTTTTATGAAAGATAATAATATTGATATAACTATTTTATCCAACAGAATAGAAGCAAATTCAGATAATGTTTCTTCAATAGTTTTTCTTGCTATTGATAATGAGGCAAAAGGCTACATAGCTATTAATGATTCAATTAAAAGTAATTCGGCAAAAGTTATAAGCGAAATCAAATCAAATAACATTGAGCCCGTTCTTTTGTCCGGTGATAATTTTACAGTTGCAAAAAATGTTTCGGGCGCTGTCGGAATTTCAAAATTTGAAGCGAATGTTTTACCTGAAGATAAATCGAATGTTGTAATCAAATATCAAAAAGAAGGCAAAAAAGTTGTAATGGTTGGTGATGGAATTAACGATGCGCCGGCATTAGTTCAAAGTGATATTGGAATTGCTATCGGAACAGGAACAGATGTAGCGATAGAAAGTGCAAAAGTTGTTTTGATGAACGGCGATTTGAATGGGATTATAAATTCTTTAAAACTTTCTAAACAAACAATTAGAGTTATAAAACAAAATCTTTTCTGGGCATTTATTTACAATGTAATTGGAATTCCGTTGGCGGCTTTAGGGCTGCTTAACCCGATGTTTGCTGCTTTAGCAATGTCTTTCAGTTCCGTTTCTGTTGTAAGTAATTCACTAAGACTAAAACGAATTAAATTATAAAAAAAACGGAACGAGTCCGGTTTAAAATATTAAAAGGCTGAAAATCAAATTACATTTTAGGTAGTCTTTCCAAGTAAGAGCTGTTACTTAGAATAGCAAAAGTTTCAGTTTTTCTAAGCTCATCAAGATTAAAACAATTCATATAACTCATAGAACTTTTTAGTCCGTCGGAAATTCCATCAATAACATTTTTAACTGCGCCTTTATAGGCAACCATAGTTTCTTCACCTTCGATAAACTCATTACGCATTTTAACGCCAAATGATGCGGAGCCACGATATTTTTTCCAAAGCTGTCCGTTATATTTTATTACCTCGCCGGGAGTTTCTCTTGTTCCGGAAAGCATCCTGCCAAGCATAACAACATCAGCACCAAGTGCAATTGCTTTGGCAACATCACCGGGACTTTTAATTCCGCCATCGGCAATAATTTCAATTTTTATTTTCTTTTCATTTCTGATATGATAAATATTAAGTAATGATGAAACTTGTCCGATTCCAATTCCTGTTTGTATAGAAGTAGTACAGACACTGCCACTGCCGATTCCAACACGTACAGCGTCTGCACCTGCATCTTCAAGTTGATAAAGGCTTTCACCGTGCGCTATATTTCCGACAATTACTTTAACATCAAATTTCTTTTTTATCTGTTCTGTTTTCTTTAATACCTCTTTATTATTTGCATTGGCTGTATCGATACAAATCATATACTTTTTCTCAACTATCTTTTCAATAGTTTTCAAATCAGTATTCAAAGCAATTGAAACAGCCTTAATTCCTCTGCCGTTTTTTGAATTCAATAATGAATCCAGCGATGAATCAAAACGATTTAAAATTCCTATACATCCTAACCTTGATAGTTCCTTAGCCATTTCAAGTCCGGTAACCGAATCCATTGGGCTTGATATTACAGGTACATTTAATTTAAGACCTAAAAAATTACTGTTAGTTAAGGCTTCTGTTCTTGATTTTATTTTCGAAATCTGAGTAGGTATTAAACTTATATCATCATAAGTAAGTGATTGACTGTGAGTGTTTAATTCTTGTTTAGTGTAGACTTTCATTTTATGCCTATAATATTTTCAAATTAATTTTTCTAATTCATCTAACAAACTTTGCATTTTACCGGTTACTGCAAGTACAGGTTCTAAGGAATTCATATCAACTCCTGCACTTTTAAGAACATTAATTGGATAATCAGAACTGCCGGCTTTTAAAAAGTTAAGATATTTTTCTACTGCTTGTTGACCGCCTGTTTTTACCTTTGCCGCAAGAGCTTCGGAAGCCGCAAAACCTGTTGCATATTGAAATACATAAAAGTTATAATAAAAGTGCGGAACCCTTGCCCAGGTGTATGATTCTTCTTCATCAACAATCATTTCGGGTCCCCAATATTTTTGATAAACCTCTTTATAAAGAGAACATAAAATATCAGGAGTTAAGGCTTGTCCTTTTTCCACTTTATCATGAGTGAGAGATTCGAACTCGGCAAACATAACTTGCCTGTAAACAGTTGCTGAAATATTATTCAGATATTTTTCAAGTAAAAAAAGTTTTTCTTCTTTAGAGGCTGCATTTTCAATCAGGTAATCAAGCAATAAGTTTTCATTAAATGTTGAAGCGACTTCTGCAAGAAAAATAGAATAATTAGCATACACAAACGGTTGATTTAATCCCGTATAATATGAATGCATATTGTGTCCCATCTCGTGTGCCAGAGTAAAAACATCGTTCAGCAAGTCAGTCCAGTTAAGCAAAACATAAGGATGTACGCCATAAGTTGTGCCGGAAGAATAAGCTCCGCTTCTTTTAGCTTTGGTTTCAAATACATCAATCCATCTGTTATTAAAAGCTTTTTGGACTGAACTCAGGTAATCTTCACCCATTATTTTTAATGAGTTTAGTACAATTTGTTTTGCTTCTTCATAAGAATATTTTTTTTCAAGATTCTGATCAAACAATGTTACATAAACATCATAAGGATGCAGTTCATCTATTCCAAGCAGTTTTTTCTTTAATGAAGCCCAGCGATACATTGGAGCAAAATTTTTATTTATTGCTTCAACAAGGTTATCATAAACCGAAACAGGAATATTATTTTTATGTAACGCGGCTTCACGAGCAGAGTTGTACTTGCGAACTTTTGCAAAGAAAATATTTGATTTCAGATTTCCGTTAAATAATGTGGAAAGTGAGTTTACATTTTCCTTATATGGTTTAAGATAAGATTTGAATGCTCTTTCGCGATACGATCTGTCTTTTGAATATAATGCCGAATAAAATCTTGCGTGGGAAATTTCTACGTCATTCCCTTTATCGTCTTTTACTTCTGGAAATCGCAAATCGGCATTAGTAAAAATCGAATAAGTGTTATACGGAACCTGTGCAATTTCACCAGCCATTGCAAGCAGTTCTTCTTTTTCTTTATCTAATGTATATGCTTTAAATCTTAAAAGATCGTTAATAGTATGACTATAGATTTTAAGCTGTGGAAGTGAATTAACCATTCCCAATAATTTTTTGTCTTCAATCTTTAACAATTCCGGTCTTATAAAAGAACTTGCTGTAGTAACTTTTGTGTAAAGACTTTTAATCCTGTCATCCATCCCCTGGTATTTTGATAAACTCATATCGCTGTCTTTGGAAAGCATAGAATACAAATATAATCTTTCAAGTTTTCTACCAATTTCTTCATCAAATTTAAAGCATGCTAAAAGATCTTCTGCGGAGTTACCAAGCTTCCCTTCAAAGACTGGATAATTTTTTATGTTTTCATCAATCCATGTAAAATCTTTTTCCCAATCTTCATCGGACTTATAAATATCGGTTAAATTCCATTTATACTTTTCATCAATTTCTTCACGTTTAGGAATTTGAGATGCCTGAACTTCAAGGTTGAAATATTTCTTTGACGAATTATAATTGTACATACTTACCCCACTGGATTAAATATTCTAAATATTGATTTTGACAATACGACAATGAATTTTTTTTCCAAATTAAATAAAATAGTAATTAATCAATTTTTGATTTAGAGCGGAGGGCAATATATAAAAAGTATATTTTTCCTGCACGTTAAAAAGCAACAAAAAATTAATTATTCTTAAATAATAAAAATATGGGTCTATTTAGCCCATTCCGGAAAAATATTTAAGTTAAAAATTATTGATCCGATGTAATAAACAAAAACCGCTATAAAGATTACGCTAATAATGTTTAGTGCAAAACCTGTTTTAGCCATATCGGAAATTTTTAATCGGTTACTTGCAAACACAATTGTATTTGGCGGAGTTCCCACAGGCATCATAAAAGCCATTGAAGCTGATAACGTTGCGGCAATCATTAAAAGCAAAGGATTTAATCCCAAAGCAACAGAAACAGAAGCAAGTATCGGTAAAATCATTTGTGTGGTTGCTGTATTGGAAGTTAATTCCGTAAGAAAGTTGATGATAAAACATATAATGATTACCAAAATAAAGGTTGGCACATTTAATAATCCTCGCAAATTATTTCCAATAAATTCCGATAATCCGCTGGCACTGAATGCAGTTGCAAGGGCAAATCCACCGCCAAATAAAAGTATAATTCCCCATGGAATTTTCTCAAATACATTTGCCGTTAAAATTGTTTTTTGATTTTCATCTTTAGAAGGAAAAAGAAAAAGTAAAAATGCCATAGTTATTGCAACCGTTCCGTCATCAATAAAATCAGGCGAATGAAAAATTGTTGACCAGCCATTAATCTGGATAAATCCGAAATTTAGATTTGTTCTAAATATCCAAAGTAAAGAAGTTAATCCAAATACGATTGAAATCACTATTTCTGCATGAGATAATTTACCAAGTGAGTTGTATTCGTTTTTAATAAAATCTTTGCTGATCTTAATATTTTTATCCGATTTAAAAAATAATTTTGATAAAAGCACTGCAACCAGAATCAGAAGAATTACTGTTATTGGGAAAGCCAGTAATATCCAATCTCCAAATGATATCTGCGGAGCATTTGGAAAAGCAATTTTATGAATTCTTACCAAAGCTAAATTTGGCGGTGTTCCAATAAGAGTGGCAATTCCTCCAATGGAACAGGAATAAGCAATTCCAAGCAAAACAGCTTTGGAGAAGTTTGCAGTTTGTTCTCTTCCAAACTCATGTTCAATTTTTGAAATAACAGCCAGTGCGATCGGCAGCATCATTACTGCAGTTGCTGTATTTGAAATCCACATAGAAAGAAATGCAGAGGACAGCATAAACCCGTAAAGAACTGAATTTGCCGTACCACCAAATATTGAAATAATTTTTAAGGCAATCCTTTTGTGCAATCCCCAATTTTCCATAGCAATTGCAAGCATAAATCCACCGATGAACAAAAAAATTACGGAATTTATGTACGATGCTGAAATTTGTGAACCGGACAAAACTCCAAGTAAAGGAAAAAATATTAATGGAACTAACGATGTGGCTGCCATCGGCAATGCTTCTGTAATCCACCAGATTGCCATTAACACAACAACAGCCGCTGTCTTACCGATTTCGGGCTTTGCAGGAACCGGATTGAAAAAAAATAAAATGAATAAAAAGGCAAATAATCCTAATACAAGTCCGATCTTCTGGATTTTTTTCATATAAGATTAAACTGAATTGTTAGTTAATTATAAAATAGTTATAACCGAATAAAGATAAAACCTTTTATTAGTCAATGTTTCCATTTATCAGATTGGATAGATTTATTCTTTACATATGTAGCCATTCATTTATATATTTGCCCGAACAATGTAAATCAAAATTATGAATTCAAAATACGAAGCAGTTATAGGTTTAGAGGTTCATGCACAGCTTCTAACCGAATCAAAAGCATTTTGCGGATGCTCTACAAAATTTGGGAATAGTCCCAACAGTAATGTTTGTCCGGTTTGTCTTGGTCATCCGGGTGTTTTGCCAGTACTAAACAAAAAAGTTGTTGAGTTTACTGTGTTAATGGGTTTGGCAACAAACTGTAAAATTAATGAGCATTCAATTTTTGCACGTAAAAATTATTTTTATCCCGATCTGCCAAAAGGCTATCAAATCTCTCAGTATGAAGAACCAATCTGTGAAAATGGATTTATACAAGTAACTCCAAAGGATGGAACATCTAAAAAAATCGGAATTACAAGAATCCATATGGAAGAAGATGCCGGCAAATCAATTCACGATCAAAGTCCGCTTACTTTAGTTGATGTCAACAGATGCGGCGTGCCTTTAATGGAAATTGTTAGTGAACCGGATATACGAACGGCTGAAGAAGCATATTTATACCTTAACAAGATTAAACAAATTGTGCAGTATCTTGAAATTTGTGACGGCAATATGGAAGAAGGATCGCTTAGATGTGATGCTAACATTTCCGTAAGATTAAAAGGTGAAACAAAACTGGGAGTAAAAACAGAAATTAAAAACATGAATTCCTTCAGAAACGTTGAGCGTGCAATTGATTTTGAAATAAACAGGCAAATTGAACTAATTGAAGACGGAGAAAAAATTGTTCAGCAAACACTTCTCTGGGATGCTGATTTGAATGAATCTTACCCGATGCGCAGTAAAGAAGAAGCGCACGATTACCGCTATTTTCCAGATCCGGATTTATTGCCTGTAATTGTTGATGAAAAATGGAAGACTGAGATTGAAAATATTTTGCCAGAATTACCGGAAGCAAAACAACAAAGATTTGTTACGGATTTTTCACTTCCACTTTACGATTCAGAAATTCTAATACAAACAAAACAGTTTGCAAATTATTATGAAGAGGTAATATCTGTTACAAGCGATTATAAAACTGCAAGTAACTGGGTAATCAGTGAAGTGCTTGCTGTTGTAAATGATAAAAAAATTAGCATTTCGGATTTTCCCATTACACCAGTAAATTTGGGAAAACTAATTGAGCTTATAAAGTCCGGAACTATCAGCGGTAAAATTGCAAAAGAGGTTTTTGCAATAATGCTAAATGATAATTCTGATCCCGAACAAATTGTAAAAGAAAAAAACCTCGTACAAATTTCCGATACATCAGAGATAGAATCAATTATCCAAAAAATTATTGAGAAAAATCCTTCCCAGGTGCAGGAATATGTCTCAGGAAAAGAAAAAGTATTTGGATTTTTTGTAGGACAGGTTATGAAAGAATCAAAGGGAAAAGCTAATCCCAAACTTGTTAACGATCTGTTAAAAAGTATATTAAGTAAAAACTAAGCAAGTTTTAGTATAAAAAATATTTAAACACATTTATGGAGAACAAATTGTCATTTCAGGAAAAACTGAAAAACATCTTTAAACATAAAGAGAGACCAAAACCAACTACTTTTGCAGGTAAAGTAAAAGAATTTTTTAAACAATTATTTTTTGCAGGAATTGCAGCATTGTTTATTATCACTTTTATTATACAAAATACAAGAATACCAACCGGTTCTATGGAAGATACTATTCTTGTTGGTGATTTTGTACTGGTTAATAAATTTATATACGGACCAAGTTCGCCGCATTTTATTCCATTTACAGAAGTTGCACTTCCCTATTTCACACTTCCGGCTTTCAAAGATCCAAAGGCAAAAGATATTGTTGTATTTGAATGGCCCGGCGATCGTGATAAACTTGAACCGCCTGAAGGAGAAAAAGGCGTTAACTATGTAAAACGCTGCATTGGAACTCCGGGTGATACAATTTTAATAATTGATAAAGTGGTGTTTGTAAACGGTAAAGAATTTTGGAAACCGACTTTTATTAAATATTATCGCGGACAGTATGGAAGTTATCTAAAACCAATACCTAAAGGAATTGTTGAGCCAAGAATATTCCCCAAAGGGATGCCGTGGAATGAGGATAATTATGGACCGCTTGTAGTTCCCAAAAAGGGAATGACGATTCCGATTAACATTTACAATGTTGAACAATGGAGAACCACCATAGACAGGGAAAACGGAAAAAGAGTTGTTGAAGTTAAAAATAATTCTGTTGTAATTAACGGAATACCAACATCTACTTATACCTTTAAAAAAGATTATTACTTTATGATGGGTGATAACCGGGATGATTCCTTAGATAGCCGTTTTTGGGGATTTGTTTCACGTGATGCTGTTGTAGGTGAAGCTTTTATTATTTTGTTTTCATGGGACCGAGACATTCCTTTCTCGCAGATATTCAAATTACTTGGTTCCATAAGACCTGACAGAGTATTAAAGCTTTTACATTAAAAGTAATTCCAACCAAGTATTATATAATAAAAAAGGCGATCCGAAGATCGCCTTTTTTAATTTGTACAATGTACTTAATTAGAATGAGTATCTAACACCTAACTGCATTTGCCATCTTGATGAAAGATTACTTGCAGTAAACGGAGTATTATTGGTCGGAGCAGCAAAACTATAAACATTTTTACCAGCATTAGGACCAGCCTGAATAGTACCCGCTAAGTTAGCTACTCTGTAAGTACTAAATACGCTGCTATTCCAGCCCCAATCACTATTAAGGAGATTCAATAAGTTTAGAATATCATAGTTAATAGTTAATGTATGCCCGGCAATAATCGGAATATCCTGTGAAATATGTAAATCAACATAATTTACCCAGGGGTTTGTATCAGCATTTCGTTCAGCAATTTCTCCTTTATGAGAAGCTAAATAAGCATTATTGTTCACAAAATTGTTGAATGCTGTGTACATACCTGCATCTGAGGTATAAGTATCAGTATTTCTATTATATGTTCCAAGCAAAATGTCGCTATTATCTTTTGGGATATAGAATAAGTCATTTTGATCAAATCCATCACCATTAACATCACTACCATAAATGTATGAAAATGGAGCACCGGACTCACCATTATAGAATAACGATATAGTAGTCGGTGCATTTTTGAAAAATTCTGCTACATATGAAACAGAAACAAACACACGTCCTCTAATTTCGTACTGTGATGTAGCAAGTACCGGATCATTTGGATCACCGGCAATTGGATTATATCTCATTTGTGATCTTGCCTGTGAAGAGTTAACACTATTAAGGTCTTTGGCTCTTCCGTAAGTATAACCAGTATTAATTGAGAATCCTCTAACTACATTTCTCTGCAACTGGAAGGAAAGATTATAAGAATAACCCTGGTCTGTATTCTTTAAATACATTACATCTACAAAGTTACCATTCTTGCTATCTGTTCCACCATATTTTGGTCTTCCATCCTGTAATAAAGTAGATGGATTATCGTGATTGATTATGTTTAATTTTTCATATACAAAATCATTTATGCTTTTTGAATACTGGAATTCAACGGTTCCTACAAATCCCATTGGTAATTGATGATCAATACCGAGATTATATCTTAAAACTTGTGGCATTTTAAGATCTGGATCTGCTAGGTCGATTTCAGAGGTATAGCTTGGATTACCTGTTCCTGGATCACCAACACCAGGTAAATTTGAACCATCAGGCGAGAAAACTATTTGATTTCCACTTCCATTAACCTGATAAGCGGTCACTCCCGTGTTACCATATTGATTTGAAATCCAAACATACGCTGGACGCCCAGTAAATATTCCTATACCACCTCTAATTTGTGTTGTTTTATCGTTAAAGACATCCCAATTAAAACCAACACGTGGAGCCCAGAGGATGTTTCCACTGGGGACGGTATTTGTTGAATATCCAGGGAAGTACGTAGATACAGAATCATTCTGGAATGGTTCATCAGGGAATGTTGGGATATCAACTCTTAAACCAAAAGACAATTTGAAGTTTGGTTTAACCTGCCAATCATCCTGTACGTAAAAACCATATTGCGCTACAGGAAAATCAGCCGCTGGATCTTTCCCGTCTCTTGCAATTACTCTATAATAAGAATCTACATAACCAGACTGAAGATTTGCAAGTGAATTATACTGGTAGTAACCCGCGAAGGCTCTAAGAAATAAGTTTTTAAAAGAGAAAAATTCATTATGCGTTCCAACAGTAAAGGTATGATCACCAAAATAATAAGTAAAATTATCTGTTACTTCAAAAATATCTTGATCCAGCTTATTTGCTGATGAGTACTGATCAGTTCCCATTTCATAAGTTATGCCCGGTTGTCTAACTTGAACTTCAGGAGTTAAAGCACCATCAGGTCCTCGTTTATCACGAATTGTTGTATAGCCGAGAATTAATTCGTTCGCCATATTATTTCCGAAAGTACTGTTTAATTGAGCGACTATATTATTTGTTATGCTTTCGAACTGATATAAATATGAATCAAAACTGAATGCTGTTGATGATGACCTGCTTCCCAGAATATCTTGTTTTGCATTAACATAATTATAATGAAGATTTAATTTATGATTTTCCGATAAGTTAAAATCCAATCTCGCAAATAATTTGCCGGACGGTTGTTTTGTTGTATACTCACCATATCCACCTGTATTAAATCCACGGCTTGCTAATATTTGGGAAATTGTAAGAGCATCTGCTTCTGTATTTGTTGGACCTGCCTTTAAGGAAAGGTTTGTTGAAGGTTCATTTCTTCCTGTAATTTCTCCATTAAGGAAGAAGAAAATTTTATCCTTAATGATAGGTCCACCTATACGAAGTCCGTATTGGTATTCTTTAAATTCGTTTACAGCAAGATTTAAATTGTTATAATATTTACCAACAAGTTCTTGATTTCTACCATATCCAAAAACAGAACCATGAAATTCATTTGAACCACTTCTTGTTATAGCATTGATACCACCGCTGGTAAATCCTCCAAGCCTAACATCGTAAGGAGCAATTAAAACTTGAAATTCCTGGATAGCATCAAGACTGATAGGGTTTGTTCCGGCTTGTCCTCCGGGTGTTCCAGAAGATCCCAAACCAAACAAATCGTTATATTGTGTTCCGTCTATCTGGATATTATTATACCTGTTACTTCTACCTGCAGCTTGAAGATTTTGACCTGAGAACATAGGTGATAATTTTGCAAAAGTTTGAAAACTTCTGCTGATAGTAGGGACTTCTGCAATTTGTTTTTCAGAAACGTTCTGAGATGCTCCTGTTCTTGACCCTGAAATAATTGCATTTTTATCTCCAACAACTGTTATAGCCCCAAGTTGAACAGCTTCTTCATAAAGAGTGAAGTCAAGACTTAAGTTTTGACCTAATTGAAGTGTAGCTATTTCGGTTTGCTGTGGCTTATACCCGACAAATGAAACTGTAACTGTATAAGGACCACCAGTTCTTAAAGCATTTAGATTGTATTTTCCATCAACACGGGATGTTGTACCATACTGTGTGCCTGATGGTGTATGAACCGCAATAATATTAGCGCCCGGTAATGGGTCACCATTCGCATCTAAGACCATTCCATTCATAGCCGATGTTGTAACTCCCTGGGCATAAACACTGCCCTGCGATAAAAATATGGTTACAATTATCAGCAAGAGGAAAGATAGAAACGAGTAACTTCTAATCATGATTTCTCCTTGAAATAATTTAGGGATAAGGTAATTAAGAATAGTTTATTTTTAAAAAATATTTGCATTGCAAAAAGGTTCAGTAAAAGATTCTATTTTTAAGCGTGTTAAATATCAAGTTAAACTGATTTTCATGCAAGTTTTAAAATATTTTTTTTAAAAATTAATATTTAATTAATATTAGTTGAAAACTTGCGTTTTAATTTTTTTGTGGTTTTTGCTTATAATTGAACAATTTTTAATATAAAATTTGTTAAACATTTGTATTTTGAGTTAAGATTATGAATAAATTTAAAAAGTCCCGTCTTGCAGTTGCTCTTTTTTTTATAATATCTTTTTCAATCCTTGCTCAAAACAGAAATTATACTATTTTAGTTTCATTTGATGCATTTCGCTGGGATTATGGAAATAGAGGAATATCACCAAATTTGGATTATATTGAACAAAATGGTGTGCATGCTTTATCATTGTGTCCGTGCTTCCCTTCCAAAACTTTTCCAAATCATTATTCCATTGTAACAGGAATGTACCCTGAAAATCATGGTATTATAGCAAACAGTTTTTCTAATCCTTATACAAACCAGAAATATAACATATCTGATTCCATAGCTAAACGAGATGCTAAATGGTACAAAGGCGAGGCAATCTGGGAGACAGCCAAAAGGCAAGGTGTGATTACTGCAAGTTACTTTTGGCCAGGTTCAGAAGTTAATGTTGATTACAGAAGACCGGATTATGTTGAGAGATTTGTTTATACCAGACCTTATGATGAAAGGATAAATGGAGCTTTAAACTGGTTAGAGTTACCGTATAATAAACGTCCGCACTTTATTATGTTATATTTTGATGCGACAGACACTTCCGGACACAATTACGGACCGAATTCAAATGAAGTTAATCAGTCCATTGCTAAAGAAGATAGTTTAATTGGAAAAATTTTTTCGGGTTTGAAGAAATTAAATTTATTAGACAGCACTAATGTCATTATTGTTTCAGATCATGGAATGACAGAATTAAGCCCTGACCGGGTAATAAAAATTGATGAATTGCTATCAGGTTTTCACTATAAAACTTCAGATAAAGGAACGATGATGTTTATTTATCCTGAAGAAAGTGAGAAAATTGATGTTTACACCAGATTAAAAAAATCTGAAAAAAATTATAAAGTTTATTGGAAAAACGAGTTGCCGGAATATCTTCATTATAAAGACAATCCATTTGTAGCCGGAATAATTGTAATAGCTGATCTTGGTTATAGTATTTTTGATAACAAAGACCTGAAAAAATATTCCAAAAAATTTCCGGGCGGCAATCATGGATATGATCCCGCTAATCTTGATATGCATGGAATTTTTTATGCAATTGGACCTGACTTTAAATCCGGTTTTTCATGCGGAACAATAGACAATATTGATATATATCCATTGCTCGCAAAAATACTTCACATTTATCCGAACAATAATATTGACGGCAAATTTGAGCGAATAGAATTTTTATTAAAAAACAATCAGGACAAATTTGAATTACCTTAATCTTAACTGCACAAAAGGAAAATTAAAAAACGGGTTAGAGTATATTCTTTACCAGGATAAATCAATTCCGTTAGTTTCACTTAACATTTGGTACAAAGTCGGTTCTGCTTATGAAACAAAAGGCAAAACCGGTCTGGCACATTTATTTGAGCATATGATGTTTCAAGGTTCAGAAAATGTTCCGAAAGAAATGCATTTCAGATACGTACAGGAAGCTGGCGGAACATTAAACGGATCAACAAGTACAGATAGAACAAATTATTTTGAAAAACTTCCGGCAAATAATTTAGAATTAGCAATGTGGCTTGAATCAGACCGAATGGGTTACCTTCTATCTGCATTAACACAGGAAAAATTAAACAATCAAAAAGATGTTGTAAAGAATGAGCGTTTAGAAAGATATGATAATCAGCCGTACGGATTAGCATGGGAAATTCTTATCACAAATCTATACCCGGAAAATCATCCTTACAGTTGGGCAACAATAGGATTTTTAAAAGATATTGAAAGTTATAGTTTAGATGATGTTAAAAATTTCTTTCAAAAATATTATTCCCCTAATAACGCTTCCGTAGTTATAGCAGGAGATTTTGAAAAAGACAGTGCCCTCGATCTCTTAAAAAAATATTTCGAACCAATTCAACCATTCGATTCGAATCATTCGGTAGTCGTATCCAAGCCGGAACTAAAGGAAAATGTTTTGATTGAACATAAAGATAACGTTCAACTGGATAGGATTTACCTGGCGTGGCATTCGGATTCAATTTACAGTGATAATGATGCTACCTTAGAAGTTGCATCAGACATTTTATCAGGTTCAAAAAATTCCCGTCTTTATAAAAAATTAGTCTTTGATTTACAAATAGCGCAGGACGTAACTGCTTTTCAATATTCGGGTAAGTTTGGCGGGCATTTTATGATTATCGCAACTGCAAGACCCGGAATTAAACTTGATCAGGTTAAAGAAATTATTTTTGATGAAATAAATAATTTGATTAAAGACGGGGTTTCATCTAAAGAACTTGAAAAATCTAAAAACGGTATTAAGGCGCATTTCATTTATTCAATGCAAAATATAGATACAATAGCTGATTATTTAAATCATTACAATTATTATTTAAATGAACCAAATTCATTTGAGTTTGATCTGGAACGTTATAACAAAGTTGATGATAACACTATAAGAAAAGCAGCGGAACTTTATCTGACAAAGCCCTATGTTGAATTACGCATTACACCAAAGGAAAATAATTTATGAGTTTTGATAGGACACAAAAACCAACTGCAAAACCTGTATTAGAGTTTGCTCCACCGAATATTGAAGAATTTACATTAAGCAATGGTCTTAGAATTTTTTTCATCTTTAAAGATACTCTACCGTTAACAAGATTAAACATGGTAATTGATGCCGGCAGTAAATATGACCCGGCAGATAAAAAGGGATTGGCATATTTAACTTCTCTTGTACTGGATGAAGGAGCCGATGATTTGAATGCATTGGAGCTAAGTGATGAATTTGATTTGCTTGGTTCAAATTTCAATGTTTCGGCGGATAATGATTCAATACATTTAAGTTTGCAGTGTTTGTCTGAAAATTTTGAAAGATCATTTGAATTGTTTTCAAAAGTGCTTTTGCATCCTTCATTTGAAGATGAAGAGTTCAAAAGAGAAAAACAAAAATTAATTACTCAAATAATTCAAAGTAAAGATGAACCAGAATATTTAGCCGATCAAATATTTGATAAAATTATTTTTGGCAATTCAAACAATTATTCCTACCCGGTAATGGGATATGAAGATTCTGTTCAATCTATTACTAAGGCTGATGTCGTTAATCATTACAACAATTTTTTCTCTGCATCAAATTCATTTTTAGTTGCGGTAGGCAGCATACCTAAAGAACAGT
Organism: Ignavibacteriaceae bacterium; assembly: GCA_049294175.1. GTDB lineage: Bacteria > Bacteroidota > Ignavibacteria > Ignavibacteriales > Ignavibacteriaceae > IGN3. The sequence continues at coordinate 74,962 of JBAQCL010000010.1, read as the reverse complement.
TGATATCCACAATTGAAAAGTATTTAACAAGCTGGGAAAATAAAACGGCGCAAATAAACATCCCGCTTAAAACTTTTCAACCAAAGAAAAATATTTTTCTGTACAATAAAGAAGGCTCAGTACAAACTGAAATCAGAGCTGGCTTTACTACAGCAAAACGCAATATCAAAGATTATTTTCAAAAGCTTTTACTTAATGCAATTTTGGGCGGGCAGTTTACAAGCAGAATAAATTTAAACTTACGCGAGAGAAACGGTTATACTTACGGCGCTACTTCAAGATTCCAGTATCTTAAAGATGCCGGCTTTTTCCAGGTGTCAACTTCAGTCGGAGCTGAGAACACCGGCAATGCATTAAATGAAATTCTGTTTGAGCTTGCAAATATTCAAAAAGGAATAACAGACCATGAATTAGAATTTGCCAAGTCATCAATTACAAAAAAATTTCCTATGAACTTCGAGACTTACAGTCAAATTCTTTTTAATGTCTCTGGTAAAATATTATTCAATCTGCCGGATGATTATTTTGAATCTTATATAGAACGAATTATGAATATAACCAGGATTGAGATTGAAGAAATTGCAAACAAAAGCATTAATAATAATGAGCTTGTTGTTGTGTTAGTAGGCGATAAAAAATTGCTGGATGGAAAAATCAATCATCCCGGATTTTATATTTCGGAAGTTAATATGAAAGGCGAAATTATTAACTGATTATCTTTTTATAATTATATCTCCCGGATAAATGAACTTGTATCCGATTTTCCGGTAAGACGGAATTAATTGAACAATAGATAAATATTCATCCGCACTAACCAATAATACTTTTTCATCTTTTTTCTGAACGTGCAGCATTAAATCCTGAAACTTGCCGTCAACATTAATATTATTTGCATCAAGAGAAACAAGTTCGCTTTTATTAACAATTTTTATATTTCTTTTATGGAACTCATTTTCAATAAATTTATATTTGCCGGACTCGGCAAGATCGGAGCGATCATCAATAATAAAAAATACTGCGTTAGAAAATGTGCCAACAATTTCCCTTATAGATCTTTTTAGTCTGTCCTCCGAATACCCCGGAGCTAATTTATAATTTAATTCGCTGATATTATCATCAAGTAAAATTGCATAACGATTTCCTGCTTTGCTAAGAGCGTTCAAAAGCTTTTTAGAGCTTTCTGAAGGTGACAAAACGATATAAAAAAGTTCCGGCGTCTTTAGCAGTCCTTCAATTTTAACCTGATCATCTGTAGGGAAATCATATACAAGAAAAGATAACGTTCCATACTCACGAATTATATTTTCATCATAGCTAAAAACTGCGGCTAATTTCAAATGCTTTTGTGATGATAATTTTACAATGGTTTCTTTTGTTTTTGGAATTTCCTCAGAAGTTATTTCAACATCATCATCCCAGAATAAGTCTTTAAGTTCTAAAATAAGTAAATGGATCGGCAGGTTTTGTGGAACTTTGACTAAGTATGCAGCATAAAGAGAATCATCAGCAACATTTTTTATTTTTTTCTTTGTAACCCAGTTTTCGGAAAGACCATAGTTTTTTAAAGCTTCATGAAAAACATTATCAATTTCTACTCCATTTAACGACTCCCTGTTTTTGGGCTGTTCATCCTTTTCCACAATTTTTTTTACAACAATGTTAGCTACCAATAAGATTAGAACTAATCCAAACAGAATAAAAGATAATTTTTTAAAGAAAGGATTTTCGGTCATTTATAAAATTTTGAAAGTTATTTATTCTTAAATGATGGTTTTCTTTTTTCGAGAAATGCTGATGTGCCTTCTTTAAAATCTTCAGCGCCGCAGCAAAGTGCAAAAAGACTTGCCTCAATATTCTGTCCCTGTTGCAATGAAACTTCATCCACAGCATTTACAGCTTTGATTGCAAAACGAATTGCTTGTTGCCCTTTGCCTGAAATTTTGGAAGCTAATTCCCATACTTTACTCATCAAATCAGATTGCGGATATACTTTGTTCACCAAGCCAATGTTAAAAGCTTCATTAGCATCAATCAAATCTCCGGTTAAAATCATTTCCATAGCGCGACCGGAGTTTACAAGTCTTGCTAACCTTTGCGTTCCACCATACCCCGGAATAATTCCAAGGTTTACTTCCGGTTGACCAAATTTAGCATTTTCACTGGCAATTCTGATATGACAGGATAAAGCAAACTCACATCCGCCGCCAAGTGCAAAGCCATTAACAGCAGCAATAACAGGCTTATCAAAATTTTGAATAAACGAAAATACACTTTGCCCGAATTCGGTAAACTTTTTTCCCTCAAGCATATCGAGTTTATTTAATTCGGAAATATCAGCGCCCGCAACAAATGCCTTTTCTCCACTTCCGGTAACAATTACAACATGCACATCAGTATCTAACTTTAATTCTTCAAACGAGGATCGCAGTTCAGTTAGCGTTTGATGGTTTAATGCATTTAACTTATCCGGACGATTTACTGTTACAATAGCAATGTGATCTTCTATATCAACTAATAAATTTTTGTATTCCATAGTAATCTCAAAAATTAATATATAAAGGTATTCTTATTTTAAGATCAAAAGATATAAATTGGTCTTTAGGATTATAGTTATAAGCTGCCAAAAGTTCCATCATAAACATTGAAACGCCGGCTCCCGCGCTAAAACCAAACTCCGATTCTTTTTCAATAAAATTATTACGCCCGGCTCCTGAATCAAATTCATGGAGTATTTTATAATAAGTATATGAAGCCGTAACCTGAACTATCGGCATTAATAATACAATGTTCTCAAGCATTGGAGCAAAATAATATCGTGCGCCAACATTTATTGGTAAAGCATCGGTATGATAATTAGAATATTCTGTGTCCTGAAAATAATTTTGAGAACCCGGATATTGTTCAAAGCCAATATTGGCAAACAAAAAAACCGGTAAAAATTCATTGTCGGTATAAGACAACTCAACATTCAAACCATATCCGACATCGGTTGTATTGCTAAAATTACCAACAGGAATACGTGGACCAACACCAAAACCAAGAAAAAATCCTGTTACTTTACTTGAAGGTGGTTTTTCACTGAATGAATTTGGAGAAAATAGAAAAACAAGAATTAGTAAATATTTTATACTGCGTAACATATTGATTTAAACATAATAAAATTTATTGATTAACAGGTAATTTAATATTTAACTCTTTAATTCTTGCTTCGGCAAGTTTTCCGCCGTAATTACCCGTTTGATAAACAAGATAACATCCCAAAAGCGATAATAAAAACAAAACAATCATCATCTTTTGATTAATCTTTTTCTTTATACTAAGATAAACTCTTAAAGCAAGCAATCCTGTAAAAAACCACATGGTATAATTGGCAAAAGTTTGATGTGAGTTAAATATAACCAAACTTTCTTTATCCCAATTCTTAACCATCGAAAATGCCTGGTTGCCTGTAAAAACTGCCAGGAATGCTCCAAGAGTTCCAATTAACAAAAATAGATTTGCTGTTTTAGAATAAAAATCTTTTTTAGTAATCACAGCAAGCAGTTCTATCAACGGATATAACAATAAAAATGCTAACGGAAAATGAACTACTTTCGGATGTATGCTTGCAAAAAATTCCATATAATTATCCGACTAAAACCGAGCCGCCGTTAACATTAAGAATCTCTCCGGTTACATGACGAGCCAGGTCGGATGCAAGAAATAAAACCGAACCGGCTATATCATCGGCGGTTGCAATTCTACCAAGAGGAATTTTCTTCAATTCTTCATCTAAAGATTTTTTATTAGCAAAAGTTTTTTTTGTCATATCTGTTATTACCCACCCGGGAGCGACACAATTTACATTTATATTAAATGGTCCAAGCTCCGAGGCAAGTGATTTAGTGAAAGAAATCATTCCACCTTTTGCAGCAGCATAATGAGAATAATTTGCTTCACCGCGTTGCCCCGCTGTGGAAGAAATATTAATTATTTTACCACATCTTTTTGATTTCATATTTGGGATTGTATAACGGCAAAATAAAAAGGCTGAAGTTAAATTGATTTTTATTGTTTCTTCCCAATTTGCTAAACTCATTCTGTGGATTTTTCCCTCTTTCCAAATCCCGGCATTGTTAATCAAAATATCAATTTTACCAAAATCTTTAATTACTGAGTGAACAGTATATTTTATTTCATCCTCTTTTGTTACATCAACTTTATATGATTTACATTTAGAAATATTTTTAAATCGTTTTTCCAATTTTGCGGCTAAAGCAGTATTTTCATTATATGTAAATGCGACTGAAGCGCCCGACATACAAAAATATTTTACACAAGCGGCACCAATTCCTCTTGATCCGCCGGTGATAAGCACAACTTTTGAGTTTAAGTTCAGCATAATTAATACTCTACTTTATAAAGAAATAAACCTTTTGAAGGAACTGAATCAGCAGCTTCTTCACGGCTTTTTGAATTAAAAATATCAGCTATAAACTGATCGGGATTTTTTTCTTCTTGCGATTTTAATAAAGTACCTGTTATTGTTCTTACCATTCCGTGTAAAAACCTGTTTGCCTGTATATAAAAAATAACCAGACTTCCCTTTTTCATCCATCGCAAAGCAAAAACGGAACAGTTTTTATTTTCAATTTCAATATTTTTTTTGCTGAAAGATGTAAAATCATTATCGCCAATAAAAACTTTACTTACTTTATTCAACTTTTCTAAATTAATTTCTGATGGATAAAAATATGAATAATTTTTGTAGAAAGGAGATTTTGTTTGGCTAATCAAATAAATATAGCTTCTTTTCCGGGCATCAAATCTTGCATGAAAATCTTCATCAACCTCATCCATTTTTATAATCGAAATATCAGAAGGTAAAATAGAATTTAAAGAATGTTTAAATCGATAAATATCAATTTCATTTTGGTTTCTAAAATTAGCAACCTGCCCCAAAGCATGCACACCCGTATCTGTTCTGCCTGATCCAATCAAATTAATATCTGTTTTTAATATAGTTTTAATTGCATCAGAAATACACTGCTGCACTGTTTCAGAGTTCTTTTGAATCTGCCAGCCGGAGTATTTAGTTCCATCGTATTGAATTAATAATTTATAGTTTTTCAATCGGGTCAATTAGATGTTAGATTCTTATATTTCTTAAATGTAAAGATAATTTAACAAGATTGATGTTACAATCATGGAGTTTAACAGCCCGTATTTAATTCCGTAATGAAAAAATAATTGTCTGTTCCACACAAAATTTCATTAAAAATATTTTTAAGTTCTTTTGTTCGGCAGTTTTCAAAAACATATTTTTCTAATAGAGTTTAATCCAATAAAATAAAACTGCAATGTCTATATTAAAGAAAAATAGAAAACCGGAATCCAACATCGATTTTGAGGAATTATTTAATTCTGCCCACGATGCCATATTAGTTATCAATCCAAAGGATGAAAAAATATTGGAGGTTAATAATACCGCCTTACAAGTATTTGGCTATTCAAGGGAAGAGTTTGTTCAGAAAAAATTATTTGACATTTCTAAAAACATTGAGTTTGAAAGAAAAAAGATTAATGAGATTTTACTTGCCAATGGAACTGGTAATTTTGAAACATTTAGATTGTCATCAGATAAAGCAGAAATATGCCTTGATGTAAATGCATCATTAATCAGCTACAAAGACGAAGATGCTATCCTTCAATTATGTCGCGATATAACACGAAGAAAAGCCTTTGAAAGCGCTTTAATGGAAAGTGAAACCAAGTATCGTGCACTTTATGAGAACTATCCTTTAATCCATCTCACAATCGGTACAGACAAAATAATAGCATCAGTTAATCAAAAAGGAGCTAAAGATTTAGGATATGAAGTTGAAGAACTGATAGGTTCGGACATGTCAATTTTATTTATTCCGCAGGAAATCCAGAGGTTTGAAAAGCAAATACTTTATGTTCTTGAAAATCCGGGAAAGCCATCTTCTCATGAAATGAAGATGCTGAGACGAAACAAACAGGAATTTTGGGTAAGAGAAACAATTTATTCTTCCGTAACTAAAAATCATCAACCGCAAATTTTTCTTGTTTGTGATAACATCACATATCAAAAAAATGCCGAAGCTGAAGCTAAAAACATGGCTCAAAGTCTGCAAAATATGCTTGATGCTTCTCCATTGGGTGTGCTGGTCTATAGATTAGATGAAAATGATGAATTAATATTTATCAGCACTAACCAGTCTGCAATAAATATTCTTAATATTGATTTGTATTCATTAATATCAAAAAAAATTCAGGACATTTTTCCTTCACTTGCAACAGACGGAATAATAGAAAAGTTCAAATCAGTTATCTCCACCGGTAACCCTTCAAAAAATCAGACTATGAATTATAAAGATCAGCATTTTAGCGGACTTTATGAGTTCTCGGTAATGAAACTTACCCGAAACTCAATTGCGGTTTTTTTCACTAACATCACGGAAAAACAAAAAGCAATTGATGCATTAACTGAAAGTGAATTAAAGTTTAAAACATTATTTGAATCATCCAACGATGCTATCTTTCTTATGAAAGATGATAAAGTTATTGATTGTAATTTGAAGACTGTTGAAATATTCGGATGTGACAAAGAAGATATAATTGGGAAATCACTCCTTACATTTTCAACAGAGTATCAACAGGATGGTTTATTATCAAGTGACCTTGTATTAAATAAAATAGATATTGCTTTAAAGGATAATCCGCAATTTTTTGAGTGGAGCAACAAAAAATTAGACGGAAGTTTATTCTATTCTGAAATTAGCCTGAAGAAAATAGAATTTCATAAAAGCGCTTACATTCAAGCCATCGTTAGAGATATAACCGAGAGAAAAAAATCCGAAAAAATAATTTCAGATCAAAGAAGAGAATTAGCTACTCTGATGAGTAATTTACCGGGAATGGCATACAGATGTGCAAACAATATTAGCTGGACTATGCAATTTGTAAGCGAAGGATGCTACGATTTAACCGGTTATAAACCTGAAGAACTTCAATATGATAAAGTTATAAGTTATGCAAACCTTATCCACAAAGATGATCGCTTGCTTGTTTATGATGGTGTACAAAAAGCAGTAGATAAAAAGGAATCTTTTACATTACTCTACCGCATTTCTACCTCTGATGGAAACGAAAAATGGGTTTGGGAAAAAGGAAGAGGTGTTTTTAATGAGAATGGACTTTTAATACACCTGGAAGGATTTGTAACCGATATAACGGAAAGAAAAATTTCTGAGGAAAAAGTCAAAATTCTTGCCCACGCATTAACAAGTGTAAGTGAATGTGTTTGTATAACAGACCTTAGAGACAGAGTTAAATTTATTAACAAATCGTTTGCCAGAGTTTATGGGTATGAGCCACACGAGTTAATTGGCAAACATATCTCCGTAATCAGATCAGATAAAAATGATCCTGAAACTGTTAGACATGTTTTACCGGAAACTCTTGCCGGCGGATGGACCGGAGAGTTGATAAATGTTAGAAAAGATGGAGAGGAATTTCCAATACATCTTTCAACTTCATTAATATTAAATGAAGAAGGGCGCCCGATTGCGATGACGGGAGTTATAGTTGATATAACTGACGAAATAAGACATGAAAATGAGCTTAAAGACGCAAAGGAACGGGCAGAAGAAGCGTCTAAGTTAAAAACAAATTTTCTAACGACAATCAGTCACGAATTACGAACACCGCTTGTTGGGATATTAGGGTTTGCAGAAATAATAAAAGATGAAGTTGAACAACCTGAAATTTCAAATATGGCACAACTTATTTTATCAAGCGGCAAAAGATTGTTGGAAACTCTCAATCTTATTTTGGATCTTTCCAAAATTGAAGCTAACAAACTCAAATTGAATTATACTGAAATTAATCTAACCGAATTTATTCAAGAACACATTAAGTTGTTTGATAAAATTGCGACCGATAAAGGCTTAACTTTATCTATATCAATAAAAGATAGAAATGTTTATGCCTTACTTGACGAACAAACACTTTATCAAATACTAAACAACCTTATTGGCAACGCTATTAAATACACGGCAGAAGGCAGCATAATAGTAGAAGTTAACAGCTTAGTTAAAGACAATAAAAAATTTGCATCAATAAAAATCATTGATACGGGAATCGGGATTAAAAAAGAATATCTTCAGCAAATTTTTGAAGAATTCAGACAGGTTAGCGAAGGGTTAAATCGTCAATTTGAAGGAACGGGGCTTGGATTGACTATCACAAAAAAACTTGTAGAGATGATGTCGGGTAAAATATTTGTCGAAAGCGAAATAGGCAAAGGATCTGTTTTTACAATTTTATTTACTGCAAGCCAAAACAATAAAATTTCCAACGGGAACAATTTAGAAAAAGAAGAGACTCTTCTGAATAAAGACAATGATAAGTTTGAATTAACCTCTCTTCCTGAAATTTTAATGGTTGAAAACGATTTTGCAAGCAGAGAAATAACCGGATTGTTTTTAAGAAATTTATGCAAGATTACTTACGCTGAAACCGGTGAAGAAGCAATTAAAAAAGTTAACGAAAAAGAATTCAAGCTGATCTTGATGGATATAAACCTGGGCACAGGATTAAATGGAATTGAAACGACAAAATTAATCAGAAAAATTAAGGGTTATGAAAAGGTACCTGTTGTTGCCTTAACAGCATTTGCAATGGCAGGAGAAAAAGAGGAATTTTTGCGGAACGGTTGTACCCACTATTTATCTAAACCATTTCAGAAAAAAGAAATAGTTAACTTATTAAACGAAATTGTATAATTACATATAAGCAATTATTAGGGATTGCCAATTTATTTTAAGCAAAATTCCAAGTTAATTTTATAAAAATAGTCAAAATTGACTATTTACTTTTCCTCAAACTTTTTGTTTGTTTTAAATAGATAAACATTTTTTTCCCATTTTAAAGGGGGTATTATGGATCAAATATTTTCTAACGAGGTTGTTCTTACAGACCGTGAACTTATACGAGAGCTATCAATTCTTAAATCTAAAATTTATGATCTTGAATTAGAGAGAAGAAACAACAGAAAAATCATCAACCAGTACAAAAGTATTTTCCCTAAAATTAAAGAACCTTTACTACTTACCGACATTGAAGGGAAAATAATAGATGCCAATGATGAATTTGTAAATTTTCTTGGTTATAATCTTTTTGATTTAAAAAGAATGACTATAAAATCATTAACACCAATGAATCTTCATGAAAATGAAACCAAATTATTAAATGAAGAGCTTTCTGAAAATAAAAAGATTGAGTCCCGCTGGTGTGAATTTTATAAAATTAGTGGGCAAAAAGTTGCAGTACAATTAGCTGTTTATGCCAACTATGATGACAATGGAATGTTTGATAGTATAACCAGAATAGTAAAAAATATTTTATAATTATTTTATATAAACTGTTTTTATATTTACAAATTCTTTAATGCCAAACGGTGAAAGTTCTCTTCCATAGCCTGATTCCTTAATTCCACCAAAAGGTAATCTTGGATCAGATTTTACGAAATCATTTACAAAACAACACCCGGAATTAAGTTTTTCTTTGGCAATCCTCTCCCCTTTCTTAATATCACCTGTAAACAACGCAGCGCCCAAACCAAACTTGCTTTGATTAGCAAGTTCAATTGCTTCATTTTCATTTTTAGCTTTTATTAAAGCTGCAACAGGACCAAATAACTCTTCATCAAATGCTGCCATCCCAGGTTTTACATTTCTCAAAATAGTTGGGGGATAGAAAGCACCTTCTGTTTGCGGAATATATCCGCCCAAAATTATTTCAGCCCCTTGTTCAACACTTTTTATAACCTGTTGATGTAATTCATCTCTGAGCTGAATGGTAGCTTGCGGACCCAAATCATTTGTTTCATCAAGCGGATCGCCCATTTTTTTATCTGACATAAATTGCAAATATAATTTTTCAAATTCATCATATTCACTTTCGACTACAATAAATCTTTTTGCTGCTATGCAACTCTGTCCTGCATTTATAAGCCGGGAATTTACACAAGACATTGCCGCCATTTGAAGATCAGCATCTTCCAGTACAACATAAGGATCGCTTCCTCCCAATTCTAATACTGTTTTTTTTATCAAACTTCCTGATAATGCAGCTACTGATTTTCCCGCTTGTATGCTTCCGGTTAATGTAACTGCTTGAATTTTTTCATTAGAAATAATCTCTTTAGTGTTTTTAGATGCAACTAATAAAGTTCTGAAAAGATTAGTCGGAAATCCTGCCTTTCTAAAAATATCCTCAATCGCTAATGCACAACCGGAAACATTTGAGGCATGTTTTAACACTCCCGCATTGCCTGCCATTAAATTTGGAGCAGCAAAACGAAAGACCTGCCAGAATGGGAAATTCCATGGCATAATTGCAAGTATAACTCCAAGTGGTTGATATGAAACAAAACTTTTAGATGCCTCTGTTTTAATAATCTCATCTGCTAAAAACTTCTCGGCATTTTCAGCATAATACTCGCAAACCCATGCACACTTTTCAACTTCTGCTCTTGATTGAACAATAGGTTTTCCCATTTCAACAGTCATTAAATTCGAATACACTTCAGAATTTTTTCTAAGAATTTGCGCTGCATTTTTCATCAACGCAGATCTATGAACGAAAGGAGTTTCTTTCCAGCTTTTGAATGAATCATCAACAAGAGAAATAATTTTTGCCGATTCCTCGCTGTTCATTTCATCGTAGCTTTTTATAATCTGGTTACTTACTGGGTTAATTGATTTTAACATTTCACTTAACTTTTTATTTATGTTATGATGTCCTTTTAATTACAACAATAGTTTTATCATCTGTATAAGATCCGTTTTTGGAAAATTTAATTACATCTTCTAAAATTCCAAGCGCTATTTCTTTAGCTGATTTTTCTTTTAGTCTTTTTATCATAGAAATCAATCTCTGCTCTCCGTAAAAAACGAACTTAGTATTTGCAGCTTCTGTTACACCATCAGTATATAAAACAAGAATATCGTTTGGATAAATATTAATATTTTCAACAAAATATTTTGATTGTGGTGCGGGACCCAACACAGGACCGGTTGCCTGCAATAACTGAACCTTGTTTTTTAAACTCTTATAAAAAATAGGCGGATTATGTCCTGCGTTTGCGTAAAGAAATAATCCGTTTTTATAATTAGAAAGTTCTCCGTAAAACAGCGAAGTGAATTTATCGTCTTCAAATATTTTGCTAACTAATTCATTCATCCTTTTAAGGATAAGCGAAATTTTTATTTCAAATGTTGTAGCCATTCGTAGTGCACCGGAAACATACATTGCTTCAGCGGCAGCGGCTACACCTTTACTTGCGGCATCACCGATTGCAATTCCAACTCTATCGTTATTATCTCCAATATCGAGGTAATCAAAAAAATCTCCGCCAACAATTTCAGCCGGGTCGCTAATTCCATAAACTTCAAAATGATGAAATTTATACTCATGTTCAGGTAAAATACTTTTTTGTAACTGGCGCGCTTTATCAAGATCCGCTTTTAATAGATTTGCACTTTGAGAAATTCTTCTTTGCTTTATTTGTGATGTTAAAGCTGCGGCTATGATACTTAAATTTACTCTTAAATCTTCATCAATATTTTTTGAATTTAATCCCAGGACATATTCGTAAAAAGGTTTGCCGTGTAATTTAACTTTGTATCCGACACCGGAAGCAGAATATTTAAATATTCCTTTTTTCCTTAAGGCTTCAATTGTTTCATGTCCAAGTATCGTTCTCGATTCAGCAAGCTTCTCAAATACCGGGTATTCAAATGCACGGATTAAAAAATCTTTTTCAATTTTATCCATTTTGCCCGTTTGATAAAGTAACTTATAACCTTCAGCTTCCGGAAAAAGTTTCCAGATTCTTCCGCCGATAAAACCAATTTTCTGATCCTGTAAAATTTCGTTCAGAACAGAAATCAACATTTCTTCGTCAGAAGCAAATTTTTGTGAAGCAATTTTTTCAACTGTTTTGTGTAGTTTCCTTTGATCCAATTTGTGTTTCCTTATTCTGAATAAAAATCAATTATCCACTGAATTGCTCTCTGGCAAACAGGGCAAAAATTATCAACCGAAATAGATTTCATCGAACAATCCTGCATCGGTCTGTAAACACCTTTGGCAACATATCCACCGCCTTCAAAAGCGCCTACTTTATTTTTGTAAATTTTCTTTTCCGGAGTTGGTATTGGAGTATCTTTATCAACCATATTTTTCCATTTTGATTCAAAGTTTACGAGTGTTGTAATATTGGGTTCAAGCGGTTCAATATCAAGCGGATAAAAATCCTGATAAGCAACATCGGATGTGTAGTATTCGTCTGCTAAACCGGCAAAACCATGCCCAAACTCATGAGTAAACACATAATCGCTATAATCATTATCGCTACTGCAAACAGAGTAATGATTGTAGATTGAACCTCCACCATATTTTGATGAATTAACCAAAACAAAAATTTGATCGTAAGGAGCATTGGATGCAAGGTTATGCAAGTTTTTGTCATCAATTATCATTAAATATCTTTCCGAATCAAAAGTGTAAAAAGATGAATTTGCAATAGTTGTTTTCCAAACACCATCCGCAGGAATATCGGTTCCGGATTCCTTTGAAGGAGTTTCAACTGCCCAAATATTAAACTTATCTTTGTTTTGTTTGTAAGGTGATGCATTAAACAGAAATTCAGAAAATTTATTACAATCATTTCTAAACTTTTGCATTTCATCTATTGTGTAACCATCCGGAATTATTACAATATCAACCTTTGTTGAAGGATCACCATTATACAATACTTTAAAGTTATCACACTTTAAAGTTCTTTCTTTTTTGATAAAATAATTTTTGGGATCAACTTTATATTCAAATTTTTTATGTAAAATATTTCTTCTGTCACGTGAATAAAATTCTACAACAACCGGCTCTTTTGGATATGGAAATGTTACAGTTTCGCTAAAAGTTTTAGTTGTTTTTTTAGCTTCTTCAGTTGTCTGCCACTCACTAAACAAAGTTGAGTAAGTTCGAGTATAAATTTCTTTTCCTGATTTTTCATCTTTAACAATAAACTTGTATTTACCGTAATCAAATTTATCAATCAAATTCACTTTTGAGCCGCCCCAATATGGCTCTTCGATCAATTCATCAAATGAATAACTACCGTTTACGGAATCGCCGGTGTGATAATAATCCAGCCGAAGAGTTTTGTTTTCAAAATGATCATCAAAGTTTGTTTGCGGAAAAACCGAGATTGAAAAAAGCAGAAAGGCAATAAATGTTGTTTTCATAATTTGATGTTTTTAATGTCAAAAAACTTTTCGTGACCCGGGTTTAATTAATTCAAGTTTTCCTTCTTTGCAAATTTCACACGCATCAGCAGGATAAGAAACCGCATTTAATCTTAAAGACGGGAAAAACTCATAACCGAAATCAACTTTGCCGTTACTTCTGTCAACAACGCTTGCAACTCCAACAACTTCGGCATTAAACTTTTTTACAATTTCAATCACTTCAAAAACAGAACCACCTGTCGTAACAACATCCTCACAAACTAAAACCTTTTCACCTTTAAATAAAGAAAATCCTCTTCTTAAAGTCATTTCTTTGTTTTCTCTTTCGGTAAAGATAGATCGTTTATTCAATTGTCTTGCAACTTCATAACCGACAATTATTCCGCCCATTGCAGGAGCAATAACAGTATCAATTTCATAATCCTTAAAATGATCAGCAATCGATGAGCAAATTTGTGCTGTATATTCAGGGTATTGTAAAACTTTTGCACATTGAAAATACTGGTTGCTGTGTCTTCCCGAAGTTAAAAGGAAATGTCCTTCAAGCAAAGCTTCGGTATCTTTAAATATTTTAAGAACATCATCTTTATTCAAGTTCATCGAGTAAATCCTCCAAAACTCTCATCGCTTTAATGTCGTTTAATTCTTTAGCTATTCTTAATCCTGTGCGATAATAATATTCCGCATCTTCAATCTCATTATTGTTTTCTTTAAGATTGCCGTAAGTAATATAAGCCTGAACATATTTTGGATCTTTCTTGATTAAGTCTTTAAGATAAACTTCTGCTTCTTCATCTTCATTACTTTTTAAATACTCTTTTACAATACTGAAAATCACTTCTACATCTAAGGGATTTTCGTCATACTTTTCAAATAGTTCATCAAGCCGGGTGTTCATTTTAATCTATCCTCTATTTTTTTTGCTAATTGAAAATCTTTTTCGGTTACTCCGCCAGTACTATGAGTTGAAATTGTGATTTTAACTTTATTCCATTCAAACATTAAAATATCAGGATGATGATCCATTTTTTCAGATTCCATCCCAATTTTGTTTACAAATGATAAAGCTTCTATAAAATCTTTAAACTGAAATTGTTTTCTGATTGCATTATCTTCAAAACTCCAGCCTGATAATTTTGAAAGATTAGAATCAATTTTATCTTGATTTAATTCACTCATAATGTTCTTGCGGTTTTATTATTGATGAGTAAAAATACACAAAAAAGGCGATTCAATGAATCGTTTTTTAATGTTACGTGATGAATGTATAATTAGGATTCACATAGTTTTTTTACTGATAAATAGAATTACAGGTGGGTTAGTTTAAAAATTGTGGCTTCAGGAGCTAATTTGATAACGGCAGTAATGAATTTGATGATTGTAGCAGGATTTTTGAAGATTGCTGGGGCGAGTTTGAAAGTTGCAGGATGAATATTGTTAATTGCAGTAAGTATTTTGATGATAGCAGGAACTAACTGGATATTTGCAGGAGCAATATTGTTGTTTGCAGTAGGCATTTTGATAAGTGAAGTATGAAAAATGTTGTTTTATGATAGCTTTTATGAAGATTAAATTTTCCTTTTTATAAAAATAGATTACCCCGAACAGATTGTCGGGGTAATTTTTAAAAAAGCTATCACAGTATAGCTGCGACAATAATTAAGATTAAGGTTTGATTATTTTGTTTAGTCTTTTACAGTTTTGAATTGAATACCGGATACTTGCTTATACTCCGGACTTGAGGCGCCAAAAACGCTTTTTACATATTTCTTTACACCTGCTGCTATGTCTGTAAGTCCGGTTAAGGGTGCATATAATATGTTATTACGGTTTATTCTGGAATTGCTTAGGGCTGTGTATGAGTTTACCACTGCCGAATTAAGAGAAAGAAGATTTGTATGCAGCGCCTGTAGTGAACTTGCAGACAGCTCTATTTCATTCGGAGCATACTCAGGCAATGTAATAAGAAGTCTTACCAGCTTATCAAAGTTATCAAGCCTGTTATCATAACTCATTTGTGAAGTGGAGACTGTTTTTGGGATCAGGAGTTGTGTTTTCTGTTTCCGTGGTAGTAGCAGTAGCAGAAGTTTCTGTTTTCTTTGTTTTTGTTCCCTGAATTTTACGGGCAATAGACTTAGCATCCGATACTACCTGAGAAGATGCTCCGCTTGATTCAAGAGCATTTATTACACGGGTGATAAGGGGACTAAGAGGCTTAAATGCAATTTCACGGGCGTTAACAGAATTAGACCAGGTGGCAATTGCATCATTAAGTGTTGAGAGTGATGTTTGTGCTGCTGCGTAAAGTGTGTTTAATTCTGTTAATGAAAGTGCAGGATTTGAGGGGTTGTATTTTGTACCGTAAGCAGTACAGAAAGAGATGAGTGTTGAGAAGTTGGCTACGTTTTTAGCGTGACCAGTTTCAGAGGTTGATGCCATAATGGTTTCTCCCATTTTATTTGTGATTGATTTGTTATTAAGTAGATAAAAAAAGGAACGGTCATAAGACCGTTCCTAATTAGAATAAGATTACTTAAGTAGAATCATCTTCTTAGAGCTAATAAAATTCCCCGCTTGTATTTTATAAATATAAACACCACTTGAAAGTGAACTCGCATCAAAGTTTACCTCATACTTCCCGGCAGTTTTTTGTTCATTAACTAAGGTTGCTATTTCGCTTCCGAGTACATCATAAATCTTAAGTGTTACAAGTCCATCCTCAGGTAACTGGTATTTTATTGTTGTGCTAGGATTAAACGGGTTAGGATAATTTTGATCAAGCGCATATTTACCCGGTATCTCTGATTCATCAGTCCCGTCTTGTTTACCCATTTCTTCGTTAGATGATTCATAATTGGGCAGTACACTAAGACCATCTGTCTCCTTCCCGTAAGTAATTCCATAGTTTTCAATTGCATTATGTGCAAGTGAGAGTTCAAGTGGGGTTGATAATTCTGTGTTCTTCATAACCTCATTAAAGGATGTTATGGCTTCGTTAATATTATGCTCGTTGTACAAAGATATATAGATGTTATTCAACTGTGTTTGCGTGGCCAGATCAGTCCCTGGGTTTTCTTCGATAATAGAATTATTAACCTCTTTTGCTGTCTTAAAGTCGCCTTCTTTCAGATACAAAGATGAAAGAAGCAGTTTATGATCTTTGGAGCCTTTTTCAGGTAGATTTTCAAAGAATTTTATAATGTCATTTGCAGTTTCTTCATTATAACAATTATAAAGTAGTACGTAAGCCACCTGATTGCCCGGGTCATCATTGATGAGAGAGAGAAAATAATCTTTTGCTTCGGTGTATTTTCCTTCTGTAAGCAATTGGATGCCATATGAAAGCTGTTCAATACTATCATCTGCTTTCTTCCCAAGTGTATTTTCTTCAGTGGAAGTTTCATCACTATTAGTAGCAACTTTAGCTAGTCCCGCCCAAGGATCACTAGAAAGATACGGGGTATAAGAAAAAGTTGCAGCAGCACCAACTTGGAATAAGGAAATATTGGGAGGATAACTTCCCCACCAGTCACTGGAAGCAGAAAGATAACTTTCATACTCTGGATAAGAGATACCCACACTTGCATTATAAGTATTACTATATACGCTATTCCCCCAAAAATTGTTTGGTGCAGTATATCCATAATAAGCATTGCTTAGTCTATAAACCCGTAACCCTGAGTTACAATTTCTAATGCGGTTATTTAATCCGTTATTGTTTGGATATGAAATTGAGTATGAGCTCCAAATTGTTCCAATCCCCCAATCCCAATGATAAATATCGTTTTGAGCTGCTGATCCAGTTGCACCACCTCGAAATAAAATTCCAACACCACGTCTATCTGTGTGTGTTTTGGTGAGAGTATTATAATTACAAACTGCATAAGAACCTTGTTCTATTATTATACCGTGTCCAACACTGTTAGACGTTATGTTATTATTGAGAACAGAACCGGTAGAATTATAAAAATCTACTGCGTCATAGCAAGTATCAATATTGCAATATTGAATTGTTACATTAGACGCGTCTGTAACTTGTATTCTAGTTCCATACTTTATGTCAGCATATTTAATTGTTGATCCAGAAGCACCGGAGCCACTAAGAGTTATAGTTCCCCAACTGCTATTGGTAGTTCCGGACTGTGAAGTAACTGTAATTGGTTCATCTGATGTACCAACGGAATTAAGTAAGCCGTTTACCACTAATGAGGTGCTGCTAGCAAATCTCAGGATTGTATTTGGTTCAATTGTTAACGTTTTACCACTGTCTACGGTTATTGTACCAAGTACATTTAGTTTACCCCACAATGTTGCATCGGTAGTTAATGTTCCGCCAGTTATAGCTGTATAAGGTAAATACTGGTTTTTTGAAATTGTTATAAATAAAGGTCTTACCGAAGTGTTAAAAGTGTAGCTTATTACATCATTAGCCGTTAAATTATAGCTTGTTCCATTATCAGCGCTTCTTACATTTATTGTGCTGCCGCTAACACCCGCATTTACTGTTAAATAGCTGCCTCCATCAGTTACAGATGTGCTTGTAAACTGACTTGGTGTACTAACCCATATTTCTGTTTCTGGGCAACCAATTAAATTATGTGAGTAACTTAAGTAATGATCATAACCTCCACTATAATTATCCTTCGAAATTAGCTCAGCAACTCCGAGGTTTGTTGTTCCAGCTTCTATTAGAGTTGCAAATTGGCGATATAATAATGAAGAATATGTAACCCACCCGAAACGGGTATTACCAAGTAGGGCTGGTCCCCCTACATTATTTATAACCGTAAATCCTTCTCCTAAATTTTTATCTGTATCATTCCACCAATTATGCGGATTATAATCATCAAATGGTGTAATTTCACAAGAGATAGTATACACTAACGCAGGGTAATCTTGATTGTTCAAATTATCTAAACCATTGCCAGTTTCTGTTATATTTGTAACCATTTCATCAAGTGGTGAAATCTGATTTCTTGGTGCTGTATTATTTGAATCAGTTTTTGTATTTACTACAACTGGTTCACCATGTCCAAACCAGCTCCAAAGACCATAACGTGTATCGTTCATTTCATCAATGACTTCAGCACCAGTTGGGAATGATGGATTAGGACTATTATAAGAGGGTAACTCTCGCCAAATTAAAGTATTAAAAGAAGTCAATATATTGGAAACACCTTCAGCCTCATTACCATTTTGCATATCATCTGATTCGAACATGAATGCTCGTGTTAGATATTCTGTGTCTCCTCTCCCGGGATTTTGTTCATAATTGATTACTTTTTCGGTCCAATTTGATATTTCTTCAGAATTTGTGCATAATAGTCTACCAACAAATATTTCAGGATTGTAATCGGGAGTATCATATGGATAATTGCCCGATGGTTGTCCATAAAAAACATCACCATCAACATCCCAATCCCCATTAAAATCAGCAAAATAAAGATCTGTTGGAATTTTGTAATCATCTTGAGACCAACGAGTCCAAGTATCACTATTCCATCCGCAACCATACCTAATAGGTACAACTGTATAATCTCCTGCTAATAATGCCCAGACAGTACCTTCCTGATAAGCATCGGAAAGATATTGACGTAATTTACCTGCCTCATCGTAGATACCTGAAATATAATCCCCATCGTATTCAGACGATATTTCTTCTACAGTCACAACACCGATATCAATTCCTTTTCTTTCTTTCCATTCAATAAATCTGTCAAAAGAACTTGTAAGTGTATCGGCAGTAATTATAACATATTCGTAAAACGGAGGTTGATCATTTTGTATACCGGATTCTTTGCTCAACGACGGTTGAACCTGGTATGTTAAAATATCGTCTGTATTAGCCACCATTTTTTTTAATATATTATTGTAAATCTGCTGATTTGATTCTTTTCTGTTATGTATATTAAATTTTACAACTTCACTGGCTTCCGTTTCTAATCTAATACTAATAACGGAAGAAAAAATCAATTGATTTAATAGAGGTTTATATTGAACAGGATGGACAGCAACAGTAATAATATGATTACTTCCATCAAAATAACCATCGTGCACTATCTTTGCATTTTTATCTGGATATGGTTCATCCGAATCATATATTTTAGAATCGGGTTCAACAAACTCTATTTTTGGGGGATATATAGAAGTAGGAATGCCTGGTTGAACGGGATAAACTGGTGAAGTAATATTAAAAATTTTCTGATTAGATAATGTTATAACAATATCCTTTACCTTTTGATCTGAGGGGATAATCAGGTTAATGTATTTTACCGGAAGTTCGGGACTCCCAAGTTCATTAGTTTGCTGTAAATCATCATATACTACTGTAGAATAAGTAACTTTATCTAATCCTGAAATTTCCGATACTATTAATTTTTCAAATGAAAAATTGATAGTATGAGAAACCTGACTAAACAAGTTAAACGAGAAAAGACAGAAAGTTAAAATAAGAACAATTATATCTTTCATTTTTTATTCCCCATAATAATGAAAAAAGTTATTTAATTAGAACCATCTTTATTCTTGATGAATTACCTCCTTCCATTTTTAATTCGCAAAAATAAATACCGCTACTTAGTTTATATTTTGAAGCATCAAATTCTACTTTGTATTTTCCAGCTGGTTTTTCTTCGCCAACCAAAGTTGCTACTTCTTTACCTAGGACGTCGTAAACTTTTAGAGTTACAAAACTCTGTTGAGGGATGGAATATTGGATATTAGTTGTTGGATTGAAAGGATTGGGATAATTCTGATTCAATTTAAAATTATTTGGACTGTTTTCTTTATGATCTTCTATTGCTGTTAAATTTTTATAGGAGTAAATATATATTTTGCCTTGAGGATTGTTATAATCAGGGTAATTTGGAGCCAAAATAAACAGTTCATCATAACCATCTCCATTAATATCTGTAATACTTATAATTCTTGAAAATTCATCCCATTTATTTTCCCCTTCGAGTGTAATCGAATAAATAGTATCAATTGTCTTTTTACCGAAATAAACAAATGCTCCCCCAACCATTATATTATCAGAATTTCTATAAGTAGTATTTCCCGTGATAAAATCACCATAATCATCACCATTTAACTCCCCTTTGCCCAAACTGCTAAAATATTTGCCAAAGCATATATTACTATCAAGAGATAGATAGACCTTCATTTGTCCTATATTTACTGCGAATTCTATTATAGAATCTCCATTAATATCATCCAACCTAAATATATTCCCCCCGATTATGATATCTTTTACAATTGTTTCACCTACATTATTTCCGTCATAAATATAAACTTTCCCAGAATCATCAGATGGGGCTCCAATACCTATATCATCAAAACCATCGTCATTTATATCTCCGATGTTTGCCACGCTCTCCCCAAAACCATCGCCCAATGAATCACTTGTAAATGTTATACTTTTTTCCCAAGAAATTGTATCACCACCCCAAAACAAGTACACGTATCCTTTTCCGTTGCTCCAATTATATGTTGAACTTACTGTAAAATCATCATAACCATCTTTATTTAAATCCCCGACTTTTTCAACGACACTACCAAAATAGTCTTGTATCCAGGATTCATAAAATTCTGCAATTGGGATAGTGTCTATGTCTGTCCCTCCATAATACAGAAACACTTTGCCTTTGGGAAAACCCGAATAATCACCAAAAATTCCTTGAATGGCAAAATCATCGTAGCCATCATTATTTACATCCCCAATTTCAAATGCATCAATCCCATCATTTAGACTATCTGCACCAGGATAATGCAAGGCCATATCAGGGATTAAATCAAACGTCGCTGAACCCAAGTACAACTGAACAATTCCCTGATCACTTCTAGTTTTTCCTGTTCTGGAGGCAACCATAAAATCGTCATAACCATCTCCGTTTACATCACCCACACGACTTACATTTGTTATCCTTTTGTCATAAGATTCACCGGTTATTGTTCCTATTAAATAGAGGCTATCTTGTGCAATAATATTTGCAGGTAGTAAGTATAGCAGTAAAAGAAATGTTTTTAAGTATAGAGGGTTAAGTTTAGTTTCCATCACTCCACCAGTAATATATTTACAAACATAAGAACTGTTATTAAAATGTCAAGCAACTATCAACACAAAGCAAGTATATCTTATATATGCCTTCTATTTTTGGGAAAAATAATCTAATTCAGATGTGGCAGCAGTGACCAATAATAAAAAAGGGCGATCCGAAGATCGCCTTAATTATAAATCGTTAATTGCACATTATAAATTTTACTTATTTAATTTCCGGCTGAATCTGATTTTTCCGGCTGAACATTTGCATCCGGATGCTCTAAAGATTCATCAAAAAAAACAAGGTCATCAGTATTTTCAACGTGCTTTGCTATTATTGTTGTACCTTCTTTAAAAGAGCCACGTAAAATCTCTTCAGCAAGAGGATCTTCAATATATTTTTGTAAGGCTCTGCGTAAAGGACGCGCACCGAATTTTTCATCAAAGCCTTTGTTAACCAAAAACTCTTTTGAAGTTTCATCGAGTACAAGAGTTAATTTGTTTTCTTTAATATTTAAAAGAAGATCTTTTATTTCTATATCAATAATCTTATAAATATCTTCTTTATCAAGACTCCTGAATACAATTGTATCATCAATCCTGTTTAAGAATTCCGGGTTGAATAATCTTTTCATTGCTTCTTCCACAGTATCCTTAAGATTTGTGTACTTATCCAATTTATCATCACCACCAAATCCAAATTTACTGATGTTCTTAATATCCTTTGTCCCGACATTTGAAGTCATAATGATAATTGTATTTTTAAAATCAACTTTTCTTCCCAGCGAATCGGTTAAAGTTCCATCATCAAGAACCTGGAGCAATAAGCTGAAAATATCGGGATGAGCTTTTTCAATTTCATCAAACAGAACAACAGCGTAAGGTTTACGTCTTACTTTTTCGGTCAACTGTCCGCCTTCTTCATATCCAACATATCCGGGAGGCGCTCCGACCAATCTTGATACGGAAAATTTTTCCATATATTCGCTCATATCAATTCGCACCAAAGCATCTTCGCTATCGAATAAATATCTTGCCAGCACTTTACAAAGTTCTGTTTTCCCAACGCCGGTTGGTCCTAAAAAGATAAAGCTTCCAATTGGTCTGTTCGGACTTTTCAATCCGGCTCTTGTTCTTCGTATTGCTTTTGTAAGTTTTGCTACAGCCTCATCCTGTCCAACAATGGATTGTTTTAGAGCATCATCCATTTTTAAAAGTTTTTCAGATTCGGTTTGTGCAATCCTGTTAACAGGAATTCCGGTCATCATTGCAACAACTGTGGCAATATCATCTTCAGTAACATCGTGAACAATATCTTTGGTCTTCTGATCCCAATCTCTTTTTGCATTATCAAGATCGGAAAGCAGGTTTCTTTCTTTATCGCGTAAACGAGCGGCTTCTTCATAATCCTGCATTTTTACTACGCGCGCCTTATCTTTTTTTACAGCTTCTATTTCTTCTTCAAGAACAAGTATTTCCTGAGGCATTTCAAAATTACCCATATGAACTCTTGAGCCTGCCTCATCAATTACATCTATGGCTTTATCGGGTAAATGCCGATCAGTTATGTAACGGTTGCTAAGTTTTACTGCCATTTCAATCGCGTCTTTGGAATAACGAACTCTATGGTGTTCTTCATATTTGAATTTTATGTTTTCAAGAATTTGAAGCGTTTCATCATAATTAGGCGGATCAACCATAACTTTCTGGAATCTTCTATCGAGTGCGCCATCGGTTTCAATAAATTTTCTGTATTCATCAAGAGTTGTTGCACCAATACATTGTATGTCGCCTCTTGCTAAAGCAGGTTTAAACATATTTGAAGCATCAAGTGAGCCGCTTGCGCCGCCTGCACCAACTATTGTATGAAGTTCATCTATAAAAAGAATTACATCTTCAGCTTTCTCAAGTTCGTTCATTAAAGCTTTCATTCTTTCTTCAAACTGTCCGCGGTATTTTGTTCCGGCAACAAGTCCTGCAAGATCTAAAGTAACAACCCTTTTATCCTGCAAAGTTCTTGGAACTTTTCTCTGGATAATTCTGAGGGCTAAACCTTCTGCGATAGCAGTTTTACCAACACCCGGTTCACCAATTAAAACAGGATTATTCTTTTTTCTTCTGCTAAGAATTTGTGCAACACGCTCAATTTCTTTTTCTCTTCCAACAACAGGATCAAGTTTATCTTCTATTGCAAGTTTGGTAAGATCACGACCGAAGTTATCCAGAACGGGCGTTTTTGTTTTGTCAGTCTTTCTATCAATTGCAGGCGGAACTTTTTGATTTGCGTCTTTTGGATTTTTCGCGCTTAACATTGAGTTAAGTTCCGAGCGTGCAGAATCATAAGTTATGTTAAACTGATGTAGGATTTGTGTGGCAATATTATCTTCATCCCTTAAAAGTGAAAGGAGAAGATGTTCTGTCCCAATTACATCTGCTTTATAAATTTTAGATTCGATTTGCGTAATCTTTAAAACTTTTTCAGCTTGCTTTGTTAAAGGAATATTCCCAATTGTAAGCGTTCCACCGGAAGTTCTGACTGTATCTTCAATTGCTTTTTTAAGTTTCATTAAATCACAATCAAGATTCCGTAAAATTCTTACAGCAACTCCCTGACCTTCACGAATAATTCCTAAAAGCAGGTGTTCGGTTCCAATATAATCATGACCAAGGCGTAATGCCTCTTCCCTGCTAAGTCTAATCACATCCTGCAATCTATCAGAAAAATTTCCATCCATAAATTTTATCCTTAATGTTTAGATTTTTTAATGAAACAACTTTTTGCCCAAATTTGTTTCACTAATTAAATATAAAGTAACCAAACTCTTCAATCAAGCCAACTTGGCTTAAAACAATTACTAAAAACTGGTTAATCATTCGATAAGACCAGGAATTTCAAAACCAATGCCATAAAAGTTAATGCTATTTTGAATGAAATTCGCTGTAAAAAATTTTCACAAAATTATTTGCTTTTGTTTTTACGCCATAATATCTGATTATATACCATAAAGTCTTAAGCATAGGACAAATATTCACGTTAATTTTACGATAAGAAGGAAATTGAGTTTTAATTTAAGTATTTTCGGTAAGTAAATTAATAAATCAGAATAATATCCGGAGTAAAAATGGAAGCACTTACTGGGTTATCAATCGCAATAATTATTGCGGTTATCCTTTTCTTATTTTTATTTCTTTATTTCGTTCCTCTTGGATTATTTATTACAGCCTATTTTTCAGGGGTAAAAGTAAAAATTGTAAGAGATCTTATTGGAATGAGATTAA
The DNA here is from genome assembly GCA_049294175.1 of Ignavibacteriaceae bacterium. Taxonomy (GTDB): domain Bacteria; phylum Bacteroidota; class Ignavibacteria; order Ignavibacteriales; family Ignavibacteriaceae; genus IGN3. The sequence goes on along the minus strand of JBAQCL010000010.1, from coordinate 50,326 downwards.
GAAAAGTTCCGCCTGTGTTGATTGTAAGAAATATGATTACAGCAACAAAAGCAGGACTAACAATTGATCAGGGAAAATTAGAGGCGCATTATCTTGCAGGAGGAAATGTAACAAAAGTTATTAACGCATTAATCTCTGCCGATAAAGCAAATCTTGGTTTAACATTTGAGCGGGCAACAGCAATTGATCTTGCCGGAAGAGACGTTTTGGAAGCTGTTAAAATGTCTGTTGTTCCAAAAGTAATTGAAACGCCAATGGTTTCTGCAGTTGCTAAAGACGGTATTCAGTTAAAAGCAATTGCCAGAGTAACGGTGCGTGCAAATATTGAAAGATTAGTCGGCGGAGCCGGCGAAGCAACTATTCTTGCCAGAGTTGGTGAAGGAATTGTTTCAACTATCGGTTCAAGTCTTTCACACAAAGAGGTGCTGGAAAACCCGGATAAAATTTCTAAATCAGTTTTGGCTAAAGGGTTGGACAGCGGAACTGCATTTGAAATTCTGTCAATTGATATTGCTGATGTTGATATTGGTCAGAATATTGGCGCTATCTTACAAACCGATCAGGCAGAAGCCGATCTTAAAGTTGCCCGTGCAAAAGCTGAAGAGCGCCGAGCAGCAGCAGTTGCAAGCGAACAGGAAAATATTGCGGAAGTTGCAAAGATGAAGGCTAAAGTTGTTGAAGCTGAATCAGAAGTTCCAAGAGCAATTGCAGATGCATTCAGAAACGGCAAACTTGGTGTAATGGATTATTATAATCTTCGTAATATACAAGCTGACACTGAAATGAGATCATCAATCGCTCAACCGGAAGAGAAGAAAAAAACAGATGGATGATCTTTTTAAAATACTTATTTGGGGAATCATAATTTTCAGCTTTTTAAGACCCCTGTTTAAAAAGAAAGAAACTCCAAAACAAAGTTCATCTTCGAGAGATGAAAAACCGGATTTGGTTTCTTATGAACAAAAAACTGCTGAAACTCAACCGGATACTTTCGCTCAAAAGAATGATGATTATGATATTCTAAGAGAACTACAGAGAATGTTTAAAGGTGATTCAAATATTCCGGATCAGCCAAAACCAAAACAGGTTGATCCTTACGATATTTATGAATCGCACGAAATAAAAGACAAAGATCTTAATAAGATTAATGATCCGCGAATGGAGCGCAGTGTACAGGATCAACATCCTATTGGCTATAGAGCAGCTTATGATAATGAAAAAAAACTCAATAGAAAAAATTTAGCAACCGAGCGCGGACAGAATAGAGCAATAGATTCTAAAACGGAGGCTGAGGCAAAGAATTTTGAAAAAGTTCTTGCCGGGCTTCACAAAAAATCAACTGCCCAGAGTGAGTTTAGAAAAAAAATTAAAAATCCGACTACTATAAGAGAATATGTTATATTTTCAGAAATATTAGGAAAGCCAAAAGCACTGCGTAGATGAATCAAAAAAAATATAAGCTTAAAAGATTGCCTCAAACGGGCTTTGTTCAACAAACAGACGAAGCCCGTTTTACAATTAATTACAGAGAAGAACTTAATGCTTTCCAGTTTGAAGCCGCTTCGGCAGTTAATGGTTGTTATTTAATTATTGCCGGCGCCGGAACTGGAAAAACGCGCACGTTGGTTTACCGCGTTGCAAGACTTATCGAACTCGGCTACGATCCAAACTCAATTTTACTTTTAACTTTTACACGTAAAGCCGCTAATGAAATGATGAAACGCGCATCATTATTGCTTGACGACAGATGTTCAAAAATCCGCGGTGGAACATTTCACTCTTTTGCAAATCTTACTCTTAGAAAATATGCTAAAGCAATCGGACTTGATTCATCTTTCACAATTCTTGATCAGGGTGATAGCGCTGATGTCATTAATCTTATCCGCTCGCAGGATGGATTTGTTACAAAAGAAAAAAGATTTCCAAACAAACAAACGCTTAATAAAGTTTTTAGTCTAAGCGTAAATACAGGAAAGAAAGTTGAAGAAATAATCGAAGCTGATTATCCGCATTTTATTCCTTTGCTTGATAAGATTTTGGAAATCCAAAAAATATTTACAGAGTACAAACGCCGTAACAATCTTCTTGATTATGATGATCTGTTAGTTTACTTACGCGAGTTTCTTTTTAAAGGCGGCAATGCAGTTAAAGCCCTTCTTTCGGAAATTAAATTTGTAATGGTTGATGAATACCAGGATACTAATCAATTGCAGGCAGAGATTGTTAAAGGATTAGCACAATACAGTAAAAATGTAATGGTTGTGGGCGATGATTCGCAGGCAATTTATTCTTTCCGCGGTGCAGATTTTCATAACATAATGCAATTCCCAAAACTTTTTGATGATGTAAAAATTATTAAGCTTGAAGAAAATTACAGAAGCGTTCAATCAATTCTGGATTTTGCAAATCGCATTAATGAATCAGCAGTTGAAAAATATAAAAAAGAACTTTTCACAAGACGCGGAAGCGGAACTTTACCAAACATTGTAGCTGCATCAACAGAAAACCTGCAATCCAAATTTATAGTTGATAAAATTCTTGATCTCAGAGAAGAAGGTGTTGCATTGCAGGATATAGCCGTTCTATTTCGTTCGTCATTCTTTTCATTCGATCTTGAGATTGAGTTAGCTAAAGCAAACATTCCTTTTCAAAAATTCGGCGGAATGAAGTTTGTTGAAACTGCACATATAAAAGATGTTATGGCATTTCTCCGGATTGCAGTCAATCCAAAAGATGTTGTAAGCTGGTACAGAGTTTTACTTTTGCATGAAGGTGTTGGACCTAAAACTGCGCAAAGAATTCTGGATGAACTTGCAACGGCAAGAATTACAATAAAAGCCGAACCTGATCAGCAGCCTGAATTCAAGCATCACAAACTCGGTTCATTATTTTATCTGCTGTATGAACTTCAGAAAAAGCAAAAGCTTCCATCCGAAATGGTACAGAGAGTTTATGATTATTATTACGATCTCTTCAAAGCAAATTACGATGATTGGAATAAGCGTAAAAAGGATCTTGAAATTTTCCAGAATATAGTTGAAAATTATACTTCTGTTGATACTTTACTTTCCGATATGGCAATTGAACCGATTATAGAAAGTGTTGTTGATGTTGAGGCAACTGATAAAGAAGAAGAATATATAACGCTATCCACAATTCATTCGGCGAAGGGATTGGAATGGCATTCAGTTTTTATAATTCACGCTGTTGAAGGTTACTTCCCCTCTTCACGTTCTGTTGAAAGTGTTGAATTATTAGAAGAGGAACGAAGATTGATGTACGTTGCTTCCACACGAGCAAAAAATAATTTATTTGTCACTTATCCAATGAATCTTTATGACCGAGAAGCTGGAATGACACTTTCAAAACCTTCAAGATTTATTTCAGAAATTACTCCCGACTTAGCCGAAGGCTGGCTGCTGGATGAAGATTTTTAGTTTTACTCTATTATTGCAAGCTATTATGTATTACTATAATATCTAAAACTCTTCGACTTTTTACAAATTAATTAGCCCAGTGAAAATAATTTTTAAAAGTGAAAGGCGAGTATTTATAGCTCGCCATTCATTTTTATAGGATCAATAAATTATATCATTACTACTTCATTAACATCATCTTACGGCTTAGCCTATTCTCACTTGTGATAATTGAATAAAGATAAACTCCGCTTGAGAAACTGCTTCCGTCAAAATCTATTTTATAATTGCCCGGTAATTGATAACCGATATTTTGCTCAAATACTTTTTCTCCAAGAATATTAATTACATTAAACCTTATATCTGACCCCTTAAGAATTTTATATTCAATTTTTGTTAATGGGTTAAACGGGTTTGGGTAATTTTGATATAAAACAAAATCGTTTACAAATGACTCATTCTCTGCTGCGCCATATTGCAGATGTCGTTTAGTTCCAAATAATTGGATTCGTCCGTCCACACTATCTTCCCAAACTGTAAATACTATGATTCCATTTGGATCATAACCTAAAGATCAATGGCAAGGTTTGGTTTTATGACTGAAGTTTGAATCAGACTATCTTCACCCCAAAATCCAAGTTCAGCTAAGTCCGTCCTGATCTTTACCTTACCTTCATTTTCCACAATAAAAGTATATGGGAAATAGGGCTCATAAAATTTTTCAGAGTTGTCCAAATTCCTTTTCCCAACAAGTAACATCGCATATAAATCGAAAGAAAAAAGATTTCCTTCTGGTTTTAATTCAACTAACTCGCTGGTAATATTGGAACTAAATGGATCTTGAATTGTAAAAAATCTTCTTTCAAATAAAGTTGTATCAGAATAAAATAATCCCCAAAAATTATAATCAGAAATTTGTACTGAAAGGTCATCACAATCACAATTGTCTTTTAGAGTTATTTTTTCTTTCCAGGTTCCGTTAAAGGGCTTAAATTTTTCAACAATTTTTTTATAATTGCTACTATCTTCAATAGCAAAAACATAAAATCCCGATTTTGAATTCCATCCATCTGTTTGCAGCCCAACAAAATTAGTATAAGTAATATTTGAATCGTTTTGAAAAATAGTTGTCTCGTTTATATTATCTTGATCAATGGACAAATAAACAATTTTTCCTTCCCTTTCAAAAAGTATTCTGGTAGAATCGCCCCAAGAAGATGTGGTTTCAAAAAACCTTGGTAATTCTTCATCATTGCCAGAATTTGTCAGAAATTTTGGCTTCCCCAAAACGCCATCACTATCAGGAATTAGTACAATATCCCAATTACCATTTTGATTAGTTTGATATAATAAACCGATATTTAATTTAAACGACGGATTAATATTAAAAACTTTACCTGAAGTCAAAGAAACTGTATCTTCAAATTGCCCTGTATCAGAATTGTACTTAATTGAATAGATATTTGAATAATCATTCTTATGAAGTTCAAAATATAATTCTCCATAAAACCCATAACTATTTTTGTAAATAAATGGATTTCTTGCATCAAAATCACCATTAGTGATTTGCTGAATAAAATTTGTTTGAGGTAGGGCAATCCACTGAAGGATGAACAACAAAAGTATAATTTTTGATTTCATAACTTATCACCATAAGTGTGCAGGAAATTAAATAAATAAAAACCAAATGTCGAGCAACAGAAATGTTATTTTATTGTAAATTTCTAAAGTAGTTTTATTATCGTTTGGTAATTGTTTTAGTTTAACTTTAAATGATTATTTAAGAATTAAATTTTATCGATGGATATTTTATACTTAATATATTTTTTGATATTTGGATTCTTACTGCTCGCAATTTATGTATATAACGGGTTTAAATTCGAGTTGGGAAAACAAACCTTGTTGTATAAATCTTCAATAAAACTTTCATTGATAATTGCGGCAAAGAACGAAGAACAAAATATTGATAGACTGATTTCTTCATTAGAGAAATTACAATATCCCGAAGAAAATTTTGAAGTTATTTTTGTTGATGATAATTCGACGGACGGCACTTATCAATTAATAAAATCCCGGATTGCAAATAAAAACAATTATCGATTAATCAAAGCTGATAACAAAAAATATGATGGTAAAAAAGGAGCATTACAAATTGGAATTGAAAATGCTTCCAACAATTTTATAGTAATTACAGATGCTGATTGCAGACCGGAATTAAACTGGCTTAAAGTTGTTGCAAGTAAACTCGATGCCGGTTTTGATTTTATATTTGGTGTAGCTCCAATCGAGTCGGGAAAAGAATTAGTCCAAAAATTATCAGCATTTGAAAACCTCAGAAACACATTTTTAACTATCGCTGCGGTTGGATTGTATATGCCTTTTTCTGCTGCGGCAAGAAGTTTTGCATTCAGGAAAAAATCATTTGAAAGAATTGGTGGATATTCAAATACTACAGAAACAATTTCCGGCGATGATGATTTGCTTCTACGTGAAGCTGTAAAAAATAAAATGTTAATAGGAACTTTTATGGATCCCGAAGCATTTGTTTATTCTGCAGCACCAAAAACTTTCGATGAATATAAAAAGCAAAAGAGGAGACATCTGCAAACATCTTTTCATTATCAATTTAAACAAAAAGCTTTTCTCGGTTTATGGCATTTATTAAATATTCTTTCTCTCATTTCAGTTTTGTTTGTATTTATTTCACCGTCATTTGCTTTACCGTTTTTAGTAAAAATTATTTTTGATCTTTTTATTCTGGTAAAACATCAACATGATCTGGGACATTCATTTAAGTTTTATGAAATATTTTATCTTCAGGTTTTATTTGAAGTGTTCATTATTATTAATTTTTTCAACTCACTTTTTGGTAAAGTTGAGTGGAAGTAAAAAATATAAATCCCGTCTGGCTTGATAAAACACATCCAAATTTTGAAAGATGGCAGCGTGCAAGAGAATTATCAATTGAACGGGGAAAATTTGTTTACTCTGTTATTAATCAAATAAATCAAACTGAAAATCTTTTTGTTTTAGATTTAGGTTCAGGCGAAGGTGGTACGACAAAAGTTTTTTCAGAAAATAACTTCGTAACCAGCTTTGATTTAAGCTTAGTGAGATTAAAAAGACAAAGTGAGAATTTTAATTGTTTATTAAATGTAAATGGTGATGCATTAAATCTTCCTTTTGCCAATAAATCATTTGATTTGATTATTGTGCAGGATGTAATAGAACATCTCACAAATACACAAAAATTTTATTCCGAATTAAAAAGAGTTTTGAAAAACAAAGGAATAATTTTTCTAAGTACACCAAATAAATTTTCCATCTTTAATATTCTCAACGATCCGCATTTTGGATTGCCGGTTGTATCTTTGTTAAAACGCAAATCAATTAAAAAATATTTTCTGAAATATTTTCGCAAAAGTGATTACATGCGTTTGGATATTGCACAGCTGTTTTCTTTAAACGATATACAAAGGATATTTCAAAATGATTTTAATATCTCCTTAAACTCAAGGTTTGCAGTCAGTGAATTGTTTAAAGGAAATAAAGGAATTGTCTGGAGCGATTTCCATCTTAAAATAATGGGGCTATGTAAAACAATAAAATTGGATTGGCTAATAAACAAATTATCTGATGATAATTTCGGAATAATAAATAAATATTTTACTCCCACTTATTATTTATTACTTAATAGAAAATTATAAATTTGAACTAAAACAATTAAAGAATATTTTTAGACAAAGAATTATGGATTATAAATCACTCGTACATAAAGCGATCGAAGCAAAAGCAAATGCGTTTCCTCCCTACTCCCACTTTTATGTTGGCGCGGCTCTTCTTACGGAAGATAATAAGGTCTATCTTGGTTGTAACGTTGAAAACAGTTCCTATAGCTTAACCATTTGCGCCGAACGTACAGCAATATTCAAAGCTATTTCCGAAGGTGAAAGAAAATTTAAAGCAATTGCCATAGCAAGTGATTCGCCTGATTTTATAACTCCTTGCGGTGCATGCCGCCAGATAATTTTTGATCATTGCGGTGAGATTGATATTATCTGCACCAATGGTAAAGAAGAATATAAAATATTTAAAACATCAGAATTGCTTCCCTTCGCATTCGGGGATAAGGATTTGAACAAATAACTATGGAACCAACACCACACTCCGTACCAAGAGAAACCGGCTGGATAGAAGTTGTAACCGGTTGTATGTTCAGCGGTAAAACGGAAGAATTAATTCGCAGATTACGCAGAGCTAAAATTGCCAAACAAAAAGTTGTAATCTTTAAACCTAAAATTGATACCCGATATTCTGATAATTCAATCGTATCCCACAGCGAACAATCTTTGCCCTCTATTCTGATTGAAGATGCTAAAGAAATTTTAGATTTGGTCGATTATGCCCAGGTTGTTGGTATTGATGAAGCACAGTTTTTTTCATCCAATCTTGTAGAAATTTGTAATAAACTTGCAGATCAAGGTAAGAGAGTTATTGTTGCAGGACTTGATATGGATTATCGTGGAATACCGTTTGAACCAATGCCTCAGTTATTATCTATTGCAGAATATATTACAAAATCACTTGCTATTTGTGTTGTTTGCGGGAATCCTGCCGATAGAACACAAAGAAAAACTGCTTCTTCCGAAAGAGTAATTGTCGGCGCAACCGATCTTTATGAAGCCCGCTGCCGTAAGTGTCATTATATCCCAACTGAAGAGTAACGAATATGAATCTTGAATCTTTTATACGAGGAATTTTTGGTCTGGCACTTCTTATTGCCATATCATTTCTTCTATCAAACAATAAAAAGAAAATTAATTGGCGTTTAGTTTTTTCAGGGTTTACACTTCAAATAATATTTGCAATACTTATCCTTCGCGGTGATTCATTAAGATCTTTTTTCTACCCGTTAGGCTTGTTTAAAGATTTCTTTAAAGGTATTGCTTATTTCTTTGTACTCATTTTAAACTTTACAATCGAAGGTGCAAAATTTGTTTTTGGTAATTTAGCTATTTCGCCCGGCAATCAGGACAGTATGGGAGTTTTCTTTGCTTTCCAGGTTCTTCCAACCATAATCTTTTTTGCAAGCTTAATGTCCGTACTTTACTATTTGGGATTGATGCAAAAAATAGTAAAAGGAATGGCATGGGTTATGGCAAAGGTTATGGGAACAAGCGGAGCCGAATCATTGTCGTGCACTGCTAATATTTTTGTTGGTCAAACAGAGGCTCCTTTGATGATAAAGCCGTTTATTAAAGGGATGACACAAAGTGAATTACTCACAATTATGATTGGCGGAATGGCTACAATTGCGGGTGGAGTTATGGCAGCTTACATACAAATACTCGGGAGCGCTTATGCAGCATCGCACGGAGTTGCATTAATTCAAGCGCAACAAATGTTTGCTACTCAATTACTCGGTGCAAGTGTTATGGCTGCTCCCGGTGCAATGATGATAGGTAAAATACTAATCCCTGAAACAACCGAATCTGAAACAAAAGGGACAGTGAAAGTTGCGATTGATAAAAATGCCAGTAATGTAATTGAAGCAGCAGCAAACGGTGCCGCTGATGGTTTGATGCTTGCATTAAACGTTGGCGCAATGTTGATTGCATTTATAGCCTTTATCGCATTAATAAACTTCCTTTTAAATGGTTTAGGAGATATTTTAGGATTTAACTCCTTCCTGATGGCAAAGTTTGGTCAGCCGTTAAGTTTTCAGTTAGTAATAGGATTGGTTTTACAATTTGTAGCATTTGGTATTGGTGTTCCGTGGCAGGATTCACTTACTTTCGGAAGTCTGCTTGGAACTAAAATAGTTCTAAATGAATTTGTTGCATATTCCGATATGGGCAAACTTGTTGAGCTTGGAAAACTTGTAAATGAAAAATCAATATTAATGGCAACTTATGCTTTGTGCGGATTTGCAAACTTCAGTTCTATAGCTATACAAATCGGTGGACTTGGACCTTTAGCGCCGAACCGGAAATCTGATATTGCCGCACTGGGAATTAAAGCAGTGATTGGCGGAGTGATTACAACTTTGTTAACTGCAACATTAGCCGGATTATTTTTCTCTTTCTAGATGATTGATTTATCTTTTAAATATAAAGGTCTTCTTGAGTTTATCTACAAAGAAGCTCCATTCACTCCGGAATTGTCAATAATTCTTGGCAGTGGCTTGGGTGATTTCGCTGATGAACTTCATGTCTATAAATCAATTTCCACTTCCGATATTCCTGGTTATCCCGCATCAACAGTTGTTGGACATAAAGGGAAAATTCATTTTGCCGAATACGAAAATAAAAAAGTTATTTTGTTTCAGGGCAGAATTCATTTTTATGAAGGATATAAAATTTACGAGTGTATCTTACCCGTTTTTATATCATACAAACTTGGAGTTAAAAATCTTTTACTTACAAATGCCGCAGGTGGAATAAATAAGAACTTTACTCCCGGCGATTTAATGCTTGCCACATCACTTAATGGAATGTTAATAAAAAAAGAGTTGACAGATTTAATCGGGTTAACCAATCAAACAGGTAAGAGTAATTTTATTAACCTGCCTGATCCTCATTTTAATTCTATTATCAAATCTGTGGCTAATGAAGAAAATATCGAATTAAAAGAGGGTGTTTATTTTTATACAAAAGGTCCTACTTACGAAACACCGGCTGAAATAAAATACTTTTCTAACTTTGGGGCGGATGCAGTCGGAATGTCAACAGTTCACGAAGCAGTTTATTCATCATACCTTGGAATGAGGACCGCTGCAATTTCCTGCATTACAAATTTTGCTGCCGGAATATCAAATCAAAAACTCTCCCACTCAGAAGTAACTGAAACAGCAAACCGCGTTAAAGATACATTTGCGAGATTGGTTAAAAGCATAATAAAATCTGTTTAAAACAAAGCTGACTGTCTAATATCCCGCTTTCAATAAGAGGCGAGGAAAGTTCTAATGTTTAACTATTTATTAATGTTACCCATTGTGAAAAATAAAAGTAAAACATAATGAAACTGTTGAAACAGTTTATTAGATGTTTAATTATTATAAATATGTAACACATCTGTGATAAATTCGTGAACTCTATACTTTAATATCGTACCGTAATTAAAATTTTCTATAATTATTAAGGAGGTACGCATGTTCAACTTCAAATTAACATCTGGTTTATTAGCCTTATTATTGCTGTTGTTTGTTGGCTGTACTGATTCAGGAGATATAACCAGTCCCGTAAACAATTTAGACAAGGGATTAAATGGCTCAAGCCCAAATACAGAAACCCTTTCTAAAGGAGTAATAACCGCAAATGGGTGGTATGATGGGAATGAGATTTACTATATTGATAGAGGTCCCGAGGAAGGTGTTACCCAGCGTGGAGATAATCAAATATATTTAATCGGCGATAACCGTCTCCATCAGGCTAACGTAGTTCTTTTTGTTCCTGGTGAATCAGGATATACTCCGCACTGGAATGTAAATGTAGTACATACCACAACCGGTGTAACAGTAAGTGAAATTCTTTCATCACCTTATGCATCAAGTCTTTTTAATGATGATGGGGTTCTTTTTGATAGTGCCGAAGATATTCTTGGGGCAGAACAAGCAAACCTTGTCGTCCTTGAGCGTCCCGGAACAGTAGTCCTTTGCCCGATAGTATCTAAACAGGCTGCTGATGCACCCGGAAATATGCCACGCTCCGAAGATTTTGCATCTTTTGATTTAACTACCGGATTTTAATTTCTTTTGTGTTTTTTTTATTTAGAAATCAATAAGTAATTAATTTTCATTCTCAAAATAGGAGCTACAAAAAAAACTATGTGGCTCCTATTTCTCTGCATCTGCGGTATTTTTTAACACCAAATAATAAACATTCTATTTTTTTACCTGCTTAATTTTATTCTCATCTTATCCATTTTTTTGCTAATTGCTTCGGGAATTTAGAGCTGTTCACAATTCATTTAATAATTACTTTAATAAACACAGTTATTTTCAAATCAGTTAATATTTTAACTAAAAGAAAGTACTTCTTAATATCAATAGCTTTTAATTGCAAGATATTGATGTTGAAAACTTTTTGCTCACAATAAGAAATCAAATGTGATAATTCTGTTACAATTAATTTTTATATTTAATAAAATATTCATTTGAATTATGAAAAAAGTACTAATAATAGAAGACGACAAAGAAATATGTAACTTGCTTGAGATACATCTGATAGATCTTAAATGCGATGTAACAAAATGTTACGATGGATTAATTGGTTTAAAGAATGTGAAAAAGGGAAACTATAATCTTATTATTTTAGACATAATGCTTCCCGGATTGGACGGATTTGAAGTATGTAAAGAAATACGAAAAACGGGAATTAATACTCCGATACTTATGCTTACTTCTAAATCTGAAGAAATGGATAAAGTACTTGGACTGGAATTTGGCGCTGACGATTATCTGACAAAACCTTTTAGCCTACGTGAATTTATTGCCCGCACTAAAGCAATATTTAGAAGAGAAGATTTGTTAAACACAAATAATAAAGATGATAAAAAAGATTTACGATACGATGAATTAGTTATTGATATTATAAATAGAAAAGTTCTGCTCGACGGGAAACGAGTTGAACTAACACAAAAAGAATTTGATTTATTGTATTTAATGGCTTCTCACCCGGGGCGAACTTATACAAGAGAAAACCTGCTGAATATTATCTGGGGAACTCAATATGCAGGTTACGAACATACTGTTAATTCTCATATTAACCGGTTAAGAAGTAAAATTGAAAAAGATTTATCCAAACCAAAATTTATTTTAACAAGCTGGGGAGTCGGATATCGTTTTAATGATCGTTTAGATACTTAGTCTAAAAATAAAAAAGAGTATAGATGAAAGATTTTTTTAATTCCCTTTTTTGGGAAATTTCAGCAGTATTTTTATTTATTCTTCTGATAATTTCTGTTATTTATATTTACATCTTTGTTGATACTGCAGATATGTATTTTCAAGAAACCCGTCAGAAGCTTGATACAAAAATTGCTACTCATATTACATCCGACAATAAATTTTTTTCAGGCGATTCGATAAATATTGTTGCTTTGAAAAATGTTTTCCACGACGTGATGGTTATTAACCCCAGTATAGAAGTTTATTTACTTGACAAAAGTGGGACGATTCTCGCTTTTGATGCGCCCATTAATTCGGTTAAAATTAAGAAAGTTCCACTTGAACCGATAAAGGAATTTATTTCTTCTGATCATGAAATATTTTTAATGTCTTTAGATCCCAAAAAGCCAGATAAACAAAAGCCATTTTCGGCTGCAAAAGTTTTTGATAATGGAAACTTTAAGGGATACATTTATGTAATTCTGGGTGGACAGGAATATGAAAATGCTTCGCAACTTCTTTTTGGAAGTTATATATTAAAACTCGGCGTCCGTTCAATGATAATAGCGCTAATGGCAGCAATTATTATCGGGTTTTTTGCAATTGGCTTTATCATCAGAAACTTGAAAAAAATAATTGTAGTTGTTCGGTCATTCCAGAATGGAAATCTAAAAGCAAGAATAAAGTTAAAAAGTAAAGGAGAATTGCTTGAGTTTGCAAATTCATTTAATGATATGGCAGATACGATTGTAAAAAACATTGATGACATAAAAAGAATGGACGTACTACGAAGAGAGCTTATTGCAAATGTTTCCCATGATCTTAGAACTCCACTTTCGATTATTCGTGGTTATGTTGAAACAGTATTGATAAAGGATAAAACGTTATCACCTGAAGAAAGAAAAAATTATCTTGAAACAATTTTGGGAAGTACCGACAGACTTCTTTTATTAGTTACGGAATTATTTGAATTGTCAAAGTTAGAAGCCAAAGAAATTCAGCCCCAAATGGAAACTTTTTCTCTGGCTGAACTTCTTCAGGATATCCATCAAAAAAATTTAATTATTGCAAAATCAAAAAATTTAAAACTTAATCTTAAAATGGATGATGAGCTGCCTTTTATTTATGCGGATATAAGTATGATGGAGAAAGTGTTTCAGAATTTATTAGATAATGCTTTTAAATTTACTCCCGAAAACGGTGAAGTAAATATTACTTTAAATAAAAAATTGCATAATAAGATAGTGGTTGAAATAAATGATACCGGAATAGGTATAAACAGCCATGATATTCATATTATTTTTGACAGATACCAGCAAATTAAAAGGGTATCTTCAGATACTTCCGCCGGAACAGGTCTTGGATTGACAATAGTAAAAAAAATTTTAGATATTCATGGGTTCGGTATTGAAGTGAAAAGTGAAATATCCGGAGGTACATCTTTTATTCTAAATATTCCGGTTTACAATCCTTAAAATTTTATAACCAATAATTTTAACATAAAATTTCAACTACTAATTAATCCAGAATTGTCTCCAGTATTAGCATCTTTTAATCTTTTTTAAAACTTCATTTTTTTGATTCTTTTGTGATTTTTCCGTGATAATTGCAAACTAATTTTGCTCAAGAATTTTATACGATAGCTACTATATGGAGAATTTAATATGAGACTAAATACTTTATTTATTTTACTCACAATTATCATCTTAACTAATTGTGGAAAAGTTGGCTCAAAAGAAAAAAAAGAAATAGTTGTTCCTGCAGATAAAGAAGGAACTGCTGTTGCCGTATTTGCAGGAGGCTGTTATTGGTGTATGGATGCATCATTTGAAAAACTTTCAGGACTAAAAGATGTTATATCAGGTTATGCAGAAGGAAAATTTGACAACTCAAATTCAACAGGAAAAGTTGAAGCTATAAAGGTAATATATGATCCGGACGCAATAAGTTATCAGGAACTACTCGATTATTACTGGAGACAATTTGATCCTTTAGATGATGGCGGCTCATTTCATGATCGTGGATCACAATATAAGTCATATATCTTTTACATAAATGATACGCAAAAAAATCTGGCTGTAAAATCAAAAGAGCAAATTGATAAAATAGCCATCCTGGGTAAACCAGTTATAACAAAGATAGTACAGTTCACAAAATTTTCTCCTGTGGAAGAATCTGAACAACATTTTTATAAAAAGAATCCGCAGCGATATTACAGCTACAGAGAAGCATCCGGAAGAGATGATTATATTAAAAATGTTTGGGGCAATATTTACACGAACAAGTATAAAAAACCAAAGGTTGAAGAATTAAAAAAGAAACTGACAACTATTCAGTTTGAAGTAACACAAAAAAGCGGAACAGAAGAACCGTTTAAAAATGAATATTGGGATAATCATAAGGAAGGAATATATGTTGATATAATATCAGGGGAACCGTTATTTAGTTCTAAGGATAAGTTTGAATCAGGGACAGGCTGGCCAAGTTTTACAAAGCCAATTGATCCAAGATTCATCGTTAAAAATATTGACAGTTCTTTCCAGATGGAAAGAATTGAAGTAAAAAGCAGAAATGCAGAATCACACTTAGGACACGTATTCAACGATGGACCTGCCCCGACTCATTTGAGATACTGTCTTAATTCGGCAGCGCTTCGATTTGTTCCAAAAGAAGATTTGGAAAAAGAAGGTTTAAGCAATTTAGCATGGTTATTTAAATAATTTTCATAAATCAAAAAGGAGTTCAGTAATGAAAACAACATTCAAAAAATTTCAGGTAGTTGTAGTAGTATTAGGTCTGTTTTTTATAAATCTATCTTTTGCCCAGGTAATGGAAAAACCTAAGGAGGGAGATAAGAAACATCAAATGGAAATGATGAATAAGGATTCTGTAAAAAGTGATAATAGCAAAATGATGATGAAGGATCACAAGATGATGAAAGATGAAAATGATGTTAAAGTAATAAATCTAATTCAGCATCCCGGTACTTTTAACAAGACTGAATTAATTCTTGCACCCGGTAAGTACAAGTTTAATATTACAAATGCCGATGTAAATAAAGAGGTCGGATTCTATATTCACGAAGTCGGAACAAAACAACCAGTTCCTAATTCGATGCCCAATGCGACCATTAAGAAGGGCAAGACAATAAGTACAGGAATTGTTGAACTAAAATCAGGTACTTATGAATATAGCTGCCCTTTGAATCCGACACCGGAATACAAAATAATTGTAAAATAATATTTTATAATTCCTGTCCCCTAATTAATTGGGAATAGGAATTATTTAAAATAAAAAATCATAAATACTATGCATGAATTTTAATTTAATAAAATAAATAATATGTCAGAAAAATGTGAATATAATCGTTTTAACATCTTTCCTTTTTTTAGCGATCTGAAAAAGGAAGACCTCGAATATCTTAATTCAATTACCATTACAAGAAAATACAGTAAAAAACAATTAATATATTCACCTGTTACAATAACTAACTCTATCTATCTTTGTAAAAAAGGTAGAATTAAAATATCAATTCTATCCAAAGACGGTCGAGAAAAAATAATAACCATCCTTAACTCAGGTGAAATTTTTGGCGAAATATTTTTTCTTGAAAACAAAAGAAGAAACGAGATAGCTTTTACTATTGATGAATGCATTGTATATCAAATTGACAAAAATGAGTTTAGGGAATTTATGGACAAAACAAATCTATCTCTTTGGTTTACCTATCTCATAAAAAACAAAATACTTGCATACTTAGAAAATATTGAAGATTTGGCTTTTAAAGATGCAACACAAAGAGTTGCCGCATTCTTATTGAGATATTCAAATAATTTCGGGAAGAAAACGGGAACACAAATTTTCACAGAATCATTTCTTGAGCATATAGAAATAGCACGCATTACTTCTTGTTCAAGGCAAACTGTAAGTTCCTTCCTTGAACAAATAAGAATGAAAGGCATAATTGATTTTGATAGAAAAAGGCTTATCGTCAATGATCAGGATCATCTTCAAAAACTTGCAGGATAAAAATATTAGTTAAATTTTAAAAGGAATATTTTAAGATTAAATCACAACTTATTTTGCATTTTACATTTCAATCCTTGAATAAGCTTACAAAAATGAGATATAGAATTTTTGCGGAAGCTTTCACGGTCCCTTGAATTGTTCCGGTTACTTTTGATTGCCCAATTCTTTTTCTATATCTGACAGGAATTTCAATAGTCTTCAATTTTTGCTTTGCAGCCTTTATTTGCATTTCAATAGTCCAGCCAAAATTTTTATCCTGCATATTCAGGCTTATGAGAGAAGTATATTTTATTGCACGAAATGGACCAAGATCAGTGAATTTATATTTCCAAAAAAAATTGATTAAAGATGAAGCTAACCAGTTGCCAAAAATTGCCTGCGGCAGCATTGCTCCTCTATCTCTTTTGCTATTCATTCGTGAACCAATCACAAAATCATAGTCATTTTTAATTATTGGTTCAACAATACAATCCATTTCTTCCGGATAATCACTGTAATCTCCATCAAGAAAAACTACTATATCGTAATTTTTATCCCTGATATAATCCATCGCTTTTAGGCAAGCAAAGCCGTATCCTTTTCTGATTTCGGTAAGAACAGTAGCGCCTGCTTTATTTGCAACTTCAACGGTGTTATCAGTTGAGCCATTATTTGTAACTACAATTTCATCAACAAACACAGGAATGTCTTCTATAACAAGCGGCAGTGATTCTTCTTCGTTATAAGCAGGAATTATAACTACTATTCGCTTATCTTCAATCACTCTGATATAGCTCCGCCGCAACTGCTGCCTGCACCGGCAGTGCAGCCAAAACAATGTGTATCAAATTTTATTTTCCTGTTTATAAGTTTGTTATAATCAAAATCAAAAACAGTCATTGGTTTGCTAACATTAACCTGCATATCAAGCATTTGGTTAAAATCGCAATCATATATTTTCCCATCATAAGATACGCTGATTAAGGATCTGCACATTACACCCATTGCCGCATCAGGATTGAAAGCATTAATTAACTTTTCAATGTACTCTTCGTAAGTTCCATTTCTCAAAAGCTGATCTTTGAAACGATGAATTGGCATATTAGTAATTGTATAAAGTTTATTAAACCTTAATTTATATGATTCCCAGAGTTCTTTCTTAAAATCTGCTTCAAGAGTGTGCTGGGATGCGGGAAGAAAATCTCCTACAGGATTATAAACTAAATCTATAACTAACTTGCTGTTTTCACTTCCATAACCAACTTCATTTAACATTCGTAATGAATCAATACTTTTTTGAAAGACACCCTTTCCTCTTTGTTTATCTGTAAAATATTCCTGATAATATGGTAATGAAGATATTACTTCCACTTGATTATCTGCATAAAATTCAGGCAGATATTTTTTTGATTCTTTTGCATCAGGGTCTCCATCAATTGTTACTGTAAGATTATGTCGAACCATAATATGTTTACCAAGTTTTTTGGCTTCAAGTACAAAATAATCAAAATGAGGATTTAACTCCGGGGCTCCTCCGGTAATATCAAGGTTTTTTATTTGCGGATTATCCTTTAAAATCTCAAGGCATTTATCAATTGTTTTTTTGTTCATTTGCTCCGTTCTTTTTGGAGATGAATCTACATGGCAATGCAAACATGCTTGATTACACTTAAGGGTAATATTTACCTGAAATGTTTCAATAGAAAGTGGCGTTAAATTAAGATTGTTATCTCGCAGCTTATTTTCAAAGTCGTATTTATTTTTTATAACATAGTAGAGACCATTATCCTTCATACTTTACCTTTCCTATAATTATTTACGCACCGTGTTTTTCCATTACGTTTAACATTTGCACGCCATGCACTAAATCTATTCCTGCTGCCATAGCAGCGGCAACATGAATTGCTTCTGTCATTTGATCCGGGTTAGAACCACTTTCAAGACATGCGGTTGTATATGCATCAATACAATATGGACATGGCTTAAAGTGTGCAATAGCTAAAGCAATTAATGCTTTTTCCCTTTTTGTCAAAGCTCCTTCAGTGCTAATAACCGAATTGTAGTAGTCAAAAAATTTTTTCATTAATTCAGGTTTAAACTTACCCACTTCAGCAAACCGGTTAAGATCTTTAGATTCGTAATAGTTCAATTTATACTCCTTTATTTTGTTTATTAAAATGCCAGCCATAATCGTTATAAAAAATATTGATTCCGGATATGTTTTTTAAAAAATATTTCTATTAGTTTTTTGAAATTTCTTCAGGCAAATAAGCACTTCTAATCAGCACGCTTCCTTATTATTTCAATCAATGTAATTTTGTATTTTATCATTTGATAGTTTAATTGTTTAAACGGCTTTGAACTTTATTGCTGTTTTTTTATTGAGTGCCCGTTTATCTTTAAGCCAATTATTAAGATCATCTTTGGTATCAATATCCTGTAAAACCTGTAATAAATCATAACTTAATTTTAATTTTTTAATCTTCAAAAGTGTTTCACTTAATACTGATGATGTACTGAATTTAACCCCCTCAAATAATTTATCGTGCAGTTCTTTCATTCCAAGCAAATAATATCCGCCATCTTTTGATGGACCAATAACAATATCCTTATCGTCTAATACCTTAAACGCTTTTATAATAATTTTTTTTGATAAATCGGGAATATCAGTTCCTACAATTATAACTTTCTGATATTCCAGGCTAAAGATTCTTTCAAAAGCCTTTTTCATTCTGATTCCAATATCCTCACCATCCTGGGGCATAAGAAATATTTTATTACCGAGCCAATTGATTACTTCTTTTTCTTCGCCCTTATCAGAATAGAAAACAAAGCGATTTACAGAGGGAATTCTTTTTAAATTACTAACTAAACTTTCCGCACAAGTTTTATAGAAACTAAGAGCAAATTCAGGCGAAGTTGTTTTTGCCAGCCTCGTTTTAACTTTTCCATGTTTGGGATAACGGAGAAAAATAATTATTGAATCAGTTATTTTTCTATCGGGATTTTTATTAAACATTTTACTAATAAATATTTTCCATTTAATTCAGAAAGCAAAACAGATTATCTAAAACTATAAAGCTACAAACCTCTCCGCCAATCTTCTTTTTCATAATGCGGTAAAGGATTAGTTTTATAGTAAGTATTATTCATATCAATCTTTGGCAACTCACCAAATGACAAAACCTCTGTTGGGCAATTAACAACGCATGCAGAACAACGAACACATTCTACATCATTCATCGGAATACCTTTGTTGGCATAGTTCATAACATCAATACCCATATGACAAACCTTTGTGCAGATATTACAAGAAATACATTTTTTCTTTTCAGATAAAATTCTGTAACGTGAAAAACGATTTATAATATGCATCCAGGCGGCAAGAGGACATCCGAATCGGCACCAAACTCTTCCGCTTAAAAAGAAATAAACACCTACACCAAGCACACCGGCAAAAACTACATCAATACCGATGTAATAAATATTATGTAAAATATCCGCCGAGTAAGAAATTTTTTCATTTATAATCGGAATATTAAAATCATACAAACCACTTAATAGTTTTAAGCCGGTAACAATAAAAGCAAAAAGTAAAACCCATTGACCAAGGTTTTCCCATTTCTTTGCTTTGTGACCGTGCGGCGCAAGCGTCCTGTACTCATCACCTAAAGTCTCTGCCAAAGCTCCGCAGGAACAAATCCATCCACAGTATGCACCTTTGCCCCATCGATAAACAATATAAGGAATGAAAACAAAAGTTTGAATAAAACTAAAGACCAACCAGAATGTTGTTACATTCGAACTGTATAGATTGCTTAAAAATAAAGGCCATGCTAAAATAAATCCATATGACCGCCAATAACTTTCACCGGGAAAAACCTGAGTGAGCATAAAACTATCTTTTGCACCAAGTGCCCCGATTTTACCTAAAATAGGAAAAACAAATTCCGGCAAAATGAAAAGCGGCAATGCTTGTATTAAAATTAAAGTCCACGTTTGTAGTTTGATGTATCGTGTAGGTTTCATCTTTATTCTTCTTAATCCAAAAAGAAGAATAGTAAGTGAATAGAATCCTGTGTACCAAAAAGATTGCGATTTACCTAAGAACTCAAGTCCAAAATATCGTCCACCAAAAAAAATAATTGTAAAAAATATTCCTATAATTACAAAATAGAAGTACTTAAACGTTTGCCAATTAAATTTTAGCTGAGGCAGATAATCTTTGAAAAATTTATAAAGCAGATAGACTCCAAGGAGAATAAACCCGATCAAAGATAGATAAGCTACAAAAGCATTAAAATATTTTGTGAAACTCCATACTCTTATTTTGTCCGAAAAAATTGTGTCTATTATTAAAACAGGCAGTGTGGCAAAATCACTCCAGAACCGGGCATTGAATAAATTTGAAAAAACATCCGACCACGAATTTACTTTTCCCAAAAAATGCTCAAATAGGTCAGCGCTGCTTTTTCCAAAATAAAGTACGCCCGCAAAAAGTATCAGCAAAGTAAATTGAAGTTTTGCCGTAAGAGAAAGCTCCCCTTCCATCTGAATTTTTGATCTTTTTAAGAAATCAAGCGGAAGTTCCTTGCCGATCATTGTGAAAACTATAGAGTTATCAATTATCACTTCTTTTTTATCTTTATCAACAAGAACAACATTATCTTCTCTAATTTCTTTTACTTCCGATTCCATTATTAGCGTAAGTTTGCCATTATTAACAAGTTTGTTAAGCTCTTCTAAATTACCTTCCTTGGGTCTTGAGAAAGCTGGCTTACGATAAGATATTGTTGTGGATTTTGCATATTTAGCCACAGCAATTGCAGTTTCCAAAGCTGTGTCTCCGCCGCCAACAATTAGAACATCTTGATCTTTAGCATCAACAGGATCAAATAATCTGTTATAAACTTTAGGAAGATTTTCACCGGGAACTTTAAGCATTCTGAAGTTACCGGATTTACCAATACTAAGAATTATATAAAGCGCTTTATATTTTTTTTCTGCAACAAGCTCAAAATGATCGTCAACTTTATTAATTGTTTCAACCATTACACCTTCTTCAATCGGAAGGTTTTTATTTTTAATTTGAGTATAAAGCTCTTCTAATAAAGTTTCTTTTGTTCCATCATTAATTATTAGATCAGATTCCTGCGCATAATCAACAGGTTCAGCATAAATAGGTTTACCTTTGGGAAAGTTTATTATTGTGTTATACTTTTGGGACGATTCAACAATTTTAAATTTGATATTATGCTTTTGTGCTTCCAAACCGGCAGAAATTCCTGCAGGACCCGCGCCAACAATAATTAAATCATAAACATCATTTTGCGCATTTAATAATTTTAATTTTTTGAATTCATCGGTATTAATAATATAACGTACAACTTTCTTCCCACTTTCAGCAGCAAGCTTCAGAAGAGGAATTCCGGTAAGATCACCGGCTATAAAAATTCCAGGAATAGATGTTTCACTATTGCTATCAATTTTAGGATAACGTTCTACTTCGCCAACCGGAACATTTTTTTGAAGCCAGTCAAAAAAACTTGATAGGATTTTCATAAATATTTTTTTGGGAAATAACTTATAAAATAAATTTAAATTTCTCTTTTATTAAAATATCAAATGATAGAATGGAAATTGTCAATTATCCGACAATTAAATTTTTATTTTAGTTACTTATAAAATACTAATTATTTTGGCTACTGATTGACTGTGATTATTAAATGATTGTTTTGCTGAATTAGTTTTTAGAATATAAGCCGGGTTAATTTTATGGTTTAGAGTTTCTCAGAGCGATCGGGAGATCGCTCCCTGCATTTCCATTTCATTGTAAGGAATGGAAATTCAATTAACTCTCAATTTTAATTGCCGCGAGCTTTAGTTTTTGAGGACAATACCCAAAACCAAGTAATTACTCTGAATAGCCGCGAGTTTTAACTCGTGGAATATAAAATTCCCAAATCCTTCGGCTTTAACCAAATCATTCTTTTGAGCTTGCATTTCCCATTTAACAGCGATAGAATTTCCCTGTGTGCTAGTTGCTACTCTGTTCAATCCGATAGATGAAGTTCCTTTGACACTAGCTCATCTCATAACTTTTAATAATATAAGATTTTGCTTTTTCTAAATCCTCTGCGGATTTTATTCTTATTTCTAAATTGCCTAAACCGTGATGACCAACTTTTGACACATCTCTTGTGAATTCTTTTTCCAATTTTACTTTGCTTAAATCTGCGTGCACCCACATTTGAATCGTATTGCCTACCGGCTGAAATGCAAATGACGCGAATGTTCTTATTTTCTTGAATGCAAATTACCAGCGCATCTTTTTTAATTGTATTCCATCACCAAGATTAAATATAAATTGACTTAATTCTTCAAATCTATTTTTCAAATCATCACTGCATCCATCATAAAATTCTGCTACTGTTTTGTATTTGTTACATGGTTTTGCTTTAGATTTTTTACGATGCGTTTTTTCCGGTTCAAATTCTGAAGTGGCGTTTACAAGTTCAAATAATAAAAGGTTTTCGTATTTGTGGTAACGTATTAGTTCGATATTTCTGTTCATTTGTTCTACAGCGTGCTATCGTATTTTGTGTAATCCCCAGCGATGCAGATTAGTCGTGCATTTTCCCATTCGATATTGTCTGAAATATTTTTGCCTTTTGCGTTTAACACAAGCATTTGAAATTCTGCTTTATGATCTAGCAGCCAATCCAGGTAATACAAGCCTTGATTTACAACATTTTCATTGCTGGCTCGTTTATATTCTATAATTACGGGACAGTTGTTTTCATCTATACCAAGGGTATCAATTCTGCCGCCGTGTTTTATACCTGTTGAATATTCTGTTGCAAGGAATGTTACGCCAAGAAAAGTTTCAAGATGTTTTTCTATCAAAGTCTGAAGTGTTTTTTCTATTGTAACTTATTTGCCTTCTAATTCAGTTGCTTTGCTGCTGCTGATTTGAAATAGTTTTATGTCTGACATATAACTTATTCTTTTATATAAAAATTAAATTTCTGTCGAGAAATGGTTCTTGACAGCCGAGATAAAGGTACAGCCATCATAATTTTAAAACAAATTTTCTTGCTTGATGTGCTTGGGTCTAAAGTCACCAATAATTACAAATGGATTTGGTGCAGTAAAATGGAATCTTTTTGTTGTACCTAAAAAGAAATAATAATCCTTTGTCTTAGCAAAATCCTCAAAGTACTTTTTCTTTACATCCTCGCAAGCCTTTACTTCATCCCCTTCATTTCTCCTAAGTGAGTTCCAAAACAGCATACCGGTTTCCCAATCCTCAATCATTAACGTCGATTCTTTACCTGAGTCATCTTCAAACTTAAATGAGAACTTATAAGGCAGTTTATCCACAATTTCAAATTCATCAATATCATTTTGTTCGTTGTTCTCGAACAAGTTTAATTGCAATTTTTTGTTTTTAAGGAAATCAATTTTCCCCTTTTCCCATTCTCTATCAGTCTCGTGATAAATAAAATCAATAATTTTTGTTGGTTTAAATACTGCCAGTGAAGTACAAATATCTTTATTTTTTGCCTCAGTAATTAATTCTTCAAGATTAGTGTAAATATTTTTAAGAACAAATTTTCTTCTTTCTGCCCAGGTATCCCGATCAGCTTTTATAATTCCGTAAGATATGAGATCATCCAGTTTAAAGTATTTCGGTCGATAAGATTCAAGTCTGAAATCATTTGAATTTCTTACCAGATCTAATTCAATCCATTCATATTTTCTAAATTGATTATCATAGTCTAACTGCCTGAAAGGAATCGGGTAAATCCTTATCCATTTTCCTTCTTCGGTTATTCCTGCTGTACAGACTGTTTCGTTATATTTTTTGGAAAGTGCAGGATAGGCTTTTACTGTGATAAGAACTTTAGTACGCATTTTACCCCCTATAAATGTTTTATTAAAAAATCCTTTTCAAATTTCTTTTCAAGCGCTTCAATTGTTCTGCTTCTATGACAGAAATTATGATCGGCTTCAAAGCACATTAAAGCAATTCTTTTATTTTCAATAAATATTTTATACAGTTCTGATATTTCCGCATCTCTCTGAGGAATAGTATTTAGCTCATAGTTTCGAAACAGATTATCATAATCTTCTTTTGAGTGTAATTGCTGACGTTTATCGGATTCAATTCCGAGTGCAGGGAAATGGATATATTTTATACCTGCATTTTCAACAACATTTTTTAACTGTTTCTTAGAAAATCCATACTTCATACTAAGTGCATTTTTTCTAATATCGCAAAGCACCTTTATGTCTTCCCCTATTAATTCATTCGTAAAATGCTCAACGGTTTTACCTTCATATCCTATTGAGTATAAAGTAAACTCGCTTTTATTTGGTCTTGAATTTTCTACAGCTTTTAAATGTTCTCTATCAAGTATTGTTTCTTTTATTGTGCTGTTTATTGAATAATAAGGATAGTTTTCATATACATATTTTATAAGATTTCTGCCTTTTAGATTTCCGAAACGATTTTGTAATTCTTTTATCCGTTTACTGTCTTCTTCTTTAAGATCATTAAGATAATTTATATCACTTTTTAATTGCCAGTTTTTTTCAGATTCTGTTACGAGGCTGTACTTAACCATTGTTGACATATCCTGGTTTGCCTGGAATGAAAAGCAGCCGTACTTATAAGGAATAAACTCAAAGAAAGGATTTTGCTTATTTACATTTAAAAGAAATAAGTACTTCTGAAAATCTATCTTTGGCAGCACACCACCAAAGGTTTGTAATAGCGCTAATAATATTTTTCTTCTGTAATACATAAACAAAGTTAAAAATTATTTATTTCACTTATTAGCAGTTTTTCACTTTTTTGATTTTGTAGATTTGACCGAATCTATCTGCGGTTGATCTGAAATAGTTTTATGTCCGACATGTCCCCTCAGAAATATATAATGTGTAAAAAAAACAGAAGCGCTTAAATTAAAATGTTGCACCAAGTTTTCTAAATAATTCTATTGTATTCGCATATTTAATCTTGAAATGATTACACACATCAGGAATTTTTATTTTAGATCTTTTGTTCGGTTCACTAATTTCTTGAGTTATAATGTAGTTATGTGCAGCATCTGATAAAGCATATGCAACTAACCAGGCATCTGCATTATCCGCATCCAGGAATTCACTTATTGCTTGAGGAAGGTAGTGGGTATTTTTAGAATTTGCCCATCTTGCAACATTTGTATAGTTAGTAAGTACTGCACCAGTGTTTGTACTAACAAAGAAACTTTCAGGAAGATTCGCTTTGATCCAATCAGTCAATGCATCTTCATTTTCAAATATTTCATCTCTTACTTTATCAATGCTAATGATTTTACCAATTTCTGAAAGTTCTTTTACTTTTGTCCAGAAACCGGTTGCAACATCTAATGGATAGTTTATTCTATGCGCCTGAATAAAAAAATTAGCATCAAGAATAAAAACATCCATCAGTTTAGATGCTCCCTCATAAACGTATGATAAGTTTCCCCTTTAAGATTAGTTAAATTATAGGCATCACGTATAAGCAATTTATTTTCTTTAACTGCCTGATTAACAAAATTTAAAAATCTGACGCTTAATCTCTTTCTTTGAGTCTTATAAAAATCACCTCCGCCTTCTCTACTTTCAGAACGGGCAAAATCTTGATTTATATAATTATCATAAAAAGTGATGAATTCATTTTTAGTAATTTTACCCAAATCTAATAAACGTCTTGCAATAACTATTTGACTTACTTTGAAATATCTTGCTAGCTGAGAAATATCTTTGACTGTCTGCCATCTATCCTCAATAGATTTAGCCGGGACCAAAAACTCCGCAGCTATTTTATCACATAATACTTCGATTTGATTATTAGCAGGTTGAAGTTGTCTGAAATCAAATCCTGCGCTTTGCCCTATCCAAATATGAGCTAACTCGTGTGCCATGGTAAACATCTGAGCGGATTTACTATCAGCCGAATTTATAAACATAAATGGAGCATAATCATCAACAAGAACAAATCCACGACAATCATCAACTTTAATATTTCTATGTGTATTATTACCAACAATGCTGCTGAAATTAGTTATGATACCGGCATCTTCTATCAGTTGAGTTAGATGATCTTTTGCTTTTTCCCAGGTAGAAAATGTTTTTGCCCAATCTTCATTTATTTTTAGAGTTGTTCTTATATCTTTTACAACTTCATTTATATCAGGATTGCTGCTAAACCTACCAACAAAGTTTAACTGTAAGTAATTGTTTTCTTTTAGATAGTCTGTCAACCAACTCTGTCTCTGTTGTAACATTAGAACAGAATCATAAATATTGAGATTGATTTTATGTTCTTGACTATTTACTGTTCTAAAAAAAGGAATCGGCAGTTTTTCTTCCGGTTGATTCTCAAGAAATAAATAACCAAAAGGTATATGTACTTTCTGTGCAAATTTTTCTAATTGTTTTACTGTTGGTTTCTTTTTACCTAGCAACCAGGATGAAAACGAAGGAATTGTCCGCGATACTTCATCTATATTAATTCCTGCACGTTCTATAGCCCAAATAAGCAATTTATTATTTATTTCAACTTCAAATTTCATAGTTCAAATTTAGTCATTCGAGTTCTTAAAAACAGAGTTATTTTTATTGCAAAAAGTCTGATATTCTTACCCCATCACCTTTTTAACAAGATTATCTATTTCTTTCATTTCTTCTGAAAGATGTTTTTTTATTGCTACTCTTAATCTGCCAAGATGAATTGCACTAAGTTCCTGTTGCGGTGGATTTGCTTCCAAATATTGTTTTGCTTTTTTGTGTGCCTGCTCGCTTAGTTGTGCAAGTTTAATGTGTGTTTCGTTTGTCTCATCAAATCTTGGGTAGTAAATATCAAGTATTTTTTTGTGGACGTGTCTTGCACCAAATAATCCTTTCGATTGAAAATCCTTCATTTTTTCATTTGGTACGCTTGAGTTAAATATTGAAGTTAAATAATAAGCTTCTTTTAAATCATTAGTAAAAAGAACATAGGCAACACTTTCAACAAATATATCTAAATCTAATTCGCTTCGTTTAATCAAAGTTGCATTTGCATTTTTAGCTGATGAATTATATAAAACTAAATATGGCGCATCAAGTTTTTGTTCTGTTAATTTATTCTGCCAGTTAAGATAGTCTTCACTTGAAATATTCTGGTTCTTTTCAGTTCTAAGAAGCTGCCAGGTGTTTTCTACATTCCCAAACCATTTAGAAGCATTCAAATAACCTTCCTGCATTAAATCTTTAGCAGAGAGTAATTTCACATCTTTATTTCCTGCATTATTTTTTTCAATCAAAACAGGTAATACAACCAAATCAGGTTTGTAAAGAGCAAACGGCAAAATACTTTTGGCAAGTGCAGTTCTAAAAACAAATTTACTTTCTATCTTGCCTGTAAATTTCAATCCTTTCCACGGCTTCTTTGCATCCGCTTCAATCCTATCGGATGTCTTTATGTTGATTGTTCTATCTTCAAAATCTTTTGGAGTTTCTTGCGTAAGCTCTACAAAGTAAAAACATCTTGGAACAATTGTAGCTCCTTGTTTAAAATGTTTTTTGTAAGGATTCTCATTTACATTATTCTTTGTCTTTTTATCAGAAATGGCTGATGCTTTGCCTTGTTTAACATAATACCACTTAGCGCTTTTTTCTTCTAATTTTTCAGAAGCGATTAAAAGATTGCAATTATGTTCGGTAAGCTTTCCTGAAAATTTTAGCCCGGGCAGCCCGTTTATCGGCAAAGATTTCTTTTCATACTTCTCAACAAAAAATACGCAGCTTGGCACTCTAAACAATGGAATTACATTTTGCATATCCCATATCTTCAAAAACTTAAATCCGCTTGCTTTACCGCTTCTTGTATTATCGTGATGATCAGCGCTAAAAAAACTACGAGGAAGAACAAAAGCAGTTATTCCTTTTTCTTTAAGAAAATAGTTACTGCAATTTGCAAGAAAGATTGCAGCAATTTCTAAATGCGGAAAGTTTGCAACCTTTTCAGGTTTAACCCGGTAGATTTCAGCAAGTTCATTTAATGTGTTTTGATATTCTTCATTTTTAATAGAGCTGTAAGTAAACCACGGCGGGTTGCCAATTACATAATCAAATTTGCCCGCAAGAAAATAAGGTTTGTATAAATTCTGTACTATAAACTTCCAGATGCTGTCTCTTCCCTTTTCTTTTACACTTTTAAGTCCGGTATAAACTTTGTAAAAGCTTTCAATAATCTGTTTGTTTAACGGGTGACCTTTTAATTTCTTTCGTAAAATGTTTTCAAAAACTTCTTCTCCGCCTAAGGCGGATTCTTTTTTCCCCATAGTTTGTTCAGCAAGTTCATCGCAAATCTCAAGAGCATCATCAAACAACTTTACATCATCAAGCGCCTGTGTTGTAAGCAGGTATTTCTCTTTATCAATATTAAGCGTAAAATCTTTTCCAAAAAGATTCTGAACTCCTTCCGGCGCAAGCAAAGTATTTGCAAGAATAATATTTAAGTAAACAGGATTCTTTGCATCAATTATTTCTTTACCAAGTGCAAGAAGCAAAGTTGTTTTTGCTATCTGCACACTTAACGGGTGAATATCTATTCCGTAAATCTGTTCGTTTATTTCTTCCGCGTTTACATCAGGATTTAATTCTCGTATTCTATGAATTGCAGCACGTAAAAAAGAACCGCTTCCGCAGGCGGGATCAAGAATTTTATCCGATGGTTTAAATTCAAATTCTTTTACAATTCTCTCACATAACCAATCGGGAGTGTAATACTCGCCAAGTGAGTGTCTTGTATCCAGGTCAATTAACTCTTGATAAACACCTTTAAGAACATCTTCATCAACTTTATCAAAATCAAAAAAAGAAATTTCCTGGGCAATCAGACGAAATACTTTTTTAAGGCTCTTAAAATTTCTATCGCTTACAACCCAATGATAAAAATCGTTATCTACAAAATTCCTGATGTTGTATTTATAGAAAATGCTTCCGTCTAAAATTGATTTTAGCTCGTCGTCATCAATATAATCATCGTTGGAAACAACGCTGTAAGCAAGCATCTTTGAAAAAACACTAAGATAAGTATGGATAAGAAAAATACTTTCTCTTCCGTCAAATGAACCGTAAGCAACGCTTAAAAACTTATTCCATTGCTCATAAGAAACCTGAACCTCGCCATACTTTTTCGCTTCCCTGAACCAGTTGTTTAATTCCCGGTAGCTGTCTATAAAAACGTTGCTTTGGTAGCCGAATGCTTCTTCAATTCTTTTTAAGGTTGCACGCTGCTTTTCTTCCTTAAAAAGAAAACGGTCTATCCAGTAATAAAATTCTTCGGCGTTTTTTTCATTCAATACAAATGAAGCGCTTTTAATTTCATCAAGTTTTAATTCATCTTCTTTTAATTCATTTAACCTGTCAAGGCAATCAACAGCAGGAGCAAAAACTTTCCACGTAATAAAATCTGAAGCAATCAAAGTAAAATTATAACCTTCACCGGAGTTAAACTGTCCGAGCAAATAACCGGCTAACTGTTCCTTTGCGTGGTTTAGCGTAACCTTCAAATCATTTTCAAACTCGATAATTATTTTGTTATAAAGAGTATCTGCGCTTCCTTTATGCAGTTTATCTTTTCTCGGAATGTTAAGAATCGTAGTTTCAGCACCAAGAGTAATTTTATCAATCAGCATTAAAATATCTTTATCATCACTGTAAAGCCTGTTTAATAAATCCTTAAATGCTTCTTTCTTAGTATGCTCTTTATTAGCCTGCTTAACTTTATGAAAGTATTCTAAGATAAGTTTCGATTTGGTATCAGTCATTAAATGATTCTTAATTATAAATTGTTCATTCTTAATTGTTCATTAAAATGTTCCCACCAACTCAGCACCCCCGGTAATAGAAATGAAATATGAAGGGAGTGTAATTTCCTTACAATTAACAATCCACCACAGGCGGACAGGCGCATAGTTTACAATGTACAATGCTTAACAAAAATTACATTTTAACTTAAAAAAAGTATTTGATTTAGTCTAACTGTATTTTGCCGGTTTTCATACTCCTTCTCTTCCCATACTGTTCCCTCTTAAATCCCATCTGAATCCGTTCTGAATCCGTTCTGAATTCGTTTTGAAAGCGTTATAAATATAGTTAAGTTATATTATTCAAAGGGTTAAAGGTAAATATAAAAGTCGTGTTAACATTATAGCAGGATTTAAACCGGAAGTATCAGGCACGCATGCAGACAAAATCAGTAACCGGGTTTTCCGGCGGATGAACGGCAAAGCTTTTGTTTCAAACAGACCCGCACATATAACATAAGTCAAACTGAAAAAGCTAAAACTTCAGGGAATGCTTTTGGAACAGTTGTGCAGTTTGCTAAGTTAATTAATACTTCACCGGAATTATCATTATGCTGGAAGCAGGCTAAAATTAAAGGCACTTCAGCTTATCATAGGATAATTAAACATAATCTACACTTTACTAAAGATGGATTGTTAACGGTAACGAACCATATAACTCCGGCTGGTTTTGATTTTAACCCGGGAATAGTAATGGCGGAGAACTATCAATTACTTTTTAATATGGATTTTAAAACCGTAGAACTAAATAAATTTTATAAGTTATTGAATGTTTTCAACATCATTTTTTTAAGCAACCAAAATCAAAAAACAATCGTATGATTTTTTGGTGGACACTACGGTTTATCCTGTTGAATCAATAAAAAACGGGATTCAATTTTCGGTTAACTTCTCTAAATCCGGAAGGCTGTTATTTAAGAATTATAATAAGTTTATTATTTATTCCGCTTTGGTGGCTGTCAGCCTTGCAGGTTCATCCATCAATTCTTCAACAATTGCCGGAGAATTTATAAATAATGAAAATTCTATAAATAATTTTATTCAAGTTTAAGAGATTTATTTAATTCGTTATAAAAGCATAATAAAATCTTTAGTGAAACAATCAACCTATTGTATTTTTGATATTACTAACAAAGGATTTTTATAATTGATGGAAATCCGGTTTCCCTATTTTGCACATGCAAATCCATTCATTCCAAACTTTCACACGATCTAATTATTTAAGTAATATAACGCAATAAAAATACCATGAACTTTTAATTAAGCTTTCCGCTCTCAGCAGCATCTTTTAGTTCTTCATTTGCAAATATTGCAATCTCAACTCTTCTATTAAGTTTCTTACCTTCAACTGTTTCATTTGATGCTACGGGTTCGCCTTCACCTAATCCAATAATTGAAAGTCTAGATGAAGAAATGCCCTGAGACATAGAATAATCTGAAACAGCCTTAGCTCTTTTTTCTGATAATGTTTGATTGTATTGCTCGGTACCATCCGAATCCGTGTGCCCTGTAACAAGAATATTTGTATCAGGATATTTATTAAGAATTAAAACTAGTTTAGAAATATCAGATTTAGCCTCAGCTTGTAATGTGGAAGAATTAGTTTCAAATAATATTCCCGAATCGAAAGTAATTTTTATACCTTCGCCGACTCTTTCTACCTTTGCGCCTTCAATATCATTTTTTATTTCTTCGGCTTGCTTATCCATATAGTTTCCTATCAAAACTCCTGCTGTGCCGCCAACAGCGGATCCAATAATAACGCCCAGAGTTGTACTGCCTAATTGGTTACCGATAACACCTCCAACCACTCCGCCGCCAACTCCGCCAATAACTCCACCTTTAACAGCGTTACTTGCACTGCAGCCATAAATAAAAACAGATATGGCTAAAGATGAAAGTAAAAATATTAATTTTATTTTTTTCATTTTGTTTCTCCAAAAATTATTTAAAACGCTAATTAAAAAACACGTAAACTTATTATCTCTTATTCAAAGAAATATCTTACACCAAGACCGGCATCAATTCCCAATCCTGTAAGCGGCGTAACCTGAAAAACCGGCACCAATTCAACGAATACATCAATAGGTGTTGCATGAGGAAACCATGCTATACCAATTACCCCTCTTATACCAAATGATTCGTCATAACCTCCACCAGTATTAAATCTGCCTCCAAATCCGTAATAAAGTGGGAATTTTTCTGTTGAACTAATCGCATTAAATGAATGCCACAGATAATCCATATGAAAATGAACTCTTCCACCATTATCATATTCGCCTTTGTATTTGATACGATCCCCTCCCAATCCTACACCAAGACCAAAATCAAAAGCATTTATTTTTGATGTCCAGAGTTTGGCGCTTAATCCTGTTGGTTCGCCCAGGATAATTCCCAGACCAAATCCGTGATCCTGGGCTGCAACTGGTTTTGCTAAGATCATCATCAAAACCAGTACGAAACCTGACAAAATATTCTTTTTCGTAACCGTAATTCCTTTTATTGTTTTCTATATTTATTTAGCGCTTAAAGTGATAACTCCCAAATCAATGTTTTGTTTTGCAATAACGATTACATTAACAAAATAATTACTTTTTTGAATATCTTATAAGTTATCGGAAGACACAAGGCAAATCAATCAGGCAAAGGGATGATAGAAGGCTTAATTCTATTGATTGAAAAAGATTGTTCTACGGATAATTTTTAAGCAACATTTAGATAATTTTTTTACTACGGAAGTTTTTCATACTATTTGTTATAAAGCAATTTTTTATTAAGAATGAAAATAAAAATGGGTGTCCGAAGACACCCTATAATCAGATTAAAGTCAAATTACTTAATTCGTTTGAACTCAATTCTTCTGTTTAGCCTCTTATTCTCAGGTGTATCATTTGCAACTCTTGGATTTTCTTCACCATAACCAACAGCAGTTATTCTATCAGCAGCGATTCCTTTTGCAACAAGCCATCCTTTAACAGATTCAGCTCTATTCTGCGAAAGTTTCTGATTAGAACTGTTGCTGCCAACATTATCTGTGTGACCGCTGATTTCAACAATAATTTCAGGATAGGTCTGTAAAGTTTTAAGAGCAGTCATTAAAACTACTTCAGCTTCAGGTGTAATATTGTATTTATTGGTAGCAAAGGTAATGCCTTCAAGAACAATAGGAACACCAATCTTTACTATATCATCTTTAGGATCAAGAGGATCAGTACCGCGTTTTACTTCAACGCCGTCGCTAATTGTTCCGTTATCTGTATCTGCTTCCAAAGGATTAGTTTTATGAGTCATTATTTCTTCATAATCTTTTAAACCATCGCCATCTGTGTCAGCTTTTAACGGGTCGGTTTTATATTTCATTACTTCATCGCCATCAGTTAAACCATCACTATCTGTATCGGCTTTTAATGGATCGGTTTTGTATTTCATTACTTCATCACCATCATTTAAGCCATCACCGTCTGTATCGGCTTTTAATGGATCGGTTTTATATTTGTTAACTTCTTCACCGTCATTTAAACCATCATTATCTGTATCAGCAATAAGCGGATTAGTTTTTGAGGAGTTAACTTCAACAGCATCAGTTAAACCATCTAAATCGGTATCTACGTGTAATGGATTTGTTTTGTAGGTTAAAAACTCTTCGCCATCATTTAAGCCGTCGCCATCTGTATCCGGATTATTAGGATCAGTACCGATCTTAACTTCATCACATTTTCCAAGTCCATCTTTATCTTTATCAGATTTACAGTTTTCGCCGGTAAAAGTTAAACCTAAGGAAGCATTATAGTATGAATCCCAAAGATCTTCAGAGCCTGCTCTGTAAGCATCTAAATCATAAGTGGATGAAAGTGCGCCGCCCAGTTCAAAATCCAAAAGCACTCTTTCGCCAAGTGCAAATTCTGCACCTATACCCGCAGGAATAATTGCAACCCAACCGTCTTCTTCAGTTGCAACTCCGCCAACTATCATTGGCTTTGTATCAATACTAAAGTTCATAACTCCACCGCCAAAATAGAAGTACGGATTCCATCCTTTAGAATCAAAAGGACTTATTCTGAATCTTAGTGAAATTGGGATGATCGTAGATTCATATTCTCCGAATCCTGCATCTACATTATCAAAATATGCTTTTCCGGCATATTTTCCATAACCACCGTTTAATGAAATTTCTAAGGCATTGTTTAATTCAAAGGCAAAGAAAGCTTCACCGAGCCAGGAAGCTTTGTACCAATCGAAAGAAAAATCATCATTTCCACTGAATCCTAAATTTGCAAACTCATTTTCTGGAAATAAGATACTTCCACGGATACCAAATTTGGTGCCCCAATCCTTAAATTGTGCTTGGTTAGGCTGGCTCATAACAATCAGACCAAGTAATATGAGCAAGTAAATTGATTTTTTCATTTTTTCCTCATCTTGTTAATTAAATAATATAAAAGATATTTTTTGATTATAACTTTTTTTATTTCAAAATATATTTCCCGGATTTTTATTGTTAGTAATAGTTACTTTTCCGAAACATTGAGTGTAACGCTAGATTAATGTGCGCGTCGTCCATTTATAAGATTTACAACGATCATTATTATGGCAATTACAAGCAGAATGTGAATAACGCCGCCCATAGTGTAGGAGGTTAGCAGTCCAAGAAGCCATAAGACTACCAGAACCACCGCGATTGTGTATAACATAATAAGTATCCTTTCGGTTTTAATTTCTATGTTAAAGTAAGAAGAGAAATAAAGCAGCACAATCAGGCAAAGGGATGAAAAAGGGACTACATCTTTTGGGTGAGTTTTCGACTGCGGGAATATAATTATTTGTTAAGTAACTAATTCGTATCTGTTTCATTTTTATTTGAGTCAGAAGAATGAATATGTTTTGCAATTTGGATGCGCGTATTAAGCGCTAATTTTTCAAGAATGTTATGAACGTGACTTTTTACAGTGTAGATTGAAACATGAAGTTCTTCAGCTATCTCTTTATTGGTTAAACCGTCTGCAATTAATTTGATTACCTGCTGCTCACGTTTTGTCATACGAACCGATTTATTGATTGCAGAAAGTCCGGGTACGTAAAATTCCTGTTTAACAATCTGAGAAAAAAGTGAGCCGGTTAATTGGTACGGTAGTACTTGAGCCCCTTCATAAACTGATCGAATAGTTTTTAATAATTCAACAATGTTTGCCTCTTTAAGAATAAAACCCGAGACACCAGCTTGTACAAATTCAAGAACATCTGTCTGTAACGGGATAATATCCATCACTATAATTTTAGTTTCAAAAAAAATCTTCTTAATTAATTTAATAACCTGCAAACTGTTTTGATTTCGTGAACCAATATCGAGAAGCACTATATTGGGTTTTATCTTATCTATTAATACCAAATTTTTTTCACCATTATCAATGGCAGAAATAAGAGTTATATCTGATTGTTTTTTAAGCAATGCAGTAATACTTTCGCGCAAAAGTTGATTATCTTCGATAAGTAGTGTCCGAATTTTTTTCATTGCGTTTCCATTTGACAGAAATTAAAACCAAAATCTCATTAGACTTTAATCCCCTTAAAATCATTTTCCCATTAATATAAGAGGTTAAGTAGAAATAGCTGTTATTACTATGTGCAAAAGGAAAATCTTTTGAATTTATTAAGATTTCTATGTCGCTACGCGTAAAGTGAATATAAATTTTGACCCTTTCCCTAACTCACTTTCAGCCCAAATTTTACCTGAGTTTCGTTCAACGAATTCTTTACAAAGCGGTAATCCAAGTCCTGTTCCTTTTTCACCAAGAGTGCCTTCGGTTGTAAAGATTGTGTTAAACTGGAATAGTTTAGAAATATTCTCTTTATCGATTCCTATTCCATTATCTTCCACAGACACTTCGACATTCCCCCCTTTTCTAATAGATGAAACAATTATCCGTCCATTTGTTTGGGTAAATTTGATTGCATTTAATATCAGGTTTTGAATAACCAAGCGAAGCATATCAATATCTGCAAAAACTAAGGTTCCGATATTAATATTATTGGATATGTCAATATTTTTCTCTTTAGCGCTTTGCTTGGATATTCCCATTATTTTATTTACCTCGTCATACAGGTTAATATTTACCGGGTTACATTCAAGTAGGTTTCTTTGCAAAAACAACCAATGAAGTAAATTAACCAGAAGACCATAAAGACTCCTCAAATTGTTATTTAAAATCCCGCTAAATGATACTATCTCTTCATGCGACAAAGTTTCAATTTCCGTAACGAGTAATTCGGAGAAACTTAGTAATGACTGGAAAGGGCTTCTTAAATCATGCGCAATGATTGAGAAAAATTTGTCTTTAGTGGCGTTAAGTTCCGTAAGCTGTTCGTTAGATTCTTTTAAAGAATTTTCTATTTTCTTGTATTCTGTCAAATCAATTAGTGCAACCTGGCATTTTTGATCCAACCCCAAGGTATCGTCTAACTTTAACCCTTCCAGCAGAACTTGGAATATTCGCTTATCCTTGTTTATTATTTTTAATTCGCAAGAGTGTTTTACGTCAGAGTTTAAAACATTGTTAATAAAAGAATTGAAAATATCTCTTTGCTCTAAAGAGATAAAAATAGTAAAGCACTTGCCGATTAATTTGTTCCGGTCAACACTAAACATTTTACTTGCACTTAAATTTACTTCCTTAATTATGCCGCCTTTGTCCAGTGTAAAGTAAGGAGTCGGTGAAAAATCAAAAAGGTTTACATATTTATTTCTCGATTCCTCCAGCTCTTCGTGCGCAATTCTAAGTTCTTCGTTTTGATGTTCAAGTTCAACCTGGTGAACCTGAAGTAAATACACCAGTTTTTGAATATCTTCAAATTGTTGAGCAGCGGGTACTTTAGTTTTTGATTCGCTTTTTTTCATTATGTTCTTCTTTTCAGTTTTGTCAGATTTTTTAATCACCGTTTTCATTATTGAACCTCTTTATTCTATTTAAGACTGTATTGCAAGAAGAATAAGTTTAGATTCTTTATCTCCTTGAAATACCTCGCGGGCATTTAATAATAATCTTTTTTTGCCGCCTTTTTTAAAATTGTATTCAACCTCAAAAGCCTCAAAAAAAGTGGCTTCAGGAATAATTTCTTCCAGAAGTTTTCGTAGTTCGGGTATATCCCAATTATTATCTTCAAGCTCGTATATAAATTTACCCACTACATTTTCGCTTATGGTGTCAAATGTTTTATAAAATGCTCTGTTAGCAGAAAGTACTTTCAACTTATCATCAAGTATAAGAAGTGAATCCCGCAGTGTCTCAACAATATTATTTGAAAAATCACGTGCAAGCTGTATTTCCTGGTTCAGTTTAGATATTTCCTCATAAGCGATTTTTAAATTGTTAATATTTACAAATGTAATTACAACGCCGTCAATAAAATTACTTATTGTCCTGTAAGGTAAAATCCGCATTTGATACCAGATACCGTCATTGGTTTGTAACTCAGCTTCTTTAAAAGCAAGGGTTCTTAAAACTTCTTTAGCATCCTCAACTAATTTTTCATATTTAAGATTTGTGGCAATATGATTTATAGGTCTTCCAATATCAGACTCGATTAAATTTATAACCTTTGTTGAGTTAAAGGTAAATCTTTTAATAAGTAAATTATTATCCAGAAAAATGGTTGGAATATCAATATTATCCAGCAGGTTTTTCATATCATTATTAATAATTGATAAATCATCATTCTTATTCTGCAGTTCGGTATTTACCGTAATTAATTCTTCATTTAACGATTGTAGTTCTTCTTTGGATGTTTCCAATTCTTCATTAGAACTTTGCATCTCCTCGTTGGTTGACTGCATCTCTTCGTTTGTTGATTTAAGTTCTTCATTGGATGTTTCCAATTTCTCAATCATTGTCCGTAAATTTTCTCTTGCAGATTTTAATTCGTGCTCAAGTTCTTTAATAACTTTTTCTGATTTTTTTTCATAATGTATTTTTTTAGAACCCGGCACTTTCTTTTCTAATTTTATATCCTCAAAAATAATTAGTAACGAACCTCGCATTTCTGCCGGTTCTTTAATAGGTTTAACCTTAAGATTAATTAACTGCGCGCTGCCGTTAGATTTAACTTTTATCCCTTCGGCGGTTAATTGTTTTTTGCTTGATAATACTTTTCTAATTAATACCGGAAGCTCCTGTTTTAACCCTTCTCGTGCCATTTCAAAAATATTCATCTTTGCTTCGCCGTGTGTAAGCTCAAGATATTTGCCGGTTCTGCCATGTATATAAACTATATCGCCGCTCTCTGTTATTATCACACAATTTGGAGAGTAGCTTTGCAGTATAATTTTTTCTGCTAACTGAGGAATGTTTTTTAATTCATTTATTTTCATAGTAGTGCCGTAAATTTTTCCAATTGAGTGCGGAACAGGAAATTCCATAAAAGGTTGTGCAGAGTAAATAGACTCTCGTCTTTTATAAAATTTCCACTTTTTATCTACCAAAGAAAACAGATCCACAAACTCACCAATAGTTTCTGATGAGCCAAGAAAAAGTAATCCGTTAGGCAAAAGACTATAATGAAATATGGGAATTATTTTTTTCTGTAGTTCTGCATTAAAATAAATTAAAAGATTTCGGCAGGAAATTAAATCGAGTTTGGTAAATGGAGGATCTTTAACAAGGCTTTGCGGTGCAAAAACTATCATTTCTCTTATTTCTTTTCGAATATGAAAAAGATTTCTTTCGGAAGTAAAAAAACTTTTTAAACGTTCCTTACTAACATCGGATTCAATTCCTGAGAATGCGCCAATGCGGGCTTTATTAATTGCATTACTATCAATATCTGTGGCAAATATTTGTACATTTAAAATTTTCTTAGCTTCACTCATACACTCATGCAATATAATCGCAATTGAGTATGCTTCTTCACCTGTCGAACATCCCGGCACCCAAATTCTTATCTTACCATCCTCCGGTTTACTAATTACTAACTGTAATAATATTTTTTTTAATTTCTCAAATGATTCGGGATCTCTGAAAAAATTTGTAACTCCAATTAAAAGTTCTCTAAACAAGTTATCAATTTCTGCAGGGCTTTCCTGCAGCAGCCGGATGTAATTAGGAAGATTATCCAACTGGGATATATTCATTCTTCTTTCTACACGACGGTAAATTGTATTTTGTTTGTAATGAGAAAAATCGTGACCGGTATGAGTTCTAAGCAGTATAAAAATTTTCTGAAATGCATCGGGAATTTTCCCTTCGGTAAGTGCTTTATCTAATAAAACACCTTTAACTTTTTGAGAGACATATTTAATCAATTGATCAGGCATTTTTTCGGGTGGAAGAATATAATCCGCTAATCCTGTTTTAATGGCACTGGTTGGCATACCGTCAAATTTTGCAGAATTTGGCTCTTGAACCATTACCATTCCCAATTCACTTTTTATTGCTTTTAATCCTGCAGTACCGTCAGAAGCCATACCGGAAAGGATAATACAAATAGCTTTTTCGCCTAAATCTGCAGAAAGGGATTTGAAGAAAAAATCTATCGGAAGTCTGAACCCATGTGGTTCCGGAGGTTCAATAAGTTGAATAATACCATGAAGTAATGCTAAATCTCTGTTGGGTGGCGCAACGTAAACATGATTTGGTTGAATAATCATCCCATCTTCAGCCTGAAACAATTTCATCTTCGTATATTTTTGAATTAGCTCCGGCATAATACTTACATGTTTGGGATCTAAATGCGACACTACAATAAAAGCCATTCCCGTATTCTCAGTGATACTTTCAAAAAATCTTTCGAGAGCCTCTAACCCGCCAGCAGATGCACCAATACCCACTACATAAAATGAATTATTTAAAGATGATAATTCGGGAGTATTCTTTTTTATCAAAGATCGTTTAGAAATTGTTTTCTTTTTCGTAATTCTTTTCATATAGCACTAAGGAACTCCAAATGTTAAAGTGAATAATAATGAATCGACTTTTGAACATAAAAACAAAATAATTTTGCCCGCACCAATTAATTGCA
This sequence comes from Ignavibacteriaceae bacterium, assembly GCA_049294175.1. Classification (GTDB taxonomy): domain Bacteria; phylum Bacteroidota; class Ignavibacteria; order Ignavibacteriales; family Ignavibacteriaceae; genus IGN3. The sequence continues at coordinate 10,118 of JBAQCL010000010.1, read as the reverse complement.
TTAAAAGTTAACTCGCTTTATTTAATCTAAATGTTTAATCTACTAAGCACAATCAGAAACACATTTCAAATCCTTTAATAACAACCATTTAATATTGATAGCATATATAAACGGCTCCTTAACGATACGCATAACTGAGTCTCAATTTAATCAATGCTTTTTATTACTATGAAAACATTAACGAAACAACTTTATATATGTCTTTAATTTCTCTTTAAAAGCTAAAAATTGAAGGAAGAGAATCCAATAGAGCACAAGGATGAAAAAAGAACTACATTTTTTAAGTGAATTAATAATTTTTTATAAAATATGATAATGAAAAATTTAAAGTCTTCATTAAGTTATATTAATTATCATTCCCCCACATTTGGGAATCATTAAAGAATCAGAAAACCGATTCTGCTATTACATCCCGGCAATTTCCATAAATTCATTTTTTTAATAACATATTTATTATTGTTAGACCAATAATAATGTGATAGAACCAGCTGGTTTTGATTCTCGGTTTGTTCAATGTTTTGTACTCCTTCTGATATATATTAAATGTTATTTTTTTTATACTTCTTCTATGTTCAACAACATAATTATTTATTAACGAAAGATATTCTTAACAAAATCCTTCAGATATTTTTTTGAAATGAAATCCGTAAATCGAAAACAATATTGCTAACGAAAAAAGCTGCGGCTTACGGAGCAACGTCCAGATAAATAATTTCCAGTAATAGATTCGCTCTTCACCAACAATTCCTAATTTGAACATCGATCTAAACAAAGCAAGAATGTAATTGGGGTTGAGATGAAAAACTTTCTTCTTCTTCGGTTCAAAATCTTTTATAAACAGCATTACTCGTTCATAAAAATATTTAGGCGAATAAATTGTTTTCAAAATAGATTTATAACCTTCAAGTAATTTTTCGGAATCCATCCTGGGAATAAAATTAATCGTAAAGTCCGTATTGTTACCGGTAAAATCATTTAGCATTCTGCCTTCGTCCAGCAGTTTTTTCTCAAGCTTTGTTCCTTTTGGTGCATTAAGTAATCCAACCATTGCAGTTACGATACCACTTTGCTGAATAAAATTTGTTACGTCTTCAAATATTTTTGGATGATCATTATCAAATCCGACAATAAATCCTCCCTGAACTTCCATGCCAAACTGTTGAATTTTCCTTACGCTTGAAATAAGATCACGATTTCTATTTTGAACCTTGTTACATTCAACCAGACTATCTTCATTCGTAGATTCAATGCCGATAAACACGGCTTCAAAACCGGCTTTAACCATAAGTTCCATCAGTGTATCATCATCTGCAAGATTGATTGATACTTCTGTGTTTAAATAGAATGGATTTTTTCTTTTATCCATCCACTCAGCAATTGCAGGAAGAATCTCTTTTTTCAATTTTACTTTATTGCCGATAAAATTATCATCAACAAAAAAAACGGGTCCACGCCAGTTGGCAAAATATAAAGCGTCCAATTCAGCAATCACCTGGTCCTTTGTTTTGGTACGTGGTTTTCTGCCGTAAAGCACTGTTATATCACAAAAGTCACAGTCAAAGGGGCAGCCACGTGAATACTGAAGATTCATCGAAGTATAATTATCCATAGGTACAAGATTCCAAAGAGGTAACGGCGTAGTTGTAATATCTGCCCAATCTTCAGAAGTGTATTTATGTTTAGGTTTTCCATCGCTTATATCTTTTAAAAATTGCGGAAGTGTAATTTCTGCTTCATTTAGAACAAGGTAATCAATACTTTGATATAGTTCTGAACTGCTTGTAAATAATGGTCCGCCCGCCGCAATCTTTGCGTTTAATTTTTTACATCTTTGTATAACTTCATTTGCGGAATCACCTTGTATTGACATAGCGCTTATAAAAACAATATCTGCCCAAAGAATATCATCGTCAATCAAATTATTTGCATTCATATCGATTAGTTTTTTATTCCAATCTTTGGGCAGCATTGCGGCAACTGTTAAAAGCCCCAATGGCGGAAAACTTGCTTTCTTTGATACAAACTTTAAAGCGTGTTTAAAACTCCAGAAAGTATCCGGATACATGGGATAAACCATGAGAATATTCATTTCTTACTCCTTGAGCGTAATAAACTTATTTAAAAGGATTTTAGATTATTATCTAATTATATAATCAACTATTACTCATTAAAATTCAATCATCCATTGGGATGAAAAAGGAACTAAGTCTTTTGGGTGAGTTGCTGACTTTATCTCTTTATCAAAAATAAATACCAAAGGAATAATAAATTTTTAATAAGTTATTTTTATTTATTAACATAATCTTCTAAAATGTCGTTGGGGTTATTGAATAATCTAATGAAGTATATTTTTGTTTAGGTTTACCTAATTTCAAATCATATAAAAACCGGGGAATTGTAATTTCAGCTTCATCAAAAATAAAGTGATCAATGTTTTTATAATTTTTATCAGCGCCGGCGAACAAAGATCCTGACGCTACAGTTTTTGTGTTTAATTGTTTACATCTTTCTATTATTTGAGCAGCCGATTTTTTTTGATCCGGTTGAGCGTTAATGAAAACATAATCAGCCCACAAAATATCTTTATCTAACAGATCGCTTACGTTAATATCAATTAATTTTTTGTTCCATTGTTTTGGTAACAATGATGAAATAGTTAATAAAATTAAGGGTGGAAAACTGGTTACGTTCGAAAATAATTTATGTACAAGTTTAAAATTCAAAAAGCTATTCCTATGTTTTGGATATACTATTAGAAAATTCATTTATTACTCCCGAACATGATTGATATTTTTTGGAAATTTTAGATTTTTGCTATTTATAGTATCTGCATTCAGTAACTAAAATTCAATCGACCATTAGGATGAAAAAGGAACTAAATCTTCTGGATGAGAAAGTGCATCTATCTATTAAGGATTATGTAAACTCCAGCTAAGACCCCGGTAATATTATATATAGAACTACGATAATTGAGTTGTTTACATCCGACTATTTATTAAGTTCATCTTTCCGAATTTCCTTCTCAGCCTTCTGCCAATCCTGAACAGATCGTCCGTCTTTGCTTCCCGCTTCTTCATAGAGTTCATAAGCTCGCTTAGCAATCTGCGGCGTCAAGTCGGACAGTGTTTTAACTTTGGCTTTATCAAAAATTTTATATGCAAGCAGTTTCACACGATCGTTTACAAGAAACCACAACAGAGCATATCCCCACACAAACCCTGCCCAACCCCAGCCGAGAGGCATCATAAACAACCCATAAACTGCTATCAACGTTGCCACGATTTGTGTGCCGAGTACAGCTATCCATAAAATTTTGGCAGGGCGTATAGACCAGAACGGGCGGCGCGCGTGCGTGTCAGAAAAATTGTTAGATGTCCTGCAACAGACAGTTTCAAATACATTAGCGTCTGGATGTGAGAACGGTCGAGATGAAAGACACTCTCACCAAGATAAAATAAACCGAAGGCGGAGATGACACCAATAACACCCAGCACCGTAGAAATTCCAAGTACCATACGCATATTCCATGCTTCAGGTTGATCCTTGTAATGAACGTTATCGTAGGCAATGGATAAAATGGCTCCATCATTAAGTAAAGCCAGCATCACAATCATTACTGCAGTCAGTGGATAAAAGTTAAAAATCAAAAATCAAAATCGAAAGTGTCATAAAGAATAGAACGCGCAGCGTCTCGGCAATTCGATATATTGCATAACTGTTCATCCGCTGGAAAATTTTTCTGCTTTCTTTAATTGCATCAATAATCACTGACAGACCGGGCGTCGTCAGCACGATAGCAGCTGCAGCATGCGCCGCCGGTGTGACCCACTTCCCGTCACGTTTTACACGGGCTTTGATCGCCAGCTTAGCCTTCAATGCCTCGATGGCGTTGCCCGCCTGGCGTTCTTCCCAGAATCCGACAGCAGCGTTTGCAAGAAGCAAAAGTAGTATGATAAAAAAGTCAGGCCAGTGCCGGACCACACCCGACAGAATTACCGCTCCTTCAATCATCCACGGGATAGGACCCCAAAATTAGCTAAGGAATTTCAGGAATAAATTGGTTTTCTTTTCTTCAATTTCGTTGGGACCATATTGTGTCATCCGTTTTTCTGCCTCTGCTTGAGTAAGCCCCTCCGGTGACGATTCTAATTTTTTCTCTACTTCCGCCAAGGGCAGGGTTTTTAAATCGTCCTTTTTAAATGGTTCCGGTTTGGAAGTATTTGGTTTTTCGGTATTTGTTTTCATAATGTATTTCCCTTTTTTACAATCATAAATATCGCAGGAACTACGTTGTGTGGTTAAAGACAGATATATTACTCACTTATCTATCGTCTTTTCAATGTTTGATGATCATAGGCTTTCATTAAGCTTGGAATAGATTGAAAATTAGCGACTCCTTCGATCGCGTTGACGTCCAAGGATGCTTTCTATCATACTTACTAATTTATCGATAGCGCCGTCTAGTGCCTGGTTTAAGGTCGCTGCGTGGTCTGTGACTACGATAGGTTGACGTCCTTCGAGATGTGCTTCAATCATGCAACGTTTGTCGTTCTTTCCTTTCTTATCACCGTCTTCATCTTTTAGATGGACTTCCACTTTGGTAATGTGATCGTTCATTCTACTTAATGCACTCCCAATTTTGTTGCTGAACTTAGCAATTAGCGCCTCATTACCTTGGATATTATGACCGGTATTAATTTGGATATTCATGGTTTTCTCCTGTTGTTATAGTGATTGATTTCATAACATTAAGTGGCAGCTGCATTCATTCATCTTTGTTGCCAATGTATTTGAGCACAGACATTGTATTATTCATAGCTAACTCCATAATTGAACCTCTCAATTTAAGTGAGTAAAAATCCTCGGTAAGAATTATGTTTTGTGAATAATTGATCATGACTTTGCTTTCATCCTTTTAAGGATTTCACTCGCAGTTATTGCAGTCAATTCGGGAGCCGCGCTGGGTTGCAAAGCTACCAATAGAGTTGTAAGTAAATCTTTGAAACCATCCTCTTTCTGATTCCGTAAAACATGATGCGCCCCTTGACGCAACGAAATAGAGTCATCCCCACTTTTAATTAGTGCGTGCAGTAATACCGACCATGCGGTCTTTTTGAATTTTATCAATGCTTCGGCAGCCAGCCAAGCCACATCGTGATCGTCATCTTCAAGTGCTTTCACCAATGATGGTATTGCTTTAGTATCGCCGATCCTGCCAAGAATCTTAGCCGCTTCCCAACGAAGGTGATCTGACTTGGAATTCTGCAAAACATGAGTCAGGTTAGGGACAGCCGGTTTACCTAACACTACCAACGATTCCCTTGCTTTCTGGCGAGCCATACCGTCTTTGCTTGCCAACGTGTCCATCAAGGACTCTATGCTTATATCCTTCAATTTTTGTTTACTCATGGTTTTTTTTGACTGCACTTAATTACAAAATTCAGATTTTCTTCATACACATATTTGGCAGTTCCGTAACATATTAATGACTTTGAACAGTAATGTTTTTATGATTTATGTTGTTCACACGACCTGAGCGTTTCCTTAATGCTTCCGGTATAAGAGCACTCTTACCTGTTAATCCATAATAAATAATAACTGTTTACTCAGACAGTGAAAACAATATATCCAGTATCACAACTCATTTTAATATCGTCTCTATGGATAAATTTATATGTTTAGCCAAACGCAATTCCAACAACGACTGTAGAAAAGCTAATGTCGATTCCGCACCCTGATTCTCATTCGCACGGTCAGGATGTAAACCGTCTCTACAGCCACCGGTAGTGGGATCGTAGATGAGAAGATTTAAATCATTATAACCAAGGAACCACTCGAATGCGCGACGAGCTTCTTTACTCCAAAATTTGTCACCGGTAATTCTAAAGGCTTCAAGACAAGCTGATACCATCGTTTGAGCTTCAACAGGTTGCTGATCGAAACGAGCTCGTTCTTTTCCCTGCTGATAAAAACCATTTGATCCAATCGGAACAAAATGCCCATCACCCGAGCGTTGCAAATCGGCAAGCCAATTTAACGATTCCAACCCGGCATCAGTCATCGATCTGTTAGGGATTGATTTGCCGCATGTGAGTAAAGCATGTGGCAAAGCAGCATTGCAATATGAAAGTTCTTTTTCATACCAGAGCCATTCTTCGGAACGATTATTTTGATATAATATCAGAAGTCGCCCTGCCAATTCGTCCCTTACTTTGCTTGCCCTGCGGTCACCAGCAAATTTTTGCGAATACTCATTAATGCCTATAAGAGCAAATGCCCAGGCACGCGGACTGGTAGTCGAAAGAATTGCAGGTAAAGTTTGTTCGAACAACCAGCCAGCCATACTATTAAGTGCCGGCGTGTTAGAATGATTTAACACAGTTCCTAATGCCAAAAGCGCTCGACCATGACTGTCATCCGACCCGGACTCTTCCAACCAATTACGTTGATAGTCCATAAAATTTCGAAAACGTTTTGTCTGATCGTTGAAAGCAAATCCAAGAAAAGCAAGATAGCGGGAAGCCAAGCCTAAACTTTCGCCGCTGCCAAGTTCATCCAATAGAATACTAACTAAAAGAGCCCGGGCATTATCATCGGTAGTATATCCGTGAGAATAATTAGGTACTGTAAAAAGGGCGTGTTGAAACATTCCTGTTTCATCCGTCATATTGCGTAAGTGATCTAATTTTAATGGAGGTAATTCGCCCGGATATCTATCGAGAGCTTTTGTAATAAATCCCGGAGCTATATAATGCCTGCGTTCTGCCCTCGCACGTTCAAAGCTTTCCATATATCGTTGTGCCACTTCTGACCAAATCATTGCTCGTCCAAACATATATGCTCGTTTACGCATTGCATGCCGTTCTGCTTCATTATCTAATAAGCTAATTGTTTGATCAGCCAAAGCTTCAGAATCTTGGAAAGGAACCAGTACACCTCTACCGTCCGAAAGAATTTCCTGCGCGTACCAATATGGGGTAGAAATTATAGCTTTACCTGCACCTAATGTATAAGCTAAAGTTCCGGATGTTATCTGTGCCTCGTTTAGATAAGGCGTAATATAAATATCTGCGGCACTTATAAACTCAATCAGTTCTTCCGAACTGACAAATCGGTTGTAGAAAACAACATTACTTTCCACCCCTTTCTGTTGTGCCAGCCATTGCAAAGACAGGCGGTATGTTTCGCCTTCCTGCTGAATAACATGAGGATGAGTTGCACCAACAACCATATAAACAACGTTGGGATAATGAGCAACAATTTGGGGCAATGCAGAAATAACGTTTTCAATTCCTTTGTTTGAGGAAAGTAAACCAAAGCTTAGTAAAACAATTTTTCCCTCTACTCCAAATAAATCCTTATTAAAACTTGGGTCAACAAATGGTACATCCGGAATGCCATGCGGAATCATATCAATCTTTTCCACAGGCACATTATAAACATCATGCAAAATTTCAGAACCGCGTTCACTCATAACAACCAGACGATCTGAAAGGGCTGCAACTTCTTCCAGTACATGACGCTGATCGGGATCAGGGTTTTTTAATATTGTATGCAAAGTTGTTACGATAGGCATATGCAATCCGCGCAAGAGTGCCAGAATATGGCTTCCTGCTTTACCACCAAATATTCCATACTCAAACTGTAAACACACAAGGTCAACGTTATTGATATTTAAAAAGTCCGAAGCTCTCAAATAAGAATCTATATCTTTCTCTGTCAATTCAAATCTAACGCGTGTTGGATAAGCATAACCTGTTGATACATCGTTAACCGGCAGCGCAATACAGGTTGTTTCACTGTATTGTACAGAAAAGGCTTCACACAAATCGGTTGTAAACGTAGCGATTCCACATTGTCTTGGTAAATAATTTCCAATAAAGGCAATTCTTTTGAGTGTCGAAGTTTTAATTTTTGATTTCAAGTATAACCTAAGTTATTAGTTTAAATATTTATTTATAACATCATCTGATACAATGTTTTAAGATTTTGTAATCACTTGTTTTTTGTTCTCTTCCTACTTTTAATCCTCAGTTTTGGAAACAAAATTTTTGTTTCAAATGTATCTTAAATATCGTATTCATAAATATAAATCTGTATCCGAATATCAATATCAGATTTTAAAATGATTATAGTCATAAAGTTTCTTCAAATAAAAAAATATCTGTATTTCTTAAAGTTCTTCCCAAATAACTCATACCCTTTACTCACAACAAGAAAATGTTTTTCAAAAAGTATTATAGCAGTTTCTAATCCATTACTAAATTTAGTTTATATGTTCAATATTTTATCAACAAGTCCTTTAATTTTAATATAATTGATCCGGATATTTGAAGTTTAGATTCAATCGCGCTTGACATGTCATTTATTTTTTTAAAAATCTTATGATAAATTTTTAAAAGCGGCTTAATTTCGGAAAATAATTCTTGAACATCTACAATAATGGAACGTACTGATTTACTCATTTGATAATAAAAGTTGATCAGCGCGACACAAAGAGCAGATGCCGATATAATTAATATAGTTGTTAAAATTTCCGTTATGCTCATTTTTCAAATTCGGATTGATTAGCTTCTTTATAAGCATCTATTCCAGCTTTGACCGAAGATTTTAATCTATCGGCTTCCAATGCAATTTTATCTTTCCCAGAATGAAGAATATCTGATGCTTTCGATTTCCGGTCTTTAAAAACTTGTTCAGCCTCATTTAGTATTTCTTCAGGTTTGGATTTTACATCTTCAATTACCATCGAATATTTTCTTTTGCCTTCATTAAATAATTCACCGGCTTTCATTTTTACATTTGCAAGATATTTATCAGCGTCATCAAAATATTCGTCAGATTTTTGTTTTATGTCTGCTCTTAAATCTTTGCCGCTCTTAGTGGTAGTTAATAATGCAGCTATTGCTCCAACAGTACCGCCAGCTAAAAACCCCATTAGAAAACCTTTAACATTATAATTATCACCTGACATATTAAACTCCTTTTATTTTGTAAATCGATTCTACTTCAACTTTAAGTTACATCCTTATCTTAGGTGAATCAATCACCCAAAGGGATGAAAAAAAGACTACATCTTTTATGTGACTAAATAATACAATTGAAGAGTTTTACAATTACTTCATTAAAAAAACTATGATCTGAATGCAGCATTGGTAATGGCCTTAGTTTAAAGTTCAAACTCTTTTTAATTAAAAATATTCATATAAGACTCATCATAACACCGATTCCTGAGAAAATAATTAACACACCGGCAATTTTGTTCACCCACTGCAGCCCAACTAAGTCCAGTTTATTTATAGATAAGGTAACACCTGAACTAAGTAACAAAAACAATAAAGATGAACCGATAAAAACTCCTACAACAAGAGCTGATGCAGAAAAATATCGAAGCCCGTTTCCTAAGCCGAGTGCAGCAACACAACCATAAAAAAAATCTGCAGTTGCAGCTCCAAGACCGATGATTAAGTCAACGTAATCGTCCCTCAATAAGTGTCTTACGGATGCACATAATTCCAATGGGTCCAACTGGAACTGCCATCACAAATCCAATAAAAATTCCCTTAAGAAAAATAGCAAGAGCCATAATTCAATCTTTCAAACAGGGTGTTTGAAATAATAAATTTTGTTCAGCATACAATATTTTATTTACTTAATATTTTATCAGAACTGAATGTTTTTGTATTTCTACTCAACATTAAGAGTAATTGCAAACAGATGTTTTCTTTTTTTATTTTGCTGTATAGCTGCTTCATAACGATTTTTTATAGAATTAATATCTGTATACGAATCTTTATTTACAGGGTACACGATTTGAATATAGGCGATGTTTCGTATGTTAACATTATCTTTCTTCGTATCTGTTAATTCAAGCTTTATAAAACGTTCACTATTTAGCATTATTTCTTCAATAGCCATATTCATCTCCTATAAAAATTAAATAACTGTCAATTCTTTTTTGAGAAAATATCGTTAAGTTCATTTACAACTGTATCCATATCATTATTAAACGCTGTTTTAAATTCTTCCCAATTTTCTTTTCTTTCATACTTAAAGTCATTTAACTTTTTCTTTAACTCAATATTTTTTTGTTCTAACGTTAACACTTCATTTTCATA
>JBAQCL010000009.1:0-41765 GCA_049294175.1 Ignavibacteriaceae bacterium | reverse complement strand
TCCTTGTCGGGTAAGTTCCGACCTGCACGAATGGTGTAACGATTTGGGCACTGTCTCAACCACGGGCTCGGTGAAATTGTGGTACCGGTGAAGACGCCGGTTACCCGCATATGGACGGAAAGACCCCGTGCACCTTTACTGCACCCTAATATTGGGTTCGGATAAAGCATGTGTAGGATAGGTGGGAGGCTTTGAAACCGGGGCGCTAGCTTCGGTGGAGCCAACGGTGAAATACCACCCTTGTTTTATCTGGATTCTAACCTCGACCCTTGAATCAGGGTTAGGAACAGTGTTAGGCGGGTAGTTTGACTGGGGCGGTCGCCTCCAAAAATGTAACGGAGGCTCTCAATGGTTCCCTCAGCATGGTTGGTAATCATGTGGCGAGTGTAAAGGCAAAAGGGAGCTTGACTGCGAGACTTACAAGTCGAGCAGGTGCGAAAGCAGGACTTAGTGATCCGACGGCAGCGAGTGGAAGTGCCGTCGCTCAAAGGATAAAAGGTACGCCGGGGATAACAGGCTGATCTTACCCAAGAGTTCATATCGACGGTAAGGTTTGGCACCTCGATGTCGGCTCATCGCATCCTGGGGCTGAAGAAGGTCCCAAGGGTTTGGCTGTTCGCCAATTAAAGCGGTACGTGAGCTGGGTTCAGAACGTCGTGAGACAGTTCGGTCCCTATCCTATGCGGGCGCAGGATACTTGAGAAGGGTCGCTTCTAGTACGAGAGGACCGAAGTGAACGTATCTCTAGTGCACCAGTTGTCACGCCAGTGGCATCGCTGGGTAGCTATATACGGTTGTGATAAGCGCTGAAAGCATCTAAGCGCGAAGCACGCTTCAAGATTAGGTATCCCTTACGTAAGTAACTAAAGACTCCTCGGAGATGACGAGGTTGATAGGCTGCAGGTGTAAGTGCAGTAATGCATTCAGCCGAGCAGTACTAATAGGTCGTGAGGCTTATCCATTTAAATTTTTAAATACAGATTAGATTCTCTCTTGCAGGCTCACTCTTTCAAATTTTATTTTTAATGAGTTTAAATTTTTGGTGGTTTTAGCCTGGGTGTTACACCTCTTCCCATTCCGAACAGAGAAGTTAAGCCCCAGAACGCCGATGGTACTGCATGCGCAGGTGTGTGGGAGAGTAGGTCGCTGCCAAGATTTATTTTAATCCCGATCTTTGATCGGGATTTTTATTTTTAAAGAGATTTTAACTTCTATTTACCCCAAACGATATAATATTAAATTTAAATTTGTATTATTTTATAATTAGCAATATTTAATTTTTAATATTGTATTACTGTTTTTATCATATTAGATAATTCGTTTTTTACTATCAATTCTTTTTGTTTAATGCCGGAAATAATACAAACAAAATCTGAAATTCAATGTTATCATTGTGGAGAAATTTGTAAAGATTTATCAATTAGCATTGAAGATAAATATTTTTGTTGCTCGGGCTGTAAAACGGTTTATGAAATCCTTAATCAAAATCACCTGTGTAATTATTATAATTTTGATCAGTCGCCAGGCATTTCGCCAAAGGAACTTCATCCGACAAAGTTTGACTATCTTGATGATGCAAATATCATTGATAAACTAATTGAGTTTAAAGATGATAAAATTTCTAAAATTACTTTCTTCATTCCGCAAATGCACTGCAGTTCTTGCATCTGGCTTCTTGAAAACCTAAATAGACTTAATCCGAACATTGCTCATTCCAGTGTAAATTTTGTTAGAAAAGAACTAAGCGTAAAGTTTAATTATAACCAAATTTCTTTGAAAGATGTTGTTATACTGATAACATCCATTGGATATGAGCCGCAAATAAATCTTGAAAGTGTAGAAAAAAAGTCAACATCAAAATCAAATAAAGTTATTTATTATAAAATTGGAATAGCAGGGTTTTGTTTTGGTAATATAATGCTGCTCAGTTTTCCCGAATATCTTTCTATCGACATTACGGAAACTTTTTTTAGAAAGTTTTTTGGGTATCTGAATCTGATACTTTCCCTTCCTGTGTTTTTTTATTCTGCTTCGGACTATTTTATTTCTGCTTATAAAGGATTACGAAAAAAAATTATAAATATTGATGTTCCAATTTCACTTGGGATTATAGTTCTGTTTGTCAGGAGTGTTTATGAAGTAGTTATTTTGCAGGGGGCAGGATATTTCGATTCGTTAAGCGGCTTAGTTTTCTTTTTGTTGATCGGGAAATTGCTTCAGGAAAAAACTTATGATGCACTAAATTTTGAAAGAGATTATAAGGCTTATTTTCCACTTGCCGTTACTATAAAACAGAATGAAGAAGAAAAAACAATTCCAGTTGCAAACTTAATGGTTGGAAACCGAGTTATAATAAGGCAAAACGAAATTATTCCGGCTGATTCAATTTTAATGAATGGGGAAGGGTATATTGATTACAGCTTTGTTACCGGCGAATCGCATCCTGTTCATAAAGTCAGCGGTGAAATGATTTATGCAGGCGGAAGACAAAAAAGTGGTGTCATTGAACTTGAAGTTATTAAAGAAGTTTCACAAAGTTATCTAACCCAACTTTGGAATAATGATACTTTTAATAAAACAGTTGAGAGTGATTTTACAAATTTTTCTAATTCTGTCAGCAAATATTTTACGATCTTCGTGTTGGCAGTTGCTACGATTGCCGCCTTTATATGGTATCCGATAAATACAGCAACAGCACTAAATGTTTTTACGGCGGTTTTAATTGTTGCCTGTCCATGTGCACTGGCACTTTCAACTCCGTTTACGCTTGGAAGCACGATGAGGATATTTGGAAGAAACCGGTTCTATCTGAAAAATTCTTCTGTAGTTGAGAAAATGGCAAAGATTGATTCAATTGTTTTTGATAAGACAGGGACAATTACAGAGCCAAACAAATCAGATATTATATATTCAGGAAGTGTGCTAAACGTAACGCAACAAAAAATAATTAAATCGCTTGTAAGAAATTCAACACATCCTATAAGTAAAAAGATTTTTGATTCGCTTGATGGTGAAATACTTTATCCCGTTACTAATTATGAGGAGCATTTAGGTGGTGGAATATCAGGAATTGTTTTTGGGCATGATTTAAAGATTGGGAATCCAAGATTTGTCGGATATACAGAAACAATGGAAACAGATAATCCGCTCCAATCAAAAACATATATCTCAATTGATTCGGAATTTATAGGAGAATTTATATTTTCAAATTCTTATCGGGAAGGCATTGGAGAATCTATAAAAAAACTTTCGAACAATTTTAATCTTTCCTTACTTTCAGGCGATAACTCGGGTGAAAAAGAAAATTTGCTAAAGATATTTAATACAGAAAGTCAGCTTTATTTTAAACAATCTCCTGAAGACAAATTACTTTATATCAAAAAATTACAGGAAGAAAATAAAAAAGTATTAATGATTGGTGATGGACTAAATGACGCGGGTGCTTTAAGTCAAAGTGATGTTGGAATTTCAGTAACGAATGATGTTAGTAATTTCACACCTGCTTGCGATGCAATTCTTGATTCCGACCAGTTAAAATTAATCCCTGAATTTTTGAAATTTTCCAGAACAAGTTTATATATTATTTATGTCAATTTTATTATTTCCTTCATATATAATTTTGTCGGTTTAAGTTTTGCTGTGCAAGGATTATTATCTCCTTTATTGGCAGCTGTGCTTATGCCCTTAAGTTCTATAACTGTTGTTTTAATCGCAACTTTAGCTACAAATATCATTTCAAAGAAAAGAGGTTTACTATCTCCGTAATTGTAGTTTTAATTTGTATTAGCTTAACTGTAGCAATCGGATTTTTGATAGCATTTCTTTGGAGTGTAAAAAACGGGCAATATTCCGATACTTATACTCCTGCAGTAAGAATTCTTTTTGATGATGAAAATAAAACAACTAATAAAGTAGAAGAAGAAAAGACCGAAAGTAAAACCGAAAAAAAATCTTAACCTCATTAATAGGAGAATTTATGCAGATAGAGAAGTTTAGCTACGATAATAAAATTGTAAGAAACTTTGCTATTGCAACATTAGTCTGGGGCGTTGTGGGTATGCTTGTTGGCGTGCTGATTGCAAGTCAGCTTTTTGCACCGGAGTTAAATTTCAATATCCCATTTTTAACGTTTGGTAGAATTCGCCCTCTGCATACTAATGCCGTTATTTTTGCTTTTGTTGGGAATGCAATTTTTACGGGAATTTATTATTCTCTGCCGCGACTTTGCAAAGCAAGTATGTTTAGTTCACTTCTCAGCAAAATTCATTTCTGGGGATGGCAATTAATTATTGTTGCCGCCGCGATTACACTTCCATTAGGGCTTTCTTCAAGTAAGGAATATGCCGAACTCGAATGGCCTATCGATATCGCAATTACAGTTATCTGGGTTGTCTTTGGCATAAACATGATCGGGACGTTACTTAAAAGAAGAGAAAAACATATTTACGTTGCTATCTGGTTTTATCTTGCAACCTGGGTTACGGTAGCTGTGCTTCATATAGTTAACTCTTTTGAGATCCCGGTAACTTTATTTAAAAGCTACTCAATGTACGCCGGCGTTCAGGATGCTTTGGTTCAATGGTGGTACGGGCATAATGCAGTTGCATTCTTTTTAACAACACCTTATCTCGGTTTGATGTATTACTATCTTCCTAAAGCGGCAAACAGACCGATTTATTCATACAAACTTTCTATCATTCACTTTTGGGCTTTAATTTTTATATACATCTGGGCAGGTCCGCATCATTTGCTTTACTCAGCTTTACCGGATTGGGCACAATCACTCGGGACAGTTTTTTCAATTATGTTAATAGCACCATCCTGGGGTGGAATGATAAATGGCTTACTTACTTTACGAGGTGCGTGGGATAGAGTAAGACAGGATCCTATCCTAAAATTTATGGTTGTTGCAATTACTGCTTATGGTATGGCAACTTTTGAAGGTCCGATGTTATCATTAAAAAATGTTAACGCAATCGCACATTTTACTGACTGGATAATTTCTCATGTTCATATCGGTGCGCTTGGATGGAACGGATTTTTAACGGCAGGAATGCTTTATTGGTTAGTCCCTAAAATTTACAAAACTGAATTGTACTCTAAAAAAATGGCAAATGTACATTTCTGGATCGGAACCTTAGGAATTGTTTTTTATGCCTCGGCAATGTATTGGTCGGGAATTGCACAATCATTAATGTGGAAACAATTTAATGATATGGGAATGCTTCAGTATCCAAATTTTCTGGAAACAACTTTGCAGATTATTCCAATGTATATGATCAGAGCTTTTGGCGGCGCTTTGTACTTGACTGGTATGTTAATGATGGTTTATAATCTTTCAAAAACTATGATGCTTGGTAAACTGGTCGCTAATGAAGAGACGGAAGCCGCTCCATTTATTAAAGATAGAAAAGAAAAAATTTCACATCGTTGGCTGGAAGGGAGACCGATATATTTCTTAATAGCATCCTTAGTTGTTGTTTTGATTGGTGGTATTGTTGAATTTGTTCCGACTTTTTTAATCAAATCAAATATTCCTACAATTGCATCTGTAAAACCTTATACACCTCTGGAATTGCAGGGAAGAGATCTTTATATAAGAGAAGGCTGTAACAATTGCCATTCACAGCTTGTTCGTCCTTTTAGATCTGAAACTGAAAGATATGGAGAGTACTCAAAAGCAGGTGAGTATGTTTATGATCATCCTTTTCTTTGGGGATCGAAGCGAACCGGACCGGATTTACACAGAGAAGGAGGAAAGTATCCAAACTTGTGGCACTATTTACATATGGAAAATCCGCGTTCAATGTCTCCGGGTTCAATTATGCCTTCTTATGCATGGTTGCTGACAGATACTTTGGATACATCGACTACGCCCGCAAAAATTAATGCAATGCGTTCGCTGGGTGTTCCTTATCAAGCCGGATTTGAAAATGAAGCAAATGATCTTTTGACAAAACAGGCAGAAGCTATTACTCTGGATTTACAGAAGAATGGCGTGCCAGCGGAACCGGATAAAGAAATTATCGCATTGATTGCTTACTTGCAGAGATTAGGTACAGATATTAAGGCAAAACCAGTTGCGGAAGGGAAGTAAAGATTTTATGATAAAAGAATATTTACAATCAATTGATGGAGTTTCTGTTTATCCTATAATTTCATTGATTGTTTTTGTTGTGTTTTTTGCTGCGCTTCTTGTCTGGGTATTTAAAGTTGATAAAAATTACATCAGGAAAATGGAAAACCTTCCTCTTGAAAAAGATGAAGAAAATAATTTTAACAACACAGGTGATCTTTATGAGAAAAAAGTTTAATCATTACTCGCTGATAATTGGTTCGTTTTTGCTGTCAACGAGCTTTGCTCAAACAGGCACTGCCGTTCCTGCACCTGATTTTCCGCCTTCGTATTATGATGTTGTGGCGTTATTTCTTATCGCTATAATAATTACGGGATTTATTGCAATCGTTTATTATGAAGGTAGAAAAGAAGTTGTAAAAGTTAGAAAAACTAATGAAGCACTATCTAAGTTTTGGCAGTATATAACACGTTCTACACCGATTGAAAAAGAAGCGGATATAATGCTCGATCATAATTTTGATGGAATCAGAGAACTTGATAACAAAATTCCACCTTGGTTTAGCTGGCTCTTTTATGTTACAATTGCATTTGCCGTATTTTATTTACTTGATTATCATGTTTTTAATGCAAGTCCGTTACAAGATGAGGAATACCAGATTCAAGTTAAAGAAGCCGAAATGCAAAGAGCAGCATTAATAAAATCAGGAGCATTTTTAAATGAAGAATCAGTTACGCTTTTAACTGATCCGGCTTCGATTGATGCAGGTAAACAAATTTTTACGGCTAACTGCGTTGCCTGTCACGCAGCAGATGGTGGCGGATTAGTTGGTCCAAATCTTACAGATGATTACTGGATTAATGGCGGGGGTATTAAAAATATTTTTAAGACAATTAAATATGGTGTTACTGCAAAAGGTATGATTGCATGGCAGAGCCAATTAAGTCCAAAACAGATTCAGGATGTAGCAAGTTTTGTTATATCGTTACATGGAACAAAGCCTGTTAGTCCTAAACAACCCGAAGGAACTATTTGGCAAGAAGAACAAACTGATTCCACTTCGGGGAAATAATTATTTAAAAAGTAGCTGACTAAAAATGGAAACATCAGAAAATTTAGAGACTGAAGAGAAACAAGAATTTAGAGATAAACTTGCAACGGTTACGGAGGATGGAAAGAGGAAATGGATTTATCCTAAAAAACCTTCCGGTAAATTTTATAATGCAAGAACAATTGTAAGTCTTTTTTTACTTGCATTCTTAATTATTGTTCCGTTTATAAAAGTTAATGGGCATCAGTTTCTTCTTTTTGATTTTCTAAACAGGCAATTCATTCTTTTCGGAATTCCTTTTGGTCCACATGATTTTCATCTATTTGTTCTTGCAATGATAGCAATAATTGTATTTATAATTTTGTTTACTGTTGTGTTTGGCAGAGTCTTTTGCGGATGGGCTTGCCCGCAAACAATTTTTATGGAAATGGTTTTCCGTAAAATTGAGTATTGGATTGAAGGTGATGCAAGATATCAGCGTAAACTTGATACTGAACCGTGGACTGGAAAAAAAATTTTCAAAAAAGGAATTAAAAATCTAATCTTTTTTATAATCGCGTTTTTTATTGCGCATATCTTTCTATCATACATAATAAGTATGGATGAAGTCATATCAATTATTTCTCAACCTCCTTCAGCACATCTTAGCGGATTTGTTGCTATCATAGTTTTTTCATTAGTGTTTTATTGGGTGTTCGCTTATTTCCGTGAACAGGCTTGTACAATTATTTGTCCCTACGGAAGATTGCAAGGTGTTTTGCTTGATCAGGATTCAATAGTAATTGCTTATGATTATAAACGCGGCGAACCGAGAGGTAAGTTGAAAAAAGGTGAAGATAATTCCTCAAAAGGAGATTGTATCGATTGCCATTTATGTGTCGATGTTTGTCCAACTGGAATTGATATACGTAACGGGATTCAATTGGAATGTGTAAACTGTACAGCTTGCATTGATGCTTGCGATGCTGTGATGGAAAAAATTAAAAAGCCAAAAAAATTAATTAAGTATGCTTCATTAAATGGAATAGAAAATAAATCTAATTTTAGGTTTACACCAAGAATGATGTTGTATTCTATAATTCTTGCTGTGTTGCTTGGAGTTCTAGGTTATTTACTTTCGGTAAGAACAGAATATTCGGTAAATATTTTAAGAACACCGGGCATGCTTTTTCAGGAACAACCAGATGGAAAAGTTAGTAATGTTTATGATTTAAATATTGTTAATAAAACTTTTAACGAAACACCTGTCCGGATTAAACTTGAAAGTCCGGTTAGTGGTGAATTAAAATTAGTTGGTAAAGATATTACATTAAAATCACAACAAATTGTTGAAACAAAATTTCTTGTGCTGTTAAATAAATCTGATCTTAAAAAAATGAATACTCCAATCGAAATTGGAATTTATGATGATAATAAATTGATCAAAAAAATTAAAACATCCTTTTTAGGTCATGTGGAGATGAAATAATGAGCGGTAAAAATTTTAGTTGGGGTACAGGAATTTTAATTGTAATTATAATTTTTATGGTTCTAACAATAACCACAGTTGTTTATTTGATGAATCAAGATGTTGATTTGGTTACTGATAATTATTATGCTAAAGAAATAAAATATCAGCTGCAGATTGATAGAATGAACAGGACAAATGAAATGGATGAAGAGCTTAAAATAACTTCTGAGGATGGTTTTATCCGTTTAATTTTTCCAAAATCTTTTGCTCAAAAAAAAATAAATGGAAGTATTCAATTTTACAGACCATCAAATTCAAAAAAAGACTTTGTTCTTTCACTTTCAGTTGATTCAAGTGCCCAGCAAATAATTCCAACACAAAGTATGGATAAAGGATTTTGGAAAGTTAAACTTGATTGGACAAAAGATTCAGTCGAATATTATAAAGAAAGTTCTTTTGTTATAAATTAAGTTTGTCAGCAAATTTTATGTCACCAGAAATTTTAACATCTTTTTTTGTCGGACTTTTCGGAAGTTTTCACTGCATAGGGATGTGTGGCCCCATAGCAATTGCACTCCCGGTTCCTAATTCTAATAATTTATCCTTTGTAGCAGGGAGACTACTTTATAACTTAGGAAGAATTGTAACTTATTCTTTTCTTGGGGCGGTGTTTGGTTTACTTGGTTCTCGTTTGGTTATTTCAGGTTTTCAACAAAGTGTTTCAGTAGTGCTTGGTATTGCAATAGTAATTACAGTTTTAATTCCACCCAAATACAAAGCAAAAATATCACAGCATAAACTTGTCCAGAAAATTACTTTACCGTTAAAAATGGGGATAAGTGATTTGTTTAAACGCGGAACATTTTCTGCAATGTTTTTAATCGGAGTGTTAAATGGTTTTCTTCCCTGCGGGTTGGTTTATGTAGCATTAGCAGGAGCAATTGCAAGCGGAGATGCAATTTCAGGCACTGCTGTAATGATTTTGTTTGGACTCGGAACTGTTCCAACAATGTTTGCTGCAACAATCTTTGGAAAATTTATTAATCTAAATATTAGAAGAAAAATTTCTAAAGCTATTCCAGTTTTTGCCTTAATGCTTGGTTTACTTTTTATTATGCGCGGAATGGGGCTTGGAATCCCATATCTTTCCCCAAAAATTTCTGCTCAAGTTGTTGATAAATCAAATATGGATTGCCGTTAAAATTATTTCTATTCCAATCCCTTCAAAATAATATTTATATTTGTCCATATTATTACAATTTTAATTTATGCGTAAGTGGAAAAAAATATTTGGCGGATTATTGATAACATTTGTTATCATTTTCATTATTGCCGGATGGATTTTTTATAATATGCTTTCAACCTCACTACCGCAATACAATGGAGAAATTACTTCCGCAAAAATCACAAATGATATTGAAGTTTACAGGGACAGTTTTGCCGTTCCTTATATTGTTGCTCAATCAGATGAGGATGTTGCATTTGCTCTTGGATATTTGCACGCCCAGGAAAGACTCTTTACAATGGATATTGTCCGCAGGGCAGGAGCAGGTACATTAAGTGAAATACTTGGTGAGAAAGCGCTTCCATTTGATAAAATGTTTCGGGTAGTAGGATTAAAAAGAAACTTGTTGAAAAACATTGGCAAGTATGATCCGGCAGCTATGAAAATTTTGCAGGCATATTCAAACGGAGTTAATAAATATATTAAAGATCATAATGGAAACTATGGGATTGAGTTTGATATACTCGGTTATCAGCCTGAAAAATGGGAACCGATACACAGTTTGATAGTTATAAAAATGCTTGCGTGGGAATTGAACATTAGCTGGTGGACGGATATATCATTTTCGGAATTAGTCCAAAAGTTTGGTAAAGAAAAAGTTTTAGAAATTTTGCCAGATTATCCTGAAAATGCGCCAACAATTATTGCAGATAACTTAAATGCTCTTCCATTAATTAATTCATCTTTTGTGGAAACTGATAAATCTTTTCGAAAATTTATGGGGTGGGCAGGCACCCACATCGGCTCTAACAACTGGGTTGTTAACGGAAATAAATCTGTATCCGGTAAACCGATTATTGCAAATGATCCTCATCTTACTTTTAGTGCACCGGGTATTTGGTATGCCGCAGTTATAAAAAGCAAAGATTGGAATGCTGCCGGTGTAACCTTGCCGGGCGTTCCGGGAATTGTAATTGGCAAAGGCGATGGAATTTCCTGGGTGCTCACAAATGTTATGAATGATGATTCTGATTTTTATATTGAAAAACTTGATTCATCAAAAACAAAATATTTTGTTGATGGACAATGGCAAAATCTTAATATCATCAAAGACACAATAAAAATTAAAGACGGTAAAGACCAGGTTATTACTATTAAAGAAACACATCGCGGTCCAATTATCTCTGATATTCATCCGTACAATACTATTTATAACAAAAGTAATCAGAAAACTCCGCCGATAAGTATGCGCTGGTCCGGAAATGATTTTAGTGATGAAATGCTGGCATTTTATAAAATTAATAAAGCAAAAAACTGGAACGAATTTCGTGATGCCGTAAAATATTTCGGGATACCGGGACAAAATTTTGTTTATGCTGATGTTAAGGGAAATATTGGCTATGTAATGGGTGCTCGAATTCCAATAAGAAATAATAACAATCCAACTCTTGTTTTTGATGGAACAACATCTGTAAATGATTGGAAAGGCTATGTGCCGACTCAGGAAATCCCAGTTATTTTAAATCCGGCAGAAAATTTTATTGCATCGGCAAATAACAAAACTTTGAAAAACTTTAAATATCACATTTCGAATTTATGGGAACCTTCATCACGCATTGATAGAATAAGAGAATTATTAACATCAAAAGAAAAATATTCTGTTACTGATTTTGAAAAATATCAAATGGATATTGTTTCTCCTTATGCAAAAACTATAACTTCATACATTCTAAATTCTTTTGAAGCAATAAAGGTTAAAGATAAAAATCTTAATATGTCATTAGAAATGTTTCGTGATTGGAATTTTGAAATGAATAAATACAGCCAAACTCCGGCAATTTATGCAGTGTTCTTAAAATATCTTTTAAAAAATATTTTTTACGATGAAATGGGTGATGATTTTTATAACCGGTATGTATTTATGGCAAATGTTCCATACAGAAGTTTACTTCAGATTTTAGAAAAACCAGAAACAAGCTGGTTTGATGATATTAAAACGACACAAAAAGAAACTCGTGATGAAATTATCCGTAAAAGCCTTGCTGATGCTTTAACAGAACTTGAAGAAAATTTTGGAAAAGATTTAACTAATTGGCAGTGGGGAAGAATGCACAAAGTTACGTTTAAACATGCTTTCAGCGGCTATTTTTCTCTGCTGGATCAGTACATTAATATTGGTCCCTTTGAAATTGGCGGAGATGGAACTACAATAAATAATTCTGAATATCCTTTTGCAAAAAGCATCGAAGAGTTTTCGTCTTTCCGGCATAATGAATTTGACAATATACTTGGTCCTTCTATGAGGTTCATTTGTGATTTTGCTAACCCCGATGAGTTTTATCTGGTTTTAACAACAGGACAAGCGGGTAACGTGATGAGCGATCATTACAGAGATCAAAACCCTTTATGGCTTAAAGGAAAATATATGAAAATAAGAACAGATGAGACTTCAATCAAAAATTCTAATAAAGATATATTATTAATTAAAAGAAGTAATTAAGGAATATTATAACCTGCAGAACTTTTGAGAAGTTTATTATATTAGAACAGTAATCAAAAATAATTTAAGAAGATATGAAAGTAATTGAACATTTAGAAAAAGCGAAAAATCCACTTATCAGCTTTGAATTAATTCCTCCAAAACGCGGCGGTGATATTAAAAGTTTATTATCTGTGCTTGATGATATTGCAAAATATAATCCGCCGTTTATAGATATTACATCTCACGCTGCAGAAATTTTTTACGATGAAACTCCAACGGGAATCAAAAAAAGAATAAAGAGAAAAAGACCGGGCACACTTGGTATCTGTGCACTAATTCAAAATAAATATAATATTGATGCAGTGCCTCATGTTTTAACAAAAGGATTTACACGTGAGGAAACAGAAGATTTTTTAATTGAGTTGAATTATTTACAAATACAAAACGTACTTGCTATTCGTGGTGATGATTCCGGTTATGAAAAGCCAATACCTGAAGGAAAAAGTGCAAACTTGCATGCCGCTGATCTGGTTAGACAAATAATGAATATGAACCATGGAAAATATTTAGAAGAAAGTTTACTTGATGCTCGCCCAACAGATTTTTGTGTCGGTGTAAGCGGATATCCGGAAAAACATTTTGAAGCACCAAATCTTAAGACAGATGTTAATTTTGTTAAAGAAAAAGTTGAAGCAGGTGCAGATTACGTTGTTACTCAAATGTTTTATGATAACAAGTACTACTTCCAATTTGTTGAACAATGCCGGGAAATAGGAATAGAAGTTCCGATAATTCCCGGATTAAAAGTTTTAACATCAAAGGCACATTTAACATCTGTCCCAAAGAATTTTTATATAAATATTCCAGATGCTTTAGCAGATGAGGTGATAGCTGCTAAACCGGAACACGTTCTTGATATTGGTGTTGAGTGGGCAGCAAAGCAAGTTGAGGAACTTCTGAATAAAAAGGTACCCAGTTTACATTTTTATATAATGCAAAATTCTAAACCTATCATAAAACTGATGGAAAGATTAAAGTTCTAAAACAATGGTCGAAAAAATTTATAAAGGTAAAAAAGTTAAATGGGGAGTAGCAGGTTGTGGAAGGTTTGCTGAAAATTCTTTTTTGCCGGCTACAAAGCAGGCAAGAAAAAGTTCTGTCATTTCACTTTACAGCAGAGATATAAACCGGGCAAAATCACTTGCGGACAAATTTGGAGTGCAAAATTCATTTGATAGTTATGACGAGTTTCTGAAATCTGATATTGATGCTGTTTTTATTTCCAGTCCAAATGCGCATCATTATGAGCAAGTTATTAAAGCTGCGAATGCAGGCAAAAATATTTTTTGTGAAAAACCAATTGCCTTAACTTCTGCTCAGGCTGAAGAAATGGTAAAGGTTTGTAAAAAAAATAATGTGTTGTTTGCGGTAAATTATGTCCATCGATATCACCCGCTTGTTATTAAAGCTAAAGAATTGCTGCTTAATCAAAAACTTGGCAAGCTTGTTTCGATAGATGTTCACTTTAATATTGATTTTCCTCCCGATAATAATTTTAGATTTAAAAAAGATTTAAGCGGTGGCGGTGCTTTACGTGATATAGGCACGCATATGATTGATCTGCTTAGATATTTCGGTGGAGAAATTGAAAGCATTAATGGAGTGGTTGAAAACCTTATCTATCAAAGTGAAGTTGATGATTTTGCATTAGCTACTGTTAAGTTTGCAAAAGGTGGATATGGAACTTTTAATGTTTCATTTAACAATAAAAAAGCTTTTAACAGAATTGAAATCCTTTGCCACAAAGGCGCAATTGCAATTGATAATCTTATTGGTAGAAAGCTTGTAACTCCTAAACTTACAATTCTTATGGATGATGAAACGAACAAAAGTTTCCGTAAACGTGGGAATAAAATGACGTTCGTAATTAAATCAGTACAAAAATCGTTTCTAAAAAATGAAACGCCGCATGCAACCGGTGAAGATGGATTAATAAATTTAAAATTGATGGAAGAATTAGAACAAAAATGTCTTCAAAGAAAAAGTTAGTTGCTATTTGCCATAAAGTTTATGAGAAAGGTTTTGTCGCAGCCTACGATGGAAATATTTCTACACGAACATCCAGAGGCACAGTTTTAATTACACGTTCAGGTATTTGTAAGGGTGATGTAACAGAAAAGGATATTGTTGAAATTGATCTGAATGGAAAACCTCTTTCGGGTAAACAAAAAATTTCTACCGAACATAAAATACATCTGTACGCTTATCAAAAAAGAAAAGAAGTTAACGCTGTTGTTCATTGTCATCCTGTTTATGCCACAGCTTTTGCTTTGGTCGGCGAAGGATTGGAAAAACATTTTTTACCGGAAGTGCTTTTAACTATTGGCAAAGTTCCGCTTTGTAAATATGCAACTCCATCAACAGAGTACGTTCCTAAAAGTTTAGAACCTTATATTAATTACTCATGGGCAATGCTGCTTGAAAACCATGGGGCAGTTGCTTTGGGTAAAACTTTAGATGATGCTTATTTTAAAATGGAAAAACTTGAACACGCAGCCAAAATAATTTTACTGGCAAATTTAATTGGCAAGCCAAGAGAACTTTCAAAAAAAAACATCAATGAAATATTAAAAATTTCAAAAAGTACTTACGGAATTATTCCTGATAAGAGAAATATTTAAATTATATAAAATCACTATGTCATAATATTCAGTGTGACATTGAATTAAACTACGATATGGATAAAAAACTAAAAGTACTTTTATTACTTGGAGGAACTTCACCTGAAAGAGAAGTTTCCAAATCAACAGGCAAATCAGTTTACTCGGCATTATTAAATCTTGGATACCAGGTTGTGGTTCTTGATCCGGCTTATGGAATTAATCAACCACTTGAAGTTGAAAAATACTTTACTGAAAATGACTATTCCGAAATTTCGAATGAAAATTACCTTGATGCTGTCAACCTCATTTCACCCAGTGAATTTGATGTCGCTTTTCTTGCTTTACATGGCAAGTATGGAGAAGATGGAACAATTCAGTCATTATTGGATTTGAAAGGTATAAAGTTTACGGGATCAAAAGTTTTATCCAGCGCAATTGCTATGGATAAAATAATGTCCAAAATTTTGTTTGAAGAATATAATGTGCCGACACCTAAATGGTTTCATTTTAAGTTCGGTGAAAAATCTAATGGGGAAGTAAAACAACTTATAGAAAAGAAATTTGGATTTCCGGCAGTCATTAAACCAAATGATCAGGGTTCAACGGTTGGATTAACAATTTGCAAAACAGCAAGCCAGCTTGATGAAGCTATCAGTAATGCATTTAAATATTCGGATAGAATTTTAATTGAAGAGTACATTGCAGGAAGGGAAATGACAGTTGCTGTTATTGATAACACATCGTTACCTGTTTTAGAAATCAGACCAAAGCATGGGATTTATGATTATGAGTGTAAATATACATCGGGAATGAGTGAGTATATTGTTCCCGCTGAAATTACTGAAGAAGTTTCGCAAGCTATGCAGGAAATTGCTATACTGGCTTGCAATTCATTACGATGTGAAGTTTATGCACGGGTAGATTTTCGTTTAGGTTCTGATAATAACATTTATGTTTTAGAAGTTAATACTTTACCCGGAATGACATCTTTAAGTCTTGTTCCCAAAATGGCAAAGGCTGTTGGAATTTCTTTTGAACAATTAGTAGAAAAAATTATTAATCTCAGTCTGCAATGAAATTTATAGAAAATAAGAAAACACGATTTTATATTATTGTCGTTGTTGTTGTGATTGGCACTTTATATCTGATATTTAATAGTAACGGTATTGCTAAATACGCAAAAGTTAAAGGTGAGATGGGAGAATTAAATTCAAGAATTACTCAACTTGAAGAGGAAAATAGAAAACTTGAGGCAGAGATTGATTCGCTAAAAAGAAATGTTCCTGCAAAGATTGAAAAAATTGCACGTGAAAAATATAATATGATACGTCCGAATGAAAAGAAGATTGAATTTAAAGCAGAAGAATGAGTATTGAGTTGAAGCAGTTCAAGTTATTTTTGAAATAGCATAAATGAACAACAAAATAAAAATCCCGACCACACCGCTTGCTGAAAGAATCCGACCAAAGACTATAAATGATTTTTTCGGACAGCAGCATTTACTTGGCGAAGGCAAACCAATAAGGCTGATGATTGAAAATGATACCCCGGCATCATTTATTTTATGGGGACCACCGGGAACCGGAAAAACAACTATAGCACGCATTATTGCTAATCAAACCAAAGCTGAATTTTTTCAAATTAATGCTGTATCCAGCGGAGTGAAAGACATTCGCTCGGTTATTGAAATTGGTACTCAAAATAAAAGTATCGGAAAACGTACAATACTTTTTATTGATGAGATTCACAGATTTAATAAGGCACAGCAGGATGCTTTGTTAAATTCAATCGAATCAGGAGTTTTAATTTTAATTGGTGCGACAACAGAAAATCCATCGTTCGAGGTGATTCCTGCTCTGCGTTCACGAGCAAGAGTTTTTGTTCTGGAAGAATTATCGAAAAATGATTTAATTAGCATCTTAAAATCAGCAATTGAAAAAGATGAATTTCTTAAACAGCTTAATATCAAATCTGTTGATGAAGACTTCTTAATATATCTTTCCGGCGGTGATGCGCGAATAATGTTGACAATTTTTGAAGCTTCTGTGATTCAGGAAATTAATAAGAGTGAAATTGTTTTAACAAAAGAAATTTTTGAAAATATTGTACAAAGGAAAAATATTCTATACGATAAAGGCGGCGAAGAACATTATAATGTTATATCGGCTTTTATAAAAAGTATTCGTGGCAGCGACCCCGATGCAGGATTGTATTGGCTTGCCAGAATGCTTGAAGGCGGTGAAGATCCTTTATTTATTGCAAGAAGATTAATCATTTTAGCTTCGGAAGATATTGGGAACGCATCTCCAAATGCTTTAGTGCTTGCAGAGGCTGCTTTTAGTGCTGTTGATAAAATTGGAATGCCCGAAGCACGTATAATTCTTGCGCAATGTGTAACATATCTTGCTTCATCGCCCAAAAGTAATGCTTCTTATCTTGGTGTTGAAGATGCACTGAGTGAGGTTAGAAAAAATCCTTTAAGTGCAGTGCCTAATCATTTACGTAATGCTCCAACTAAATTGATGAAAGAAATCGGGTACGGGAAAAATTATAAGTATGCCCACGATTTTGAAAATCATTTTGTTGAAGAAAATTATCTTCCTGATGATTTAAAGAATAAGCAATTTTATTTCCCTACCGAAAACGGGCAGGAAAAAAGATTAAAAGAGTGGTTGAAATTCTTGTGGAAGAAAACAAAGAGATACTGATTTTTAATCCTTCCGTATTAGTACATATAAATATTTAGTCTTTAAAAATGAGTGATATTCAAATTTTTGAATTACACTGTAATTTTTTAATTCACCAAATGATACTAAGTAGGCATCATCCTTAACCCACCACCAGCTTTTAGATTCAGTTGGAATATACGTTGGATCATAACCGACCCAACCATTAAATTCAAATCCTCCATCAATATTATCAACGTTTATTTTTAGATCATCGGTTAAATATTTAATTGCTTCCCACCTACACCTGTTCCATGAAAAATAATTTTGTGTTTCATAAACTGTGAACAAAGCAATCACTGCTAAAAGCATATGACTAATTATTTTTGCAAAGTGGTTAAGCGTAGTAATTTCTTTACTATATGTTATTAAAACTAAAAAAATTACTAATGGGAGCACCTGGAGCAGGTATCGGTCATAAAAATTTGATAGACTCAAAATTATTAAACTCAAGCAAACAGTAACGAAAATAAAAACAAATGGACGTTCTGAATAAATTAGTTCTTTAAATTTGTTTTCCTTAAAATATAAAAAAATCGTTATGATAATTAAAATAGATCCTATAATCCCAATTAATGTTAGCAGTATCCAAATAACTTGCGGTATCTGATCTATATGAGGCAATTCTAATATATCAACATCTTTTAAAGTTGCAGGTCCAAGTCCATACTTCCATAAAATATTTGGTCTTAATGGTAATATTTTGTTAATAATTATTAGGGGGATCAGTATGATTACAGAAAAAGTAAAAATGATTAAATAAAATTTACCTTTAGTGAAGGAATATTTTTTTATTAATATAGAGGAATGATTTATAAGAAATGGGAATAAAAATAAACCTAAATATATCAAAGCAAACAAACTATTTTTTAACAAAGGAATTAATCCAAATATATTTACTATTGAAAATGTATCTAAAAGTTTGTCCGTTCTATGGTTATTAACTAACGGATTATCCACGGCACTTTTTATTAAGTATTGAGAAAAAAATATTAATAGAATTAATATAAAAACCGACAATATTGAATATATTTTCTTTTGAAGTGGATTGTTTTTATTTAACGAATACGTGAGTGCAAATGAAAGTAAAACCAGAATACCGATTTGCCTTATAAATGAAGCCGCAAAAATAAAAAGTACGCCTCCAAAAATGTAGTATTTATTTTCCGTCTTAAAAAATCTTATAAATAAAAATGTTGATATTAGAGACAAAGTAAAAAACGGAATGTCTGTCATAAAAGTTGAAGACAGCAAAAAATAAATCGGATTGATTGCTATTAGAAAAGTTGCAATAAATTTTAGATATACTTGTTTAGTAGCTTCATTGAAAATCAAATAACAAAAAATTATCCCAATAATGCTAAGAACTATAGCAGATAATCTGAGAGTTTCAAATGAAAATCCCGTGAATGAACAGAATAAAGAACCCCAGATTATTTGAGTGACAATAGGCATGCTTGCCCAACCGGTCAGTTCAATTCTTCCATCTTCAATAAATACTTTTGTGGAACGTGCATAAGACCAATCATCGTTTAAAGGAAAATTTCCGCGGACATCAGATAGTAGAAGTAATGTTATCCAGCAAACTATTATTAAGCATAATACTAATAAATCTTTTTTATGAAATTCAGTCATTCTATTTCAAAAAAGCAAACTGTCAAATAATAATTTTTTTCACATTAACATAAACATTTTTCCCGGAAGCTGTTTTATTAATCCTTTAAATTCAAGTGAAAGTAGATGTACAAGGCAATCAGAAGTTGATAAATCAGTTAATTCTGAAATTTTATCAATATGTAATGCTTCATTGAGAAGGCAATTGTAAATTTTTTCTTCAAACATTGTTAAATCTTTTTGCTGCTTCGGAATGTTTTTACCAAGTACGGGCTTAAGTTTCAATTCTAACTCAGTTAAAATATCTTCAGCATTTTTTATAAGCTCAGCTTCCCCTCTCTGGATTAAAAGATTTGTTCCTTCGGATTGCCTGATTCCAAGGTTACCGGGAACAGCAAATACCTCCCGATTTTGATCCAACGCTAATCTTGCAGTTTGCATAGCTCCGCCGGTAATCGCAGTTTCAACAACGACGGTTCCTAAAGACAAACCGGAAATTATTCTATTACGTTTTGGAAAATTTTCAGCATTAGGAATAGTCCCAAGATTAAATTCGGAAACAATAACCCCGTTTTCGGAAATCTGATTAAACAGCTTTTTGTTTTCTGCCGGATAAATTACATCCAACCCTGAACCTATAACTGCAATTGTTCTTCCATTATTTTTTAAAGCTGAAGAATGCGCGACAGAATCTATACCTCTTGCAAGACCGCTTACAATTGTGATATTTTGTTCAACCAAATCTCTTGCAATTTTTTCTGCTTGAATTTTTCCATAATCAGTTGGCTGCCTTGTTCCAACAACGGCAACGGAGTATTTATCTTTTTCATCAAACTGTCCGAGTATATAAAGTAATAAAGGAGGATCATAAATATTTTTTAGAAGTGATGGAAACCCTTCATCCCAAACAGTAATTATTCTTCCGCCAATTTTTTCAAGAGCATTCAATTCTTTTTCCACAAATAATTTCATGGAATCTGTTTGTGAGGAAATTTTTTGGATGCGGGATGCAAGTTCTTTGCTGATGCCATCAGTCTCGATAAGTTCAGAAGGTCCGGCGGAAAGTATATTTGGTAATGTCTTAAATCTTGCAAGCAGATTTCTAATCTTTGCGGGACCAATTCTATCAACGGAAAGTAATAGAAAAAGATATGTCAATTCATCGAAGCTTAATCTTCCCATGTTACTTTTTTAGCTTTCAGATTATGAAATGATTACAGTGTTAAAGTAATCAGGCTTTAACATCCGATTGTGTAGTTGGCTTTTTTCTATAAAAAATAGAAGCAGGTATAACGATAACAAAGCCAATAAAAAGTAAAATTGGTGAAATTACCATAGATGGAGTGCTATTCCATTCACCTAAACTCATAAAATAGAATCCAACAATTATTATGAGAATTCCTAAGCCAAATAATAGATAATTAGTTTTTTCCCAATAAATATTAAAAGGTGAAGGAATGGATTTCTTAACAGTTTTTACATTTTTCTTTTTTGATTTAACAGCCATAATTACTCCAAGATAAAATAAAAACCCGGTGTCGGGGAAACACCGGGCCTGACTCATCTACATCAAAGGGCAGGGGAGAACCCTTTGAAAGAGTCGTTTGAAAAATAATTTGATAAGTGTTATTTGTCAAGTATTAATCGCAATAAATTATTTACTGATTTGATATACTATTTTACGGATAGTATCAAACTGTAAGTAAGGGTATTCTTCTCTAATAGCATCAATTGCATCCCCTGCACTTACTTTTCCTGATCTTAATTGTTTAAATTTTTTCCTGATCTGATAATCCCGGACAGCTTTATCGTCAATCAAGCCGTGTGAGTCTAATAGTTCAAAAATATCATCACTGATAAGTTCAGACAATGGATTATCAATTTTTGCTCTTATTTCTTTCATTATAAGTTCCTCCTGTGGTTATTTAAAGCATTTACCTAAAAAGTCGTATCAAAAAAATCTATTAAACCTCCGTAAATTAATTGTGATGATAACAAAAAACCGACCAGAGAAAATCCCTAAATCGGTACATTTTGCTACTCTGGATAATTTTATAATAACTTATTTAATTAGACGAACAAAAATTAAAAAAGTAGCAAATCTTTTATAAATATTCCTAATTGATTATTACTAATACAAATATTGACAGAAAAAAGTGGAATGTCAAGAAAATATTAAAAATTAAATCGATAATGAAGCTAGTTTATTTATGATTAGATAATAATTAGACTTTAAATAATAATGGTTAATTTATTTCATAAAGTATATTTCAAGGAGTTAGTAAAAGATGATTAAAATTCGGATTGTTTTCTTACTGGAAATACTAGGAGTGCTTATTTCTATTATGTTTTAAACATACATTATATTAATTTAAATATATAAGCCTTTTGTTCATTAGTTCAATGGGAGATTATGATTATGCACATCTTTACTTCAGCTCTTCGTTCTATAATTTTCATTTCTTTTGTGATCTTATTTATGATCTCGTCAGTATGCAATGCACAAAATATAAATACTGATAAATTTCAATATCTTTTTCCTGTTCCTGGCTCCAAATTAAATTCCACAGAGTCGAATATAATCATCAGATTTGGAGAACCTTTTAAAAATTATGGATTTGAAAACAATATAGTAGTTAAAGGAAATAAAAGTGGGGTTTATAAAGGTAAATTAGTATTGACGGAAAATGATAGAACCCTCATCTTCAAACCTGAATACGAATTTGCAAATGATGAGACAGTTACTGTTGAATTGACAAAAGGCTTGGAAACATTATCAAATAAACAAATTCCAAGTTTGCGATATTCATTTAAAACATCAAAAATAAATTTGAATAAAGAAATAAAGTCTGATCAAAAAAAATCGCTCCAACTTCTTAACTCAGAATTAACTTTTAATAGTAATAAATCCTTACTAAAAAGTAATAGTAATTCAAAAGTTTTTAATTGGGTTAACAGTACTATCCAGCATGATTCACTTCCAAACGATTTCCCTCAATTGGTAGTTGATTCAATAAACAATCCAACTCCTGGATACATTTTTTTCGCTCCTTTTGGAATGCCTAACTATTTGCCAAACTATTTAATTACTACTGACAATTATGGTGTGCCCGTATTTTATCGCAAAATGAAAAATGCAACATTTGACTTTAAAAAAATAAACGACAGCACTCTATCGTATTTTGAATATGGAAAAGTCTTTCAGCATTATCTGTTAAATAGTTCTTATGATATTATTGATAGTGTTTCGTTACAAAATGGTTATCCGACTGATTTACACGAATTTGTAATGCTAGATAATAAACATACACTTCAATTGTCTTATGATTATCAAAAAGTACGTATGGATACAATTGTTGCTGGTGGAGACTCGAATGCAACTGTGATTGGAATTATAATCCAGGAACAGGATGAAAATAAAAATTTGGTATTTCAATGGAGAAGTTGGGAACATTATAAAATTACTGACGCAACTTATGACATAAATCTTACCGATTCACTTATTGATTATGCCCATAGTAATTCTATTGAAGTAGATAACGATGGGAATATTCTTTTATCCACCAGACACTTAGATGAGGTTACAAAAATAGACAGATTGACCGGAGAAATTATTTGGAGATTAGGTGGTGAGTACTGTAAAAATAATCAATTTACTTTTTTGAATGATCCAATTGGTTTTTCACATCAGCATGACGTACGAAGATTGCCAAATGGTAATATCACACTTTTTGATAATGGCAATCTTCATCTACCACAATTTACCAGGATAGTTGAATATCAGGTTGATGAAGTAAATAAGCTTGTTTCATTAGTATGGGAATATAGGAATGATCCTGAAACTTATTCAGGGGCTATGGGTAGTGCACAAAGATTGGACAACCATAATACTTTCATCGGTTGGGGATTTTCTGCAAAACCATCCATATCAGAAGTAGGCGCAGATAAATCAGTTAAATTTTACCTGACTCTTCCTGACACATTACTAAATTACAGAGCTTTTAAATTTCCTTGGAAAACAAACCTATTTGTAACAGATCCCGAGGACCTTTATTTCGGCTATGTACCGACTGGTGATTCACTAATAAAATCCTTAAAAATTATAAATAATTCTGATAGACAAATAGAAATAAATGGAATACTCAATAGAGACTCAGCATTTACTGTAATTACGACTCTACCCATAATAATTGATGCTTTTAAGGACTCAACTATTCAGATAAAATTTAAAGCAACACTCGCAGAAACTTATTCAGATGAACTTTATTTACAGTGGAACCATGACAATGAGAGAATCACTCAGATAGTACCATTAGCAGGGACCATTATTTCCTCAATTGAACCAGATTTGAGTAAAATGAATTATACATTGGATCAAAATTATCCGAATCCATTTAATCCAACTACCCAAATAAGATATTCAATTCCTAAAACAGCTTTGGTAACAATTAAAGTGTATGATATTCTTGGGAAAGAAGTTGCAACTCTAGTAAATGAAGAAAAATCTGTCGGTAATTATGAAATTGAATTTAATGGAAAGAACATAGCAAGCGGAATTTATTTCTATCGTTTGCAGGCGGGTAATTTCGTGGAAACGAAGAAAATGATTTTAATGAGGTAAACAGTGAGTGGGGGAAAATTATATTTTAAATAAGGCCTTTATCCCATCTGTATTGCCTAAAATTAAAGATTTTATTCTCTCTTTGTCTCTACCATCATTTTTATCAGAGAGATTTTTTAATCTAATTGTTAGGGCTTTAATCATACTAACTAATAATGAATACAGGAGGATATAAACTTTTACTAAATAACCGTAACTTTTAAAATATAAATATCTATTTCTTGTATAATAATAATAATATAAGGGCGAGTGATTTTTCCAACTTGATCCGGCACCACCTTTGTGATAAATAATAGATTTTGGTGAATAATAAATTTTAAAGTATTTGCGGACACGGTCAGAAAACTCCAGATCTTCGAAATACATAAAAAATACTTCACTTAATAAACCAGCTTTTTCAAAGACTTCCTTTTTTGCTAGAAAACAAGAGCCTTCAGCTAAACTAATTTCTCTAATCTCATTAGCATATAAATTAGCTTCTTTCCCTTGAAAAGCAGCAACTCCTGCACCTCGGAGTAATTTAAAATCTGCACCAGCGCAATAAATAGTTTGTCTATCATTAGAATATAAAACCTTCGGTGATACAATACCTATCGAGTGATCCTTCTGTATCAATTCAAGCAAAGGTAATAAAAAATTATTTGGATAAATTATATCATTATTGGAGAGAATAATATAATCCGCTAAGTTATTAAGTGCATATTTTATCCCTAGATTCATTCCTCCAGCGTATCCTTTATTTGAATCAGAGATTAAGACAGGAATTTGAGTATATTTTTCTTTTAGTAATGATGCGCTATTATCTGTAGAATGATTATCAACGAGCACAATTCGGATTCTTGAATCATTAATTGCGATTAAAGAACTAATACATTTATCTGTATCGTTAAAATTATTCCAGTTAAGGATTACTATATATATTTTTAATGATGCTTGGTCCAATATTTAACTCGTTGGCAAATTATTCGTTTGATTTTTCGAAATGATTTTGGCAATTACATAGAGCACAACCAAATTAAAAACAAAATGCAGCCATCCAAGCATATTAACAAAAAAAGAAAATATGATCACAAAAAGAAATGCTCCGTAAAGTGTAACTGCACTTAAACTTGGCTTTCTTTTCAAGTAATAATAACTCGAAGCGATGATTATGCCCCAAATGAATGGAAGGAACGTTAAACCAAAAATTCCCCAATCGCGATACCATTCAAAAAACATTGTATAAGTATTATAACTGTAAGTCATCAGATTTGGAAATCTAGCAATTGACATATATTCTTCTAATGGGTGTTTTAGTTGAATAAGAGAAAGTAATGGGTTAAATGTAAAGAAACCATAAGTGAAGTTGTTATATCTTTCTACTGCGTGAACAAAGTTTTCAACATTCATAGCAAAGTACATATAAGGCTCTGTAAAAATAGCGTACTTAACACTATACTTCATTTCTGATGTATAATAAATTACGTTTGATATGAATTTGCTTGCTCTAAATGTTGAAATACCATAAAATATGGTAACAAGAAAAGATCCCCAAATCAATAGGTTTTTAATCTTAAGCTTATTTGTTGCATAATATAAATATGCTAATAGCACAATAAGCCAATAAACTATATCGAATCTATGAAGTACGAGTAAATTTATAACAAAAGCTATAAACCCAATTAAAAAAATTGTGGTTCTTTTAATGATTGATTTTTTTTCGTAAAAAAAATAAATAGTTGAAAAAAATAAAATTGGGGGTAGCGCATGAGTAATAAGTCCAACCCCAAATACTCCCGACCATTGACTTCTAATCTCAGGTCTTGAAGAAAGAGCTGGAATAAAGCCCATCACGATAAAGCTTACTAAAAATGAAATAAAGTAGAGTATAAATGAAATTATTAAAATTTTAAAAAGTAAATCCTTATTAACAATCTGTTTATTTATAGTTTCCCGTATTTTCGGAATAGTTTTAATGTTCTTATCAACATTAAGAACGTAGGCTATAAAAACACCCGCAAGAAAAGATAAAAGAGTTAACAAAAGCATTAACCACCCATAGCCTGTCCATTCCTTTTGTAAAACACTTAATTTTAAATTTGTAATACCAATGGCAAAACTCCAGATTAGGATAAATAATCTAGAAGGGGATAAAACATCAATATTTCTATTCAAGAATGTAAGGAGACATAAGAAAAATATTGTTAAACCAATTATTGTTGCTGCTAACATTCTAAGCTTTTTTAATGATACTTAATAAATTAAAATCTGTAGAAAATAAAATTTGTTTGTCTTCTTTTGTAAAATAAAATAATAGACCAATTATTGTAAAAATCATGAGGATTATTGGCACTCCGAAATACATTTTCAAATGACTGATATTTGAAAGTAGATATCCGATCAAAATAGTAAGTAATATTAAAATTGACGTTTGAAAATTGAAATACCACTTTTTAATTAAATTAAAAGAATAAATAGAATACACTCCATATACAAATACAATAGAAACTAAAGAAACTATTGCTGCCCCGTTTAATCCATATTGCGGAATGAATAAATAATTGAGAGCGATATTTATTATTGTTGCTAAAATAACTGTATACATTCTAACAATTTGTCTATTAGTTGTTGTAAGAATTATTGCAAATGCTTCGAAACTAAAACGAATGAAAATATTAAATGCAAAAATCTTTAAAACAGGAATTGACTCTGAATATTGATTGTATCCATAAATGATATGAATTATATCTTCCGAATAAACAAATAATATTAAGGTTATTGGAAGTGATAATAAGAATAATAATTTGTTCATTAGATATGAAATTTTAATAGCTTTTTCCCTTCCTGTTACAAATAATCTAGATAATACTGGTAACAAAGTCAGATTCAAAATATCCGGAATCATTAAAGGTAATATTATTAACTTAAAAACGGCCTGATACATGCCGACGTATAAATTTCCTTTCAACAATGATAATAGAATGGTATCTATTTGAAAAAAAAGGTTTGCAAATAAAAGATGGAACCCAAATATTAAAACTTTTTGATGAAGTTCTTTCTCCTTTGGAAATCTTATGCGGAATGAGATATCTGGGAGTAACTTTTTATTAAAATAAATTGAAATAATTAAACCAAGTAATCTGGTTAATACAAATACAACTGCGATAATGAGGATATTTGCCTTGAGGATGGATAAAACTACTACAGCTAAAACTAAACTAATGTTAGCTATTAATAGAACAATAGTCTCGTATGAAAACTTTTCTAAGCCCTTTATTAAGGCCAGAGAAAAATTTGTCAATGTTGTAAATAAAATGAAAAAACTGAAAATCCAAAGCGAAGTTCTAGTTTCAATCGAATAATTTCCTTGAAAACTAAAAATCCACATGATTAAGAATGCAAGTAAAGAGAAAACTATTTTGAAAGAAAAAATATTTTGAAAGGTTTTGACAGCTTGATTTCTTGCCTTTGAAATTTCAGTTGTTAGTAGAATATCAAATCCAAAATCCGCTAAAAGAATTAATAATGTAGCAATAGTATGTGCAAAAGTAAACGTTCCAAATGTGTCAGGTCCATAAATCCTAGCAATTACCCAAAAAATAATTACATTAGCAATTAATCTTGAGGACATTGATAAAAGAGAGAAAAAAGAATTTCTTTTTATTAGAGCAGACTCTTTCATTAAGATTTTCTTTTTATTCCTACTTTTGAGAGATCTTTTCTTAATTGTTGAATGATATAATTATATTTTGTTGGTTCTACTATCTTCATTTTTTTCATCAGTTCAATAAGAAAAATGAGAAAGAACCCTATAATAATAGAGGCTGTAAAAGATATTGCAGCGTAAATTGTAGCTTTTGGTTTTGCTTTATGATCTGCGGGAAAAGCTTTATCTAAAATTAATACTGTGGGTGTATTTCTTACCTCTTCAATTTTCGCTTGCTCATATAAAGGAGTTACAAATTCCAAAATAGAGTATTGGATTTTTAATTCCTGGTAAATCTTTAAATATTTGTTTGCTAAGTCAGGAGCTAATTTTATCGGTATAAGAAGTTTCACGTTTTGCTGTGATTTATCTTGCCCTTCATTTAAATCATCTATTTTTTTATTCAATTCGTCCAATTCAATTTTAGCGCTTTGTGTAGATGGATGATCACTCCCTAAAGATTGATGTAGTACATTATATTGAATTTCTGCTTTATATAAATCAACATAAATCTCAGACATCGATTTAAGAGTTGCTTCGATTTGTTCAGGAACAGCAGTCACGCCATATTTTTTTTGAAAGTCTTTCATTTTACTTTCAAGGCTGTCAATATCTTTTTTATTTTGAAAATATCTCTCTTCAATAAAAATCCTATTTGCTTTTGCATTTGTTGAACTTAAACGAGTGCTAATCTCATTTAATTTGGACACCATATAGTTAGCAATTTCCGCAGCCCTTTGTGGGTTCTCATCATAAAAAGAAATGCTAAGATTCCCTTCTTCCTGTACTTCTATTTCAAGATTTGACATTAATTTTTTATATAATTTTTCACTATATGAGTTTTCCAAATCATAAACTTTTTTCAAATTAAAATTTCTGATGACATCATCAAGTACGGTTGAACTCTTTAGAATCGCTATATATTTATCTGTCTCGGTTGGACCAGTAAGAGAACTAAGTCCTCTTGATGGGGAGAAATTCTTAATTAACGAAGAAACTCCTGTAATTGCACTTAGAAAATCTGTTTTTTCTGCTGGTAAAACTGATGTAGTTGATTTATACCACTTGGGGGAAATTAGTGCAAATACAATAGCAGAAGCTGTTATTATTAAAACGAAAAAAAATAAAAACCATCTATATCTTATTGTTATTGTAATAAACTCATAAAAGTTATTTTTTCCCTCTAAATTATTTTCCACGGATTTTCCTGTTTTATAATTAAATAATTTATTTGATTACTGAGCTATAGACATCCATAAGTTTTTTGTAAAAAATCTCAGAAGAGAAATTTTCTTGTGCAAACTTAACTGAATTTCTTGACAATTGATCAAAGGAATTAATATTAATTTCACTCGCAGTTTGAATTATATTTGATAATTCTTTTACATTTTTTGGCTCAAAAGTATACCCTGTCTTTCCTGGCAATATTATTTCAGGTATGCCGCCAATATTTGAACCAATTACAGGCTTACCAAGAGAATATGCTTCTATAATTGTCATAGGATTGTTTTCATAGCATTCAGAGGGAACAATTATAAAGGAAGCATTGATTATATATTCTTTTAAAATATTCCAATTTTTATAACCTAAAAATTCTACATTAAAAGTTTTGTTTTTTATTACATATTCAGTTAGTTGACCAGTTCCAATTATCTTTAATTTTTCATGTTGATTAATTGAAAAAGCTTCAATTAATGTTTTAATTCCTTTTTCTCTATCTAACCTCCCAAAATAAAGAAAATAATCCCCTTTAGT
Organism: Ignavibacteriaceae bacterium; assembly: GCA_049294175.1. Classification (GTDB taxonomy): domain Bacteria; phylum Bacteroidota; class Ignavibacteria; order Ignavibacteriales; family Ignavibacteriaceae; genus IGN3. Next base: position 12,416 of record JBAQCL010000009.1, on the reverse strand, counting down.
TGTTTTTGGGATTTCAATTATTTTATCTATAAAATTATAAAAGAAAATACTCTTATCTGCAATGCTAGGATAATGCTCAATAAATTTATTTCGAAAAAATTGGCTTAAAAAAATGTAATTATCAATATATTTATGGAATGGCAAAAATAAATTCCTAGTATAACTTTCAACCGCTAAAGCAAAACTTTTTATTATTCCTTCAGGTGAACAGTTATTGGTAACACACTTAAAATATTTTCCTCCTTTACAATCTTCACAAATATCACCTTTCCCGTTAATAAAAATATATGCAGGACATAAATACTTGAATCCATGTATTGTGACTACAACTGGGATATTATATTTTTTTAATAAAGGTAGAATTGATAGAGACAACCCACCGATTATATTATGAAAATGAGCTATATCTGGTTTATGATTCAATATGAGTTTTTCAAGATTATTTTTTGCCGAAAAAGAATAAAATTTACCAAATGAATTACTTAAAAATTTTTTTTCAACGAAATAGTCATTAAAAGGTTCATTCAAATTATGATCATCATGAAAGCTGAACGCAATTACCTCATGTCCATTAAATCTTAATAAATTAATTAAATTTAAATAAACACTATCTGTCCCACTTTTTCTGTAATGATTATTATTAATCTGAAGTATTTTCATTTTGAGCTGATTTTTCTCACAAGAGTTTCAATTACTAATTAAAAATTTAAATGATTTTATTAATTAATTTTTCCTTAATTCAATAATACTTTAAATAAAAATAAAATTTAATTAATTAAATATTTGGAAATTATTTTTATAACTTTTTCTGGCTTTATATTTTTCATTGAATCATGCGGGCAAACAGGGAAATAATAACAATCACACTTTGGTTCTGGTTCGATGACTTCACATCTTCCGTAAAGATAGAATTCATTTCGATTAAAAATATTATTAAAAATAATTGTTTTCTTTTGTAATCCCATTGCAATATGCATCGCCATTGTTACTGCTGTCACCACTAAATCACACTCATTTACCAGAGAAGTAAATTTGCTCAGATTGAAATGACCCAAATATTTTCCACCGCTTTTTTCTGAAAGCAATAAGTTTTTTTCATGTTCTTGTTCGCCTCCAAGAAAAATAACTTCATATTTATTACTGATTAAATTTGTTGCAAGTTCAATCCAATATTCACTCGGCCATAATCTTGAAGTCCATCTTCCGCCGCAGCCTGTATTTAAGCCGATAATTTTTTTTGTATGGTCAATATCCCAATCGTAATTTGTATTAATATTCATAATATATTCTTCATCATTAAATTCATATCCTAAAATTTCAAATATCTCTTGGAGATAGTGCTTTTTATTTTCTTTACTTATATCATCAAATAAACCTGTAATCCACTTATGCTTCTCTGCATCTGAGGAAATTGGCTTAGCATGTCCAAAATCATCTATAGTAAATCCGGTTTTTCTTTTTGATTTAATTTGTTGTGTAAGTGAAATTGCCAGCGGATCTTTATCTAGATTAATCAGCCAATCAAATTCAATCTGTTTAATCAATTCGATTGACTCAATATTAACAGGAAGTATTCTATTTATCCAATCTCGATTTAAAATATCAGAAGAATAACTTAACCAGGTTATATGAGAGTCAGGGAATTCTTTTCTTAATTTTCTAAGAATTGGAGTTGTGCGTATTACATCACCTGCAGCACCAAGCTTTATAATAAGTATTTTCTTTTCGATTCGTTTGTAAACAGGACATCTATCGCAGTGATATCCCTTCTCTTTGTGGGGAGTACAGGGTAAGTCTCCTTTAAAAAAAGAGCAATCATTTTTTATAATCATTATTTGGAACCTTGAAATATTACCAAAATTTTAATTAATCTTTCTGACGCTATATATTTACTTTTGCAAAATTAAAGTAATAAATATTTATTATTAAAATGCTGATTTCCCGACTAAATTTACAATGATAAAATAATAACATAGAACGTTCAAATTCATTATTATTAATAAATAGCATTATTTTTATTATTAATGTTCATTAATCTATGTATTCATTGATTAAATTGTTCTAATTTAATTATTTATAATAATTACGATAACCTAAGGAACTGTAAGAATTTTTAGAAAGTGAGATATCTTAACTTGAAAATTTTAATTATTACTCCAAGAATTCCATACCCTCCTTATAGAGGGGATAAACTAAAAATTTATAATCTTTCTAAAGTTTTAGCTAAAAAAAACGAAATTCAAATCGTAACTTTCTACCAAAATAAGAACGATCTTATTAATACAATGCCAATTCAAAAATTGGGAATTAAAATCGAGACTATTCGACTTACTATTTTTGAATCTATATTAAATGCTATCAAAGCAACATTTAAATCAATTCCTTTTCAAGTTGCCTGGTACAAATCAAATAAAATGCAGCAAAAAATTAATACATTATTAAAAAATAATAATTTTGATGTGGTTTATTACCACTTAATCAGAACCGCGCAATATTTACCAGCAGGGAATAAAAATCATTTAAATATTATTGATTTTACAGATGCTGTATCGCTGTATCTTAGTAGAATGCTTTTACAGGAAAAAAACTATTTTAAAAAATTTTTTATAAAATCTGAACTATATAGAATTAAGAATTATGAGAAAATTGCTGAAAAATTCGATGCTCTTTTTATTTGCTCCGAAATTGATAGAAAATTTTTGATTGAAAAAGGGATTAAACAAGACATACAAATTTTAAATAATGGTATTGATACAGATTACTTTTTTGGTGATCAAGAGGAATATGATAAAAAGCGAATTATTTTTACAGGAAATATGCCTTATTACGCAAATACTGACGCCGCAATTTATTTCACGAAAGAAATTCTCCCTTTGATTCTTAAAAAAGATCCTGAAGTGAAGTTTTATATAGTTGGTCAAAAACCACCTTTATCTGTAAAACGGCTTGAATCTAAAAGTATTATTGTAGCGGGATATGTAAAAGATATTAAGGCAGAATATTTAAAAAGCGCAGTAAATGTTGCTCCGATGAGGTTTGGGGCTGGCACTTTAAATAAGGTAATTGAATCAATTGCTCTTGGAGTTCCTGTTATTTCTACATCCAGTGCAGTTGCCGGTTTGCCAAAAAAATTAAATCGATTTGTTTTTATTGCAGACTCACCGGAAGAGTTTGCAAACAAAGTCCTTGAAATAATTAATAATGAGAAAATAAGAATAGAATTGATGAGTGAGGGAAAGGAAACAATTAGGCAAATTTTGAGTTGGAATTCGATAATAAATGAATTTGAGCAATTCCTACAAAAAAAGTTACAACTCGTTAGAAATAATTGATCATGTCCAAATCAGTTGAAAAAATATTACTGCTGCTTATTGATTTTCTGATGATCAATCTTGCATGGTTGGTTTATAGCTACATCCGACTCCAAACTGGTTGGTTCGATCTAATTATCGCCCCGGAATTTTTTGTGCCGATGTTAGTGATTTATTTTTACTGGCTTATCATTTTTACTTTCGTCGGAATGTATCGCACCTGGTTTGCTTCTTCAAGGTTTGATGAAATTTCCACTCTGTTTAAAGCTACGTTCTTTGGAGTTTTTCTTCTATTCTTTTTGATCTTTATAGATGATTATATGCACAATGTTACAGCAGCCACAAGGATTTTAATATTTATTTATTGGGGACTCTTTCTATTCTTTGTTGGTTCAGGCAGGATATTTATTAGAAGCCTTCAGCGAAATTTATTAATCAAAGGCATTGGCAGAAGGTGTGGATTGGTTGTTGGTTATAATGATAAAGGCAAAGAAGTTGTTGATTCGATAAGCAGTGCCCCCGCACTTGGAATTGATATTGAAGCTTTTGTTGCTGTAAAAAATGAAAATATCGGAAGAGATTATAAAGGCGTTAAAGTTGAAGGAACAACTGGAGAATTGAATGAAATTATTCAGAAGTACAATGCAAAAGAAATTATCATAGCGCTTGAGAAAGATGATCATGATGTTCTGATTGATGTAATTTCAAAAACGGAAGGTAAAAATCTAAACTTAAAAATTGTTCCCGATCTTTATGAAATTCTAAGCGGGCAAGCGCGTACCAGCCAGATTTATGGAATACCGCTTATTGATATTATGCCCGAACTTATGCCGGAATGGGAAAAGAAATTAAAACGTCTAATGGATATTTTGATCTCGTTTTTAATTCTATTTGTTAGTTTTCCGGTTATAGTTATTACTGCTATTGCAATTAAGATAGATACCAAAGGTCCGATTTTCTTTAAACAGGAAAGATTGGGACAAAACGGGAAACCGTTTAATGTTTTAAAATTTCGCTCAATGATACAGGACGCAGAAAAATATACAGGTCCGGTGTGGTCACAAAAAGATGATCCGCGCGTTACAAAAACCGGTAAGCTAATCAGAAAATTAAGGATTGATGAAATTCCACAAATGATTAATGTTCTAAAAGGTGAAATGAGTTTGGTTGGACCAAGACCTGAACGCGCATACTTTGTCGAAAAATTATCCAAAGAGATTCCTTATTACAAAAGAAGATTAAAAGTCCGTCCCGGCATTACCGGCTGGGCGCAGGTAAAACACAAGTATGATGAAACAATTGAAGATGTGAAAATTAAATTACGTTACGATTTATTTTATATTGAGAATATGTCAATAAGAATGGATTTTAAAATTTTATTACGTACAGTTTTTGTAGTCTTATTCGGGAAAGGACATTATGACTGAGAAGAGTTTAGTTATAATCCCAACATATAATGAGATGGATAATCTTCCAAAACTAATCCCGGATGTTTTATCTCAAGACAATTCCATAGACATTCTTATTGTTGATGATAATTCTCCTGACGGTACAGCAAAATTTGTTGAAGATTTAGCATTACAAAATAGTCGTATTCATATACTCAAAAGGGAGAACAAAATGGGTTTGGGTACGGCATATATAGCCGGATTTAGGCATGCTTTAAAAAATAATTATGATTTTATATTTGAAATGGATGCTGATTTTTCTCACAATCCTAACGAATTGAAAAACTTTTTAAATGCAATAAAAGAAAATGACCTTGTACTGGGCAGCCGTTATATAAACGGTGTGCGTGTTCTAAATTGGCCTATGCGGCGTTTGCTTCTGAGTTTTTTTGCAAGTGTTTATACCAGAATAATTACAGGGATGCCTATTAGAGATGCAACGGGTGGATTTAAATGTTTCAGAAGAAAAGTGTTAGAAGCAATTAATCTTAATAAAGTAAAATCAAACGGATATTCTTTTCAGATTGAGATGACGTTTAAAGCTTATGCTAAAGGATTTAAAATAAAAGAAATTCCAATTGTTTTCATCGATCGTGTAAAAGGAAAATCTAAAATGTCAAAAAAAATTGTTCGTGAAGCTGTTACAATGGTATGGAAACTTAGACTTCAAAATTTTTTCGGCAAATTGTAAGGATCATATAATTGGATCTTTCAATTATCATAGTAAACTATAATGTAAAAGAATTCCTTCAGAATTTAATCCAGTCTATAGAAAAAGCATCTTTAAATATCACAAAAGAAATAATTGTTGTTGATAACGCCTCTGATGATGGCAGTGTAGAATTTATAAGAGAAAAATTTCCACAAATTAAATTAATTGTTAACAACAAAAATCTTGGGTTTGGAAAAGCAAACAACATTGGTTTAAAAGAAGCAAAGGGAAAATTTATTCTGCTGATAAATCCGGATACGATAGTTGCAGAAGATACCTTTGAAAAGATGTTTGAATTTTTTAAATCAAATCCCGAAACCGGTTTAGCAGGATGTAAAATATTAAACCCGGATGGAACTTTACAGTTAGCTTGCCGAAGAAGTTTTCCCGGTCCCTGGACATCTTTTACAAAAGTTACAGGTCTTAGTTCATTCTTTCCGAAGAGTAAATTATTTGCACGTTACAACCTTACTTATCTTGATGAAAATCAGAGTTATGAAGTTGATGCAATATCCGGCTCTTTTATGATGATGCGAAAAGAAGTTTATGAAAAAGTCGGTGGTTTTGACGAACAGTTTTTTATGTATGGTGAAGATCTTGATTTGTGCTACAGAATTCAGAAAGCAGGGTTCAAAGTTTTTTATGTTCACACTTCGCAGATTATCCATTATAAAGGTGAAAGTACAAAGCGTAGCAGCTTAGATGAAACAAAAGTATTTTATCATGCTATGCATCTATTTGTTAAAAAACATTTATCAAGCTCTTTTATAGTTGAACTGATTTTAAGAAGCGCTATTGTTGTTACAAGCATATTTGCATTTTTAGGCGTGCGTAAACTTATTATTATTTCAATAATTCTGGATTATTTATTTTTTGATTTATCATTGTTTATTGCGGAAAAATTTTATTTAAGTTTTCATATATGGAAAGGCTTTCCCCATTACGCAATCCCAATTGTTTATTCGGTCCCTGCGGCAATTCAGATACTTGTTTCACTTACGGTTGGAAATTATAATAAAACCAAGTTATCTGTATCTAAAACGCTTATATCAATATTTATTAGTTTGCCGATATTAACTTCATTAACATTCTTTTTTAAGGATTTTGCTTTCAGCCGGGCAATAGTTTTAATCACTTATGTTTTCTTAATAATATTACTTCCGCTATGGAGAATAATTGCCAAGTTGATCTTTAAAACCGGGTTGATAGAAGACACTTCAAAAGTTTACCGTACATTATTAGTGGGATTAGATGAGGGAGCAGTACAAATTGGGAAAAAACTTAGGAAGAAAAAAACAGATAGAAGATTGATTGTTGGATTGATTGGATTTTCAAACAAAGACATTGGAAACACTATTGATTCGTTTGAAATTGTTGGTACCGATCAAAATATAAAGAAGATAATTATTGAAAATAAAATTAATGAAATAATTTTTTCATCCGAAGGTTTAGCTTATAACAAGATGATGGAAATTGTAGGTAAGTGTCAAAGTGAAAACGTTGAGTTCAAAATTGTTGGAAGTAACCTTGATTTTATTGTAGGCAAAACTGCTGTAACTATGCTTGATGATATGCCGCTGATTGAATTGAATTATAATATTGCAAATCCTCAAATAAAGTTTATTAAAACTATTTTTGATTATTCTGTGGCTTTGCCATCTTTGTTTTTGATTTACCCTTTTATATATTTCAAACAGGCACTAACAAAAACACAATCGGATTTTACTAAGTTTATTCTTGGTTTTCCTAAAATTATTTCAGGAAAGGCAAGTTTAGTAGGGCCACAAATAAATAATGGCAATAAAAATCATTTTTTTGGAAAAAAAGGTTTAACCGGATATTGGTATATTGAACCGGCAAATAGCGAAGAGATAGAAAAAATGAATTTCTATTATGCAAAGAATCAAAACATTTGGCTTGATATGGATATACTTGTAAAATCCTTAAAAAAAATGTGGAGTAAAAATTAAAAATGGCTAAGACGATACTTGATTTTGAAAAACCAATTTATGAATTGGAATCAAAGCTTGAAGAGATGCGTAAGTTTTCGGATAACCTTGATATAGAAAAAGATATTATCCGCCTTGAAGATAAAGTTCATCAATTAAAAATAGAACTTTACAAAGATCTTTCAAGATGGCAGCGCGTTCAATTAGCCCGCCACCCCGATAGACCTTTTACTCTCGATTATATTTACTCTATGACAGACTCTTTTGTTGAACTTCACGGAGATAGATCGTTTAAAGACGATAAAGCAATTGTCGGCGGACTCGCTTCAATTGGAAATCACAAAGTTGTTATACTTGGTCAGCAAAAAGGAAGAGATACTAAATCTAATGTTTACAGAAATTTTGGAATGATGAATCCTGAAGGTTACCGAAAAGCATTAAGATTGATGAAACTTGCTGAAAAATTTAATCGCCCGGTAATTACAATGATTGATACACCCGGGGCTTTTCCCGGACTTGAAGCTGAAGAACGCGGGCAAGCGGAAGCTATCGCAAGAAATCTTTTTGAAATGAGTAAACTTCGCGTTCCAATTGTTGTTGTGATAATTGGCGAAGGAGCCAGTGGCGGCGCTTTAGGTATTGGCGTTGGTGATCGGATTTTAATGCTGGAAAATTGTTGGTATTCGGTTATTAGTCCTGAATCTTGCTCAAGTATCTTGTGGCGAAGCTGGGAGTATAAAGAACAAGCTGCAGAAGCTCTTAAACTTACTGCTCCTGATTTATTAGAGCAGGGAATTATAGATCGAATAATATTGGAACCACTTGGCGGAGCACACAAAAATCATAAAGAAACTGCCGATACACTTAAAGCTGCCATAATCGATGAGCTTGATACTTTAATAAAAATTAAACCGGATAAACTTATTGATAATCGAATAGAAAAATTTGGTAAGATGGGCGTTTTTGTTGAATAAGTTGATCAACATCAAATTTGAATTTTAAAAATCCCGATTAGCTCGGGATTTTTTTATTTTAACTCATCAAAAAACAAAATTTAAGTTCAATGTTAAAACACTATACCGAAGTTAGAATCAGATATGCAGATACAGATCAAATGAGATTTGTATATAACGGAAAATACTTTGAATACTTTGAAGTTGGCAGAACTGAAATGATGCGCGAAGTTGGACTTCCGTACCATGTAATTGAAAGTAACGGTTATTTTATGCCGGTTATTGAAACTAAAATTCATTTTTTTAATCCGGCTTTTTATGATGAAGTTTTGGTTATCGAAACCAGAGTTGAAAAAATTCCAACATCAAAAGTTCATATTGACCACATTATAAAAGTAAAAGATCGTGATGTAACTGTTTGCGAAGGTTATGTTGAATTAGCTTTTCTTGATGCTAAAACAAACAAACCAACGCGTGCGCCTAAAATATTTATAGACGCTGTAAAAAAATATTATGAGTAATTGATGGATAAATCAATCTTAAAAATAATTAGCAACGCTTTAAAAGAAGATATTGGTAAAGGTGATATTACCACTAAAGCTACAATTGAAAAATCTAAAAGAGCTGTCGCTAAATTTTTGATAAAAGCGGATGGAGTAATTGCCGGATTGGAAATTGCAAAAGCAGTTTTCCAATCTGTTGATCCTAAAATAAAATTTGAAATAAAAATTAAAGATGGTTCGCAGGTAAAATATGGAGATGTTGTTGCGATAGTAAAAGGTAAAGCTCAATCCTTATTAACTGCTGAAAGAACAGCTTTAAACTTTTTACAAAGAATGAGCGGCATTGCAACATCTGCAAATCTTTATTCTAAAAAAGTAAAACACACTAAAGCAAAAGTTATTGATACGCGTAAAACTGTTCCGGGTTTGCGTACGCTGGATAAAATGGCTGTTGAATTTGGAGGATGCAAAAATCATCGCATTGGATTGTATGATATGTTTTTAATTAAGGATAATCATATTGAGGTAGCCGGTTCTATTACAAAAGCGGTAGAGGCTTGTGTAAAATATCAAAAGAAACATCACGCAAAATTTAAAATTGAAGTTGAAACAAAAAATATTAAAGAAGTTGAAGAAGCACTTACAACTAAAGCAGATATTATTATGCTTGATAACTTCGCTGTTGATGAAATGAAAAAAGCTGTTGAACTAATAAATAGTCATTGTCTGGTTGAGGCTTCAGGTGGAGTTAATCTAGAAACGGTCAGATCAATTGCCGAAACGGGAGTTGATTATATTTCGGTTGGTGCATTAACTCACAGCGTAAAAGCTTTGGATATCTCACTTGAGATGGAAATCTTAAAAAATTAATGAAAGAAAAGTTAAAAGAGCTTACTAAGGATACTGCCATTTACGGCATCAGTACGATGCTCGGCAGATTTCTTAATTTTCTGCTTGTACCTTTTTTTACAAATGTTTTTTTACCCGCCGAATATGGTGTTGTTAATATTCTTTATGCATACATAGCTGTTTTTAATATTATTTTTATGTACGGCATGGATTCGGCATTTTTAAAGTATGCTGCCTTTAAAGATATTGGCGATGAAAAAGAAAATTTTTCAATTCCTTATATCAGTGTTTTTTTAACCTCTGTTATTTTTGTTTCCCTGATAGTTTTATTCAGAAGTTCAATAGCGGTTTTTCTTGAAGTTGATACCGACAAAATTTATTTAATAGTGCTATCAGCTTTTATTTTATTCTTTGATGCCAATGTTGTCATTCCGTTTTTAAAGTTAAGACTTGAGAGAAAAGCTAAATTATTTTCATTATTAAAAATTGCAAATATTCTGATAAACATAATTCTCAATGTATTTCTTATAGTAAAATTAAAATGGGGAATAGAAGCGATTTTTGTAAGTAATCTTGTTGCCTCTGTTTTTACTTTACTTTTTATAATCCCTACGATTGTTAAAAATTTCCGTTTTTGCTTTCACAAAGAATTGTTTAAAAGGTTATTGAAATTCGGACTGCCATATTTGCCTGCGGGTATTGCCGTTATGTTAGTCCAGGTAATTGATGTTCCTATTTTGCAAAAGCTTACCGATCTTAAGACAGTTGGTATTTATAAAGCCAATTATAAACTCGGAATATTTATGATGCTTTTTGTAAATATGTTCCAGTTTGCCTGGCAGCCTTTCTTTCTTAACAATGCAAAAGAAGAAAATGCCAAAGAATTATTTTCTAAGGTTTTAACTTATTTTTCTATTGTAGGCAGTTTAATATTGGTTATACTTTCATTATTTATTTCTGATATTGTAAAAATAAATATTGCCGGATTTTCAATTATCGGTTCCGGTTACTGGGGCGGACTTTATATCGTACCTGTCATTCTTTTTGCTTATTTCTTTAACGGATTATACGTGGTTTTTTCTGCGGGTATTTATATAGAAGAAAAAAGTATGTACGCTCCAATTGTTGCGGGATTGGGCGCTGTAACTAATGTTGTTGCAAATTACTTGTTAATTCCTTCTTTAAATATTATGGGCGCTGCTCTTGCCACACTTGCAAGTTATTTTGTTATGGCAGCCGGGTATTACATAGTTACCCAGAAATTTTATAAAATAAATTATGAATATTCTAAACTGGCAAAGATTGCTTTATCAACTGTCATAATCGGTGCAGTTTATTATTGGCTGTTAAGCGCTGAGCTATTAAATATTTATTATAAAATATTATTAGCAATTGTATTTATAGTTTATATTTTGTTAAATGTGTTTGAAAAAAGTGAAATGAATTTTATTAAAACAAAACTATTACGGAGATAAATGAGCGAAGAAATAAATATTAAAGTAAAAAGAATAAGCGATGAATATTCAGATATACCACTTCCACATTACGCAACGCCGGGTAGTGCAGGAATGGATATCCGTGCTGCTGTAAAAGAAGATGTTATTCTTTATCCCGGTAAAGTTGAATTAATCCCTACAAATATTTCTGTGGAAATTCCTGCCGGGTATGAAATTCAGGTTAGACCAAGAAGCGGGTTGGCAGCAAAGCACAGTATCGGATTATTAAATTCACCGGGAACAATTGACTCTGATTACCGTGGTGAAGTGAAAATAATAATTATGAATTTCAGTAAAGAAAATTTTAAAGTATCGCGCGGGGATAGAATTGCACAATTGATAGTCTCCAAAGTTTATAAAGCGGATATTGAAGAAGTAAAAGAACTTAATTCCTCTCACCGTGGCGAAGGTGGTTTTGGGCATACAGGTAAGCAGTAAAATTTAAAAGCTGTTACATGTCAAGTGTGTTTGAGAACTATTGTTTTGTCAACCTGAACTAGTTTCAGGTTCTCTTTTAATCACAAATCATTCACATGAATTTGTAACTCTATTTATTTCCATAATGAGATAATTGACCGTGTTCATTTCTTCAAAGCAACGAAAACGACAAAGAATCTATTAAATTAAGTCAAATCTTACACAATACCCCCAAAACACTTGAAATTCGCATTCTAAAATCAGAAATAGGGGTTGCAAGCTAAAAAGAGGCTTTTTTAAACTTTGGAATGGGAAGATACTCTTTTTTGATGACTTTTAAGGAAAGTAAACGACAGCTTATAATTCTTTAGGGGTTTTAAGATATTCTGTGATTTCTAATTTCTTTTGTCAAGATGGACCGTGACAGCAGCTAATTATCTTTTACCTATTATTACAACAGCACTTTGGTTTTCGTATCCAACTGCTGTCATTGTATTATTTACCAAAGAAACAGAAAAATAACCTCCTGAATTGGTACCGGTTTCTTCGATATAACTTCTCCAGGTAACGCCATTGAAGTGTAGAACCTCACCAAAAGCTCCCACTACAAACACATAATTTAAATTATTGCCCCTAATCTTCGGTGTTATATAGTCGATCCTTAAAAAGCATATAAGATATTATTATAAAAAGAATTAAGTACAAAAAGACTAAGAAATAAATGCAAGAATTAATAGATTTGCATAACAAACCTTGCAAATTATTATGATAAAAAAGC
>JBAQCL010000008.1:0-11303 GCA_049294175.1 Ignavibacteriaceae bacterium | reverse complement strand
CCGAAAGAGTTATCGAACTGCTAAGAGAACTTCAGGTTCGCGCACACAAAGCAGGAGTTCACGTTCCATTCAGTGCCAACACACCTTATATAAATACAATACCGAGAGAAAAACAATCATCGTTCCCCGGCGATAGAGAAATTGAAAGACGTATTAAAAGTCTTATTCGCTGGAATGCGATGGCAATGGTTGTAAAAGCCAACAAACTTGAAAACGGAATCGGCGGTCATATATCTACATACGCTTCTGCCGCAACTTTGTATGAAATTGGTTTTAACCATTTCTTCCGCGGTAAAGGTGAAGGCTACGATGGTGACCAGATTTATTTTCAGGGACATGCTTCTCCAGGTATTTATGCCCGCGCTTTTCTTGAAGGAAGATTATCAAAAGAACAATTAAAAAACTTTAGAAGAGATCTAGCTCCGGAAGGTGGTATAACTTCTTACCCTCATCCTTATTTAATGCCTAACTTCTGGGAATTTCCAACAGTATCAATGGGACTCGGACCGATACAGGCAATTTACCAGGCAAGATTTAATAGATACTTAGAAGACCGCGGATTGAAGAAACCGGGCGGACATGTTTGGGCTTTTCTTGGTGATGGTGAAACCGATGAACCGGAAACACTTGGCGCAATTACTCTTGCCTCACGCGAGAAACTTGATAACTTAATTTTTGTTATCAATGCTAATCTGCAAAGATTGGATGGACCAGTACGTGGGAATGGAAAAATTATTCAGGAACTCGAAGCAATTTTCCGCGGCGCCGGTTGGCACGTTATAAAAGTTATTTGGGGCGATGATTGGGATTCATTGTTAGATAAAGATTCCGATGGTAAGCTTGTTAAAAGAATGGGTGAGGTTGTTGATGGTGAATATCAAAAATATTCCGTTGAAGGCGGTGCTTATATACGCAAAAACTTCTTTGGTAAAGATGAAGATCTTTTAAAGATGGTTGAAAAGATGAGTGATGAACAATTATTTAAAATGAAACGCGGCGGTCACGATCCCGAAAAAGTTTATGCGGCATTTAAGGAAGCTGTTAATTACACAGGCAAACCAACTGTAATTATCGCAAAGACTATAAAAGGATATGGACTTGGTGAAGCAGGAGAAGGGAAGAACATTACTCATCAACAGAAAAAATTAAACGAAGAGGAAATGAAGGAATTCAGAAGTAGGTTTGGCATTCCTATTTCCGATGACCAGATTGCAAACGATCCATTTTACAAACCGGATGAAGATAGCGAAGAAATTCAGTATCTAAAAAAACGCCGAGCGGAACTCGGTGGATTTGTTCCATCCCGAAAAACAGATGTACGTCCAATTAAAACTCCTCCGGAATCTTTGTTTGAAGAATTTTACAAAGGAACCGAAGGACGAGAAGTCTCAACAACAATGGTATTTGTAAGAATTCTTGCAAAACTTTTAAAAGACAAAGAGCTTGGTAAGCTTGTGGTTCCAATTGTTCCCGATGAAGCACGTACCTTTGGTATGGAAGCATTATTCAGGCAGGTGGGAATTTATTCTCACGCTGGACAGTTATATGAACCGGTTGATGCGGATTCGCTTCTTTACTACAAAGAAGCAAAGAACGGGCAAATTCTTGAAGAAGGAATTACAGAAGCTGGTTCTATGTCATCATTTTTGGCAGCAGGAACAGCTTATCTTTCGCACGGAATTAATATGATTCCATTTTTTATTTATTACTCAATGTTTGGATTACAGAGAGTTGGAGATCTTGTTTGGGCAGCCGGTGATATTGGTGCAAAAGGATTTTTGCTTGGTGGTACTGCAGGAAGAACAACGCTTGCCGGAGAAGGATTACAGCATCAGGATGGCAACAGCCATTTACTTGCTTACCCTGTTCCCAACTTAGTTACGTACGATCCAGCATTTGCTTATGAAATTGCGGTAATAATTCGTGATGGAATAAAAAGAATGTATGAAGACCAGGAAAATATTTTCTATTACATCACGCTTATGAATGAAAATTATGCAATGCCTGAAATGCCAAAGAGTGTACAAGAGGGAATTCTAAAAGGAATGTATAAATACATCGCATCAGATAAAAAAAGTTCAAAACTACGCGCACATTTATTTGGAAGCGGAACAATTTTGAATGAAGTTATAAAAGCCGCACACATTCTTGAAGATGACTACAGAGTTGCAGCAGACGTATGGAGCGTTACAAGTTATAAAGAGCTCCGTCGTGATGCATTGGAAGTAGAAAGATGGAGCTTGCTAAATCCTACAAAGAAACCCAAATCCAATTACATACAGAAAACACTTGAAAAAGAAGAAGGTGTATTTGTAGCAGCCTCTGATTATGTTAAAGCGTTACCGGATTCAATCGCAAAATGGTTTCCCGGTTATCTTTATTCACTCGGAACAGATGGATTTGGAAGAAGTGAATCGAGAGCAGCTTTACGAGATTTCTTTGAGGTGGATGCAAAACACATTGTGTTTGCAACATTAACCGCATTGTTTAAAGAAGGAAAAATTCAGGATAAAGTTTTGGATAAAGCCGCAAAAGAACTTGGCATTAATCCAAATAAAAGAAACCCGATGAATTCTTAAATTGTTACTGTCACACTTCGACTTTGCTCTGTGTGACAACTTAGTTGGTCTGAGCTTGTCGAAGACTGACTCTTTGAATAAAAAATGATAATTAGGATTTTATAATGGCAACAGAATTTAAATTACCTGAACTTGGCGAGAATATAGAAGCCGCCGATGTGGTTAACATTCTTGTAAGTGAAGGTGACATGATAAAAAAAGATCAGGCAATTTTAGAGATTGAAACAGATAAAGCTACAATTGAAGTTCCCTCAACTGTTGAAGGGAAAATTACCAAGCTTCTTATTAAAGCCGGAGATAAGGTTAAAGCAGGGGCAATTATTCTGGTTGTTGATGAAACCGGAGCCGGAAAAGATAAGACAGACACCAAAAGTGAGGCAAAGAAAGAGGAGAAGCCATCTGAAGTTAAAACAGAATCAAAAGTTGAATCGAAACCAGCGCCGGTTAAAAAGTCAACTGGTAAAAAAGAAATAGTTGATTTTCATCTTCCCGATCTTGGCGAAAATATTGAGTCTGCCGATGTTGTAAATGTTCTTGTAAAGGTTGGTGATGTAATTGAAAAAGATCAGGGGATATTAGAAATTGAAACCGACAAAGCAACCATAGAGGTCCCCTCGGGTGTAGCTGGAAAAGTTGTAGAGGTTTTAGCAAAAGCAGGAAGCAAAGCTAAGGTTGGCGATGTGATAATTAAAGTTGAATCCGGTGTAAACGATGAAAGCGCCCCAGTTGAAGAAAAATTTGCTGAAATAAAAAAAGAAGAGGCAAGCAAACCCGCTGAACCAAAAGTTGAAAAAGCTCAAACACCAACCGGTGAGCGCGAATCAATACAAAGAATGGAACTGGATGATCAACCGCCTGTATTAAAAGGTGCTGCTCCTGCGGCTCCATCTGTGAGAAGAATTGCACGCGAGATTGGTGTTGATATTAACAAAGTTCCCGGCACAGGACCCGGCGGTAGAATTTCAATGGATGATGTAAAAGCTTTTTCAAAGAAATTACATGAATCTTATACAAAAGGTGGCGGTGCAGGATTAAATATTAAATCTGAATCACTTCCTGATTTCACAAAGTTCGGCGCCATAAATAAAGTTGAGATGACAAACATTCGGAAGAAAACAGCGGATCATCTTAGCTATGCATGGGCAACAATCCCGCATGTAACACAGTTTGATAAAGCTGACATTACTCTGCTTGAAAAATCAAGAAAAGAATTAAATAAAAATTCAGAAACCAAATTAACTGTAACTGCAATTCTTGTAAGAATAATTGTTGATGCCTTAAAAAAGTTTCCACAGTTCAACTCCAGTATTGATATGGAGAAAAAAGAAATTATTTACAAGAACTATTTTAACATAGGAATAGCTGTTGATACTGAATTTGGACTGATCGTTCCTGTTATAAAGAATGCTGATAAAAAATCTTTAACGGAGATATCTGCTGAGATGAATGCTCTTGCTGAAAAAGCAAGAAACAAAAAGATCAGTTTAGATGATTTACAGGGTGGGTGTTTTTCAATTTCTAATCTAGGAGGAATAGGCGGAACATACTTTACTCCAATTGTTAACTCCCCTGAAGTTGCAATACTTGGTGTTTCTAGAGGAAGCTTAGAACCGGTTTGGAATGGCTACGGAGTTTTTGAACCAAGACTGATGTTGCCATTATCATTATCGTATGATCACAGAATTATTGATGGTGCAGATGCGATTAGATTTTTACGATTTGTTGTTGAGATATTGGAAAATCCAATTAAACTACTTTTATAAATATTAAATTGTTCAATTGTCATATTGTTTCATTGCTATTATAACAATCAAATAATATGAAAATGAAATTATAACTAGAGAAATAAATTATGCCTGACAAAATAAAATTAACTGTTATAGGTGGCGGACCAGGTGGTTACGCAGCAGCTTTTCTTGCTGCGGATCTTGGTATGGATGTTTCATTAATTGATCTTGATAAAAATCCTGGCGGCGTTTGTCTTTACCGCGGATGTATTCCATCCAAAGCATTGTTACACGTAGCAAAACTTATTCACGAAGCTGAAGAAGCAAAGAATTGGGGTGTTGAATTTGGTGAGCCCAAGATTGATGTAAATAAATTGCGCGATTTTAAAAACAATGTTGTAAATAAATTAACCAGCGGACTCGGACAAATTTCCAAACAAAGAAAAATAAATTTTATTCAGGGCAGAGCAAGCTTTTTAAATTCATCTACACTAAAGATTGAAAAGGTTGACGGACAAAAAATTGAACATTCATTTGAAAAAGCAATTATTGCAACGGGATCAGTCATAACGACAATTCCTTCGTTGAATATTCAATCAAAGAGATTACTTAACTCAACTTCTGCGCTCGATCTTCCCGAAATTCCCAAATCGCTTTTAGTTATTGGAGGCGGATATATAGGGCTTGAACTCGGATCGGTTTATGAGGCACTTGGAACAAAAGTTTCTGTCGTTGAAATGCTTCCGGGAATTTTGCCGGGCGCAGATCGTGATCTTGTAAATTATTTATCAATCAGAATAAAAAAGAATTTTGCCGAGATAATGACAAACAGCAAAGTTCTTGAATTGAAGGAAGTTAAAGACGGAATAAGCGTTAAGATTCAGGATGATAAAGGTAATGTTACCGATAAAGTTTATGATTACGTTTTAATGTCAATCGGAAGAAAACCGGAAACACGCGGACTTGGATTAGAAAACACTAAAGTTACGCTTACAGATCGCGGTTGGATAAAAGTTGATAAACAACTTAGAACAACTGATCAGAATATTTTTGCAATTGGTGATATTGCCGGTGAACCAATGCTTGCACATAAAGCTTCACACGAAGGAAGAACGGCAGTTGAGTTTATTGCGGGACATAAAGTTGCATTTGAACCACTTGCAATTCCTGCTGTTGTATTTACAGATCCCGAAATTGCCTGGGCCGGAATAACAGAAGAACAAGCAAAGAAAGAAGGGATTAAGTGCGAAGTTGCAAAATTTCCATGGGCAGCAAGCGGTAGAGCAGTTACACTTGATAGAAACGATGGTGTAACGAAATTAATTGTTGATCCCGATACACAAAGATTATTGGGAATTGGTATTTGTGGTCCCGGTGCAGGTGAATTAATTGCCGAAGGTGTTCTTGCAATTGAGATGGGAGCTAATGTTACGGATTTGAAATTAACAATTCACCCTCATCCAACATTATCGGAAACAATTATGGATGCTGCTGAAGTTTTCTTCGGACAAAGCTCGCATTTTTATAAGCCGAAGAGATAAATTAATTTCATAATACTTTTATAAAACAGAAAACCCAATACCTCTTTAGGAATTGGGTTTTTAATTTGGTAAAAAACTTAAAACTTTTAATCCATCTTTAATTCAATTTCTTGCCGCCATTCCATAAGCATATCTTTGTTTAATGCTTGTATTCCTTCTTTGGTAACTCCATTTGGAACCGGAATAAATTCATTCAATTTATCAAAAACAATAAAGCGGTTTTCACTACTTACAAGTTGAAGCAAATGCCACATTGTAATTGCATCTTTGCGCGTAACCATCGATAAAATTGTTCCAATTGACGGATCATTTACTCCGCTAAAACTTTCAAACAAGCTTTGTAATTCCAGACTGACATCCGAAGAATATGGGAGAGCGTATCTTCCTTTCGATATTAAGCAATCAAAATTTTTAGGAACGTAAGATTGAAACTCTTTTACTTCCACTACCAACCAGCCGCTTTCAACACTAACTTTTGCAGCACCCCTGTTCAAAATTTTTAATCTGAATGCTGAACCTTTATAAAATTCTTTAACTGTTGCCAATGGAGTTTGCACGATTAAGAAATCAGTTGCATTGCCTTCATACTTTTTAATCTGCCCTTCTTCAATATTCAATGCAAATCCCGTTCCCATTCTTTTTACAGTTGAGGACGGCTCAACCATTATTCGCCCTACATCGGGAATGGAAATAGTTACGCTGGAATTTTCGTCGGTTGTTATTGTCGCAAGAGGTTCGAGTGTAGATCCGTTAGAAATTTTATTCCCATCTATTTCCGGTTGACCCGAAAATTGCATTATTTCCCATCCGCTTTCAGAAAAAACATTACTTAGGACAAAGGCAACTATTAGAACAGCAGCTATACCCGCTGAGACAAACATTAGGGTTCTGCTATTGTACTTTTTCTTTTTCTTGGGAATAATTAATTCTTCTTTAGTAATTTCATCGCTGCTTCCCTCAAGTCCCTCTTCAAGAGATTCTTTTTCTTCTTTCTCAACTTGCGCTGCAATTTTTTCTATCTCTTTTTGTTCTTTTAATTTTTCTTCCATTATGTAAGAAAAAATTCCATCTCTTACCGCCGCCGGTGGTTCAATTTCGGGAATAAGTTTTAAGACTTTTTCTTTCATTACCTCGGCAGACTTTAACGCCGGATCGTTCTCAATTATTTTTTGGTTCGCAATATTAAGATGAATATTTACCTGATCTTTTTTAATGCCCATTAAATCAGATATTTCATCAATAGAATAACCTTCAATCTGGTTAAGCACGAAAATCATTCTTTCCTGTTCGGGAAGATTTAAAAGGTATCTGTCTAATTCGTCTTTAGTTTCAATATCTTTAGAATCAGACTTATACTTTTTAGGGTCTTGTTTTTGTGAGCGAAGTCCATCTATCACTTTATAAACAGTGATGGCATTTAGCCATTTCAAAAATGATGCATCCGGTCTTACAAGACTAATTTTTTTCCATGCTTCAATAAATGTTTCTTTAGTTATCGATTCGGCAAGCAGCTTATTTGCAGTAAGTCTTAATGCAAAAGCATAAATTTTTCCAAGATTCATCTGGAAAAGTTGCTCGATGGCAGCATTATTTCCTTGTTTCGCGTTTTGGATTAAAGATCTAACAAATTTGTTATCAACACTCACGGATTCTCCTTTGGCTATATTATGCTATTGTTCAAAATTAATCTATCGTTCTATAAATAGCTACTATATTTTCTAAGTGTTTACAAGATTTTTGAACTCTTCCAGAGTATTTACAGGCTTATTGCAAATAAAGTTTTGGCAAACATAAAAAGTGATTTCATTATTCAGCATTTTCATATTTTTAACAAACGGAATTGTGAAAACAACTTCTCTATACTTTTCTAATAAATACAAAACAACCGTTTTATTTGGTTTGAAAACACTTCTTAAATATGAAATTGCATTATTAAGTTGTTTGTTATTGCTTTGGCAGGAAATAACAATTTCTTCCGATGGACCGAAATAAAAATCCAAGCCAATCAAGAATTGACAGAAGGCGGATGGAGACTTAATAATGCTACTTGAAAAACAATCAATCATCATCGAAGCTTTTTCTTCACACTCAGATTTACCGGTTAACTTTGCTAATCTCAAAAGATTCAGCAATGCCATTGAATTCCCGGAAGGAATTGCTCCGTCATAAATTTCTTTTTGTCTAATTAAAAGGTTTTCATTTTGTGTTGATGTAAAATAAAAACCACCGTTGTTCTCATCCCAAAATTCTCTGATTAAAATATCATTCCATTTTATTGCTCTTTCCAAATATTTAGTTTCAAATGTTGTTTCATATAAGTCAATTGATGCATTAATCATAAATGCATAATCATCAATGTGTGAAGGCAAACCGGGTTCACCTGCACGAAATCTATGAATTAATTTTCCATCATCATCAACTAAATGTTTTCCTATAAACGCAAAAGCTTTTTCCGCCGCAACCGCATATTTATTTTCATCAAATGCTTGAGCAGCTTTCGCAAATGCGGAAATCATTAAGCCGTTCCAATCGGTTAATATTTTATCATCTTTGTGTGGATGGATTTTCTTTTTGCGGTGTTCAAAAAGTTTTTTGCGAATCGATTCTAATTTGATAGAGAATTCATCTTCTGTAAGATTAAATTCTTTAGCGTATTCTTTATCAGATTTTTTTTGATGAAGAATATTTGTTCCCGGCATCATTCCTTTTGATTCATCAACCCAATTGCCCGCGTCTTTAACATTAAAAACATTAAAGGCTAAGTCTAATTCATCTTTGTCTAAAATATTTCTTAATTCATCAGCATCCCACAAATAAAATTTTCCTTCTTCGCCTTCGCTATCCGCATCTTCGGCGGAATAAAATCCACCTTCAGGATGCATCATATCTCTTAAAACATATTCCAAAATTTCTTCAGCAACTTTTTTGTGCAAAATATTTTTTGTTATCAAATAAGTTTCGGTATAAGCCATAACCAGCATCGCCTGATCATACAACATCTTTTCGAAATGGGGAACAAGCCATTTTTGATCAGTTGAATAGCGGGCAAATCCAAATCCAATGTGATCGTAAATTCCGCCATACCGCATTTGCGTTAATGTTTGCTCAACCATTTCAAGTGCTTTGGGTTCATTAAATCGTTTCCAGTATCTCAATAGAAACATAAGATTGTGCGGAGATGGAAACTTTGGCGCCGTTTCAAATCCACCAAAATTTTCATCATACCTTTTATGAAACTCGTTATATGCTTTTGTTAAAATTGATTCATCAATGCTTACGGTATCCCCAGGTTTGTTAATTTGTGTTAATGAAGAAGTAATCTCATCAGCAGATTTATTAATATCAACTCTTTTCGTTTTCCAGACATCATTAATTCTTGGCACAAGTTCCAGCATCCCAATTCTATTAAAGCGGTTATGCTTGGGAAAATATGTTCCGGCAAAAAAGGGTTTTTTATCGGGAGTCATAATTATTGTTAACGGCCAGCCGCCGCCGCCTGTAATCATTTGGCAAACAGACATATAAATTCCATCAATGTCAGGTCGTTCTTCGCGATCAACTTTAATTGAAACGAAGGCATCGTTCATCAACTTTGCAACTTCTTTGTCTTCAAAAGATTCCCTTTCCATCACGTGGCACCAATGACAGGTTGAGTATCCGATAGAAAGAAAAATCGGTTTATCTTCAAATTTTGCTTTTTCAAATGCTTCATTACTCCACGGAAACCAATCCACGGGATTATAAGCATGTTGAAGTAAATAAGGACTTTTTTCGTTTATCAGTTTATTGGGCTTATTCATTTATTTTAACTGGATCTTTTTGTTCTATTATTAATTAAACGATGTAATCGACAGCGACAGGGAAATTTAGTTTTTACTAATTAAATACCCATTCAAATTCGGTTGTTAAAATAACTCTTTTTCAATATGTTGCCACACGATTTTTAACACATTAATTATTAAAAAGTTTATAAAAATGGAAAAAAGAAATAATCTTTTTTTGCCGGCAGTTATACTTGGCGTTAGCTTTATAATTGGCGTTGTTGTTTTTGCAAATGCCTGGAAGTCTAACCAGAGAGCAAACCAAACAATTACTGTTACGGGATCAGCAAAAAAAGAAATTGTTTCAGACCTCGGATTTCTTCGCGGAACAATTTCGGTACAATCATCAACATCTGAAAATGCTTTTATAGAATTGAACCGGCAAAAGCCAATTCTTATTTTATATCTTGAAAGCAAAGGATTTCCCAAAGACAAAATAGAATTTTACACAATAAATAACTATCCTGTTTTTGAAATGAATGCGCAGGGATATTCTACCGGAAGAGTGATTGGATATGTTTACAATCAAAGAATAGAAATTCAATCAAATGATGTTTATAAGATAAAGGAAATATCTCTTGATATTACTTCGTTGATTCAACAAGGCGTTAGTTTTAATGTTGAATCACCGGAATATCATTATTCAAAAATGGCTGACCTGAAAATTGAAATTCAGGCAGAAGCAGCCAAAGATGCGATGGTAAGAGCAAAGAAAATTGCAGATGCAACCGATAGAGACCTTGGACCGATGCGCAGTGCAAGAATGGGTGTTTTACAAATCACTCCAAAGTTTTCTAATGCTGTTTCTGATTACGGAATAAATGATCTCAGCTCGATTGAAAAAGAAATTATTGGAGTTGTTAACGCTTCGTTTGAAATTGAGTAACTTTTATTTAATACAAATTTTCGTTCATAAATAGTTTAAGAAATATGACAAAACCACAGATTTGGGTAGCCGCTTTTTTACTAATATTTATTGTGCTTTTTATGCTGGGTCGTTTAACCCAGAAGGAAGAACCAATGAAAGATTTTTCCGGAATGGGAACACAAATGGATGAACAAACAACAACCGAAACCACCGGTGAAAAACTTGTACAATCATTCGGATGTGTAAACTGCCACGGTGTTGATCTTGCCGGAACAAATATGGCTCCCTCGCTCAAGGGATTAAAAGAGTTTTGGAGCAGCAGAGATAATCTTATTAATTATTTGCGTAATCCAAATTCATTTATGGATTCGGATAGATTTAAAGGTTACAGAGCAAGGTATCCAAACGGAATTATGCCTTCCTTCGGAAATCAAGATGTTAAAGATTTAGGAAAGATTGCGGATTATCTGCTGGCACAGTAAGCAATTTATAATATAGAGTGTAGAATTTGGGGCGATTCTTTGAATCGCCTTTTTTATTCAATAAAGTTTTCCCCGCCAAATTTTGCATAAACAATTTTTACAAAGAAGTAAATTTTCCTCTTTCTGTTTATTACATTATTGCGAATAAAAATAATAAATTAAACCCAAATTTGTCATTAAGTAAAAAGCTCTAATGACCGCCAATAGGAAGAAACAGAGATAAGTTATTTAGAAATAAAGAGATAAGTAATATTTTAACAATTACAATCAGAGAAAATTATACAG
>JBAQCL010000007.1:0-9364 GCA_049294175.1 Ignavibacteriaceae bacterium | reverse complement strand
GATTAGTATCTCAGTTTTTGAGAAAACACCCATTATTTCAATGTTTTCTGATTCCAATTACTTAAATGAAATTAACTATAACGACAACCAATTGTCTTTATTCAACTTATAACCGGACAGTAATGATCTTATTTAAATTTTTTATTATTTCATTAATACCATTTCTTTAATATCTGTAAAACTACCTGCCTGTAATCTATAAATATAGATTCCGCTTGAATAATTAGCTGCATCAAAAGTAACTTCATAAACACCAGGGGTTTTTTCTTCATTAATCAATGTTGCAATTTCTTTTCCTGTAATCGAATAAACCTTTAGAACTGTATATGCTGTTTGAGGTATTGCATATCTGATTTTTGTTGAAGGATTAAATGGATTTGGATAATTAGCGTACAATTTAAAACTACCCGGACTCAAATCAATTAAACTCTCATTAACACCCGTAACATTTACTACCGCAGAAGTCGTTCCCCACTGTTTTGATGGGTTTTTAAATCCGGCATTAACCGTATAGGTTCCCGCAGATGGAGCCGTTAAAGTAAACGGATTGCTGGAAGTTGAATTATTAAAAGCAACTACAGTTCCATTTGCATCAACAAGTTCACCCGCAACATTACCTGTGGTTCCAGAAACTGTAATCTTTACCTGTAAATTATCTAACACTTCCGCACTTACAATACCCGATTGAGAAGTATGGCAACCTGATCCTCCGCAACCCGGAGAAGTTCCGTTAAAACTTGGTTGTGAGTTTGTGAAAGAAAAAATAAACAAAGCTATTACAGCAGTTATTATCACAAAATTAAATTTCATATCCGCCTCCTTAAATAAAATCGATTGTCGTTTAACAAATATTATGCCTTGTAAATAATAGTCAAATATTAGGTATAATTTAAAATATTAAAATACGGACAATACTGGCGGCAAATATTGCGGTGGTCTGGTAGAAATTAAGCAGCTAAGTTTCTAATTATCAATTTATAAAGTGATCAGTTATAAATTGTGCTGCTTAAATTTATTGCTCAAAATATTTTCTTATCTCATCAATCTTATCAGTTAAACCAAGGACTATCATTAATTTAATTCTTGCTTTTTGCCCGTTAAGATAATCTGAAAAAATAACACCGAGATTATGTAAATGTTTTCCCGCACCCGGATAACTGTAGATATCATCTGTTTCACCTGCGGGGCAACGTGATGTTAAGACAACGGGAATGCCTTTTTCAACGGCATATTTAATACCTTCAAAAGCCGTCGGAGGTACATTTCCAACTCCGAGTGCTTCAACAACAATTCCCTCAACTCCGCTATCAGCAGAAAATTTGAAAAACTTATCTTTCATTCCTGCATAAACTGTTAGCAAATCAACATTAGTATTTATTCTATCTGTTTCAATTGTTTCAAGGTATCTCGGTAAGCGATTAAATATAACCCGGCTATTTTGTACAAATCCAAGTGAACCGAAATCCAAACTTTTAAAGGATTCGACTGAATCGGAATAAATTTTAGTTACCTCGCTTGCAGCATTTATCTCACCATTTAGACAAACAAGCACCCCAAGATTTTTTGCATTATCATTTAAACAAATATGTAAGGCATCAATAAGATTCTTCGGACCATCCCAATCCGGTTCCGAACTGTTTTTCATCGCACCAATTACCACGATTGGTATTTTAGTTTTGATAGTTAAGTCTAAGAAATAAGCTGTCTCTTCAAGTGTATCTGTTCCGTGAGTAACAATAACGCCATTGTAATTATCCGTTTTTAATTTTTCAATTATTTTTTTTGATAAATCCAGCATAAGTTCCGGGGTTACATGCGGACCGGGATATTTCCCAAAATCAAAACACTCAATATCTGCCAGAGATTTTGCTTCAGGAATCATTTCCATTAATTCTGAACCGGAATATCTTGGTACCGCACCACCTGTTGACTCATCTATCATCATAGAAAAAGTACCGCCGGTAAAGACAACTAATATTTTTTTCATTTTTTTCTCAAATTTTAATAACCAAAAATAGCCTTAAACTGCTATTTTAAAAAGAAATTTCTGATAATTCATTTCATAAAATCAATCTGACTTGCGGAGTTATCTTTGATAGGTTATTTTTCGCATCAGTATAAACAATATAAGGTGAAATTATGTTAATGGTACAAGATGTGGATTTAACTCCAAATCCGCATGCGTTAAAATTTATATTGAATGAGAAATTGTTAAACTATGAAACAAGACAATATCCAGATAAAGATTCGGCACAAGATGATCCTTTTGCAAAAGGTATTTTTGATATTGAAGGTGTGGTATCCGTTTTTTATATGGAAAAATTTGTAACAATTGAAAAATCGACTTCATCTAATTGGGGACAAATACAAAGACCATTTATTAACTTCTTAAAGACATTTGATAAAAATTTAGTTCCTGCCGAAAAAGAGATTACTGTTACCGAAGAAGAATCAAACGAGTTACTAAAACAGATTAATAATTTGTTGGATCAAAAAGTTAGACCTGCACTTGCCGGAGACGGCGGTGGTTTACAGGTTTTAGGCGTTGATGGTTACACGGTTAAAATAAGATACCAGGGTGCTTGCGGAAGTTGTCCAAGCTCTATAAGCGGAACTTTGACTGCGATAGAAGGTTTATTGAAACGAGATATAAATCCTGCAATTAATGTTGTGGCTGCATAAAGACTTTATTTATAGTTTGTAGGCTGCTTAATGGCAGCCTTTTTTATTTTTTGGAAATTTAAAATGGTTGTAACAGATTATTACTCTGAAGAAACAATATCCGGTATAAAAATTACTGTTATTGTATCATCAAGTGGAATAAAAAAAATAATTTTTAATCTACCAAAACACGACAAAGAATTATTAAAAGCCACAAAATTACGCCCCGATGATCCGTATCTTTTTGAAACCTTTAAACAATTAAACGAATACTTTGCCGGTTCAAGAAAAAAGTTTGATTTGCCGGTTGATATTGAGGGAACGGAATTTCAAAAAAAAGTTTGGAATGAAGTAAAAAAAATTCCTTACGGAAAGACAAAATCATATAAAAGCATTGCTGAAAAATTAGGAGATGTTAAAGCAATCCGTGCTGTAGGAAAAGCAAACGGACAGAATCCTGTTCCTATAATTATCCCATGTCACAGAGTAATTGGATCTGACGGAACTTTAACGGGCTATGCCGGCGGTTTGGAAATAAAAGAAAAATTGTTGGAAATTGAAGGATCTATAAGCCTTGAACTATTTGAATAAAAAAAGCGGTTATTTAACCGCTTAAATTATTTAATATCTGCTACTTTACTAATATCAGCAAGTTTAACAAATTTTTCGTTGAATTTATATGCGTCACCTTCAGCTTTTACACTTTTAATAACCTTAACCGTTACGCCTTCAACTTTTTTCTTACCTTTTGCTTTATCTGCAAAACTTTGTTGTTTAGCCATTTTTAAATCCTCTTATTTTGGGGTGTAAATATATTACTTATTAGTTTTAAAGAAAAGATTATTATCAAACCTTCTAAAAATCAATAAGTTGAGAATCATCTCATTTTTATTAGCTTTGAAGTCCAAATTATTGATTATTGAACATTTTATGGCTTTATCAGAAAAAACAATCTCTTACTTTTTAAGATTTCCACATGTAAAAAATAAAATATTAGGCAAAACCGGATTTTATTCTTCTATTTGCGGATTTGGCGGATACAGGGTTGATGATGGCAATCCGGTACATTTTAAAGCTTTGGAAAAGGCGTTACTTTCCGGCATTAATATTATTGATACCTCGTCAAATTATTTTGATGGAGGAAGTGAAAGGTTAGTCGGAAAAGTTTTAGTAAAGCTTATTGAAGAAGATAAAATAAGTCGTGATGAAATAATTATTGTTTCAAAAGGCGGATACCTTCAGGGCAATAATCTTAAACTTGGCATTGAGCGTGAACAAGCAGGTAATGCTTTTAACGATGTTGTAAAATGCAGCCCTGATCTCTGGCATTGTATAAATGCTGATTTTTTAGAAAACCAAATTACACTTTCCCTTAAAAGATTACAGCAAGAAAAAATTGATGTTTATCTTTTGCATAATCCTGAATATTATCTTACCTATTCTTTAATCTCTGATCCCGAAAGAAGAGAAAGGGAATATTACAAAAGAATAAAAGATGCTTTTATTTATCTTGAGAAAGAAGTTGAGCGTGGAAGGATTTCTTATTATGGAATTTCTTCAAATACTTTTGGTGAAAAAAACACTAAAACAAATTTTACTTCGCTTGAAAAAGTAATACAAATTGCTAATGAGATTTCTATACATAATCATTTTGCTGTTGTTCAATTACCAATAAATTTAATTGAATCAGGTGGAATAAATAATTTGAATCAAAACAACGGCAGTAAAACTTTTCTACAAATTGCCGAAGAGAATAATCTTGGCGTACTGGTCAACCGTCCTTTGAATGCTATCCACAAAAATAAATTAATACGATTAGCTGATTATACCATAACAGAAAACAGATCAAGAGAAGAAATATTTAGTTTGATAGATGATCTTGAAAAACAGGAAAAAGTATTAATTGAAAAGTATGTTAATTTTTTAGGTTTAAGCGCAACTGATAAAAAAAATATAATTGATTGTTTGTCTTTGTCTAATATTTTAAAAAGTAATTATAATAAGTTTGATACTCCGGGAAGTTTCCAGGAAATAAAAGTTAATTACTTGGTACCCCGTGCAAATTTTGCAATTACCGAAATTGGTAAAAATTTACCGGAAGAGAGCAATGTAATACGTTCACTTAGAAACTATGCAGTTACGACAAATATTCTCCTCGGATCAATATTTAGCGATTTGGGTAGAATAAAAAATACCGA
Organism: Ignavibacteriaceae bacterium; assembly: GCA_049294175.1. Taxonomy (GTDB): domain Bacteria; phylum Bacteroidota; class Ignavibacteria; order Ignavibacteriales; family Ignavibacteriaceae; genus IGN3. The sequence goes on along the minus strand of JBAQCL010000007.1, from coordinate 4,505 downwards.
AAACGAAGTTTTTCACAGAGCAATTGATAAATTTTTAAATGATGGACAGAAAAAACTATCTTTATCACAGAAGGCTATACTATTAATTAATAGTGTACCCCAGGTCACTTCAACTTTAGTAGGAATGAGAACTACAGATTATGTTGAAGATATTCTTATTTCAATTAAAAACGAATATTTAACAGAGGCAGCCGCATTTTGGCATAATAATAGAAATATTAATAATTAAAGTTTGAAGCTTTTTTTGTTTATTATCATCTTATTATAAGATCAATTTAAATTTAAAGCTTTAGATCGTTTGAATTTTGTCGTTGAATCTTTAGCATTTATTGGTTAGGTTTTAATTAAGTATTTGGAAAAATAATGTATTTACTTGCAACAATAATATTTCTTTCTTACCTGGCAGGTTCTATACCTACAAGTATTATTATAAGCAAACTTACTAAAGGTATAGATATCAGAGACCACGGTAGTGGAAATGCCGGTGGTACAAATGTAATGCGTGTTTTAGGCTGGAAACAAGGACTTTTAGTAATCATTCTTGATGCACTTAAAGGTGCGTTTGCCGTTGTTGTAATTGCAAGGTTACATTACGGAGGATTGCCATTTCAGAACGTTTCTCCTTTTGATGATTTTACTTTAGTTCAAATTATTGCCGGTATTGCTGCTGTAATTGGTCATATCTGGACAATCTTTGCCGGATTCCGCGGTGGTAAAGGAATAGCAACTGCTCTTGGTATGCTCATTATGATTGTTACTGTAGATATGTTTGTAGCGCTCGGAGTTTTTATTCTTGTTGTTTCTATTTCCAGGTATGTTTCTCTCGGTTCAATTTTAGCCGCATTGTCTGTTCCACTAACCCTGGTTTTTAGAGAGAACATTCTGCACGATAACATTCAAAGTTACAGTACATTACTTCCGTTTGTTGTTGCTGTGTCTTTGCTTGTTGTTTTCACACATCGAAAAAATGTCGTTCGTTTACTTAACGGAACGGAAAGCAAATTAAGCTTTAAGAAAAAAAGTTAGTAATGAAAATCTCTGTGCTGGGTGCTGGTGGCTGGGGAACGACTCTCGGTATTCTTCTCCACTATAACGGTCATCAAGTCACTCTTTGGGAATACAAAAGAAATTATGTTAAAGAGTTAATCAAAAAAAGAGTTAACTCTATCTACCTCCCGGGTATAACGATCCCTGACGAAATAACAATTACACATGACCTGGACGAATCTGTTTATCAGAAAAATTTAATTGTTTTAGCAGTCCCTTCGCAATTTCTCCGTTCAGTTATAGAACAAATCAATTATTCAGATATTAAAAATTCTATACTTGTTAGCGTTGCTAAGGGGATTGAGAATAAAAGATTAATGACAATGTCTCAAATGTTAAAAGATGTTCACCCGCATTTAAGTGATGAACAAATTGGGGTTTTATCAGGTCCCTCACATGCAGAAGAAGTTAGCAGAAGAATTCCAACTGCTGTTGTGGCTGCTTCTACAGAAATTGAAACTTCAAAATCAATTCAAGTTGCATTTATAACATCCTACTTCCGGGTTTACTCATCAACAGATATTCTTGGTGTTGAGCTTGGGGGTGCATTTAAAAACGTTATTGCAATAGGAGCCGGAATTATTGAAGGTGCCGGTTTTGGCGATAATACAAAAGCGGCAATTATGACTCGCGGTGTTGCAGAGATTTCCCGTCTCGGTTTAGCAATGGGCGCAAGACCCGAAACTTTTGCAGGGCTTTCGGGTATGGGAGATTTAATTGTTACCTGTATGAGCAAGCATAGCCGTAACCGCTATGTTGGCGAACAAATTGGCAAGGGCAAAAAATTAAAAGAAGTTTTAAAGAGTATGGACATGATTGCTGAAGGAGTTGAAACCAGTCGTTCAGCTTCTAAACTTTCTAAAAAAAATGAAGTTGAAACACCAATTACTACCGAAGTTTATAAAATCCTTTTTGAAGACAAAGACCCGGTTAAAGCTACAACTGATCTTATGACACGCGATATGAAAACTGAAGAGTTCTAATATTACTTCGTCATTGTGAGTCTTATATTAACAAGACGAAGCAATCTATCTAATCTTTGGTTCACTAAAACTATCATTCGTTTATTTAGCAGATTGCCTTACCCAATAAATCGGGATTCCAAATGACGACCCTAAAACTATTCTGTTACTCTTCCGCCTGGTAAAGAAATTCCTTTAATTTTTCTATAAATAGAAACTGCATAAGAATCCGTCATACCGGAAACAAAATCGATTATCCGGAGTAACCGGTGATACAATTCCGGGTTCTCTTTTTCAGCATACAAAAATCTTTTGGGTATAAGATTAATTATTGCTCTGTTCTTAGGTGAAAGATTACTTTCGGAGTATTCGTTATAAGCAGTAATAAATGTATCTAATAATCCGCCAAGAACCTCATAGCCGGCAGCTTCGCGCTCTACAACACTTCTGTGTCTATAAATTTTTTCAATAGAAACTTTCTCTATTTTCTTTAACGACTTGGATTTCCTTATTACTGTAACTAACTCTTTATTATAATTACCAGCAAGAATCTCTTTTTCATTTTCAATAAATGCATCGGCAATGTCATTTACTAAATCATTGATCGCCTTTGCGCGTAAGTATCCAACTTTCTCATTATCATCACGATTCTTATATCCCTTTAAATCTTTTCTGTGGATTAACGGCAATAAAAGATTTTCAGTTTCTTTAAACGATAACAGTCCCAGGCGGAATCCATCTTCTAAGTCCATTATACTGTAACAAATATCATCGGCGGCTTCAACAAGATATGAAAGAGGATGCCGGCACCATAAATATTTTTCATCTTTGTCCGGTTTTGATAACCCTGTTTTTTCAGCAACGTGTTTAAACATTTCTTTTTCAGATTGGAAGAATCCGAATTTTTTATAAATTTTTTGTCCCGGATTTTTTTCTTCAGAATCTGTTTGTGATTCTTTGGGATACTTATTAAGCGAAGACAGTGTGGCATAAGTTAACTGCAATCCGCCTTTAACATCCTGATTTTGAAGCTTGGTAATAATTCTAAAACCCTGGGCATTACCCTCAAATCTTATTAAGTCATTCCATTTTTTTTCATCGGCAATTTCTTCTTTAAACTTTTTACCGTTCCCGTTTTTAAAATATTCTGAAATTGCATCTTCACCAGAATGACCGAAAGGCGGATTACCAATATCGTGCGCAAGACAAGCTGAAGCTACAATATCTCCAAAGTGAAATTGTGTAAAATCCTTTTTAAGCTTGGGGTGAAGTGAAAGAATTCTTTCTCCAACAAGATTCCCGATTGATCTACCCACAACAGAAACTTCAAGACTGTGAGTTAATCTTGTATGAACAAAATCACTTTCCGGCAAAGGAAAAACCTGAGTTTTATCCTGCAACCTTCTGAAGGCAGGCGAAAAAACTATTCTATCAAAATCTTTTTGAAACTGGCTGCGTCCATCTTTTTTTGAGAACTGTGATTTTTCAATTCCAAGACGCTCATCTGTTAAAAGTAATTTCCAATCCAATGTAAAACCTTTTTTTAATTGCTTCAAAGCTAACTAAAAATACAAAAAAAATGCGAGGGGTTGCCTCGCATTAGAAAAGTTTCATTCCCTTTACGAAAGAGCCTGTCCGAACTAGATTCGGGAGAAGGACTGAAGATGGCTTCAAAATACCATTACTTTAGCAGCATTAATTTTTTAGATGCTGTAAAGTTTCCAGCAGTTAGCTTATAAATATAAACCCCGCTTGAAAGACTTGAAGCATTAAAGTTTACTTCATATTTGCCTTGAGATTTTTCTTCAGTGATTAGAGTTACAATTTCCTTTCCAAGAATGTCATAAACTTTCAAGGTTACAAAACCATCCTTTGGTAATTGGAATTTTATTTTTGTGCTCGGGTTAAATGGATTGGGATAATTTTGATCGAGAGCATATTCTGTAACATTAGATATATTACTATTTATATCTTTAACCTGATAATTATCTTTAGCAAGTGAATTCTGATCAGATAATCTATTTGACAACGAATAACCAAATTCTTCATTTATACTGACAATTAATTTAAGTTTTACTGTACGCTCACCGATTCCTGATAAATTTACCTGATAACCTAAATTATTATATTGAACAATATTGTTTTTTGAGTAGGTTATTTCATCGAGTGTTTCTAGAATTTCGTTAGTTTGATTGTCAATCAATTCAACTTTAAATGTAATCTGATCATTGTAATCTAACTTTGAAGCGCATAACAATGAATCAGACATTCCATATTGAACTACTTAAGTAAGTTGTACGTTATCATCTACTGAGAATGACTCGCTTTCCAGGTAATTATTTACCTTATCAATTGTGTTTATTATTATTGTATCGGGTATTTGTTTGAACTCAATATTTTGTCCATTTAACAATATATCACCCAATGCAAAAAAGAACTGAGCATCGTTTTTACCAACAACTCCTTCTCTACCATTAAAAATTGAAGTGGAATTTT
>JBAQCL010000006.1:0-26175 GCA_049294175.1 Ignavibacteriaceae bacterium | reverse complement strand
GGAATATTGTTGTAACTACAATTGGCGATGAAACCCGTTTACGAAATCTTGAATGGATAGAATCTAATCGCAAAAGAGTTGATGAAGCAACAGGCGGAAAAATTGGATACATCTATGTACCAAGCACCGGGACTGATGGTCAAAACGAATTAGCCAGACAATTTTATGCTCAGTTTACAAAAGAAGGTTTAATTGTTGATGAAAGATTTAATAACGGCGGACAAATACCCGACCGTTTTATTGAATTACTGAACAGGCAGGCTTTGGCATTTTTTGCAGTAAGAGACGGACACAACTGGCAATGGCCTCCAATGGCTAATTTTGGTCCCAAGGTTATGTTAATAAATGGCTGGAGCGGTTCAGGCGGTGATGCGTTTCCTGACTTTTTTAGAAAAGCAAAGCTAGGTCCTTTGGTTGGTTCAAGAACCTGGGGTGGTTTAATTGGAATTACAGGCGCACCCACATTAATTGATGGGGGCATGTTGACTGTTCCTACTTTCAGACAGTATAATCCTGATGGAACATGGTTTAAAGAAGGCCACGGTGTTGATCCAGATATTGATGTTCCTGAAGATCCGGGCAAACTATCAAGGGGAGTTGATGTGCAACTTGAAAAAGGAATTGAAACCGTAATGCAATTGCTGAAAGAAAATCCTCCGGTTAATCCTAAACAACCGCCATATGAAAAGAGATAATGTTAAATTACTTTGTCAATCCGTCCACTAAGGACGGATTGACATTGCATTTCATTATCATAAATTAATTTTAAAATGATTCAACTCGATTCAACCATTAGGGATAAGGGACGGGTGGTTCATCTTTATCATAATCTTTTTACATTCAAATTTGTATCTTGCACACCAAAATTTATCGGAAGTTGGTATGTTAAACAAATATTTCTTTTTAATTGGTGTTTTCGTTTTATCTCTCTCAGCTTCATTTTCTCAAACCGTTAACGTAAAGATTATAGAAACATCAGATGTTCACGGCGCAATTTTTCCATATGATTTTTCAGACAATAAAACTACAAATGCTTCGCTTGCAAGAGTTACCACTTATGTAAACGAGAAAAGAGCGGATACAAATCAAGTTGTTTTTTTAGTTGATAACGGAGATATACTTCAGGGCACACCGGTTGTTTATTACTACAACTTTGAAAAGACAGACACGCTTCATCTTTATTCAGATGTAATGAACTATATGAAATATGATGTTGGAACGGTTGGTAATCACGATATTGAAACAGGACACAATGTTTACGACAGATTTGATAAAGAAATTAATTTTCCCTGGCTTGCTGCAAATGCAATAAACACAAAAACAAATGCACCCTATTTTAAACCCTATACTGTTCTTGAAAGAAAAGGAATAAGAATAGCTGTTCTTGGGTTGATAACGCCTGCAATTCCTAAATGGCTGCCGGAAAAAATTTATTCGGAAATTCAATTCGATGATATGATTGAAACAGCAAAAAAATGGATGAAAATAATCAAAGAAAAAGAACAGCCGAATTTACTTATTGGGTTGTTTCATGCCGGCGTAGATTATACTTACAATGATGAAAATGAAAACACTTACAAGAACGAAAATGCAGCACGACTTGTTGCAGAAAAAGTTCCCGGATTTGATATTGTATTCGTTGGACACGATCATGCTGGATGGAATTTCTCAACAAAAAATCCTGAAGGACAAGATGTTTTGGTGCTTGGAACAACCTCAGGAGCAAGAAACATAGCCGTTGCAGATGTTAAACTTAATTACTTTAGCACTGGACATAACTATGTAAAAGATTCTGTTGCGGGTTCATTGATTGATATGAAAGACTTTGCGCCCGATCCCGATTTTATGAAACGATACGAAAGAAATTTTGAGGAAGTTAAAAATTATGTTAACAGACCAATTGGGGAATTTACAGAAACTATTTCATCCCGCGATGCAATTTTTGGTCCATCAAAGTTTGTTGATTTAATTCAAAACATTCAGATTGAACTAACGGGCGCAGATGTTTCTTTTACAGCTCCGCTTTCCTTCAGTGCCCAGATTGATAAAGGAACGGTTTATGTAAAAGATATGTTTGATCTTTACAGATATGAAAATCTTCTTTACACAATGGAATTAAGCGGACAGGAAATTAAAGATTATCTTGAATATTCTTACGGCAACTGGTTTAATAAAATGAAGGATAAAGAAGATCATCTTTTAAAGTTTAAGTTAGATGAAAACGGGAATATTAAATATTCGGAGAGAAGCAAAAGCCCCGAACTTGATGAAAGATATTATAATTACGAATCCGCCGCGGGGATAGATTATACTGTTGATGTTACAAAGCCAGCGGAAAGTAAAGTAACAATAATCGGTTTTTCAAACGGGAAGCCATTTAATCTCGATTCAAAATATAAGGTTGCAATAAACTCTTATCGGGGCAACGGCGGCGGCGGACACTTAACACGCGGAGCAAAAATTCCAAAAGAAGATTTGTCAAAACGAGTTATAAATTCAACAGAAAAAGATTTGCGATATTATCTTATGAAATGGATTGAAAAAGAAAAAAACGTTACTCCAAAACTTAACGGCAACTGGAAAGTTGTTCCGGAAGATTATTGGAAAGCGGGAAAAGAAAAAGATTATCAAATATTATTTAAGTAATACAATAGAACGCGGATGACACGGATATAGCGGATCATTGCTGATTTAATCTGTGTAATCAGCGTTCTATTAATAAAAAGTATTTAACTTCCTGAAAGAGTGAGAAAAATTTTATCGCTATCCATCGTCTTACTTCGGCATAGACAATCTTTTTATAATTAATTTCCAGAGATGATTTTTTTAATTTTTTCAAAACCTTCCCTGGAAAGATTAAATAAGCTTTTTTACTTCATCAGCAAAAGTTTTTTTGATTGTGTAAAATTTCCGGTTGTTAGTGTATAAAAATACATCCCGCTTGAAAGATCGGCAGCATTGAATTTTATACTATAAACTCCTGCCGCTTTATATTCATCAACTAAAGTTGCTACTTCTCTTCCAAGCAAATCATAAACTTTTAAAGTTTGCCAACCGCTGACTGGTGACTGCCATTTAATTGTTGTGCTTGGATTGAATGGATTCGGATAATTTTGATAAAGAACAAAATCCGCAGGTACTTTTTGTTCAGGTTCAACATCAACAGTAGCGGATGAAAATTTTGCTGTCGCAAACTTAAAACTTAGCGGTGGCGATGTAGTTTGTGCATTTCCTGTAATGATAATTTCTGGAACTCCAGCTACTGTGTTTACCATTTTATTAAGTCCCAATTGCGATAAAATAGCCAGGGCTGAAAAAAAATCATAATTTTGAACAACATAAAGAATTGTTGCTTCAACCAATAGTTCGTTTTTGTTTAGCAACATACTAAAAATTGGATATGTTGAAATTCCATTAAAGGATATCCCATAAAAAATTAGATAATTAAGATAATTTCTGATACCCGTAATTCGTGCATCCGGAGACCCTGCGGTTTTATTTAATCCTGCTTTTCCCAGCGATGAACCGCTTGTATCACCATTAAAAGAAATTGACCAAAGTGAGTCTCCTGCAGGTGAATATTTTATTACCAGTGCCGTTGAAAGAAAAGAATCATCGTAACTATTTCCGGCAGCAAAAACATTTCCAGCTTCATCAGTTGCTAAATCCACAATTTGGTCTCTATTATCATAAAATCCATTGTAAAACCTTTCCCATTGAAACGCTCCATCAGAATTATATTTAACAACTGCGAAATCTTCAGTAGTATAATTTTGGGCATACTGTGCAGATCCGCCTAAAAAGATATTATTCTGATCATCAACTGATAGTGAGTATAAATAATCATCATATCCTGCTCTATCATAAGTCCTTGTCCAAACTGTATCTCCTGAAGAATTATATTTTATTAAAAAAAAGTCTTGAAACCCATTAGAAGCATTTGAAATATTTCCCGCTACAAGAATATTGCCGGTATTATCAATTAAAATTTTTTCTGAATGAATCGAAGTTTGAATAGGATATTTTTTTATCCATCCTTCCGAGCCGTCGAAATTATATTTTATTAAAACCAACGAATCATCATCTACCGAAACATAGACATTTCCGGAATTATCAACAGCAATTGAGGATGGATAAGGAAAAAATAAATTGGCATCATAAAGGTTACTGAATTGCATATCGCCGTTTTTATCGTATTTCAATGTTACAACATCAAAAGGCTGATTACCCGATTCATGTCCACTGAACCCAACAATATATGAATTACCAACACTGTCTATATAAAAATCAGTAGCAGTTGCTGCATTATTTGCATTTATGTCGTACATTCTTGTCCATAATGTGTCCCCATTTGTATTATATTTTACCACCATAAAATCATAATAATTAACACCATTATCAGCACGACCAACAATATAATAATTGCTTTCATTATCAATACCGGTTCCAATACACTCCTCATTAGAATCTTGACCGGAATTAAAAACATCTTCCCATTGGAGTTGATATTGTGAAAAAATTAACGGCGAACAGACTAGCAGAAAGCCGATTAATGAATGAAATGTATAGCGCCTCATACTATATCCTTTCAATAATTTAAAAAAGTGATTTATTCTATAGTTTATAATTGGTAAAATAACTTTCAAGTTTTAATCAACTTTTTTATTATTGAGTGATGATTAATTTGATTATAAAGCCATTCCGATTCTACCTTTTCTCTGTTTTTATAAGCTCAATAGGCTTAGCGCAGATTATTGTGCCCGACACTTCTCTTGCGAATTTATATTATAACAAAGGAAAAATTTTTATTACAAAAAATGAATTTGATAGCGCTACAGTATATCTTGATAATGCAAAGAAGATTTTTAAATACAACAATTTATGGCAAGATTATATTGCTTGTAATTATTTAATCGCTTCCGCTTTAAGACAGAAGGGGAAAATTGACAGTTCAATAACAATGCTTAAAAATAATCTTGTGCTTGCAAATCAAAAAGCAATATATGATAATGTCCTGATTGCAAAAATGATGAATGAACTAAGTACGTCTTACCGTCGTATCGGGAATCCAGATTTATCTTTAGAATCAGTATTGGAGAGCTTAAAAATTTTACCTCAAATTAGTAATAATACCGTAACTGCCGAATCATATTATCTTCTTGGCGTAATTTACAGTGATAAAGGGAAGTTTAATCTTTCATTAAAATATCTTGAGATTGCTTTAACTATTCTAAAAGAAAATGAATTGATTGATACCTCAAGCCAAACATTTATAGGCAATATCTTTAACGCCATCGCTTATGTTTATCAGCAAAAAGGAGATTTTGATAGTGCTATAGAATATTACCAAAAGACCATAGATGCAAAAATAAAAGCTCTAGGCGAATCACATCCTGATCTTGCCACTGCTTATAATAATTTGGCGGCAGTTTACTTTTATCTTGAGGATAATTTTTTGGCGCTTGAATACTATTTAAAAGCATTGTCAATTGACCAACTGCATAAAACTCCGGATGATCTAAGTTTTGGTTACAGGTATAATAACATTGCAATGGTTTACAGGGTAAATAAAGATTATAATAAAGCTATAAGTTACGGTGAGCTTGCACAGAAAATTTTTGAGAATAGACTAGGCGGTGGGCATCCCAACATAGCAGGAGTTTTAAACAACGCCGGCAGGATTTATTTTGATAAAGGGGATTTAATTAAGGCTTTAGACTTATATCAGAAAGCGTGTAGTATCTGGGTTGAAAAATTCGGGGAAAATCATCCGTTGGTTGCACAGTCATTTGCAAATATTGGCGAAGCACTTGGTGCAAAAGAAGATTTCCCATCTGCAATCAAAATGTTGAATAAATCATTATCAATTCGTATTTCGGTTTTTGGAAAAAAGCACCTGAAAGTTTCTGAATCATTTGAGCGGCTTGGAAATGTCTATCTTAAATTGCAAAATTATGATAGTGCTTTATATTCATATCAGAATTCTATACTCAGCTTGACTGAAGAATTTGAAGATCGCAGCATTTATTCAAACCCAGATCCGGATAAAATTTTATGGAACTATGATCTGCTAAACTCACTTTTTCTGAAGGGCAATGCACTTGAGCTGCGTTACTTAAAAAGCAATGACATTAAAGATCTTTTTTCTGCCTTTGATTGTTTTGAGCTTGCCTCCAACCTAACAGGAAAGGTTCGGCATAGTTTTAAAGTAGAAGGATCAAAACTATCTTTCGGCACAAAAGCGTTTTCACTTTATGAAAAGGGAATAAATCTTTCGTTAAAGCTTTTTAATCTTACAAAAGATGAAAAGTATAAAAAATCTGTGTTTAAGTTTTCGGAAGAAAGCAAAGCAGGAGTTTTATCTGATGCAATTTCGGAAATCAAGGCAAGAAGTTACTCTGGAATACCGGATACATTACTGGTACAAGAGAAAAATCTACGTGTTGATCTTGCATATTTTGATACTCAGCTTCTAAATGAAAAACAAAAAAAAGAACCTGCTTTGGATAAAATAAAGGAGCTTGAGGAAAAATACTTTACGCTGCATCAGCAATACCTTTCTTTACTAAAAAACTTTGAAAAAAACTATCCTTCCTATTATCAACTGAAATATAGCAGCAGTGAAGTTGAAGTAGAATCATTACAGAAAATGTTGGGAAGTAATTCCGCTATTCTGGAATATTTTTTAAGCGATTCCATTTTATACACTTTTACCCTGAAAGAAAGCAGTCTTGAAATTATACCAACAAGGTTAAATGCCCCACTATCTGAAATGATTGAGCAATTTCGCCAGTCGATTCAAACTCTTAATTTTCAAGATTATGTTTCTTCAGCCGTTGCACTTTATAAGGTCTTGATTGAACCAGTTAAGAATTCTCTATACTCTACAAAAAATTTGATTATAATTCCAGATGGGTTTTTGCATTACCTTCCATTTGAAGCATTGCTGACAGAAAAAGTAAGCAAGAAAGACTTAGATTTTTCAAAACTTCCCTATCTGTTAAGATCATTTAATGTTAGCTATCTTCCTTCAATTGCATTTTTCCGGAAAGACAATGATAAAAATATAGATCAACTAAGTTTTGCCGGGTTCGCCCCTATTTTCCCCGATGGCGGGTTAGATAAAAATCAGACAAATTTGTTAATTGATACTTCTCTGATTGGTTCTGCACGCTCTGTAAAAGTAAATGATAAAGTATTTTCTTCTTTACCGGAAAGTGAAAGAGAAGTAACAGAAATCTCAAAATTATTTAATTCGTATGGATTAACAAGCAAATTATTTAAATATGACAACGCAAATGAAAATAACTTAAAATCAGAAGAGATATCGAATTTTTCATGCTTTCATCTTGCAACGCATGGATTTTATAATGATAGGTTTCCAAAACTTTCCGGACTTCTTTTTTCTAAAACAGGTACGGACGAAGATGGTATTCTTTATTCTGAAGAAATATTCGGATTAAATTTAAAAGTAAAACTGATTGCTTTAAGTGCTTGTGAAAGCGGTTTAGGAAAGATCATACGTGGAGAGGGTATTCTTGGGTTGACAAGAGCATTTATTTATGCGGGTGCTGAAAATATTCTCGTTTCTCTCTGGCAGGTAGCTGATAAATCCACTTCTGAATTAATGATTGAATTTTATAAAAATGTTTTAGATGGAAAAAATTTTACTTCTTCTCTAAGAGAGGCAAAATTAAAACTAATAAGGGATGGAATTTATTCTTATCCGCTCGAATGGGCTCCCTTTGTGTTGATAGGGAAGTAAATTGCGAGATTACAAAATTATAAGATTAAAATGCGCATGTAAAAGTCTTATTGAGTCTTTCAATTTTTCAATCTTTTAATTTTTATTAACATAAAACTTACCAACTGCCTCAACTTTCTCTGGTGTAGAAAGTTTCCAGTAGTAAAGTCCTTGTTTTAGTTTTTTAGTTAATGTTAGCGTACTATCATCAACTGTCTCTTTATAAACATTGTTGTTTTTATTATCAATAAGCGTAAGCGTAAGCGGTCCCTCAATGTTATTTCTTTTCCACTCAAACTTTATTGTTGAACTAACCCTGGATCCGATTTTTGGAGAAATGATTTCAACTGTTTTTTCGGAACGCATGTTTCTACCAATAAAATTTTCAAGTGTTTTATTTTCCGTGAAACTTTCTCCGCTAAAGGCAATATCATTAGTCGCGTCTATTTCTTTTTCCACAAGCTGAGGAGATTTTATAGAATCTATTCTATTATTTAAGGAATCCGTTTGTTGAACAACATCAGATTTTTTACCACCTGTGTTTTTATTTAAGAAAATATAGTCGGCAGTAATCAAAAGCCCGAAAAATATTACAGCCGCTGCTGCATATTTTATAAGACGTTGCAAAGGAAATATTTTTTTAGTTTTTTTCGATTCATTTAATCTTTCCAAATCGTCTTTAATATTAAGCAATTCAAGTTCTTCACTTTGAATTATATCAAATCTTGATTTACATTCCTTGCAGACCTCAATATGTTTTTCAATAAATTTTTTTTCTTTTTCGCTCAATAATTCCTTAAGATTCAGATAGATTGCAATTGCTTGATTTGAAAGATGCTCTTTCGATTCATCAAGCAGCCTTGAGTAATGTTCTAACTCTCTGTCTATATAGTCATTCATATTTACTTTTAAAGTTTTAAATTAACCAAAAAATTTTCAACTGGATATTTTTGTTTATCAATTAAGATCATACTTATCAGAAATATTAAAAGTATATCCATTTTCTTTTAAGAATGCTGAAAACTTTATTCTTACTCTTCTGATTTGGGTGTCTATAGTGTTCAGATTTTGCTTTTTCTTATCTGCTATTTCTTTCCGCGAAATACCATCAATTAATGAATTAAAAATATCTCTTTCTCTAATATTCAAAGATAATTTAAAAAAGTTGATAATGTTGAAAATCTCGTCCGCTTCTACATTGTTATGAGGATCGGGTTCTTTTGTGGGAATATTTTCAAATAAATATTTTTCTTCATCCTCATCGTTTTCTATGTTTTCTATTTCACTTTGTTTTCTTCTTTTGATTTTTAATGCCTTATCTAATTGTACCCTGCATTGAATTTTAATTGTACCAATTATATATGCTTCAGCATTTTTTATATCTTCAGAGAATTTTATTCCCGAAACATTTAAAAATATCTGATTTAAAAATTCATTAAACTCAAAATGAATAGTTCTTTCAAACAAATCCCGGTATTTGGAAAAATAAAGATAAAGGATTTTATATCCCTTAGTGTTTGGTTTAAAATAAGTATTGAAAATATCTTCAGGCTTCATAATTCGATTTTATTGAGGATGCAAATAAATTTAAAGTTTTATATATGCTCAAATTTTGGTTAAGAAAAATGTCAGGGATATTCTTAAATTTCAAATTAAAGATAATTAAATTCCGAAAGATTTATGAAAACAGAAAAAAGCAAAAAATTATTTGAAAAAGCAAAACAATATATTCCCGGCGGAGTAAACTCTCCTGTAAGAGCATTTAAATCCGTTGGCGGAAATCCATTATTTATTAAGAGCGGCAACGGATCTAAGCTTTATGATGTTGACGGCAATGAATTTGTTGATTACATCGGAAGCTGGGGACCGCATTTGTTCGGTCACAATCCTCCTTTTATAAAGGAAGCATTAAGGGACGCACTCGAAACAGGAACCAGTTTCGGAGCGCCAACAGAACTTGAAGTTAAAATGGCAAAGATAATGACTGAGCTTGTGCCTTCGGTTGAAATGGTGCGTATGGTTAACAGCGGAACTGAAGCAACGATGAGCGCTGTTCGCACGGCTCGGGGTTATACTGGCAAAGATAAATTTATAAAATTTGAAGGTTGTTATCACGGTCACGCTGATTACTTTTTAATAAAAGCCGGCAGCGGTGCGCTTACATTTGGCGTTCCAACTTCACCGGGAGTTACAAAAGCAATTGCTTCCGATACTTTGCTTGCAGAATATAACAACATAAACTCTGTTAAAGATCTTGTAAGCAAATACAGCGGACAAATTGCTGCGATAATTATAGAACCAATTGCCGGTAATATGGGCGTTGTGCAAGCGAATGAAGATTTTCTTGTTGAATTAAGAGGAATCTGCAATGAAGATGGTATTGTTTTAATTTTTGATGAAGTGATGACAGGGTTTAGGGTTGCCGCTGGCGGTGCTCAGGAAATACTCGGGATCAAACCTGATTTAACAACATTTGGAAAAATTATTGGCGGCGGTTTGCCCGTTGGTGCTTTTGGCGGTAAAAGAGAAATTATGGAAACTCTTTCGCCCGTTGGTCCTGTTTACCAGGCAGGAACGTTAAGCGGAAACCCTCTTGCAATGGCTGCCGGATATGCTGCTTTATCTTACATTAAAGATCATCCCGAAATTTATTTACAGTTAGAAAAATCCTCTATGTATTTAGAAAACGGATTTAAAGAAAATCTAAAATCAGTTGGAAAAAATTATGCTATGAATCGTGTTGGCTCTATGATGTGTATGTTTTTTACAGAAAATAATGTCGATGATTTCAAATCAGCATTAACATCTGATACTGCGCTGTATGGAAAATATTTTCACGAAATGTTGAATCGTGGAATTTATCTTGCGCCGGCACAGTTTGAAGCTTTGTTTGTTTCAACCGCACATACAAAAGATGATTTGGATAAAACAATTAAGGCGCATAAAGATTCATTAGAAGTTGTTCTAAAATAATATCAAATTATAAAATAAAATTTGGTTTGGTTAATGAGACCAAAAGTAATCCTTGAATCAGGCAAACATCATAATAACGATGTAGTGTTTTTAATATTCCCCCCCAAATGCCGAATTAATTTCAGCAGTTAAAACATTGCGCGCTGCACGTTGGAGCCAAACAAAACGTAAATGGTTTATTGCCAAAGACATGTTTGTGTTAAGTAAACTAATTGACGTCTTGAATGAAAAAGCGATTGTAGATACTTCTGGATTAAAAGATAAAAACAATACTCAAATCTCTGGCGAAATAGGACAAAGTTTAGCTGCATTAAAATTATGGATGGAACATAAAAGATATAGTCCCTCAACAATCAACACATATATAGACGCAGCAAAATCGTTTTTAATGTTTACCTATCCCAAGCCGATTAAAAACATTACAAACGATGATGTTGTTCGTTATGTTAATGAATACATTATAAAAAACGGGTTAAGTTTTTCATATCAAAACCAGGTTGTTAACGCTGTTAAATTATTCTTTAGAGAAGTTGTACATTCTGATTTAAATGTTGATAAAATTGAAAGACCACGCCGTGAATACAAACTGCCAAACGTGTTAAGCAAAGAAGATGTAAAATTAATTTTAAATGCCCATACTAATGTTAAACATAAAACTATGTTAAGTTTAATTTATGCATGTGGTTTAAGAAGAAGTGAGTTACTAAATTTAAAACCAACTGATATAGATAGCAAAAGAGGCTTGCTGATTATTAAACAAGCTAAAGGAAGAAAAGACAGAATAACGCCAATTTCAGAAAAAACTATTGTTATGCTGCGTGAATATTACAAAATGTACAAACCAAAGGTTTGGTTATTTGAAGGGCAAAATACCGGCGACCAGTACAGTGAAAAAAGTTTACAGAATGTACTTAAACAAGCTTTAGAAAAAGCAAAAATTAAAAAACCGGTTACATTACATTGGCTAAGGCATTCTTATGCAACACATTTGCTGGAAACAGGAACTGATATAAGATATATCCAAGAACTATTAGGACATAAAAGCAGTAAAACAACAGAAATTTATACACACGTATCAACCAATAGTTTACAAAAAATAAAGTCACCATTTGATGATTTATAAAGAAAAATTATTTAACTTTGGAAAAATAATGACTCACTCTTATGAGACCTATACGTCTAATAGTGGTTGTATCTGTCTGGTTTTGTGAGACCTATAAATGAGTTAACTGCAAGCGGTTGGCGATCGTTATTCAATAACCAATAAATTACTATTATGAAAAAACTATTCCTACTTTTAGCTTTGTGCATTAGTTCTGCTTTCACTAGTTGTGAACAGAAGGATTCAACGAACAATTTGGTTGTAATTGTGAAATATAAAACCCAGCAGAATAAAAGCGTTGATGCCATTACTGGCTTAAAAAAACTTATCCAAGAAGTAAAGAAGGAAGATCATTTTGTCAATCTTAAATTGCATGTTGATCAAAACGATAATTCCAATATTTTACTTTATGAGGAATGGGATGACGAGCTTTACTACAAAAATCAGCACATGAAAACCGAGCATCTAGAGAAATTTATTATTGAGTCGCAAGCATTCTTGGCTGGACCGCCTGAAATAACTTTTTGGAAAGTAAATGCTGTTTATAAATAATTCCGCCAGCAGTTAACAGCTGGTAAACGCCATTGCTGTTTTTGTGGTAAACTCAACAATAATTTCCATAACTTTGTTTTGGGTAGCCGAGAGATTCCGGGTTTTATTTCCGCAAAATCGCCTACCAGCGAAACGTTATGGGTAATGGTAAAACGACACAACAACAAACATAGAAAGACAATGAAATATATTATCTCATTAACACTTTTGGTTATTACAAACTTGACGTTTGGACAATCAAATACAGAAAAGGACACTTTGATTTCAAACCCAAATTACGACAAGACATTAGCCGAAAAATTAGGCGGTGATGATTATGGAATGAAAAGCTACTTTTTGGTCATTCTGAAAACAGGAACTAATACTACTACGGACAAAGAACTTATAGCAGAAAGTTTTAGAGGTCATATGGACAACATAAACCGTTTGGTTGAGGTAGGAAAACTTGTCGTTGCAGGACCTTTGGGAAAAAATGAAAATAACTACAGAGGAATATTCATTTTGAACAATATTAAATCAATGGAAGAAGCAAAAGAATTGTTACAAACTGACCTTGCTATAAAAAACGGACTACTAGATTACGAAATATTTACTTGGTATGGTTCGGCTGCACTTCTCGAATATTTACCTTTTTCTGAAAAAATAACGAAAACAAAACCTTAGAATATATGGACAAAGCAACACAAACAATGATTGAAAACCTGCACAAAAATACAGGTAAAACATTGGAACAATGGATTGACATTGTCAAGAAGCAAAACCTTTCAAAACACGGAGAAATAGTAAAGTTTCTAAAAGAACAGCACGAATTTACTCACGGATTTGCCAATCTTGTTGCTCACAAAGCAAAAGGTTCTGATGCAGGTTCAGCAGATAATCAAGACGATTTGATAACAAAACAATATCAAGGTAAAGAACATTTGAAACCTTTTTACGACAAACTTATGACCGAAATATCAAAGTTTGGTAATGATATTGAAATTGCACCTAAGAACTCATATGTAAGTTTAAGACGAAAGAAACAGTTTGCGACTTTAAATCCTGCAACAAAAACACGTTTTGAAATTGGTATTAACCTGAAAGGACAAGAACCAAAAGGTAAATTGGAACCTGAAAAACCAAATGCAATGTGTTCGCACAAAATCAATATTTCAGAAATTAATGACATTGATAAAGAAGTGTTTGAGTGGATAAAGACAGCTTATGACAATGCCGGATAAAAGAACCACTACCCATAACAGCACCTACACGCAAGTGGGGGTTCAGTGCTTCTATGAAAGTGAAGTGCTAGATCAAAGTTCTTTACTTTTAATGAAGTTCAGTGCTAAAAATCCCCACCTGCGTATAGCTGCAAACCGTTATACATAAGTACATTATATATTAAATCTATGTGAATATTATGGAAACTAAAGTTGAATTAATTATCACTGTTCTAGCTTTACTTCTTGTTTTATTTATTCCACCAATTGGCGTTTTAATATCTTTTCTTATTGTAATTACCTATTTATCCTGGGATAAAAATCGTGCTTCTAAATTCAAATCAATTGGTTTTAAAGCAAATCAAACTTGGTTAAAGTTGATACTTACTTGTCTTATAATTGGAATCGTCATTGAAATCAGTTTTCAAATTATAGTTAATCCAATTCTTGAAAATGTAACGGATTCCAAAATTGATTTGTCAGCATATGAGAATTTACGCGGGAATATTCCGAATTATTTATTTATGATTTTAGTAGGCTGGATAGTTGGTGGATTTATAGAAGAAATTTTGTTCCGAGGATTTTTGATAACTCGAATTTCAAGATATTTTAAACCTGACTTACTTGGAGATATCATTGGTGTTATAATAACATCCTTAGCTTTTGGATATAGTCATATGTATCAAGATTGGAGTGGTGTATTTAGTACTGGTTTAATTTCTATTGTCTTTGGGATTATTTATTTAAAATCCGGGAAAAATATTTGGTATACTATATTTACGCACGGTTTTGTAAATATGACTTCACTAACGATAATATATATGGATATTGACAAATATTTAGGGGAATTATTATTTTGATCAAACTTATGTATAACCAGCCAATCAAGCGGACGCCGTTTTCGCATTTGGCATTTGTGTAATTATTGGCTTTGTAGTTCCGTGTAAAGGTTCTTGTTCTAAGTTGTTCTGTTAAAAATATTTTTAATAAATAAAAAGTTGTTGGTATTGTTCGGCATCCTTGTTCTGGGGCGCCGCTTATCGGCAACGGCGTTAGCGGTCAGTTTAAGACGATAAAACAACTAAACAAAGGAATTATGACAAACGACTATTTAGACAGCGTAAGAAAACAGTTTGAGTATTACAAAATGCTCGGAGACAAAACGTTTTTGCAAGTGCAGGACGACAAGTTGTTTTGGCAATACAATCAAGACAGTAATAGCATTGCGACAATCGTCAAACATCTTTGGGGAAATATGCTTTCACGTTGGACAAACTTTTTGACTTCGGACGGAGAAAAGGAATTTCGTGACAGAGATGCTGAATTTGAAAATGACATAAAAAGTAGAGAAGAACTTTTAGACAAGTGGAACCAAGGTTGGACTTGTATTTTCAACGCAATCAACTCTTTGACAACGGACGACCTTGACAAAATTATTTACATACGCAATCAAGGACACACCGTAACCGAAGCAATTAACCGACAACTTGCACATTATTCATATCACATTGGACAAATTGTATTTTTAGGAAAAATGCTTGCAGAAAATGGTTGGACTTCGCTCTCAATTCCAAAAGGAAATTCACAGGCATTTAACAAAGACAAATTTTCAAAACCAAAACAAAGAGGACACTTTACAGACGAATTTCTGAATGACAAAAAAGAATAAAAACCGAACCGCTAACAGCATCTACCCAAAATTGGCGGTTCAGTGGTTAAATGAAGTTCAGTTTTTCAATCAAACTTTTGTGCAGGTTGACAGTTTTGTTCTTCGAAACCGCCAACTTCTTATAGCTGCAAAACGTTGGCATTCATTGTAAAAAGACCTCTGTTGATAACTTCGTGAAAATTAAGATAGGAAACTGGTGGATAAATATTAAATTTGCAGAACAGAAAATTGAAAGTAATGAAAGTTAAAGAACCTCTATTTGAATATATTAGCCCAGACATCTCTCATAATGTCATAAATGGGGACAGTCTGAAAGTTCTAAAAGGAATTGAAGATGGAAAATTTGATTTAATAATTACTTCGCCTCCTTACAATGTTGGTAAATCATATGAAACAAAAACAAGTATAGAAAAATACTTAGAGACACAAGAAGAAATAATAAACGAACTTGTAAGAACCCTATCAGACAAAGGAAATCTTTGTTGGCAAGTTGGAAACTATGTTGACAAAGGAGAAGTTTTTCCATTAGATATTTATTATTATCAGATTTTCAAAAAACACGGATTAAAATTACGTAATAGGATTATCTGGCACTTTGGACACGGATTACACGCTTCAAATAGGTTTAGTGGAAGATACGAAACAATTCTATGGTTCAGCAAAACAAATGATTATATATTTAATCTTGACAATGTAAGAGTGCCTGCAAAATACCCCGGTAAACTTCATTTTAAAGGAGATAAAAAGGGATTACCATCAGGAAATCCTCTTGGTAAAAATCCAAGTGACATTTGGGAAATTATCGCAAAGGATTGGGAAACAGCAATGTGGGATATACCAAATGTTAAATCTAATCATCCAGAAAAGACAGAGCATCCTTGCCAATTCCCAATTGAATTAGTTGAAAGATGTGTTCTTGCATTAACGAATGAAAAAAGTTGGGTACTTGACCCTTATGCTGGTGTAGGTTCAACACTAATTGCCTCAATTAAAAACAATCGGAATGCAGTAGGAATTGAAAAGGAGAAAGAGTATTGTGACATTGCCAAACAAAGGATTATTGATTTTAACGAAGGTAAATTAAAAATCAGACCAATAAATAAACCAATTCATAAACCATCCGGTAATGACAAAGTTTCTCAAGTCCCTAAAGAATGGTTGCAACTTGAACTTAAAAATGTTAATAGAAAATATAACGGAATAGCCCATCAAAAATGAAAATTGCCCAGAAATATTCGCATTTAAACGGAGAAGAGTATCTCATAGTTCATCATAAAAAACTTTACAAAGAAATCATTGATACTATTCAAAGCATTGATGCGTCAAAGTTTATGACCAAAGAAAGTAAGGAAAAAACTATGACAGGGAAAATGCTTTATAGTCCAATTGAACTGAATAAAACTTTTAATGAAAAATTCAACAAACTTGGTTGGAATGAAAGTCGTTATCAATATTACATAACAACCGACCAGAAAATTCTTCCTGAATTAATTATGTTGCCATACGACAAACAGAAAGAATTTTTAATTTCAAAAGGCATTCAAGAACCAATCTCATCATACAAACAAACAGACTTTGTAAAAGACCAGATTGCTGTTGAAGTTCAATTCGGCAAATATGCTTTTGTAGCGTTTGACTTATTTGTAAAGCACTTACTTTTCTATTCAGGTGGTGTAATAAACCTTGGAATTGAAGTTTTGCCAACAAAGAAAATGCAATCACAAATGAGTAGCGGAGTTGCTTATTATGAAGGCGAAGTTTATAATGTATTAAGACACGGAAGAAATAATCCACCAGTTCCTCTTTTAATTTTAGGGATTGAACAAGATTAAAAAACAACGAAATGCCAACAAAGTGTATATGCCATAAGGGTTTCAGTGGGTATTCGAGCAATGTAGCCCGCTCAAACTTTCGTGTCGGTGGACAGGAAATTGCCCCGCAATCCCTTACTGTCCATACCGCCAACGTTGGCAATAATTAAAACATACTGACTATAAAACAGACAGAGAAGAACATAATTAATTAAAAAATGAAACTATCAATCGCATATATAAATGATGTTCATGGCTATCTTGAACCACATCCTGAATTATTTTATCTCGGTGGAAAAGAAATTATAGAAACGGCAGGCGGCTACGCACGGATTGCTTCAATAGTAAAAAATATTCGCAAGGATAATTCAAACACGCTATTGTTTGACGGGGGGGATACTTTTCATGGCACATTACCATTAGTGCAATCTAAAGGTGAAGCCATAATTCCTATATTGAATAAAATGGGATTTAATGCAATGGTAGGTCATTGGGATTTTGCTTATGGTCCTGAACAATTAAAAAAACTTGCCCGGGAATTAAATTACCCTGTCTTAGGCATTAATGTTTACAATGCAGATGGCAGCCTTTTTCTGCCACCTTATATAATCACTGTTGTTGAAGATTTAAAAATTGCAGTTATTGGTATATGCTCAAATATTATTGACAAAACAATGCCTAAGCATTTTAGTGAGGGATTAAAAATTACGGATGGAGTAAAAGAATTGCCTGTAATGGTTCAACGGGTAAAAGATGAAGGCGCAAATCTCATTATCCTTCTTTCTCACAATGGATTTCCGCAGGATGTAGATTTACTTTCCAAAGTTTCAGGCATTGATGTTTGTTTAAGTGCCCATACCCACAATCGCTTATATGAAACTGTAAAAATTAACGATACAATTCTTATTCAGTGTGGTTGTCACGGCTCTTTTTTCGGTCATTTGGAATTGAATATTGAACAAAATAAAATTGTTGATTACGACTATAAGTTGGTAACAATAAATGAAAGTATTAATCCAGATGAAGAGATTGAAAATATAGTGGCTCAAATAATGCAACCATTTCAAGATTTGAAACAGGAAGTATTCGGCAAAACTAAAATTGTATTGCACAGATACAACACAATAGCATCCACTATGGACGACCTTTTGCTGTCATCAATAAAATCAATAAGTAACGCAGACATTGCCTTTTCAAATGGTTGGCGATATGGAGTTCCCGTTCCAATTGGAGCAATAACAAAATGGGATTTATTCAATATTATTCCTATGAACCCCGAAGTATCAACTGTAGATTTAACTGGAGAAGAAATAATAAAAATGCTGGAAGAAAACCTTGAACGAACATTTTCCGCTGAACCGAGGAAACAGATGGGCGGTTATATAAAAAGATGTTTGGGGATTTCTGTAAAAATGAGAATTGAAAACCCAAACAAACATCGTATTCAGCAAATATTTATTGGTGATGAATCCTTGATAAAAGACAAAATATATAAAACAGCATTTGTTACCATGCAGGGTGTTCCTGAAAAATTAGGCAAGAACAGGCAAAATTTATCCGTGAAAGCGATAGAGGCAATGCAAATATATTTGATTAAAAATTCAAACTATAAAGCAGAAACCTGTAATACTTTTTCACTCGTGTAATCCAATTAAACAAAAGTATATTAAATGAGTAATCCTGAAAAACAAACAACAAATATCCGTGAACATTTAGCCAATGAAAGAACATTCCTTGCATGGATGCGAACCAGTATAGGCATCATGGCATTTGGTTTTGTGGTGGTAAAGTTTGCATTATTTGTAAAACAAATTTCAATGATGCTTGGCAAAGAGAACCTTATTCATTCTACAGGATACTCCGGTATTGTGGGAATAATTTTAGTATCTGTCGGAACTGTCACAGCAATACTTTCATTCATTAAGTATAAGAGAACAGAAAAACAGTTGAATGAAGGCAACTATAAATATTCATCATTACTAATAACTTTGCTTACAGTATTCATCTTTTTGATAAGCTTATTTCTTATTGTGTATCTTATAAAGAGTACATAGGTTTATTTTAATGAAGGACGCCGAGACAGAACCGCGATGTATCCAAAAAGGCATATTGTTGGTTTGGTGCGACCCCGCAGTAGAACTGCGAGGTATTTGTTGAATAAATTAAAAAAATCTTTAAAGCCATCCGACAACGACCAAGCAGACATTTACAAAACTTTGACAGTCCCCGCTCCTGGCAGACAAGAGCACGAACCGCTAACAGCAATTTTGCGCTGTGCGGGCTGACATTTAAGTTTGAAAAATTGTATCTTTGGTTTATGTTTGTACTGGCAGACAATTTTGTATTTCAAAACCCCACACATCGCAAATTTGCAAACTCGTTGGCAGTAAGCAAAGACACACACACGATAGTTCATACTTATACAGACAAACTAAAAAAACATTATTGAAAAATGAAAATAAATATCTTAATACTTTTGGTTATCACAACATTTTACCCTTGCTTCTCCCAAGATAAATTAGCAGAGTTGGATAAAGATCTTTCTACTGTAAACTACCCTTTTGAGGTAAAATTTCATCCGTTGAAATCGCAGGGACAAGACCTGAAAATGGCTTATGTAGATGTGTTGTCACCAAATCCTAATGGAAAAACCATACTGCTCCTGCACGGCAAAAATTTCAATGTGGCTTATTGGGAGCAAACTATAAAAGAGCTGAGTAAAGAAGGCTTTCGCGTAATCGCACCTGACCAAATTGGCTTTGGAAAATCCACCAAACCTGTAAACTACCAATACAGCTTTCATCAGTTGGCTCATAACACCAAATCAATTCTCGATAGTCTGAAAATCAATAAAATTATTGTATTAGGGCATTCTATGGGTGGAATGCTTGCCACAAGATTTGCATTATCCTATCCTGAAATGACAGATAAACTCATTCTGGAAAACCCAATCGGTCTGGAGGATTATAAAGTTTTGGCAAGCTATCAAACCATTGACGATAACTATCAGAGTGAATTGAAAAACACGGTGGAAAGCTATCGCAGCTACCAGTTGAAATATTATTACGATAATACCTGGAAGCCTCAATATGACCGTTGGCTTAACCTTTTAGCGGGTTGGACATTGCACAAAGATTATCCTATTATTGCGTGGAATGCAGCCCTGACTACCGATATGATTTTTACCCAGCCCGTAGTGTATGAATTCGGGAACATTAAATGTCCGACACTGCTTATCATCGGTACACGCGACAGGACAGCGATTGGTAGAGAAAGAGCCCCGAAAGACATACAGTTGAAAATGGGGCTTTACAATGAATTAGGAAAGAAAACACAAAAAGCTATACCAAACTCGACATTATTAGAATTGGACAACGTAGGACATCTTCCTCATATAGAATCATTTGACAGATTTATAAAACCTTTGATTGAATTTTTACAAAAGTAGATAAATGAATTTACCGGACGCTAACAGGCGTTTGGGAAAATAGCGGGTTCAGTGGCTAAATGAAGTGCAGTTTTCCAATCAAACTTTTGTGCAGGTGGACAGTCCTTCGTTGACTTTTAGAAAAAAAATATCACGACTGACAATCACCTAACACGACTAAAAAGTTTTACAAAAAATATGGCGACAGAGAAAACTCATAACTATAAAGCAACAATCAAGTGGACAGGTAATAAAGGGTCAGGAACAAACCATTACCAAGCTTATGAGAGAGAACACTTAATAAGCATAGACGATAAGAAAGATATTTTAGGCTCTTCAGACCCAGCATTTCGTGGCGACAAAACAAAACATAATCCAGAAGAACTTTTGGTAGCTTCGTTATCCGCTTGTCATATGCTTTGGTATTTACATTTATGTTCACAGGCAGGTGTTGTTGTAACCGACTATATTGACAATGCAATTGGAATTATGAAAGAAACCGAAAACGGTGGTGGACATTTTACAGAAGTAACTTTAAATCCAATAGTGACAGTAACCGAAGGGACTATGATTGACAGAGCGAATGAACTTCATAAAAAAGCAAACGAACTATGCTTTATTGCTAATTCGGTTAACTTTCCAGTATTCCACAGACCAAAAACAAAGACAAAATAATGGCAGGACAAGAAAGAAACACAGCCTATAACACGGGTTTTGCATCAGGCGGGCTGACGTTCTATACAAAACAATTTCTACTCCCATAGAATCAGCAATTAAACTCTTTCCATCTGGTGAAATATCAACAGACGCGAGTCCACGTCCTTCGGTTTTTATCATTGCAATTTCTTTACCGCTATTAAAGTCCCAAATACGAATTGTTGTGTCTCTTGAACAAGAAATTAATTTTGTGTCCTCTGGAGGAAATTTAACCGAGTAAACTGAAGTTAAATGTCCCGATATTTTTTTTAATCTCTTCAAAGGATTGCGCGTTAAGAATATGAATAATTCCCTTTGTATCCTCGAATGCTATAAACTTTCCATCGTGGCTATAGCAAGTTTTAGTTGGCGCATCATCATTTAATTCAAACTTTGCAACACTCCCATTCGCTATATTGTTGTGGTACGTTTTCAAATCAGCGGTTGCTACTTTCTTTTCGTTTAATCTTAATGATGAGTTTGCCGTAGAAATGTGTGCAAGATATAATTGATCTTCTTTATCAGTTTGCGCGAAGATATTTATGATTATAAAAAAAGCTAACGAGATGGTAATTATCGTTTCATAAAAACTCTTTTTAATTTTTGGATTAGTTGCGTTCAGACAAACGCTATTGCTTTTAATTTAGAAAAACATTTACATCAAACAAACATGTTTTTATTATTTATGAACAACAGTGTATAAAATAAATGAAAGACTAGAAGTTTTTAGGTTAGAGTTAATGGAAGAATTTAATTTTCACACAGCCGCAAAAGCGAGAATCAATTTGTAAGATTTAGTCCGGTTCTATTATAATAGTCAATCTACAACAACTTCTCGTATATAATTTCCATTGGCTACTTCAAGAGCTGTTAAATGTGCTAACCTGACTATCTTTTCATAAAGCTCGGGATTTAAAGTATTAACTTCGTCTGTGGGAAGATGAAGATGATCATAGCTGTTGGTTGTTACAAAGTACAAACAAGGAATCCCTTTCTCATAAAACGGAGTCGCATCCGCACCGCCGCCATTCCAGGTTCTTTCTACCATTGAGTTAAAGCTTGTGTTATCAATTTGATTTGCAATCTCCCATAGTTTTGGTGCGCTTTTACCATTACCAACCTGAATGCTGTCACCATATCCGATACAATCCAAATTCAACATTGCAACTATTTTATCATAATCTTTTTTCCAACTTTCAACAAAATATTTTGAGCCGTTTAATCCTTGTTCTTCTCCAGCAAATAAAACAAAAATTACTGAGCGTTTTGGTTTTATCCCGTTCTCTGAAAATGCTTTGGCAATTTCTAAAACTCCCGCTGAACCTGATGCATTATCGTTTGCCCCGGGAAAAAGCAATCCGGCTTGAGAACCAACGTGATCTAAATGTGCGCCGATTACAACAAATTCATTTTTAAGTTTAGGATCACTTCCTTCAATTATTCCAACAACATTCATTGTCTTTGCATTCTTCTGATATTCTGTTTTAACTTCTACAAATGCTTTGGTAGTTAATACTGTTGATAAGGGCTTTTTCTTTTCATCTATTTTGGTTTGATAGTCCGCTATTGTTAAGCCTGTTTTGCTTAGTAATAGATTAACCATATCCTGAGAAATTTGTAGCTGTGGAAAATCAACGGGCTGCTCACCATCTCCATGCAAAACACTGCCAATTAATGGTTGTGGATTTTTATCATTTGGAAGCGATACAAATAAAATTCCTTTGGCACCGAATTTTTTTGCAACTAAAGATTTTTCGCGAGGGAAATTTGTTCCCCATTCCTTGTTGTTAATCTTCCAGCCCGGGTTTTGTTTGAACACGATTACAATTTTATTTTGTACGTTCATATTTGCATAATCATCATATCCCAGATCCGGGCGTGAAATTCCATATCCACAAAAGACAACAGGCAAAGTAAAGCTGTTTGATCCTGTAAAACCGCGCAAAACAAAATCTTTTCCGATTTGATAATTGGTAGTATCGGACTCAATAATTGTTTTAAATACAGCAGGTGAATCTATTTTGTTATATTCGATATTAAAGTATTGAAAATATTTTTCATCACCCGCTGGTTTTAACCCGAGTTCTGAAAATTTATTTGCAACAAAATTTGCCGCTTTATTATAACCTTCGCTGCCGGGTAATCTTCCATCAAAACCAGGAGAAGAAAGTATCCCGACGTTTTTAATTAAATCTTCTTTGTTAATTTCAGAAAGTCCTGTTAAGCTTTGTGCAGAAATAGAAATGGCAAGTATAAATATTTGAGATGCCAACAAAAGTGATTTCATAATTGTAACCCGTTTGATTTTTTCAACAAAATTTTACATTCAATAATACAAAAAGAGTTGATAAAAGATTATAAAAAAAATCACCCCGTTTTGTGGTGCGATTTTAATTTCAAATTACGAAAGTATGTAATTATTTGATTAGCAGCATCTTCTTTGATGAAACATAATCGCCGCTTTGCATTCTGTATATATAAATTCCGCTTGGTAATTCTGCTGCATTAAAAACTGCCTCATAACTTCCTGCCGGTTTTATTTCATTTACCAATGTTATTACTTCTTCACCCAATGTGTTGTAAATTTTTAGACCCACTCTTCCTTCCGTTTTTAGTGAGTAACTTATTTTTGTTGATGGATTAAATGGGTTTGGATAATTATTTAATAATTCTGTTTTAAATTCTTTTACAGCGGAATTATCATTTACTGCTTGCTGTTTTGGAAGAGGAACACCGCTGGAGACATCTTTGGTTACCGTATATTTTGTGTTTGCTGCATCCGTTACTATACATTTTATTTGAAACGATCTGCCATTCCCATCACCTGCCCTTTGTACTGTGTTTGTTGTATTATAAATAGGAAACCAATAACCACAAGGAACTGAATTAGGAACGATAACTGCTTCACTTGCAGGAATTGGACCTTCTATCGCTATTGGTTCTAAGCAATAAGTGTAGTAAGACCAGGCATAACTGTATGGCGGTGTGCCGCCTGATGCTGTTACAATATATGTTCCTACTTGTCCGCTTGCCAAATAATCTGGACCTGACATTGTTGCGGTAAGCGGTGCAGGTATTCCTAAAACAGTATAACTAAAACTAACATTTGATGGTGAAGTAGGATACCAACCCAAATATCCGCCAGCGATATCCCATACTTCATATACATAAGTTCTTAATGTTGCACCTGTACTGGTAACGGTACCAGGAATAACATCACAATATCCCATTGAAAAGTTTGGACTTGTTACTGACCAACCTGTTGTACCAACTCCTCTTCCCCATACATTTATACTTGCACGGGGAGAAAAACTAACATTTTTTCTAACTTCGTGTCTCTCAACAATATAAACACTATCTGCCAAACCGCTTGCACCATAAATTACCGTTGTGTAAGACGCTGTGTTTGCATAATAGCTGCCGCCATAGGATGAAAGTTGAGACAACTGATACGGCGCTCTTAATAGATTTAATGCATTGTATGCGTTTACTCTGCCCGTACCATAATATTGATCCCAACCAGGATCACCTTTGTCATCTGCTGAAATGCGAATTATTTGTTCAATGTCGTCATTGTAAAGATTTGGATTGTAACCTTTAAGAAGTGAAGCAATACCGGCAACATGAGGCGATGCCATTGATGTTCCACTAAGGTATTCATAATTCGGATCAGTAAAGGTCACCCCATTTCTGAATGTTGATAATATTGAAACCCCTGGTGCTGAAACATCTATTACATTATTAGCTTGCGATGTATTTGCTATTTGATCAATATTATTTGTAGAGCCAACTGCTGTAATTCCTTGCCCAAACCCTGCTGGATAATATATTTGATTTGGATACCAGAGTTGATAGTTTCCATTTGCACAAACTGAAGTTCTATTCATTTTATAAGCATAAGCAAAAGCAATAGCAACCGTAGTTGAATATCTTGGTGCAGGATCATATATACTTGCTACTAAAGCCCAGCTGTTATTTAATACATGTAAGTATGGACTATAATTAACGGCATCTATAACAGCCTGGTATTTTCCAACATCATCAGTATTATCTATTCTCTGTGAGTGCAATTTAACATTCCAGTCCACACCTGCGATACCTGTCGTATTATTTGTTTTAGCGCCAGCAATACCAGCCACATGAACACCATGCCTTTCTGGTCCATAACCAACATCACCACTGACCTTACCGCTTAAATCAGGATGGGTCGCATCAATACCTTCATCAATAATACCGATATAATTATTTATATTTCCCTGATAAATATTCCAAGCTTCAGGTGCTTTTATTTTTGTACCAGGCTGCAATGCCCATTGATAAGAAAAGTACTGATCATTAGGTTCTATTGAAAAAACGGAAACTCCATTCGGTTCGGCAAACAGAATTTCCGGAAGTTTTTGTAAATCATTTATTATGGTTTCTTTTAAGTTTTTGTCTGATAGTTTTATCTTATAAATATTTGACATATTGGGCAGCTTAATTCTTTCCCCTTCACTTGAAATTTTAATGGTATCAGATGCCTTAAATTCCGGAAAAGCTGAAATAATTTTTTCTTGAACAATACTATATTTCGAAAAAACAGAATTTAATTTGTCGGAGATTATTTTTTCAATCTGGTTGCTTTTACCTTTCTGTATTCCTTCCTTTATATAAACAATTATTTCATCGGAATAATCCGTTTGAGCTATAATTGGGCTTAGCATAAGAGATAATACAAATGCTATCAGCAAAATAAATTTTGAAGTTTTCATTGTAATTCCCTTCCTTAAAGTTGTACAAAAATTAATTAAAATGTAATTTTGGATACAAAAAGCCCTCAAGGGATAAGTTTCCTTAATGATGTCTCTTGCCGGAGATTATTTTTGGTTACCTGCCTGAGAGGGCATTTATTTTTATTCAGTCCATTGGTATCACATCCTTAATTAGTTGGTTTTATGTTAAAAGTTAATTGCCTTTTTTCCGCAGTTATTAAATCAAGAATCCATAATGTGCCGTTTTCATA
>JBAQCL010000005.1:0-12022 GCA_049294175.1 Ignavibacteriaceae bacterium | reverse complement strand
CAGTCATTAAATTATAAAACTCCAGCAGAAGTATATTTTAACTAAGTATGGAATGAACTATTTTTATATAAACAATACCACATTAAATTATCTTAAAATTCTGTCCAGTACATGGGGTACACTTAACCTGAAGCTTGAGATAGAGATTATATTGTACGGCAAAATGATTTAGTGGTTTTATTTTTACGAAAACCTTTGTTGGGATGCTAAATATGTTTTATACGAAAAGAATAATTTGTTGATACATATTCTATTTCTTTTACAATTTCTTCACTTGAACCGTCATCGGCAATTATTATTTCAAATTCTTTTTCAGTTTGATTTTCAAATCCTGCAAGAACAAGTTTTAAATAATTAATATTATTATAAAATGCTGCAATTACTGAAGTCTTAACCATTTTAGTTTAAGTCTTCCTGTATTTTTTTCTTAATTTTTTTCTTTTCATCATCCCTATTATATGCTTTGGGGTTCTTTTCAACTTTAGGCGGCTTTTGAGGAACAGGAACACGCTTTTTTTTCTTTTCAACAATTATTTTGGATTTATTTTTCATAAAAAATGTTGTATAAATAAAACTAAGGTAAAATCTTCTGCTGATCTTTAATCCATTTGTCGGCCCAATCTGCGTTAGGAGCAAGTAATGGCACTGCAGTTATCTTTCCACCAAAACCTAAATATCGAATTCCAAAACTTGGTAATGAAGTAACTTTAATATTTTCCAAATCATTAAGGTCAAGATCTACACCATATTTAATTGCAAGCTCATAAGTAAAATCAGTCATCCTCTTATAAAGTTTCTGAAAAATTAAATCCTGTTTGTACTGATCTTTAAATCTTTCAAAAGGTTTTGGAGGAATAAATTTTTCATCTTGTTTATCAATCAATTTGAAAACCGAATAACCTTCTTTCAATTTGAGGGGACCATAAATGTCCCCGATATCCATTGATGAGGCAATTTGACCAATTTCTCCATATTGGGTAATTGGGAAAAGTCCATATTCCCCATCTTTCTTTTTTGTCCATTCACGTTTATTATATTTTTTTGCAAGAATTTTTATATCAATGCCGGAATTTAAATCATTAAGCACCTTTACAGCATTTTCAAGGCTATCGGTTAGTACTTCCACAATATTTACAAGCATCGGATAGGATTCTGGTTTATTATTTTGTTTATAATATTGAAAAACTTCATCATTAGTTACGCTAATTGAATCTCTAAATTCGTCTTTAATCATTTCGGACAAATAATGTTCTCGCCAAAGTTCCACCTGTGCTTTTACCTCCGGTAGATTATTATATCCTCTTTCCGCTCCCTCTCTGTAAAGCAATTCTTTTTCAATATCTCCCTTAATTCTTTTATCTAATGATGCTCTAATAATGTTTATTTTAAAATCTTTGGAATTAAATCCGTCGAATATTAAACTATTTAAATATTCTTTAGTTGTTACCGGGTTATTTTCAAATTTAATAAAAATTTGAGATGCTTTATCTTTTCCAAGATCAGATTCAATTTTTAATATATCATTTACATCAAGATTTATGAGTTCATTATCATCTATTGCAAAAGCTTTCTTTTTCTTTTCAAAAATTGACGAAATTTCCCGAGCCAGTTTTTCAAAAATCTCCGGCTCTATTTCAACTTTTTTATCTTTAAAGAAATCTATATAAAATTCTTTTTCTCTCTCAATAAGTTTTCTTGCTTCAATTATTTTTTTGATATTTTTCAAAGTAGTTTCTTTGTCGCTCTCACTCATTAGCTTCTGCTCAGAACGATTAACTAACTTAAATATATACCATCCATCCGGAGTGAGAATGGGTTCTGTATTTTCTCCAACTTTTAGATCATAAAGCACATCTTCTATATTTTCATCCATTTGTCCAAATACAATTTCCTTTGGAGTTTTTTGTTCATCCTTTTCCGGGCTTTCGGCTAGAATAGAATCAAAAGGAACACCTTCATTAATTAAATTGGATAAGGAATTAATTTCATCTGCATCTTCGGAAAATAGAAAGTTCACATACAATTTGTTTGAATATTTGATTAAGCCATAGCTTAACTCATCTTCTGTTATGTTGATTCTATCCTGTATTTCTTTTTTAAACAGGACATCTCTTACAAACATTTTCTCAAATGCATTAGTTGAAAATTTTATAGCTTCCGCAGTATCAAGATTTCTATTTAGCGCTTCAAGCGCCCAAAGCTTTTCAGCTACAAGTGTAAACAGAAACTCTATCTTATTTGATTCTTCTGAATTTTTTTTCTGCCGGTTAAAACCGGGTGTCATTTCAAATCGTTCACGAAACTCCTCATCCGATATCGACAGATTTCCAACTCGAGCTACCGG
Source organism: Ignavibacteriaceae bacterium (assembly GCA_049294175.1). GTDB lineage: Bacteria > Bacteroidota > Ignavibacteria > Ignavibacteriales > Ignavibacteriaceae > IGN3. The sequence goes on along the minus strand of JBAQCL010000005.1, from coordinate 9,678 downwards.
TTTATTTAATAGTCCCTGAGAAAAAGATTCATTAAAAAAAACGATTAAAAAAATGAGAAGAGATATTGTTAATTTATTCATTAAAGGCTTTGCTTGGATTAATTTTTCATCAAAATAATTTTTTGAATTTACAAAATTCAAATGTCTTAAAAAAAGTACCTTTTAGTTCTAATAGCATGTGCAAATATTTATTTTTTATTTAAAATTTAAAACCCCGCAATCACGCGGGGTTTTTCAATCTCCAATAGATTAAATCAAAGCCCTACAGACAAAGCAAATCTTGATATTGAATCAAATATTCCAAAATCCGTATAACTATAATCAAATTTTGCATAGAATGTTCCAAAATCATATTGAATTCCTACGCCGGCTGTTAAGCCTTCTTGAGCATCATATTTACCTAAAGAATTATAACCACCTCTTAGTGATATTAGATTATCCCAGGTAATTTCTAAACCAAGGTTGCCATAGGTGTTTTGATTATTTGGAATTAAAGCATCAACTGCCGCCGTTACTAACCAGGCTTCATTACTTATAACATCATAACCGACTCCAACTGTAAAAGTTAATGGGAGCGGCCAGGAATCGGTTAACAAACCTCCCGAAATATTAGGATTATTACCTGCATTTGAAGGATCGATGTCAATTGGTTGTAATAAATCCTTCCCATCCAGCTTCATTTCCGTTCCAAAATTGGAAATGTTCATCCCGAGTCTAAGCCCTGGCAGTTGGGTATAAAATAATAATCCAATATCTAAAGCAAAAGCCGAGGCAGATTCATTCCAAATATTTTGCGTAACATACTTTGCGGTTCCACCAATAGAAAATCTATCTGTTAAATTTCTGGAATAAGATAAGGCAATTGAAAGATCTGAAGCAGACCATTTTTCCCCGGTTCCATTAGGTTCCCGTGCAGTAGTAATTTCTTCCTCACCATAATCAAGCTGATTAACACTTATGCCGATAGCATTATCTTCATCTAACTTAAATGCCAATCCAACCCAATTTAATCTTGTTCCAACAAGCCATTCCGCCGTACTTGCTGTAAACTCGTTACGTGTTAGTCTGGATAATCCCGAAGGATTCCAAAAAGCTGTTGTTGCATCATTAGCGATGGCAGTGAAAGCACCACCCATTGCAGAAGCCCTGGGCCCAACAGGAATTGTAAGAAAATTAGCAACTGTAGTTCCAACCTTTGTTTGAGGTAAGACAGATACTGCAATTCCAAAAGCAAACATTATTGTAAATATTTTTTTCATTTTAAACTCCATAAATTTCACTGGTAATCAGTTACTTAATTATTGCCAGTTTGCCCATTTTTTTATCACTCCATCCGTCTACTTCCACTACGTAAAAGTAAACTCCATAGGCAACATCCAATCCCTCTTTAGTTCTTACATCCCATGAAACAGACCCATTACTCAGATCACCATTCTGTTCAAGCGTTCTGATTAAATTACCGCTTGAAGTATAGATGTGAATTTTACTTTTAGGTGGAACGTTAATAAAGTTGATCACTCTTTCCCCTCTGCCTCTAACAGTAGTCGGTAAAGGTTGCTCAAAAACATTTGTAACAACGTAAGGATTTGGGACCGCTTTTACTTGATCCAATTGTTCCCGCGCATTATCTGCATTATAGGAAGCCTTACTTGTTGCAAAAGTAAAGCTATCATCCCCTGAAATTGGTTTTCTAAAGCGCAGGAATAATGTATCGCCTTCCGAGGGAACAATTTCAGAACTATCCTGCCCTGTAAATTGGATTCTCCATGAAAACTCTGTTCCAGTGCTATTTGATAATATAATTACATCACCAAAGGAAAGTGTGTCTTTTCTATATGGCTTTGTTTCTGCATAAACAAACTGAACACGATCCGGATTTTTTTTATCTGTAATTTCATACGCCTTAAAATTTACGACTTTTGCCGGTGGTGGCGGTGTCGAAATTATAGATAAACTATTGGAGCTATCGGTATATGAGTTTGAAAATACCAGCATATAATCGCGCGGAAACCTTGTTGCAGATTTTGAAGTTAATACAAATTGATCTACGATGAATTTTAAATTTTTAGCCCTATAGGTGCTCCAACCAGTTGAATCATTAGCTAAACTTCCTCTTTCTTTGTTTGTTCCAACCGGTTTTATTTTTATACTGTCAACTTTTTGATAACTACTATCAATAGATAACCTAACGCCGTTAAAAATTGGACCATTTCTAGGGTCAAAAGGCTCTTCTCTAACTAAAAATTTACCAGATGCATCTTGTACTGAATAATTAGTAGAAATATTAACGTAAGATAACTCATTGGATTTTTTCCTTAACGAGTCATTAAAGGTAACGGTATATGATTTGTCAATAACCTTAACGGGATCAACTACTTCAAAATAAGGTTTGACTGTCGTATGTCCGCTTACTAAATCAAGACTTATACCAGATGGTGGCGGAACGTACCCGGCAACAGGTCCGTTAGGAATTATTGCAACAGTATTAATATCAGTGGAAATCCTACCCAGTGCATCTTTCGATACAAATTTCGTATTTTCAGCAGGATAAAAATTCTTTGACGGGTCGGGATCTCCTCGATCGTAGGCAACAACTGCATAATAATAAGTTCTACCATTAATAACATCAGTATCGACAAAGAAATTTTGAATTCCATTATCACTACCTAGATCAAATGGTAATCCATCCAAAATTTGATTTAATTCGTTAGGTGATGGAAAGATACCCTTGATACCATTGATAAGGTCGTATTGAGCGATAGGTATATATGCTTTTTTTTCACCCCTTACATTTGTAAGCAAAAAAGAATCTGAAAAATCAGGATCAGTCCCTTTATAAATTTTATATCCTTCAAAATCATTAATTCTTGAGGTAGGATCTATTGATTCTTCTGCTATTTTATCCCAATATAATGTTACCTTACCATTTCCTGCTACTGCTGTTACAGTTGGCTTATCTGGTGGTTTCTGAAACCTATAATTAGCATCATAAATTAATTGCGAAACCCGCTTTGTCTTTATTACAGCGGTTAAATCAGCACCGTATACAAGTGCCAGAGAAAATCTTTCTGTTTTATTGGAAAGTAATGGAAAATAACCCGAACCGTATATAAAATCTCCATCCTCACCTTTGGTTGCTTTACCATTAGTAATTGATGATGGAACGTCAAAAAAACCAGGCTGCATCCTTGTCCACATATTTGCGTCATCACTCATTCTGATACTACCAGCTGGAACAAAATACTGAAAGCTTGTTAAACCGATTTGATCGGATTCATTTACGTCTGTAGCATCAAAATTCGGTTCTCCCGGTGTAGGAACTCCATCTCCTTCACCAAAATCATGTGTGCCTGCCTTACCGTCAGCTCCTACATCATCAAACTCGGCACCCCAATCACTATCATTATCAGTTAAATCATCTCTTTTTTCATCCATCATATTATCTTTGGGAATAGTAATGCCAAAACCGTTGCGGTAATCTATGTATTGTACAGGATTTGTTGTATCTATTAACACCGTAAAAGGGGCTTTGTCCATTTTTTTATATTGCTTAAAATGGACCTGATAATTTTCATCAATTAAACCATCCAAATCATTATCAATTCCGTCTCTGGCATTTGCGTTCACTTTACTCGTCTGAAGATTTAAGTCGCCTTCAATTAATTTTGTTACTCCGGGATTTAAGAAAAATTTTGTGCCCATCGAGGTAACAGTAACAGTATCATTCGGCATCGTAAATATTGATCGGGCAAAAGTGTCTTTATCAATTAGAACAAGTTTATCGCCGGCAGCCACAGCTGAAACAGGAGGACTTGTGGTATTACTTAAAAAATCCGATTCTTTAAAATAGGGTGCATTTGAAGACCCATATAACCTATTGTCTCCGTCATTGTCAATTCCATCATATCCGTTACCGGGTGATTCAAGAAATGCATATGCAACATAGCCCACCTGTGTTGGATCAGGTAGCCATTGTGGATTTGCCGATGGAGATATGTAATGATTGAAATCCCATGTATAAGTAATTGATTCTCTAACATTAAAATATGAAGCATCATCATTATATTCCGGCTCCTCAACTCCTAAATAAGTGCCTACCAATATTCCAAAAGCTGCCTGATCATAAGTTTCTGTTCCATCATTTTTTATATTATATAACCAAAATATCACGTCTTGCGCGACAAAACTCACCCATTGAAATCCTCTAACAGAAACTTGTAATGCATGCCCTCTGCGTGACAAATCATTAGCATCCGGAAGAAAATCATTTAATAAGTAATTTTCTTCATCATTATTATCATCCATCCAAAAATAACTTTCCTGATCACCGTTAAATTGCCCTCTACCTAAATATCCATTCCAATCAACCAAGGGAGTTTTATCCACTCCATCTATTATCAAAGGATCAATCAGCCCATCTTTATTCTTATCAACAGAATATGTCCAATCAGGATAATCAGACCATTGATTAGGCCATGTTTCCGGTAAGTGACTCATTGCCACACCTTCGCCAACTTTATCCAAACTTGCATTCGCAAAACCTGGTATTGGTTCAAATGTATAGGATTTTCCACCGCCGCTTTCGCCACCTCCGGGTCGATCGACCGGTGTAATAACGACAGAATAAATTGTATCTGTAATTCCATCTAATGTATCTGTACCTCGTCTATAATCTCTAATTGGTAGTCTTAAACCAACTAGGGGCGAAACATCACCGATATATCCGTTAGCATCATACTTCCATGCTCCTCTGGGACCTTCACTGCCCGGCTGTGCTATTACTCCGTAGTTTGAAAAAACTGTTCTTACCTGGTTGCCTCTATGCACTCCAACTTTTCTAAAATTAGGTGTACCTCTATCGGTTATCCTCAACTGTGCAAAAATATCAGTTGATGAAAAAAGAAGTAATAAAGCCCAAATGATGTAATATGTGTTTTTTATTTTCATAACTTATTTCCAATAATTAAACTCATTATTATTAAAAGAACAACGTAGCCCCAACTTCAACTCTGCGTGGTTCAGAATAATACGTTGGGTTTCTATAATATTCATCTAATGTATTTACCAGTTTATCTGGATTGTCATCATGCCTTCTTTGATATTCTTCAATCGTAAAATCAGCAGTTCCGCTATCATTATAAACATTTACTTCATTTCTTATATCAAACAAATTATAAACTCTAGCAAATAAACTTAATCTTAAATTACCCATCCTGATATCTTTATAAGCTCTCATATCAACATTTACTGAGTTTGGTTTTAGTTCGCTATTTGTTAATAAAGTGGATAAGTTAAGTGAAGATTGTGGTGTATATGGGAAACCGCTTCCATATTGACCGATTAAACTAAATCCCCAATCATCAGGTGAAGAATAACTGAATGTTACATTAACCGTATTGGTTTGATCCCAATTAAGTTTTACTAACTGAATTTCTGGCTGTTCTCCACCTACAATCGCATTTCTTGTAGCAGCGGGATCTGAGGCATTGCCTTTAGCTGATTGGAAAGTGTAATCAAGGGTAGCTGACCAGTTATTTGACAATCTTTTTGTAACTGTTAGAACAACACCCTTAACAAATCCAAAGTCACTGTTTACATATTGACTATAACTTGAAGAACCACCCGGCAATCTTATTTCGTCTGCTCTTGTACCGGCTAAATTTCTAATATCACGGAAGTACGCAGTAAGGTCTATAGTGATATCATCTGTAAATGCTTGTTGAAGTCCAACTTCTCCACTAATTGTCTGCTGAGCCTTTAGATCGGCATTTCCTGCTATACCAAGATTTCCTGTTCCGGAACCAAATTTAAATTCAGGATTAGAATAAAGTAAATCAAAATTGGGGATTTGAAAGAAATGACCGTAGGAAAAATGAATTACTCCGCGATCGGTAATTGGGAACGCAACCCCGAGACGGGGTGAAAAACTAAAATCAGAGTTGGCATCTTTATACCATGGCTGAGTTGAACCATCTGACATAACTCGCGCTTGTTTTCTTTGTTCAACAGTTTTTTCCTGGTCGCCGGATCCTAATTTGCCATCACCATTTGTATCGCCGACATAAATATTTTCAAGCTTTCGTGGTCTATATATATCGGGATCTGTTACATCTGTTAGCACTTGTCCATCAGGATCAAAATAATCAACCCGCACACCAACATTAATTATTATCTCATTTAATTCCAATTTGTCCTGTATATAAGCAGAAAGCTCAACTGGTTTTCTTTGATATATATTTATACTAAGATTTTCATTTGGGTCGTTTGGATCAGGGATATGTCTTTTAACATAAGGATTTCCTGTAAAAGAAGGATCTTCAATGCCAAGCGGCTGAAGTAAATAAATGTTGTCAAAACCAAGTTTATGCTGATTAGCTTCAACACCAAACTTTACCATATTTATTTTATTAACCTGTGAAGTAAAGTCTAATTTAAAACCATAAGTACTTGTGGTTCTTTTAAACTGCTGATTTCGTGTGCCTCCGGTTTTAAAACTCGGAACTTCAGTGGGTTGTTGTTCCAATAATTTATCGTTTGTCCATCTTGAGTCATTAGGATCTTCATATACATAGTGTCTATATAATTTAAAGAAATAAGAAAAATTAGCTTGATAAAAAGTATTGGGAGATAAAGTATGCGTTAAACCGAGAATATTTGTATTTCCCTTTCTAAACCTTCTAAAATCTCCATCTGGATTATAGGAAAACTGCCAACCATCATCACTTGCGAAATCTCTATACTCAACATCATCAACTATATAATTATAATTTAACTTAACTCCTGAGAAAGGACGATAAGTTAATTTACCCTGTCCGTAAATTTTTTCATTCCAATTCATAGAAACAATTTCACCATCTCCTGTAGCTTGAATAGAATATCTTGCTGTTTCACCGGGTTGTGGTTCTATAGGATATGTTGCCCCATTGTTAACTGTTATGTCCCATGGATTAAAAACTCTTTTCCCATTTAACCATCCGCCAAAATAGATATATCTTGCATTTACATAAAAGAAAAGTGTGTTTGGTATAATTGGACCGCTTAAGTTACCTTCAATATCTCTGATTGCTACGGGATTAACAGTTGTTAGACCTCTAAATATCGTAACGTCATTGCGCTTACCATCGCTAACGTAATCACCCACATAAGATGAAATACTTCCGGTAAAATGATTATCACCATCCTTTGTTGCAATATTTACATAACCGGATAATGCTTTGCCATACTCTGCATTAAATGCGCCGCTTACAAATTGTAATTCCTGTATTGAACTTGTCGAAACATCCACAACTGTAGATCCATCATAAACATCAGTCATTGGCACACCATCAATTGCATAAACAACCTCACCACTTCTGCCACCCCTAACATTACCGCCCACTATTCCCGCCTGTAACTGTAAGACTTCCTGAAACTCAGTTACTGGCAGCACTGAAATATCATCAGCACTAACAATTGCCGTAGAAGAGGTCAGATCTTTGGTTACAAGGGGTCTTGTAGCGGTAACAATAACTTCTCCTTTCAGTTCAACACTTGTTTCCATAAGTTGAAAATTAATATCAGTTGTCAAATCGATTGATACCCGAACACCTTGAACTGTTTGTGAATTGTATCCAATCGCAGAAGCTTTAATATCAAAAGTACCCGGTCGTAATCCAATAATTGAATAATAACCGTCAATATCTGATGCAGCTCCTTGTGTTGTGCCTTCAACGATAATGTTAACAAATGGCAACGGCTCTCCCGTATTTCCATCAGTAACTCTTCCTGAAATTTTACCAGACTGGGCGTGTAATGATGTAAATGCGATTAAGATAAGTGAAAGCACAAAAAATGGCTTTAGCAAAATCCTCATATATGCCTCCGGCATGTAAAAGTTTTAATAATTTGAGATTGTCTCGCAGAAAAGTGTATCAACTATCCAACTTTCTCCAAAATCAATTATTTAATTCAAGATTAAATTTTATTGGCAAAAATATTATTAGTATTCAGTAATGTCAAAGTTACTTATAGATAAAAATAAATACCAAAATATTTAAGCATTAAAATGTAAGATTAATTTCCGGATTGCAAATGAAATGACAGAATTATGCTTGCATATTTTGAAGGCTCTTAAGATTGTTTTAGCAATATCGCCAGAGACTTAAATAAGTAAGGATTCGGCTTGATATATCCTTTTGTTTTATAATCTGATTTATAAAAACAGAATAATGAATTACAAAAAAATTTAGCAAAACTTTTAGTTAAAAAATGTTGGGTGAAATTTTTTAATTTAATCCACACATACCGGATGAACAACTACCGGAGTGTGACGGTTCAAATCCACAATTTCCAGATTCACAACCTGAACTGCCGGATGAAAATCCTGTCGAACTAAATGATGATAACAACTTTTTATTATCTGTTGATTTGCAATTGGGGCAGGTTACATCTTGAAGATTAGTTTGAGATTTATGAAGCACCTCAAATTTTGTATCACACTTTTTGCATTTGTATTCAAATATCGGCATAGTTTATAAAATTGTTTTGGAAAATTTAATTATAAATTATTTATCGCAATCATTTAAGTTTAGAAAATCCATTAAACGTGTATGAGCGTTTTTAGGCAATTCCGCATTATACTTTTTATAAAAATCAATTGTTAATTCAACGGTTTTAAAATAATTCTGGCAGGAATTACAGTTATCAAGATGACTTTTTATTGCCAAGCATTTATCTGATTCAAGGTCTTCACCCAGACTTTCGCAGATATGCTTCATAACATCTTTACAAGTTGGATCTTTTTCGCTCATCGGCTAAACGCTTCGTTTAATTCATTTCTTAAAAAAGCTCTTGCCCTATGCAATCTTGATTTAACTGCGGGCACTGAAAGTTCTGTTAATTCTGCCGTTTCTTCTGTTGACAATCCTTCAACATCTCTTAGTAAAAAGACCAGACGATACTCAGGACTAAGCTTATTTATTGATTGATCCAGAATTTTTTTTAATTCATCATTTTCAATATTTTGATTAGGAATACGTGACCAATCTGCCGTGTATCTGTCTTCGTAAAGCTCATCTTCATTATCAATCGAAACAAATGATTTATTCTTATCTTTTCTGGCAAGCATTAAACAATGATTGGAAACAATTCTATATAACCAGGTAGAAAGTTTAGAGTTTCCATCAAATTGATGCAGACTTTTTATCATACTGTAAAAAGTTTCCTGCATTATGTTTTCGGCTTTTTCTCTATCTCTGCAAATCTTAAATGAAAAATTATACACTGTTTGCTCATTGTCTTTAACTAACTGAGCCAGTGCGTTTCTGTCCCCGGATTTTGCAAGTTCTACTAATTCTGATTCTTCCATTCGTAAGATGCTTTATTTGAAAACTGGATTCTTTTAAGTATGTAAAAATACCAAATAATTATTAGATAGGTAAATCAATGTGACCGATATTAAATTCATTTTTCGCATATATTTAAAATAATCTTAAATTTAACTGGTATATTTAATCAATTGTAAAATTTTATGTGTTTATAAGAGACTATGGATATAATAAAATCGAATAAGCTTTTTGAAAATTTAGATTTTTCATCTATAAACTTTCCTTTTGATCCCAAAAACATTGAGGAAACTAAAGAAGGAAATTTATTCTTTGCTCCCGATGCGGAAAGTGAATTTGTTTATCTACTTATAAA
>JBAQCL010000004.1:0-81066 GCA_049294175.1 Ignavibacteriaceae bacterium | reverse complement strand
AATCCGTTGTTACGGATTGCCAAAAAAGTTTTTTAGATTTTATTAAACAAAAGTGTTTTATAAAAATAAACACAAAAGGAAATCTTTCACATAGTGATGGCTTTGCCATAAATAAAAATAATTACGGTGTTGTGTTTTAATAACTTGTCCCGATCTGTCGGGATAACACGTCGTTAGGTGTTCTTAATATTTTTATGGAGTTAAAAATGAAACGAATATTTCTATTTGTATTCTTTTTTATTTCAGCTTCGGTGTTTGCACAACCAAATTATACTTTGGATTCTATAGTCGTAGTAACATCGAATGATACAGTTTATGTTTGGGATTATAATGCTTGGGAACAATGCGGATTTCAATTTGATTACAATTACGAAGTAATTGATTCTGTTATTACTATTATGCAAGTTGATACTGCTGCTGATGCCACAACTTGTTATGGTTACCATAATTTTGTTATGCCTTTAGTTGGACTTAATGAAGGTAATTATCGGATTGATATTTTCAGAGATTGTCTTTATGAAGATATAAAATTCATTACTTCATATTGGTTTGAATATACCTTTAGTGGTATTGAAATTATAAATAATCTCCCAAATAATTTCAGTTTATCTAATGCTTATCCTAATCCATTTAATCCTTCAACTAAGATAACATATTCTATTCCTGTTTATGGTTTTGTCTCATTGAATGTTTACAATTCGTTAGGACAAGAAGTTGGAACTTTGATCTCAGAAAATCAATCTGCTGGGAAGTATATTGTAGATTTTAATGCTGAAGGATTATCTAGCGGTATTTATTATTATAAACTTCAATTCGATAAAATAGTAGAAACAAAAAAAATAGTATTGCTAAAATAACAAACACATAACATCTTTAATCCGCTTCAGGCGGACAGGTAAGTAGAAAATCCCCGAAGGGGCAGGCAAGAGGATATAAAAATATTGTTCAATCCATTTTATGGATTGCCAAAATAAGTTCTTTAGATTTTATTAAACAAAAATGTTTTTTAAAAATAAACACAAAAGGAAGTCTTTCACATAGTGATGGCTTTGCCATAAATAAAAAAAATTACGGTGTTGTGTTTTAATAACTTGTCCCGATCTGTCGGGATAACACGACGTTATATGCTCCTAAAATACACTTGAGAATGTCATAATATGGGATTATATTAAGCCCATATTTAAGACATAATAAGGTACTAGAAATGAAAAACATATTAATAGCAAATGACATCATTCCAGTTGGTCAATTCAAATCTGGTTTAGCAAAATATTTAAAGGAGATTAAAGATAAACGTAATTCTTTAATAATTACGCAAAATGGTAAACCGGCTGGTGTATTGATTTCACCTGCCGAATTTGATGAATTAAGACAAACTAAATTATTTATTGATTCAATTTCGCGTGGTTTGTCAGATTCAGAAAAAGGAAAAGTATTAACGACATCACAACTTAAAAATGAACTGAAAAAATCACGAGCTGGTAAAAATTAATGAAATTACTGTGGACTAAAGAATCGCAATTCAGATTACTGGAAATCGAAGAATATATTGTAAAAGATAATCCAACTGCCGCAATTAATTTTGTTGATGATTTAATTACTGTTGGAAAATCAATTGTAAATAAACCAGAAAAAGGAAGAATTGTACCTGAATTATCAATCGATAATATCAGAGAAATAATTTATAAAAATTATCGAATTGTTTATATCATAAAGAAAAACTCAATAGACATATTAACAGTATTTGAGGCTCTTAGATTATTAAAAAGAGATGAAATATTCGGTAATTAAAAATCGCATATAATCTCTTTAATCCGCCGCAGGCGGACAGGTAAGTATAAAGTCCCCCAAGTGGCAGTCAAGAGGATATAAAAATATTATTCAATCCATTTTATGGATTGCCAAAAAAGTTATAGCGCTTTAATGCGACCGCCAGGTAAGACTGGTATTTTTTAGGTTTTGAATTTTTCATTTTGAATTTCTTCTAAGTGCTTTCCGCATTTGGCGGACTAATTAATAAGTTTTAAGGTAAATTATATGAAATTAAATGTCGGACGTTACATCTTTGGGGTATTGATGTTCTTTCTTTATTCTCAAACAACCTTTGCACAGGATGAATCCCTAAGAACAAAGATTGCAGGAATTATTGAAAAAGCTAACGGACAGGTCGGGGTTTTTATTGAAGATATTGAGAATAAGGATACTTTAACACTTAATAACAATGTCCATTATCCAATGCAGAGTGTGTTTAAATTTCCTTTAGCTTTAGCGGTGCTTGGTGAAGTTGATAAAGGTATTTTTGCACTCGATCAGAAAATCCATCTTAAAAAGAAAGACCTGCTTCCAAATACATGGAGCCCGATAAGGGAAAAATATCCGGATGGTAATATTGATATTCCTCTTAGTGAATTGTTGAACTACACAGTTTCGCTGAGTGACAATAATGGATGCGACATTCTTTTCCGGCTTGTTGGCGGACCTGCTAAAGTTGATCAATTTGTTCACAGCCTTGAAATAAGTGAAATGGCAATTGTAGCAAATGAGGAAGAGATGCATAAAGATTGGGAAGTTCAATATAAAAACTGGACTACTCCTGTTGCAATGGGACAGTTGCTCTGTAAATTTGTTAGTGATAGTATTTTATCGACAACAAGTAAGGATTATCTCTGGAATGTTATGGTTGCGACTACCACGGGCGAAAAAAGGATTAAAGGTCAATTGCCTGCAGAAACAATTGTTGCTCATAAAACCGGTTCATCAGGAGTTAATGATAATGGTGTTGCAGCCGCAACAAATGATGTTGGTGTAATTATGTTACCAAATGGTCATCATCTTGTTATTGTGATTCTTGTCTCAGATTCACTTGATGATGAAAACACTCGTGACGGAATAATATCAGGAATTGCAAAAGCAGCATGGGATTATTATTCAACACTTTAGGAATATGTAACCAAACAAGCGGCTAAACCTGTTTGCTGTTTTTTTGATTGTGATTTTGTTAGCAATTCCTGCACACTGGTATTTAAAAGAAAAATCAATATCTGTAGAAAACATCACAACCGCTTCAGCCGAAATATATTATTGGACGGCTTTTCTTGTTGCAAATACCTTAGGAACTGCTGCAGGGGATTTTGTTTCCGATAGCCTTGGAGTCGGTTTTTTAATCAGCGCAGTTTTGATAAGTGTATTACTTATTATAACTGCCTTGCTGCATTTTTATACTAAAACTTCTACAACATTATTGTTCTGGATTGCATTTGTTTTAACACGACCTTTCGGCGCAACATTTGGCGACCTGCTTACTAAATCGACTGATAAAGGTGGTCTTGATCTTGGCACTATAGGAGCTTCAATATTTTTTGCTGTAATTTTAATTTTTGTTCTTATAAAGAAACGAAGTTGGAAAAGTTAAGAGCCTAAGAAATAAAAAATAAAGTTTTTGGTATCGCCCAATTGCGGTAAATAGATAATTATTTAAAACAACAAACCCAATCCACTTTACAGGATTGGGTTTGTAACTAAAAAATATTTTAATGAACTATTATAAACCAAACATTACGGTTAATTTAAATTCAAGCGCACTTATACTACGCGAATCCGAAAGTATATGTTTGTCATCATTAACAGTATATAAGGGATCTTTGTCGTCGTTTAAGTAGATATAAGAATCTAATCTATTATCCTTCGTTCCTTCAAAATCTTTTCCTGCAATATTCATCAAGTTGTACTGAACACTTAAATCCAGATTAATGCCGCCTAACTTAAACAAAACTCCACCGCCTGCACCGAGACCAATTCTTGTAGCAGAGTTAATGTCTTGTTCAGAACTTGGTAAATCAGGGACCCCTTTATATTCAACAGTTCCGCTAAAAGAGTTTAAAGCAACAAATGCGTCAAGATATGGAGTAATGGGGGACATTGGAATATTTAATTTAAATTCTGGTCCTAACTTTACTGAAAATACTTTTGTAGAAACATCAACAGTCTTATTATTGTTGGCGGGGTCTATTCCTCCATCATTACTAAAAGATGTATATCCAATTTCACCAAATACATTTAAAAACAAAAAGCCAACCCGTGCTTTACCATGAACATTAAATCCGGGATTCATACCGTACTTTGTGCCGTTATAAAAATCCACCGGATCTCCGCCGAAATCACCTGATGGTACAGAATAACCAACACCGCCGCCAACCTGAATAGTGATCTGTGCATTTGTCTGGTATGTAAAAATGATGATAACTAAAAATGCAGTTAAGAATGATAAGTATGTCTTTTTCATGTTCTCCTCACTATTGTAAATTGATAAGTTAAAATAAATAAAAATTCCGTGATATTTAACAAATAAGATAAATTGATTGAGATAAGTTCAGTTGCTATTTTTAACATTATGGATTCAAAAAAATACAATAATACCAAACTTGCAATTGGAATTGGTAAAGCCGTAATAAGCTTTTTTTTGCTTTATCTTTTTATAACTCTTGATTATAGTAAATGGCTTCAAAATTATATTCAGACTTTTACGGAAAATCCTTACCTCGTTTTTCTGATTTTTGTTTTTATAATCGGCATTTTCAGTTCAGTTATTTTTATGCCGATTAATATTTATACTGGATTTTATCTTGAGCATAAGTACAAATTATCCAATCAAACTTTCGTTAAATATTTTGTTGAAAATGTAAAATCAATGCTGGTTGGATTGGTAATTGGTGTTCCGATACTTTTACTTTTCTTTTTTGTTATAAATCAATTCGGCGATCTGTGGTGGCTGATTTTTGCTTTGGCAATGTTTTTAATTTCAGTTGTGCTGTCGCAAATTTTCCCAATAATTATTCTTCCTATTTTTCATAAAATTCTCCCGTTGGACGATGAAGAGTTAAAAACAAGAATTAGTAATCTTGCTAAAGGTGCAGGAATAAAAGTACAAAATGTCTTTACTTTTGATATGAGCAAAAACACCAAAAAGGCTAACGCAGCTTTTACCGGATTAGGAAAGACAAAAAGAATTATTCTTGGTGATACCTTACTTAGTAATTATTCGAAAGATGAAATAGAAACAGTGATAGCGCATGAGCTTGGTCATTATAAACATAAGCATATATTAAAAAATATTTTATTCGGAACTGTCTCAAGTTTTCTTACATTTTTTATTATCTCTATTATTTACAAAAATTCTTTAAGCTGGTTCGATTTTGAAAGCATAACACAAATTGCTGCATTACCTTTGCTAAGTTTATGGGCAATGATAATCGGGTTAATTCAATCGCCGGTTGGGAATATACTTTCAAGAAAATATGAATATGAAGCGGATAGATATGCAATTGAATCAACACGCAAACCGGAAAGTTTTATCAGCACTTTAAATAAACTAACAGATCAAAATCTGGGCGATAAAGAACCGCATCCTTTTGTTGAATGGTTTTTTTATTCTCATCCATCTATTAAGAATAGAATTAGTGCAATCAAGAATTTTGCAAAAGAAAAAAATATTGTTGAGATTTTTCAGGATAAGTCTGTTGAGGCAGTAAGTTGATTACTTATTTAAAAATATTTTTAATTTCAATTCATACATTAATTTGCTCAATCATTGGTTTGATTTTTATCTTTATCGATAAAAGCTTCACACTTTATCATTATCTCGCAAAAGTTTTTCCGCTTGGAATTCTTATAATTTCCGGTATTCGCGTTAAAATAACAGGACTTGAAAACATTGATAGAAAAGCTGTTTACGTGTTTGCATCAAATCATTCCAGTCAGATTGATATTACGGCATTGCAATGGGGTGTTCCCAACAGGTTAAGTATGATATTTAAAAAAGAACTTGCACGTATTCCTTTTTTTGGCTGGCAGCTTTATTTAGGACCTTATGTTGTTGTTGATAGAAAAGATCCGCAAACTGCAATAAAGAGTTTGAAAAAAGCAAAAAAAGTTATGGATGAAAAAAAAATATCCGTTCTTGTTTTTCCCGAAGGCACAAGAAGTAAAACAGGCGAGGTTCAATCATTTAAACGCGGTGCCTTTTATCTTGCCTCACACAGCGGTTACCCGATCGTGCCGATAACAGTTAATGGAACAAATAAAATTATGCCCAAGGGATCATTCAGGCTTAAGAGCGGAACAATTTATTTACATTTTGATAAGCCAATTCCAACTGATAACATCAAAACAAAACAGGATGAACTTGCATTGATGGAAAAAGTTAGAGAAATTATTATCAGCAATAAAAAGGAATATAATTAATGGCAGTAACTAAAAAAGATATTGAGAAGATTGCTGAACTTGCAAGATTAAAATTTTCTGATCAGGAACTTGAAAATTTTACTCCGCAAATGAATGAAATATTAAATTACATGGAAAAGCTTAACGAACTTGACACTGAAAAAGTTGAGCCGCTTTCACATCCGGTAGAGCAGACAAATGTTTTTAGAGACGATAAGTTAAAACCATCAACTCCAACGGAAGAAGCTTTAAAGAACGCACCTGAAAAAGATGAAAAACATTTCCAGGTTCCAAAAGTTATTGGTGATAAATAATGGCAAAGAAGGGGAAACCCAAAAAAAACAATCCTTTTATTCTTGGTGTAATTCCCGCACGTTTTGCATCATCAAGACTGATGGGAAAACCGCTTGCAGATATTGGCGGCAAATCGCTTCTTCAACACACTTATGAGGGTGCTAAAAAATCCAAGTTGATGGACCAAATTGTTATTGCTGTAGATGATGAGCAAGTGGCAAAAATTGCAAAAAGTTTTGGAGCGGCGGTAATCATGACTCCAAAAGAATGTGCTACCGGATCAGATAGAATTGCAATTGTTGCTAAAGAGTTTCCGCGGGCTGACATTATCGTAAACATACAAGGTGATGAACCTTTTATTAGCGGAATGATGATTGACCAGGCGATAGAACCGTTGTTATTTGATCCCGATGTTAATGTTTCTACTCTTGCAAAGCTGATTGATAATATTGAAGAGCTAAAATCTCCATCTGTAGTAAAAGTGGTTTTTGATTATAAAAATTTTGCATTATACTTTTCACGTTCGCCAATTCCTTTTGTGCGTGATGCTGAAAATGAAAAGGAAATTTTTGAGAGAGCAGATTTTTATAAGCATGTAGGCTTATACGTTTATCGCAAAGAATATTTGTTGAAATTTACACAACTTGCGTCAACTGATCTTGAACGATGGGAAAAACTTGAACAGTTAAGGATGCTTGAAAACGGATTCAAAATAAAAATTGTTGAAACTGAATATGATAGTTTTTCTGTTGATACTCCCGAAGATCTTGAAAAAGCAAGAAAAATCTATTCAAAACTAAAAAAGATTGAATTAGCAAAATGAACCCGCCAAAAAGAATTTCACTTGCACAAATTCCAACCCCGTTACAAGAAATAAAATTTGAAGGTAAAAGTTTTTTAATAAAACGTGATGATCTTACAGGATCTGAATTATCAGGAAACAAAGTAAGAAAACTTGAATATATTCTTGAAGATGCTAAAAGAAAAAAAGCAGACATTATTTTTACCTGCGGCGGCGATCAATCAAATCACGCAAGAGCAACAACTATTGCCGCAAAAAAAATCGGGTTGAACACAAAATTGTTTTTGTGGGGAAAAGAAGTTAGAAATGCCAATGGAAATCTTTTTCTTAACAAAATGTACGGTGCGGAAATTGAATATTTAAATAAAAGCGAGTACGAAAAAGTAAATGATATAATGTTCGATGAAAGATTGTCTTTATTAAAAAATAAAAAAAATGCTTATGTTTTACCTGAAGGCGGATCAACAACGCTTGGTATTTGGGGTTATGTAAATTTTGTTGATGAATTAAAAAATCAAGTTAATCTAAAAACTATAAATTCTATTGTAGCGGCAAGCGGATCAGGCGGAACAGCGGCAGGAATGTTAGTTGGTATTGCGCTCAATAATATTAATGTTAAAATTGTTGCTGTAAATGTTTTATATTCTAAAGAAGAAATCAGGAAGAAAATTTTACAACTTGCGGAAGGTTGTATTCTTGATTATAAATTAAATTGCAAAATCAATTCTGAAAACCTTGTTATTCTTGATGGATATTCTAAAGAAGGATATAAAAATATAACCCAATCAAAAATTAAATTGATAAAAAAGTTTGCAACGGAAACAGGAATTTTATTTGACACTGCATATACAGGTAAAGCCTTTACTGCTTATTATGAAAATTATTTAAAACCGGAAAAAGGCAAACGAAATATTTTTGTTCATACCGGTGGATTATTCGGAGTGTTTGGCAGAACGGGGGAATATCTTTAAAGACCATGATTTGTTAGCAGTTATTATTAAAAAGAATTAACTTTATTTAAAAAACATATAGCGAGCTTAATATGGATTGTATATTTTGTAATATCGCATCAAAAAAATCTGAAGCTGTAATAATTTTTGAAAATGAAAAAGTTGTTGCATTTTTAGACATAAATCCTGTTAATTATGGACATACTCTTGTTATTCCCAAAACACACTATGATAATTTTTTAACAATCCCTGCAAAAGAACTTGAAGAACTTACAAAAATAACTCAGCATCTTGCCGGTGCAGTTAAACGGAGTTTAGATGCTACGGGATTTAATATTATTTCCAACAATGGATCTTCCGCCGGTCAATCGGTATTTCATTTTCATTATCATATCATCCCAAGGTTTGATAATGATTTTCATATGCATCCGCGCACAATAGAATATAATGATTCTGAAATTGAACTGTATGCTGATAAAATAAAAGCTACTATTTCAAAATATGAAGGAATTTTTAATGAATAAAAAAATAAGAGTTATAGTTGCTAAAGCCGGTTTGGATGGGCACGATCGTGGCGCCAAGGTTATCGCCGCAGCATTAAGAGACGCCGGGATGGAAGTTATTTACACGGGATTAAGACAAACTCCGGAAATGATTGTTGAGGCTGCGATACAGGAAGATGCTGATGTAATCGGGATTAGTATTTTATCGGGCGCTCATATGACAGTCTTTCCGAAAATATTAAATCTTATGAAAGAAAAGGGAATTGATGATATTTTATTAACAGGCGGTGGAATATTTCCCGAAGACGATATTAAAAAATTAAAAGAAATAGGTGCCGGCGAACTTTTTACTCCCGGCGCGTCAACAACAGAAATTGCTGATTATATTACTCAATGGTGTAATACTCATCCAAGAAAGTAATTATTTTTTAATGGCTTTATCTAATACAGATAGAGATGTTAACGGAATTAGAATATCAAAAAGATAACTCACTTTGTTAAGCACTTCAGTATCTAATTTTCTTACAACTTTAAATGAAATTTCTTTTTGTTTGAATTCGTTGATTATCGGTAGCAGATCGGACTCTTGTTTTATGGATTTATATAAGACAAAAGATGGGTTTTGGATCGGAACATGTTCTGGAATATCTATTCCGCAGACGGGGCAGGTTTCAGAATCAAATTTTACAAGTAAATCAAATTCACCTAAGTAATCGGAAAACTCTGATAAATTTTCCTGGTTACTTTTTTCTTTGCCTTCATTCATTTTATCATTATTGGAAGTTCAATTTGTTTAATGTGAAGATAATTTTTGTTCCTTTGCCAACTTCACTTTTAATACTAATATCGCCTTTATGAATATTAACAATTTCCTTGCATAAAACTAATCCGAGTCCTGTGCCTTTCTCATCCATTGTACCTCTGGTTGAATAGTTTACATCTAATTTAAAAAGTTTATCAATATTGTTTTGATCAATTCCGACACCGGTATCAGATATTGTATATTCTACTTTATCATCCATTGCTTGTTCGGAAATTTCGATGATTCCATTGTTGGGCGTAAATTTAATTGAATTTGAAATAATGTTTTGCAATAAAGAATGCAGCATATTGGAATCACCCCAAACTAAACTTGTGTGTGATATCTTATTTCGTATTGCAATATCTTTTAATCTGGCATTTTGGTTAAGCAGCATCCTGGTATCTTCAACTAACATAAACATATTTTGAAATGATGGTTGAAATTTCATTTTACCTGTTTCCAGTCTCGACCAGTCCAACAGGTTTTCTATGAGCTTATAAGTATTTTCAGATGAATCTTTTAATATTTCTAATGAAGAGCGCAACTCATCATCATCCATAGAATCAAACTCTTCATAAATCATTCTTGATAAACCAAGTATGCTGTGAAAAGGACTTTTCAAATCGTGGGCGATAATTGAAAAAAATTTGTCTTTTGAGGCGTTTGATTCTTTAAGCTCCTCGGAATATTCAATTATTTTTTGTTCACGATATTTCTTATCTATTGCCAATGCAATTTGTTCTGAAACATAAATAAGAATTTCTTTTTCATTTTCACCGTAAGTTGTTGTATCATTATAATCCTGTACAACAATAGCACCGATGGTTTTTCCCTGAACTTTTAAAGGAACGCCAAGCCATATTTGTGTAGGTTCGCCAAGTAAAGTAGTTTCCCCGGAAACGCGAAGTTTGATGTCAGTTTCAGCGTCAATAAGCTTAGCTTCACCTGTTCTTAGAATATATTCGGTTAAACCATAACCTGCTTTTCTTTCAACCGGCGGCGGATCAACCTGGTCAACAAAATATGGAAAGCTTACTGTATTAGTCTCATCATTATACATTGCAATGTAAAAATTATCTGCTCTCATTAAATCCATTATGATTTTATGGATTGTAGCAAAAAGATTTTGTATATCAGGAACTGATGTAACTGCAGTAGAAATTTTATACAATGCATTCCTGATATCTTCCGATTCTTTGAACTTTGTAATGTCGCGGGTTATACCAAACGTTCCGACAATTTTTTCATTTTCATCTCTTAATGGAATTTTTGTAGTGGATGCCCAGGTTATGCTTCCATCACTCCAAACCTCTTTCTCTATTTTATTTAAAATTGAAGTTCCGTTTTTTATAATTTCTTCTTCATCCTTTTTTGCATTATCGGCATGTTCGTTATCAAATAAATCGTGATCGGTTTTGCCAACTAATTCATCAATAGAATTCAATCCCATTTTGGTTAATGTTGCTTTATTAGCTTTAATAAATCTGCTTGAAGAATCTTTAAAGTATATTGAATCAGGCAGGTATTCCATAAAATACTGAAACAGTTTACTTTCTTTTTCAAAATTCTTTTCAATTTCCATTCGACCGGTTATATCTAATACGGAAACAACAAAATATTCTTTTCCTTCATTGTTGTTTTGAACGGCAGATATTGTAAAATCTGCCCAGAAATTATTTTTATTAGCATTTAATAAAATTATCTGTGTCCGGATTTGTTGAGATTTACTTTTATCTAATTCCTCTGAAAGGCAGGTGAATTTATTTTTTTCTTCAGATAAAAAAATATCCGATATATTGTTAGCATTATGTTCAGCATTTTCATGGTTAAAAATAGTTTGCCATTTTTCGTTAACCTTAATAAAATTTCCATTCATATCTAATAGAGCAATTGCAACACCTGTATGATTGAATATTGTTTCGAGCATTGTTTCTTGCTTTTTTAATGTGTCGCTTTTCTGTGTAATTTCTGAAAGATCATGTACAAGCACAAATTCAAGTTTTTCATTTTGTGATGAAACTAAACCAATGTTTAGCAACACTGGAATATTTCTTCTATTTTTGGTTAATCCTTTTATTTCATATTCTAAAGGTACTAATTCTCCGTTCTGTCTCCTTTGATATCTTTCTAAAACAACCTCTCTATCTTCATCGGAAATTAAATCATCAATTTTCATATCAATAAGTTCATCGGTAGAATATCCGAATAAATCAGCAAACACTTTATTTGAAAAATGGATTCTCTGATTGTCAATAAGTATTAAGCCATCACTTAATGTCTGGAGTAAGATGTTGTATTTGGAATAGAAAGAGAACTTATCTAAAAGTTTATCCTTACTCTCTTGAGTCTCATCGTTTATTTGAGGCGTAATACTCACTTTTGCGCTTATCTTTCGTTTTTTATCATTAGCATTTACAAAAAATTTCTTTTTGATACACTAACCATAATTGTGCCAATATAATAAGACAGTATATGTAAAATTATGTTCAGAATGCTAATATATTAGCGATATCAATAAATTTCCCGCAATTTTTACTTGTCATATTCTTTCTATTCCACCACAGTTTATATATATTTGCACCTGTTTTTGTAAAAAAAAGAAAGAGTTATGCAACAATTCAAGGATTTGAATCCTGCTCAACAAGCAGCAGTTGAATACTTAGATGGACCACAAATGATAGTTGCGGGGGCAGGCTCAGGTAAAACAAAAGTTTTAACATATAAAATCGCTTACCTTTTAAAGAAAAATTTTGCCCCTGAAAACATACTTGCCCTAACATTTACCAATAAAGCTTCCAATGAAATGAAGGAAAGAATTAGGGAAATAATTGGTAAAAAAGCGGATGATTTATGGATGGGAACGTTTCATTCTGTGTTTTCCAAAATTCTGCGCACCGAAGCAAAGCATATTGATTACAAAAGTAATTTTTCGATTTATGATACAATTGATTCATTATCGCTTGTTTCAAATATAATCTCCGATCTCAACATTGATTCGGATAAGTTTACGCCAAATTCTATAAGACATAGAATTAGTTTTCTTAAAAATCATATGATCACTCCAAAGGAATTCAGGAGTAAACATATCAATTCTTTTTTTGATGAAAAGATTGCGGATATTTATGTAGAGTATCAAAAAAGGTTAATCGAATTTAATGCAATGGATTTTGATGACCTTTTACTTAAACCGATTGAACTGTTTATAAATAAAAAAAATATACTTCAAAAGTATAAAGCGCGGTTCACCTACATCTTGGTTGATGAGTTTCAGGATACAAATAAAGCTCAGTATGAACTTTTAAAACTTTTAGTTCCAAGAAACGGTAATTTATCCGTAGTTGGTGATGATGCACAAAGTATTTATAGCTGGCGCGGAGCTAATCTTGATAACATGCTGGATTTCGGTAAGGATTTTCCCAAATACAAACTATTTAAACTTGAGCAAAATTACCGTTCAACAAAAATGATTCTAAAGGCTGCTGATTCTGTTATAAAAAATAACAAAGATCAGGTTGTTAAAACTTTATGGACTGATAATGAAGAAGGCGAACCTTTAGTTCTTTTAAAATGTGCCGATGAAAAGGACGAAGCCTCTCAGATTGCTAAATATATCAAGTATGAAACTTCCAAGAAAAAAATAGCCTTTAAAGATTTTGCTGTTCTATACAGAACTAATGCTCAATCCCGCACAATGGAAGATTTTTTCAGAAGAGAAAAAATTCCTTATACAATAATCGGTGGAGTTGAGTTTTACAAGCGTAAAGAAGTTAAAGATGTTATAGCTTATCTCCGGGTTGTTTCAAATCAAAGCGATGAAGAAAGTTTATTGAGAATAATGAATTTCCCTCAACGCGGCATCGGAAGTACAACGGTTACAAGAATGATAGCTTTTGCTCGCAAGCATAACATCACGCTCTTTCAAACAATGGGGCGTGTGTTTGAAGTAATCGATATAAAAGAGAGAATACAAAAAAACGTTAAGCAATTCAAAACATTGCTTGATAAATATATTGATCTCAAAGATAAATTATCCGTAGATGAATTAATAAGAGCGCTAGTTGATGAACTCGGCTTGATAAAAATGTTTAAAGAAGAAGGTACGCAGGAAGCTTTACAGAGAATGGAAAATATCAGTGAACTTCTCTCTTCATTCAGTGAATTTACAGCATCAAATCCTGAAGCAAAACTCGAACAATATTTGGAAGAAGTTTCTTTGGTTGCCGATATAGATAATTATACAGATGAAAAAAACAGTGTTACTCTTTTAACAGTTCACAGTTCCAAAGGATTAGAATGGCCGATTGTTTTTGTTTCCGGTTGTGAAGAAGATATATTTCCTATCGCTAACAAGTTTGCGTCAGATACTTCTGTTGATGAAGAAAGAAGATTATTTTATGTCGCTTTAACCCGTGCACAGAAAAAAGCTTATATTACGCATGCAAGATCGCGTTACAGATTTGGGGAAGTTGCTTATCAAAGCCGTTCCAGGTTTATAGATGAACTTGATCCAACTACTTACAAAGAAATGAACGGCGGACTTGGACGAAAAGCTAATCGTAAAACTAAAAAGGAAATGTATTACGAGTACTTTGAGAAAGTTGATTATGAAAACTTCAACCAGGAAGGCGCAAATTTAAGACCGGGCAGCCGTGTTATGCATGAAAAATTTGGGCTTGGTAAAGTTGTTGACGTTGTTGGCGCCGGGGATATGACAAAAGCTACTGTCCATTTTGAGGGTAATAATGTAAAACAGTTAATGTTAAAGTTCGCAAAACTAAAGGTTCTTTAATTTTATATAATATCAGGAGTTGAAATAATATGTCTATTGCACCTAAAAGATTGGCGATTTTAGTCGGAGGAGGACCTGCACCAGGTATAAATAGTGTAATCGGAGCCGCTACTATTCGTGCTGCTGTTGAGGGGTTGGAAGTTGTTGGTATTAAAGATGGGTTTAAATGGATTATGCAGGGAGACATTTCTCACGTAAAATTACTTTCAATTCAAAATGTAAGCCGAATACATTTTAGAGGCGGTTCTTACATAGGGATTTCAAGAGCAAATCCCACTAAAGATCCAAAGCATCTTGAAAATACTGTTACTTCCTTATTAAGATTAAATGTTGATAAACTTATTACAATCGGTGGTGATGACACTGCCTTTAGCGCACTAAAAGTAAATGAAATGGCTGCAGGCAGAATTAAGGTTGTTCATGTACCAAAAACAATTGATAATGATCTCGATCTTCCTCACGGTATTCCAACATTTGGATTTCAGACAGCAAGACATATAGGTGTTGATATTGTAAAAAATCTTATGGTTGATGCTCAAACAACCTCACGCTGGTATTTTGTTGTTTCTATGGGAAGAAAAGCAGGACATCTTGCTCTTGGAATTGGAAAAGCCACCGGTGCAACACTTACACTTATTCCTGAAGAATTTGCGAATAAAAAAATTAAACTCAGTCATATAGTTGATATTCTTGCCGGAGCGATAATTAAAAGAATGAGTTACGGGCACCTTGATGGTGTTGCCATAATTGCGGAAGGATTAGTTGAACATCTTGATATATCCGACCTTGGTCCGCTGATTGAAGTTGAACGGGATGCGCACGATAATATCAGAATTGCTGAAATAAATTTTGGCGAAATCTTAAAAGCTAAAGTACAGGAAAGACTAAAAGAATTTGGATTAAAATCCACTATTGTTGCAAAAAATATTGGTTATGAATTACGATGTGCAGACCCTATTCCTTATGATATGGAATATACACGTGACCTTGGATTTTCAGCGGCGCAATTTATACTTGAAGGCGGCAGCGGGGCAATGGTATCAATACAGAACGCTCGTTTTGTACCGTTATACTTTAAAGATATTATTGATCCAGTAACTTTAAAGACCAAAGTTAGAATGGTCGATCCTGCATCCGAAAGTTTTTATATAGCAAGAAGATATATGCTTAGATTAAACCAGGCGGATTTTGATGATCCGCACGAACTTGCTAAGCTTGCCGCTACAATTGGTGTTTCAATTGATAAGTTTAGAGAACTGTTTGGATATGTTATTGAAAATGATTTATTGTACCAGAACATACGTGACGGAAAATTTTCTATTACATCTGCTGCCGAATCAAACTCGGCTTATAGAATTATTCCGGCTGCAGAAGATTCTGCTGAAATAGAAGGCGGGGCAGAGTTAGAATAAAATAAAATTAGCAATTACATTTTATTAACCCGGATTTTTGTAAGTCCGGGTTTTTTTATAATCTTAAATCCATCCATACTTTTTAATCCTTCCCCATAATTGCTAACTGTTAATTGAAGTTAAATTAATAAAATACTACGTTATAACCGCAACGTTAAACAAGCTTTGTCGTACTAATAATTACGCCCTCTTTATTTCTTCTTTACCGGCGGGGGCTTGACTGGATATGTTAAGCTGGTTTTTTTACTATCTTGTTAATCAATATGTAATGTATATGAAAACTATTATTAATAATAACTAACTACATGGTTCAGAAGTCTATGGAAACAAAAAATCTTCCTAAAAATTTACACTTCTTTAACCCAATATTGGAAATTATCAGAGAACTTGGAGGTTCAGCTAATGCTATAGAAGTTAAAGATTCTTTAATTGAAAAGTTTAACATTACCGAAGAAGCATTAACAGAAAAATATAAAAGCGGTGTTTTGAAAATTGACAATCAAATTGCATGGGCAAGAGTGTATTTATCGGAAGCCGGGTTTATTGTTGTTTCCAAAGAAAATGTATGGACATTGACAGAAAAAGGATTAAATATCAATCCAAATGATGATGAGTTATTAAAAATATTTCATCAAATTCATACTGATTGGCAAAAAAAAGGTAAAGCAATTTCAAATCAGAACGGAGATGAAGAAAAAGTAATTATTGAGCAATCGGAGCATAAAGAAGAATTTCTAAATAAATTAAAGTCAATGTCACCCGAAGGATTTGAACGCTTTTGCCAAAGAATATTAAGAGAATCTGGATTTAAGAAAGTTGTAGTAAAAGGACGTTCTGGTGATGGAGGAATTGACGGTGAGGGTATTCTGGAAATTAATCCTTTAATAAGTATGAAAGTAATCTTCCAATCTAAACGATATAAAGATAGTGTCTCTCCTTCTTACCTTCGCGATTTTAGAGGCGCGATGCAAGGTCGTGCTGAAAAAGGTTTATTTATAACAACTGGCAGATTTTCTCAAGATGCAAAAATGGAAGCGACAAGAGACGGGGTCCCACCCATTGAATTAATCGACGGCTACAAATTAGTTGAACTCTGTGAAAAACATAATCTTGGCTTAAAACAAAAATTAACTTATGAGGTTGATGAGGAATTTTTTGAGGAGTTTAAATAAATTAAGACGCCATATAATGCACATCTCAACATCAATCGCTGTTTTAGTTTGGAGAGTTAGGCACATAAATAAGTTTCACTAAACATAAAAGAGGAATTATGAAAGTTTACAGGGAAATATTTTTGATAAGTTTTACTTTTCTGTCAATCTTGTTAATCTCCGGTTGTGATACTACCGCACCGGAAGAATCCAGCCAAATATCTTATCAGGAAATTCAAATGGACGGTTTGGATAAGTTTTTTGTTGGAGGGCAACTTGAAGCAGTCATCACTTCTCAAAGTCAATATGATAGTTTAATATATTCCCGATTTCAAAAACCATTAGCAGACTATTGGACTGCCAATTATGAAGCTATGCTTGAATATGTAAAAATACAAAATCCCGGTTTAACAGAGAATGAATATAAAGCATTAGTAAAAGAAATATTTTTTTCGTCCTGGCCTTTTGAAGGGACTGAAAATTATACTCATCCCCAAATAGATTTTTCAAAGTACACGTTGTTAGGGCAGGATGCTAATTCCGGCGGTTGTGAGACGCCTGATTATAAAGTTGAAATTAAAAAAGATGGTTTTAATGTTATTTACAGGTTAACAGTTATACCCAAAGGTTATTGCGAAATGGCTATATTAAAAAATATGTGGATTCTAATTCCAAAATTGCCAAAGGGTTATAGTGTTAAATTTGAAAAAACTCTGACGAGATAATATTTATTATTTTTTATATTTTCTTTAGTTGTTAGCAACTAAAATAGTTGGAGTTATTAGCAAAACTATTCTTAATACATTTTTATTTTTCACTTTTATGTTTGTTTTTACATTTTGTGATGATGTAACATCACCTGTTGAGAATGCTACAATAAGTAAAGGTGAGTATTCAGGAATCTTTTCTGTTACGCTTAGGCATTATAAAATTATAATTCTGCTGTAACTAAGGCGGGTACTATTTCCATTACATTTGAAGATACAACATACAATTATACCGGAGCTGTTAAATACTCTTCAACTTTGAGTTCACAGGATTCAATATGGGATTGGGGACATTATTATTTGGAAGCGGATAGTATAGAAATGAATGATATTTCATGGATATTAATGAATCCTTTTTGGCAAAATAGTCTTTATTTAGAGGGCAGTTTTAATATTCAAAGTAAAGGAAACCAATTAATTATTTCTCAAAGCAGCAGCTTTGCAAAATGGGAAATTGATCTGATAAAAAAATAACGCAAATATATTATCCCTCTCCTTTGTAACGAAAAGGGACATTGAAAAGTTCTTACTTTTTCTGTTCGGTTTTAAAAACTTTATAAAAACAAAATGTAATCAATGAAAATATTAGCCCCCAGGCTAATGCTAAAAAAATAATTCCGCTTGTTTTAAGTTCCATCACGCCACCTCGCTATGATTATTGTTTGCCCAGGCTTTTTTAACCATAAGCACAATCAGAACGGCAATAGTTATCATTAAAATTCTTGCACCCCAAATGTAAGGTACATTTTCAGGGTTAGCATTTTCAAGAAGTAAAGTTGGTAAAGCACTTTGTATAAACCACCAGATCATAAGTATAAGCAAAATGGCAGGCGTAATATATTTCATTATGTAATAGAAAAATCTTGGAATCTGAATATCACCGCCGTTGTTCATTTCTTTCCATGCTTTATCAGCGCCAAAAACCCACATAAATAATATTGTTTCTATCAATGCAAATACAACAAGTCCAAATGTACCTGCCCAGTAATCCATTTCATCAAGAAATCCGAACTTTAAGAAAAATATTACAAACTGGACGGAAACAAGAACTCCGGTTGCAAGAGTAGTAACAGCTTTTTTTCTATCCATTCCAAATTCATCTTCAAGAAAAGCAACAACCGGTTGACCCATTGCAACGGAAGAAGTAATGCCTGCAAAGAATAACAAAAGGAACCACATAAATCCAAAAATTTCACCGAGCGGGAAAGCATTACTGCCAAAGACAATAGGCATTGAAACAAATCCCAGATTAAATGCACCGCCTTGTGCAATTGCTTTGGTTGCATCCAAACCAAAAAATGCTACAGCAACAGGAATTGCTATTGATCCGCCGAGTACAACTTCTGCAAATTCATTTGTTGATGCGGTTGATAATCCTGACAGGACAATATCTTCATCGGGCTTAAGATAACTTGCGTATGCGTGGATAGTTCCCATTCCGAGAGAGAGAGTAAAAAATATTTGTCCCGCAGCTGCAAGCCAGATGTTAGGATTTCCAAGAGCGGAAAAATCAGGATTCCATATAAAAGCAAAACCATTAGCAACAGAGTTTTCAGGAAAAGCAGGATCAGGAGTGCCGAGTGTAAAGATCCTTATTGCCAGAATTATTGCAAACAAAAAGAGTAAAGGCATTGCAATCTTTGCAAGCTTTTCAATTCCTTTAGAAATTCCTTTGTAAAGAACTGCAAAATTTATTGCGAATGTTATGATCATTAAAATATAAGCAGGCCACAGGGAAGTAAATGTTTCTGATTTTGTTATTCCCTGGTAACTGGATAAAAATCCTGTCATTGTTTCTTTTGTTTCATTGGAATACAAACCGAAGATTGAGAAAATACTAAAGCCAAGCGTCCATGATTCTATGTAAGTGTAGTAGATAAGAATTGTAACTGAAATGAAAAGCCCTAATGCACCAAAATATTTTGCTAATTTATTTTTCCATAAAACATCAAACATTCCGGGCGCACTGCCATGCCTGAATTTACCGCCGTGTCTTCCGATGCCCCACTCAATCCACATAAGAGGAATGCCGAGTAACAAAAAGAAAATAAAATAGGGAATCATAAAAGCGCCGCCGCCATTTTCGGCAGCCTGAACCGGGAAACGTAAAAAATTTCCTAATCCCACAGCATTGCCTGCAACAGCTAATATCAAACCTATTTTAGTGCCCCATCGTTCCCGTTCGCCGTTTTTAGCCATTGATCCTCCTGAAAATTACAGAATTATAGAAAATCAAGAGTGAATATGAAAACTTTATATGTTAATTTCAATCTGAAACTTATATAATAAGACTTATTTTTTGGTTTTATTAGCTTTATGTTGAAAAATGTTAAGCTTTTAGATATGAGATTTGCATCATTTATTATTTATTATTAAAACATTACATTTACCAAGAAAAAATATCAGTTTAGGAGTATCAATGCCAAAGAACTTTGTATCAAATAAAGATGAAACAGTTAGGATGTTCAAAAGTGATTTTATGGAAGCTTTATCAAGAGTGCATCCTGCTGTACCGCTAATTTTATATATACCTGTAGTTTTATTTATGCTTTATCTTTCAATTTATGTTCACCAGATGCAGGGAGTATCAATTTTAGGTTATTTTGTTTTAGGTATATTTATTTGGACTTTAACCGAGTATTTGCTGCATCGTTTTATATTTCATTGGGAACTTAAAAGTAAAATCGGGGCAAAGATCCATTTTATTTTTCATGGTGTTCATCATGATTATCCAAGTGATTCAAGGAGGTTAGTAATGCCGCCGTCCGTAAGCATTCCATTAGCGGCTTTATTTTATTTTCTCTTTAAATATTTAATTGGCGATATAGCTGTTTTTCCGTTCTTCGCAGGATTTCTTGTGGGGTATTTATTTTATGATACTACACATTATGCCATTCATCATTTTAATATGCACAGCAAATTCTGGTTGATGATAAAAAATCATCATATGAAACATCACTACCAGGATGCACATAAAGGTTTTGGTGTAAGTTCGCCTGTGTGGGATAAAATTATCGGAACAGATTTTCCTCCTAAAACAGAAAAAAGTTTGGAAGTTTAATAGCTACGACAGTAAATAAGAAAAAATATTTTGATAGAAAGGAATTGAAAAAATTCCTTTCTATTTTGTTTTTTTTATCAATTCAATTTTTTCTTGTTGATTGCCATGCTCAACTACCGGGTACTATCTACATACGAACTAACCAGTTAGGCTTTTTACCAAACGATATAAAAACCGGAATAATACTTTCCCGCATAAATTTATCCGGAATAAAATATAGCGTTCGTGATTATAATTCAGATGAAATCCTATTTGAAAAGAATCTTTTTCAAAGTCCTTATGATTATGGCAAATTTAATTTTTGTTACGAAATTGATTTTACAGAATTAAAACTCGACGGTAAGTACTATATCCAAATTGAAGATCAAAAATCTTATCCTTTCTCAATTGGCGATTCCATTTATAATTCAGTTCGGGATTCACTAAGTCTTTTCTTCAAAGTTCAAAGATGCGGACCTACAAATCCATTTCTTCATCAGCCCTGCCATTTATCCGATGCAACAAAAGTTATTGGTAATGATGATTCAACGGAAATTGATTTAACAGGCGGCTGGCACGATGCAGGGGATTATATAAAATTTCTTAAAACCACGGCTTATGCTACTTATCTTATGATTTTCAGTTATGAGTTTGATAAAGAAAAATTTAGCTATGATAACGATAAAAATAATGTACCTGATATTCTTGATGAAGCTAAAGTCGGTTTAGACTGGTTGTTAAGATGTAATTTTGAGAAATATAAATTAGTGTCTCAAGTTCAGGATGAAAGAGATCATCAAATTGGATTTAGATTACCTGAAAAAGACAGCTTACAATTTGATCGTCCGGCATTTGTAAGTATCGGCAAAAACACGGTTGGAATTTATTCCGCTGCTTTATCTATTGCGGCAAGAATTTGGAAAGAAAAATTTTATGATGATGAATTTTCAGCAAAATGTTTAAACGCTGCTGAAAATATTTATTCAATCAGAAATTCCGTTCAGGATGTTGATTCGGTTTACTCTAAAATGTACCTGGAAAAAAGTTTTGAAGGAAAGATGGCTCTTGGCGCAATTGAATTGTTTATCACAACCAAAGATGAAAAATATTTTGAAGATGCTGTTAAATATGGCGAAAGTGCCCAATCGGATTTTTGGTGGAGCTTTGGTGATATTAATTCTTTAGCGGATTACAAAATTGCATTATACAAACCTGAATTTTCAATATATATATATGATAATTTAATCCATTCAAAAAACAGAATAGATACATTACTTTTTAAAGAAGGATTAAATTATTCATGGGGAACAACAAATTCATTTCTTGGAGTTTCGCTTCAAACTATTCTTTATAAAAAACTAACCGGTTCAAGTGAGTTTGATTCATTGAGTACTTTTCAGAGAGATTTTGTTTTAGGAAGAAATCCCTGGGGCATATCTTACATTTATAATTTAGGAAGTAATTTCCCCAGGCATCTGCATTCGCAAATCGCCTTTTTTCATAAAGGGTATTTACCCGGTGCGTTAAGTGCAGGTCCAGCTCCGCTTGAAATAATTAAAAAATATTCTATTTCAAGAACAAATAATGAGTATGATAATTTCAATTCGGACAGCATAAAATATTTTGATGATTCAATGGATTATATAACTAATGAGCCAACCATAACTGGTAATGCAACTGCCGCGTTTGTGTTTGGGATGATGGCTAATTAAAAATGTAAAATCATGTTAAAAAACGCCTATAAATAATCAAAAAAATTCTGCGTTAATCCAACCTTTTATTTTATAGCATACAAGTTATTCACAGTTTTTCTGTCTAAAAAATAATAATGTTCAATAACAATATTTTTGTATTTGTTGCATTATAATACAATCCGATTTCTATTGTCTCTAATTAGTTCAAGCGAAGCCAAATTTTATGCGATTTTAGCTTAAAAAGAAGGCTTCCGATCGGTATAATTATTGGCTAAAAATGTTAAAATTATAGCTAAATGAAGAAAAATATACAACTGTTCCATACCGGAATTCCTATCGTAGATAATGCTTGGGGCGGGTTTTATCACGGAGGGACCTATTTGCTTGTTGGTGAAAGAAAGTCTGGTAAGACTTTATTGAGCCTCCAGTTTGCCGTTGAGACTGCAAAGAACAAAGAAATTTGTTTGTACTTTACCAATGCGCGACCCAAAGATTTGATTATTCATGCTGCTTCCATTGATGTCGATCTTGAGAGCTACATAAATAATAATTCTATAATTGTTGTAAGAGTTGCTAACCCTGCTGAAATATCCCAGTATCAAGATCAAGATGAATTTTTAAGTGAATATTTGCGTGATATTATATCGCTTATAAATCAATATAATCCAACACGGGTAATCTTTGATGAATTAACTCCATACATAGAGTTTGAAAATCTTAATTTATTGCGCGAGGTTTTTGGAGAGACGATTGAAGCTATTGAAAATATGGGCATTACTAGTTTATTTATTTTAAGGGAACCGGCTGTGCATTCTTCCAAAATGATTTTTGATGTAATTAATAATTTTGCTACAGGCATAATTCAATTACATAAAAAAGATGATATAGACTCACCGCAAAGTGGAGTTATAGATATTACGCCAAACATTGGACATGCCGAAGGAAAATTTAAAGCTAATTATTATATCGAACCGTATAAAGGTATAACTACAGATTTAAAATATACCAAGCGCACAACAAATGAGGATATAAATATTAAACTGGCTTCCGATCAAAGCACAAAAACCGAATACGTTTCCACTCCGGCATATTTAGTTCCAAATATTTACAATATTAATGATTTTAAATTGATTGTAAATAACCAGATTGCTTTGTTCAAAACTACGGGACAGTTATTTACAGTGTTATCTTTTAAAGTTAACCCGGCTGTAAATGGAAATCTTCCATTTACTTTTAATCAATTAAGTAATTCTATTAGGGCAGCAGCCGATAAAAAAGATAAAATATGTACAATAACAGATAAAATATTTGTACTTCTAACAAAATCAGATGATTTAATTGTTGAAAATTTCATAACCAAAGTATATCAGAATATTTATAGCACAGACCCCAAAAATATTTCTGTACTGATGCTAAAGATAAATGATAGGTATAATAATGCGGATGAAATTTTAAATGAATTTGATCTTGAGGCAGCTAGAATCCAAATCAACCAGAGATAAAATTGAATTCAGCAAATGAAATTTTTTTTCAATTTATTATTAATCATTATTCTTTTCTTTCCAAATAACTGCATCCTTTCACAAAGTTCAACATCCGTTAGATTAAAAAACGAAGCTCTTTCGCTGATGAACAATGGAAGATATGGTGAAGCCATAGATTTATGGAATAAATATGTTTCTGAAAATCCACACATTGCTGATGGATTTAATTTTCGTGGATTCTGTTATGAGAAAAGAAGCAGTTATGAGTTTGCTATTTATGATTACCGCACAGCAAAAAAGTTAGATCCAAACAACAAAGAAATTATTTCTAATCTAAATCGCTGCACAAATGATTGGTACAAATTGCTTTATAATCAAATTGAAGGATATAAAAGGGAAATAGCAATCAATCCTAATATAGCAGTTAACTACCTCGAAATTGGCAAGTGCTACAAAAATCTTGGTGAATGGAACGAAGCAGAAATCTGGTACGATACATATCTTGAAAAAGAAGAAGCATCAGCGGATGAAATTTTGCGTTATGCCGAAATTCTTGCAAAGAATAATCACATTTTCAAAGGCGAACCAATACTTAAATCCTTTACGGAAAAATATTCGGACGATCACAGGTTATGGTCGAGGTATGGATATTTTTCAATGTGGCTTGGCAAAAGCAAATTAGCAATTCAATCATTTACAAAAGCTTTGGAGATAAGACCATACTTTAAAGAAGCGCTGGATGGATTGGATCTTGCTAAAGGTAAAGGATATATCTATTCAATAAACGATACCACATCAAAATTTAATTATGGATTAAGTCCG
Organism: Ignavibacteriaceae bacterium; assembly: GCA_049294175.1. Lineage (GTDB taxonomy): Bacteria > Bacteroidota > Ignavibacteria > Ignavibacteriales > Ignavibacteriaceae > IGN3. The sequence continues at coordinate 56,337 of JBAQCL010000004.1, read as the reverse complement.
GAGCCCAAAGTTTATATTATAGATAAGTACTACCGGATTATAAAAAGTAATCCAACCGATGACGAAACGAGATTTAAACTTATTGATGAACTGATAAAAGTTAACCGGTTTGAAGAAGCTTATCAACAATTGGAGTTTTTATCATCAAAACACAGCGATGAAAAGCGCTTTGCAGAATCGTGGGAAAAAGTAACAACGTTAAGAAAATCCTATTATGCGGATCGTATAAATTATTTTGAAGATCTGCTGAGCAAAAATCCTGATAACAAAAAAGCTTTATTGGAATTAGGAAGGTTTTATTCATACAATAAAGATTATGATTTGGCGTTGCGTATTTACAGAAATTATTTATTGAAATATCCAGAAGATGCTGAAGTAAGATTTAAGTTGATTCAAATTTTAGTGTGGCAAAATGATCTATGCGAGGCACAAAAAGAAATTGATCCTCTGTTAAAATTTGATCCAGGAAATATAGAATATCAACTAACTGCGGCAAAAATAAATCTTTGGCTTGATAAAAATTTGGACGAAAGTGAAACTCTGTTTCAAAAAGCACTTCAAAAAGAACCATCAAACCTGGAGGCTTTATCCGGGCTTGCAAATATTAAAATCAAAAATGAAAATTATTCCGATGCTGAATCTATAATCGCAAAATTGGAATCGGTTGATAAAAATTATGCCGGGCTTACCCAATTAAAAATCAATCTGGAAGCATTGCGTGTAAGAAACGAAAATAAAGAATTATTATCAGTTCTTGAAGAAGCAAGACAATTTGCTTCCGAAGAAGATTATGATAGAGCAATAGATTCTTTTAATAAATTTCTAACATTAGTCGGAACAGATAAAAATGTTTCAATGGAACTGGCTGATGTTTATTTAAAAAAGAATGATTTGAAGAGTGCTGTTAAAATTTATGACAGGCTTTTGTCATCCGGTTATAATTATGATACCGATAAACAACGTGCAAAAATTATTTTTTGGCAAGGTGATTCATTACTTGCTTTGAGAGAATTTAAAAGAATATCACAAAAAAATCCTTCAGACATTGAATCAAAATTATTTTTAGGTGATGCTTATCTTAAAACCGGACAGGTGCAAAATGCCAAAAAAATTTACGAGGATTTGCTTGTTCAGTCACCGAACTCTCACATTCTAAATACCAGATTAAATTGGCTTGGTGGCAGCGATAAGTTTTCATTTTCAAATTTTCCAACTTATTTCCAGTTAGTGCCGCAAGGATTTTATTTTACTGACAATACTGATTTTAGATTAAATAATTATGGACTCGGGTTGGAAATCGGCTTGACAAATTTTATGTCAATCGGAGTTTCAGGTTTAAGCGGTAATTTATTTTCGGCGGATGAAAGCCTTCGCTTTACACAGGTTAAAGGGACGGCGCTATTAAAGCTAAATGATATAATAAGTAGTTCTGTATCTTTTGGTCAAACATATTTTAAAAATGATAAGCGCGAAAATATAATTGATTTTAATCTTACGGCTAAAAAGAAAAACACTTATTCAATTTCTGCATTTCTAAATTATTCTGATGCTGCATTTATTCTTTATTCACTATATCTTGTAAACACAAGGCTGAATGCTTATTTATATGGAATTACTGCTGACTACAAATTTAAAAATAACTTTGTATTATTTGGTAAATATGCTCGTGTTGAAGTTTCTGATGATCATAATGGAGATCAATTTCAGGCAAGGCTTGGAAAAATATTTGAAAATGAAATTACAGCCGGGTATGAGTATTATTTTTATTCTTTTGATGACAGCACATTTCTTTATTGGAGTCCGAAAAACTTTGAGTCACATTCTTTATGGGCTGATTGGAATTTATTTCAGGATGAAACTACTACTTTTATATTAGGTGGTAAAATTGGTTTGATTCCACAAAACGATTACATATTGTCTGAGTTTTATGCTTCATTCAAATATAAGTTTGGCAGTGGAATATCATTAAATGCTAAACTAACAACCGGAAGTTCTTCGCGTTCAAATATTGGATATAGATCAACGGCTTTCCAGGCTGCTCTTTACTGGAATCTTTAAGTTTTTAATGATTTTTACAAAATTTTGCTTGTTTTGGAATGATACAAAAGTTAATAAAGTCCAATATTGATTCAAGTATTTTTTTATAAATTATTGAAATTCATTAAAAAATCAGGGTCTGATGGTACTATTATTGAACAAATTTAGAAATTATTATTGTTAACAAATGAAACTTAACCAATTAGTCGATAAGGCTATCGTAACTATTTCAAACAGGGAAGATGAAAAAAAGGGCGAAAACCTTGAACAAAAATATTTGAGAAGAATTCTTGTAAGTGGAATTATATCGCTTTTATTGGTCTTAATAATCGCATATACACTTCCTTATACGGTTCTTTCTTTTAGTGCATTATTGGAATACTCAACTATCGTTGCCCTGGTTATTTTCCTTTTCATTTTGCTTGTAAGATATTTTGCCATTTTGGTAATGGCATATCTTTACATAAACGAATATACGTTTATGGAAGGAAATGGTTTTGCTCCTTTTGTTTCGATAATTGTACCTGTTTTTAACGAAGGAAAAATAATTAAACAGTCAATCCTATCCCTGCTTAATCTTGATTATATAAACTATGAAATAATCATAGTTAATGACGGCTCCTCGGATGATACAAAAGACATTGCAGAATCTTTGGTGGGATATCAGCAAGGTAAGTATAACAAAATAAAAATTTCATTAATTAATCAACCGAATCTTGGTAAAGCTCGTGCATTAAATGCAGGTATCTATTATTCCAAATCTGAATTTGTGCTTTGTATGGATGGTGATTCACAATTAGTCCCGGAATCATTGAAAGCTGCTGTAAGACATTTTAAAGACCCTAAAATTGGTGCAGTTGCAGGGAATGTTAAAGTTTTAAATAGAAACAAATTCTTTACCGATCTTCAGGCGCTGGAGTATATTGAAGGTTTGAATATGGCACGCAGTGCACAGAGTTATGTTAGGTTAGTTAACATAATCCCGGGTCCAATTGGTTTATTCAGACGTAAAGCTATTGAACAGGCTGGATATTATTCAAGCGATACTTATGCTGAAGATGCTGATCTTACGTTAAAACTTTTAGCCAAGGATTGGAAAATTTATTATGAACCAAAAGCTGTTTCTTATACCGAAGCTCCTGTTACGTTACAACAATTGTTAAAACAAAGATATAGATGGACACGAGGGATTCTTCAATCTATTAGAAAACATAAAAAATTATTATTTAATCCGACTGTTAATTTGGGTCATACATTTATTTTATGGCTTATGTCTTATGAAGCTCTTATCTGGCCAACAATGAATATTGCGGCAAATGCATTTTTTATTTTTGCAGCCGTGTTTTTTGGTTTTTCTCAGTTGATATTTTTCTGGTGGGCGGGGTTGGCAATTTTAGATATGGTTACGGCACTTTATTGTATTGCGGTTGAAAAAGAAGAATTCAGGTTGATATGGTATGCTATCATTTACAGGATGTTTTTTATTTTGATTATCGATATTTGTAAAACAATGTCAACAATAGAAGAATTCTTAGGAATTAGAATGACGTGGGGTAAGTTAGAAAGAGAAAATAGAAATGAATCAGAAAAATTTGCGATTTAAACTAACTAGGAATTTATAATGGAACTTATCCCGATACTATCTACCATCATTCTCGTTGCTACAATATGTACTTTCATTTTGGCTATCGGGGCTTACATACTTTATAAAGTAAGAGAAGGCAGGCAGCAACAAATATATGCAACAAAACCCGCTAGTGTTAAAGCGGAATTAGTTACACCTGCAGGCGCTCAATTGACCCGTCAGGAAAGAACTCAGGATCAAAGACAAGTTAAAAAATCTGAGCCAGGAATTTCTCGTGAATTAGAAATACAAGAAAAAAAGCCTTCACAATCACGCTATACCCCTGAACCACGCGGTTATAAATACAGTGAGGAACAAGTATCCAAAGAAAAAACCAAAGTTGAGCAAAGATTAAGTGATGAAAATAAATTCCTGAAATACACTTCTGACGGATATGTTTCTCCTAAAGAAGATAGAAATTCAGGGGCAATAAAGTGGCGGTGAAACAAAAACTCTTTGGTATAAGAGTAAATCAATTCTTTATAATTTTTTCCGGTCTGATCATTCTTATTTCAGCCATTCTAATTTATTATTTTATTTTACGCGGTGTTTACGGAAGATTTGATACCTCGGAATTAATTCCTCAATCCAATGTTCTTGAGGATTTTCTATTCGGTAAAAAACCAGAAGTTGGAATCCTTTATTCGAAATACACAGAAAACACTTTGCCTGCAGGCAGTACCTGGTTAAATGATAATATTTCTACATGGAAAAAGTTTCTTGATAATCTTAATCTGAAATTTGAAGTTATCTCAGATCAATCAATTGAAAATGGTGATCATTTAAAGTACAAGTTGCTTGTTTTGCCCGGTACAAAAGCCATGAGTGAAAAAGAAGCAATGCAAATAAAAAAATATCTTGAGAACGGTGGAAGTGTTTTTGCAACGGGAAGTATTGCAACTTATTCGGATGATAGTAAATGGAAAGGATGGGAATTTTTTAACCAGGTTTTTGGTATGCGATTCTCGCACGAACTTAAACCGGACGAATATTCAAAAATTCATACAATCTGCGGCAGTTTACCAATTACTGCAAATATTCCCACAGGTTTTCCTTTAAAGGTTGCAACCTGGGATAGACCAATGGCTGTTGAAGTTCTTGATCCAAGAACAACACAGGTTAGTTTTTGGTATAACTATAGAATGGATGACGGATTAGTTAGAGAAGAAATAAAAAAGTCTGCCGGTATCGCATACGGTTCTTATGGAACAGGTCGATTTATGTGGATGGGATTTGAGTTGAATTCCATAATTGGTGTGCAGGAAGATTTTGTTTACTTTGAAAGACTTTTTAACAATTCAATCAAATGGCTAACCTATTCTCCAATCGCTTACGTTAGAGATTGGCCTACAGGCTATGATGCAGCTGCCGTCATAATCCCGGTTTTAACTGATGATGTTGAAAATATTAAAAACATACTTCCCATTTTAAAGGAAGAAGGCATTTCACCTACCTTTTTTGTTGATCCGATTGTTGCTGCATCCAACAGGCAGCTTATCAAACAAGTTTCATTATACGGAGAAGTAGGCGCATTAGTTGACATCGGATATTTATCTTCAATAAATGACAGAGCTAATAAATTAAATTCGTATGAAGAACAGTTAAGAAAATTAAACGCAGCAAAAAGCACAATAGAAAAAATAACGTCAGCCAATGTTTTAGGTATTTTGCCATACTTTGGTTTATTTGATCAAAATACAATCAATGCTGTTATTAACTCAGGCTTTAAATATATTTTAACTGATTCATTAACAGACCGTTCAGTTCCCAAAACAATTATTCGCGGCGATAGAAGAATTGTCACCATGACTAAAACCGCTCGGGATGATTATGAAGTGATTAGGGATTTTGGACTGACGCTGCCTGAATTTCAATTCTATACTTATCAGGAAGATTTAGACAGAATTTTATTTGAAGGTGGAATGTACATCTTTAAAGTTCACACTGAATATCAGTGCAGAAGTGATTATGCAAATGTTATAAGACAGGTAATTAAAGATTTAAAGAAAAAGAAATTTTGGATTACAACAGCATCTGAAATTCAAGCATGGTATGAGAAACGTGATTATATAGAAATTAGAGCTGACCGAAGAGGGAAGACTCGTGTTGCATTAAAAATTTCAAATCCGGGTGTAGATGCAATAAATAATTTAGTAGTTGATCTTGATTTGAATGATCGTGCGTATAATGTTTCATTGGGATCCGAACTTATTGGAACAAAGCCTGCTAGCCTTAAACATAGTCACGGTTCTTCAATGATTTATCTTTACGTTGATGACCTTAAACCGGGAGAATCCAGACTTTACTATCTTGATTATGATAAACCTAACTTATGAATCATTTTTATAAAAAAATATCCTTTTCTATTGTGATTGTTGTGCTTACCGTTTTTGGTGGAGTATCTGCTTCGGCACAAACAAAAATGGCAATTCTGTATTCCGGTTATACTGAAAAATTTACAGATAACAATTCACCCAAAGTTATCAATCAGATTACTATCTGGGAATTGTTTCTGATGGAAGAAAAAATTCCGTACGCAGTAATTTATGATCGTGACCTTGAATCAGGTATTTCTGATGATTTTGATATTTTGATTTTGCCTTCAGTTAATTCCATTAGCTTAGGAGAATTAAAATCTATGAAAGAATTTTTAAAAGAAGGTAAATCTATTTTAAGTGTTGGCTCTAAACTTAGTCTTGATGAAAACGGAATATTTAATGGATTTGAAAATCTTAATGAATTATTCGAAATTAAGTGTGAAGAATATATTGGCGAACAACCCAGTTTTTTTAATTACTTAAATTTCAACCCGATTTTCTATAACAATAACAAGTTTGACGGTATCTTGCAAATTTCTACAAAAAACCTTCCAATGATTTGCGATATCCAGACTTTAACAAATACTTCATTAGGATATATAAAGATTAATGCATACAATAATTATCAAACGTCGATTGTGTATGGACTGCAAGGCAATGGAAAATTTGTTTGGACAGGATTTAATATTGATGATGTTGTCGGCGGAAAAAATGATGTCGAAGAGTATAAAAACATAATTGTCAACTCGCTAAACTGGCTTGATAAAAAACCTGATTTATATCTTGGTGATTATCCGCCGGGTAAAAATTCATCTACAATTATTATGATTAGAAATAATTATGGTCTTACACCGGAACTTATTGATAAACTAAATCAGGACGGTGTTGAGCCATGCTTAGTTATTGCTCCAGAACAAAAAATCTCAGATAAAATAAAAACAAAAATTAAACAAGAAAATTATATTCTTGATTTATCAAACATTTTTATTAGCGAAGATGAATCTGAACAAAAGTATGTAGATGAATTAATAAAGATTAATGAGGGATTAGAATTTCCAATCAAAACAGTTCTAATTCCCAAATCGTTAACTGACAATAAAGCAGCGCTCAATTCACTTAATGATGCCGGAATAAATATATTTTTATTCCCTAACAATGCTTCAGGGATGCCTGCTTTAGAAAATAATAAATTTATAATATTGCCATATTATTTTGATGATCAAAATGAATATGACACAGGCGGAGTAAATTTTATAACTTACAATTCAAAAATTGATTGCGATAGAAATACGGAAGATGATTTTCTTATTAAGATTTCTAAAATTGAATCATCAGATAGTTGGGTTACAACATTAAGTTCGCTAAGAGATTGGTGGGTAAGTAGAAAAAATATTTCTGCATCTATATTTACAGCCGGGGAAAATTCAGCAAATCTGGTTATATCAAATAATAATTTGCAAGAAATTGATAATCTTGAGTTAATTATAAACTGGTCTTATCAGTATAATATAAATCAATTAGTTATTAATTATGGTAATGAGATTATTGATTACTCTGCCAGTGAAACAGGTGAGATAAACTTGTTGATAGAAAAACTTGGTGCGCGGCAGACAAAAAGAATTAATATGGTTTTTAATAAAGAATAATTTTATTTATGGGTTCTATTGATAAGAAAATAAAAACGGGAATTACAAGTAAAGTTATATGGATGAAAGTTTGCATTATTTTTTTATCATTTTTAATGCTACAAGCTTGTGCTGATCTTTCCACAGGTCCCGATCAAAATAACGATTCCAATTACTCAAATCTTAAAATAAAAATATCATCTCCCGTTAGTAATGCTTCTTTATCGGAAGGATTGGATGAAATTATATATTCAATTGAAAATCCATATTCTTTAAAATTCATTGAATTATACATAGACGGTGTTTTTAAAAAAAATTATCCTCCAAATGCTAACGGCACTGCACCGCAAATCTTTTATAATTTTGATTCAACCTACATTGGCAAAATAATAAATCTTTACCTGGTTTATTATGATAGTAATAATACTTCGGCAAAAAGCAATGTTATTAGTGATGTTGTAATTACAACTGATAACCATTTACCATATAAACCTTATAATGTAACTTTATTAAAATTTGATGATGGTTCGTGTAACATAGGCTGGAAGGACACATCAAAATATGTTGAAAAATATGAGATATGGAAAAAGGCTGGCATCGAAGGAGAGTATTCTTTATTGAAAGAAGTTTCCGGTAATTCAAACAATATGAATGATTACAATTTAGACTCAAGCATTATTTATTTTTATAAAATAAGAGGAGTGAAAAGTTCAGGAGTATCTTCTTTTAGCAATGAAGTAAATACAGGCGGAATAATAACTTCTGGTAATCTATACCCGCCATCAAATTTAAGCGCTACACTTACAGGCTCTTCTTCTGTACGGCTTAACTGGAAAGATAACAGTGATGATGAAAATTATTTTGTTGTTGAAAGAAGTACCAATAATATTAATTTTATAAGTGTTGCTTCATTAAGCCAAAATACAACAAGTTATAATGATGCCGGCAGCGGGCTTGTTTTAGGAAGTACATATTATTATCGTGTAAAATCTTACAGCAATACTGATTCTGCTTTTAGTAATACGATAACAGTTAAGTTTCTTTCCACAATTCTTCAAGCGCCGTCAAATTTAACTGCTGTATATAATCAAAGCGCAGGAGTTATTGAACTTAGTTGGAATAATTCCGATAATAATACCGTATATTTTGATATAGAAAGAAAAATAAATGACGGTGATTATCAGGTTATAAGAAGAGTTGATGCAACAAGTTTGTTGTTTCTAGATTTTAATATTTTAGTTAATAATGATTATAAATACAGAGTAAGAGGATATGATTTAAATGTTTATTCAGATTACTCGAATGAAGTAACAATTTCAACTTACTAATTATAAATTATAAGTCGTGGATTCAAAAATTAAAGAATGGATTGATTTTTATGCTAAGATTGCCGAAAGTATCGGCGAGCTTGTAATTATTTTGGATCCGTCTTTTGAAATTTTGTATGCTAACCAAAAAGCTGCCTCAGAGTTTTACGTTGATGATTTTACTCTAACTCTCGAACAAATTTTTACCGATGATACTGTCCGTAATTTAACTGATGAAATAGGTCCGGCTGTATTTTCAAATCAAAAAAAATCAATTAAAAACTTTCCGGTAAATATAAACACTGGTTACAACTCAGAGTATGATTTAATAATAAATCCGGTTGAAGTGAATGGCGACAAAATAGTTTTACTTGTTTTTAGTAAAAAGAATTCTGATACATCTGAATTTTTAGTTGATAAAATCCAATTGAGATTAGATAAATATCGATTACAAGAAAAAAATGAATTTATTCTTTCTTTGATAAAAGAAATTGAACAATTAGTTCCATTTACAATTATTGGATTAAAAAAACTTCAGTTTATAGTTGATCAACATAGTTTTCCTATCTGGTTAAAAGATGTACAATCACGATTTATAGTAATTAATAAATCCTATTCAGAGATTCTTGGTATTGATATGTCTTTAGCACCGGGAAAAAAGCAAGAGGCATTTTTGCCTATGCATCTGGTTTCTATATTTAAGTCGCTTGATGATTATATATTCAATACATCTAACCCGGTATTTTTAGAAGGATTTGGTAAAAAAGTAAATTCCCTCTTAACAAATAGAAGTATAATTCAGGTTCCGCTTTTAGATAAACGGAATAAAGTGTACGGATTACTTGGTCTGATTAATGAAGGAAAATCCGTAATAAAGAAAGAATTTGTACCCCCCGATTTGGTGACTGAATTTATAGAGCGATTACCAAAAGCAGCAGCGCTTATTAATAGTGAAGGAAAATTTGAGCAAGCGAATAAGGAATTTTGTAAATTTTTAGGTAAAGATAGGGGAAATGTTATTTCCAAAAATTTTGTCGATCTTTTTTCTTATCTTTTTTCAGAAAATATTAAACTTTTTATTGATAGCAATTTAAATAATGATGAACTTTTTATAGGAAGTGATTTAAATCCGGTAGATTATTCATCTTCTTTAGCGACAGTTAATTTGTTAAAAATTTCTTCCGGCAGTGAATTTAAGAAGCATATAATAATCATTATTGATGATTCTAAAAAAAACAAACAAGACGATAATGAACTGCAAACTTTTATCAAAAATAGAGGCAAAATGTTTGACATTTTAATTCAAAATAATCCTGAACCAATTTTTGTTTACGATAAGGAAAATTTAAAATTTCTTGAAGTAAATGAAGCCGCAATTAAATTTTATGGGTTCAGTAGAGATGAATTTCTTGAGATGGATTTAACGGATCTTTATGCGCCGGAGGATATTCAAACTTTATTAAATTCTTTTGGAGATGAAAGCTCTGAAGGAAAATTCAGCGAGCCATTTAGACATAGAAAAAAAGATGGTTCAACTGTTGTTGTTGAAATTAGTAAAACCTCTTTTCGGTTTAATGATAGAGAAGCGCATTTTAATATTGTAAAAGATATAACTTCAAGCGTTGAAAAAGATAAACAAAATCAAATGCTTAAAGCTATTTTTAATTCAACTGATTCCTTAGTATTCAATACAGATGCTTCCGGATTTATAACTTTTATAAACAGCCCTGTAATAGAAAAACTTGCTTTTACAAGTGATGAATTAATTAAATCATCTTTTGCAACCCTGGTTCCTGATGAAGACAGAGCAATAATTAATACGAGTATATTTCAAGCTCAAATAAGGGACGAAGTAACTTTAGAAACTAAAATAAAAAATCACGATGGGGAGTTTCTTGAGGCAGAAATTACAGCTTCACCGATTCTGGATTTTAATAATGAAGTTGAATCTTTCACTATTATTGTAAAACCATTAAAAATTTCTGCAACCACTGAAACTCCTAAAGAAATAGTTAGAGAAGTAATCAAAGAGGTTAGTGTAGAAAAAGTTTCGGATATTAACCTCAAATCAAAACCTTCTGATCCGAATTTTATTTCTGGAGTGTTTCATGAAATTTTAACTCCAATGAATGTGATAATTGGTTTTGCACAAGAACTTGTAAACGGAATTGAAAACCCCAGTGAGGAACAAAAAGAATCAACCGAAATAATTAAGCAGAATCGTGTAAAGATGATGGATACAATGAATGCTTTGGTTGAGTATTCAGATATCTTACAAAATAAATCTGCAATTAAAATTGAGGAAATAACTGTTACAGATATAGTTGATGTACTGGATAAAAATATTAAGGATATAACAGGTCTTAATGATATCCAGTTTAGTTATGGAAAAATTTCATCTTCATTAACTTTTAAATCTGACAGACAAAAATTTGAAAGACTTATTTTTTCTTTAATAAAAATTATTTCACGAATAAGCAAAGATAAAAAAGTATATTTTTCTGCATATCCGATTGATTCTGATACATTTTTTATAGGATTAAGCGATCAATATGGAAATACATCTGAATATGTAGTAAGTACATTTGATATGGTATTTAATGAGGGAAAAGATCCCAAAGATTATGGCTTACCTAAATTAACTACGTACCTTGCCAAAGTTATTTTATCACTTTTGGATGGAAAGTTTTATCGGTCGGTGTTTGGATCAGCCAGGCAGGAGGCAGGATTTTTGTTCCCTCTGTCTTTAATTACAAAAGAAGAAGATTTGTTCGCTGAACCTAAAGTTGAGTCAACATTGTCTGTTTCTGAAGAAGAAACAGTTAAGCAAAATGCTGATCAACCGGAAAGAGAATTTATAACTTCTGATGCCGGGTCCGAAGTTTTTGAACAAGCTACAGAATTAGATGATTCAAGTAAAATAGCTTCAGAAGTGATTGATGAAAAATCTCCATCTGCTGATCAAGAAGAAGGGGATATATTTAAACCTGTTACATCGATAACAGAAGAACTTTTTTCAAAGGTTGAGGAAGAGATAGTTCAATCTGAAACAAAAATGGAAGCGAATGAACCGGAAGCATCTGAAACCCCGGTTGAAAAGATTACTTCTCAAGCTGAAGAAACATCTGAAGTGCCTATTCCTGAAGTTAAAGAAGAACCTCAAGCTCCATTTGTTCCTCCATTGCCTCAATTAAATCTTGCCGATCTAAATTGTCTTTATATTGAAGATCAGGTTGATTCTCAGATTCTGTTTAAAGTTCAAATGAAAGGGTTAAAGGATGTTAAGTTTGCCGTAAGTTTTGAAGAATCGCAGCCTATGCTTCTTAATAATCAATTTGATTTTATTGTTATGGATATTAATCTGCAAGGTGAATACAATGGTTTGGATGCTCTTAAGATAATCAAAACGATGCCTGCATTAACTGATATTCCAATCATTGCTGTTACTGCATACGTTCTTCCCGGAGATAAAGAAAAATTTATTGCCGCCGGCTTTGATGATTTTATTTCCAAACCGATTTTTAGAGAAAAAATGATGGAATCATTGGAGAAAATATTTTTGCACAAATATTAATTGTTCAATAACTTCAATTTTTGTTAAATCCTCTTAGCCTTAAAAAAGTTTAGAGGATTTTTTTATTTATATCTTGACATTTCTTCTTCTCCGAATTAAATTACCATACAAATGTATGGTAATTTATTTTGAAGGCGACTATTATGCAAAAAGAATTAACGGAAACTCAAAAGAGCATTCTGAACTTTTTGATCGATCAAATAAAAGGGAAAGGAATTCCTCCCACTTTAGCGGATGTGGCAAAACATTTTGGTTATAAAAACAGGGCAACGGTTCAGCAGCATTTTAAAGCTATTGAAAAAAAAGGATATATCAGAAAAAATCCGAAGCTTTCACGTGGGATTGAGCTGACACTTGAGGAAAAATTCTTTGTTCCTAAACCTATATTGGGTGAAGTTGCCGCCGGTAATCCGCTTACAATTTATCCCGATGCGATTGATACAGTGCAGCTTCCAACAATTGCCAGAATGCCGCAGGATTCTTTTTTGCTTCGTGTAAAAGGAGATAGTTTAAAAGATGCGTACATTTTTAGCGGTGATATTGTTATTGTAAATCCAAATCTGGATGCAAAAAACGGACAAATTGTTGCGGCAATTCTCGACGATGCCGCAGTTGTAAAACGGTTTTATAAAAGAAAAAATGGAATAGAATTGATTTCGGAAAATCCGGAATATAAACCAATAGCAATTGATAAAAAGTATTCTTCATTTAAGATAGTTGGAATTGTTGTTGGCATTTACAGGAGTATGGAAAAAAAGCTGGATGAGATTTAATCAGCGAGTGATAATTAATTAAAGACAAATAGCACGCAGATGACGCTGGTTGAGAAAATTGTCGCAGATTAAAATAATTTAGGAGGAAATCTCATGGGGAAATATTTATATCAAGATTTAGCATCTAAAATTATTGCTTGTTTTTATAAAGTATATAATACGCTTGGTTTTGGGTTTCTTGAAAAAGTTTATGAAAATGCTTTATTAATTGAGTTGAATAAAAATCAATTGTTTGCTGAAAGACAAAAACCGATTAAAGTAAATTATGAAAATGAAATTGTTGGAGAGTATTTTGCTGATATTATAGTTGATAATAAAATAATTCTTGAATTGAAAGCAGTAGAATCACTAATTGAAGAGCACGAGTTACAGCTAATTAATTACTTAAAAGCTACTAATATTGAACTTGGACTTTTGCTTAACTTTGGAAAGAAGCCGGAAATAAGAAGAAAAATATTTTTCAAATAATCAGAGTAAATCAGTTTAATCTGTGTTATCTGTGTGCTATTTCTATGAGAACAATACTTCACTTAGACCTCGATGCCTTTTTCGTTTCGGTAGAGAGAATTCTCGATCCCAATCTTAACGGCAAACCCGTAATTGTTGGCGGTGATCCAAAGTACGGGAGGGGTGTAGTTGCTGCTTGTTCTTATGAAGCTCGTGTTTTTGGTTTACATTCAGCGATGCCGATTAGGACAGCATACAAACTTTGTCCGCACGGTATTTATTTACACGGGCACGGCGATGAGTACACACGTTTTTCCAAGGCAGTTAAAAATATTTTAGAGCTTTATGTTCCATTAATTGAGCAAGCATCAATTGATGAATTTTATCTTGATATGACAGGAACACAAAAAATGTATGGTCCGATATTCCTTTTTGCTACCCGCATCCAAAAAGAAATTTGGAATAAACTTGGTTTGCCCTGCTCAATTGGAATCGGCAGCAACAAAACTGTTGCGAAGATTGGTTCGGATTGTATGAAGCCAAAGGGAATTACTTATATCATTCCCGGAATGGAAAAAGAATTTCTGGCTCCAATGTCGGTTGAAACTATTCCCGGTGTTGGCAAAGTTATGAAGCAAAGTTTAAGTGCAAGAGGTATTTATAGAATCAGTGATATTACAAAGCTTCCATCAAATTATTTTGGAACAGCATTTGGCAAATACGGAATCGATCTTTGGCGAAAAGCTCATGGGGAAGGAACCGAATACTTAACGATTAAGCGTACAAGAAAAAGTATTTCTCGTGAAAACACTTTTGGGAATGATGTTACAAGTGATGAAGAAATTAAAAACACCTTATTTTATTTAACCGGAAAAGTCTGCCAGTCATTGCGTAATAAAGGATGGGAAGCAGCAACAGTTGATATAAAATTACGCTACACTGATTTTCAGACATTAACCCGCGCTAAAACAATCAAACCAACAGATGACGATAAAATTATTTTTGAAACTGCATGGTATCTGATGGAAAAAGCTAAAACAAGAAGAGTAGGAGTAAGATTAATTGGAGTTGGAGTAACTAATTTCTCACAGTTAAGTGAACAAGAATATTTGTTTGAAGATTACAATGTGAAAAGAAAAAAAATGCTAAGGGCAGTAACAAAAATCAGGGATAAGTTTGGATATAATTCTTTGATGTTTGGAAGTGCTCAAATAGATAAAGATTTAAAAGGAACGGAAAATTATTTCCAGATATAAAACTAATTCAGCCTGGGGGCCAATTCATTTTTCTGCCGCCAAGCAAGTGCATATGTAAGTGATATACATCCTGTCCTCCATTATCACCACAATTAAAAACTAATCTAAATCCTTCGTTGGCAATTCCTAAATCTTTTGCAATCTTATTTGCAGCATCAATCATTTCACCGAGCAGAGCAGCGTGTTCACTCCCTTTAATGTCTGTTACTTTTGGAATTTCTATTTTAGGAATAATTAAAATGTGAACAGGAGCCTGTGGATTTATATCCTTAAATGCTAAAATATTTTCCGATTCAAAAACAATGTTTGCCGGAATTTCTTTATTGATAATTTTAGAAAAAATTGTTGACATTATTCATCCTTTTCAATTCCATATTTTTTCATTTTGTTATAAAGATGACTTCTTTGAATATCAAGAATCTCGGCAGTTTTACTGATGTTCCAATCATTAGCACGAAGTTGTTTAAGAATAAATACTCGCTCCGCTTTTTCTTTAAACTCCTGAAATGAATTGCTGGTATCAACAAGTTCATCAACAGATTGCTGATTGCCTGCAAACATAACTTCTATATCCTTACCCGAAATTTCTTTTTTATCCACCATTATAATAATTCGCTCAACAATATTTCTTAGTTCACGTACATTGCCTGTCCAGGCTTGGCTTTGAAGAATTTTTATTGCTTCTTCAGAAAATTTTGTTAAAGGTTTTTTGTGTTTTTTAGAAATATCATTTGTAAAGTGATCAATTAATATTGGAATATCTTCCGCTCTTTCACGTAAAGGCGGTACAACTATGGGGATTACATTTAGTCTGTGAAAAAGGTCCTCTCTGAAATTTCCTTTTTCAATTTCTTCTTTAAGATTTTTATTTGTTGCTGCAATCAAACGAACATCAACATCAATATTTTTACCGCCGCCAACACGCTCAATTTTTCCATCTTCAATAGCGCGCAAAACTTTAGCCTGCGCCTGATGAGACATATCGCCAACCTCATCTAAAAATATTGTGCCTTTATGCGCAAGCTCAAATCTTCCGATACGTTGTTGTACTGCGCCTGTAAAGGAGCCTTTTTCATGCCCAAATAATTCTGATTCAATTAATTCATTTGGTATAGCGGCACAATTAACTTCAACAAAGGGTTTATCTTTTCTTTCACTTTTTTTATGTATAGCTCTTGCAACAAGTTCTTTCCCGGTTCCGTTTTCTCCTGTTATCAAAACTCGTGTATCAAGCGGTGCAACCTTATCAATCATCTGAAGTATGTTTTGAATAGCTTTGCTTTTACCAAGAATTTCACCATCGCCAACCCACACTTTTTTAATTTCTTCATTTTCTTCTTTTAGTGAAGCGCTTTCAGTAGCATTACGAACGCTGATGAGCAATTTGTCTCGATCGATAGGTTTTTCAAGAAAATCAAATGCGCCAAGTCGTGTAGCCTTAATTGCATTTTCAACACTTCCGTGAGCAGAAATTATAATAACGGATGCAGCCGGCTTTTGTTCTTTGATTTTTTTTAGAACTTCAAAACCGTTCATTTCCGGCATCTGAATATCAAGTAAAACAGCAGAAAAATCCCGTGCGGAAAATTTTTCCAAACCCTCGTTTGCGCTTGTTGTAAACTCAACATCATAACGCTCATATTCAAGTATCATGGTGATGCTTTCACAAATTTGAAGTTCATCATCAATAATTAAAACTGATTTCATAAAATTACTCTGATATATCTTAGTGATCTAATTAAAAAAACTTGTGATGGTAATATTTTTTCATTTTCGTTAAGCAAAGTTCCAAATAATCTGCCATAATAATTTACATCCAGATCCCGAATATCAACACTGGACTGTACTTTAAAACTTTCCTCAAAAGCTTCCACAAAATAACCAATTAGCTTTCCCAAATCAAAAATGCTTGATTCATAGGATAGAAAGGCACTGCCAAAAAAATGTGCAAGTTTATCTTTATCCCCATAATCATTTTGTGGTGAGTCATAAAACAAGTAGCGAGGAAGGTTTTTATTTTTCTTCAAAAATATTTCTTCATCTGCAGAAATTAAAGGATAATAAATTATCGAATTAATCAGTGGAACCTGTATTGGTACTTTTCGATATGGTACTGTTGCATACATTAAGGAAAGCAATGCGTCAGAATAATCGTTATCTGTTTGTTTTAATGCTTCGGAATAAATTGAATCTGTTGCTGCAAGATCACCAATCTTATTTTTCAATTCAATAAACTCTTCTGATGCAATATATTGTGAAATATGGTTTACGGCTTTAGAAAGATTACTTTGTTGTGCTATAATTATTACTGGGGAAAATAAAATTAGATAAATGAATCTTTTCATTTTTTAAGTCTGTATCACACCGGGATTAAATTTTGGAATTTCAGGATTGCTATTCGCGACTTCCAAACACAAAGAAATACATTCTCTTGTTTTGGTCGGATCAATAATCTCATCAATCCATAATCTTGCGGCGGCATAAAGTGGAGTGCTTTTATCATCGTAAGATTTTTGAATATCATCTAATAATTTCTTTTTATCTTCATCACTAAACTTACGCCCGCTTTTCTCTTCCTGTTTTAGTTTTATATCCAATAAAACACTGCTTGCTTGATTACCACCCATTACAGAAATTTTAGCGTTCGGGTAAGCAAAAATAAATCTTGGATCGTAGGCTTTACCACACATTGCATAGTTACCTGCACCAAAACTATTGCCAATAATGATTGTAATTTTAGGGACAACAGAATTTGCAACAGCATTTACCATCTTTGCGCCATCTTTAATTATTCCGCCATGTTCTGCTTTACTTCCAACCATAAATCCTGTTACATCTTGAAGAAACAAAAGCGGAATTTTTTTCTGGTTACAATTCATAATAAATCGTGCGGCTTTATTCGCAGAATCAGAGTATATCACCCCGCCAATCTGCATTTCACCCTGTTCAGTTTTTACAACGCTTCTTTGATTGGCAACAATTCCTATAGCCCAACCATCAATACGGGCATAAGCGGTAATTATTGTTTTTCCAAATCCTGATTTATATTCATCTATTTCTGAGTCGTCAACAATGCGTGAAATTAAATCATAAGTGTCATAAGGTTTTATTGTATCCTGCGGAAGAATGCCAAGAATTTCTTTTGCCGAAAATTTTGGTTGTTTACTTTCGATTCTATCAAACCCGGCTGTTCTATCTTTCCCAAATTTTTCTACCAAACTTCTGATTTGAGCAATGCACTCTTCATCATTTTTCATTATGTAATCCGTAACACCTGAGATGTTCGATTGAACTTTCGCACCGCCAAGGCTTTCATTATCAATTACTTCTCCAATCGCAGCGCGCACTAAATGTGAACCTGCAAGAAAAACAGATCCTTCACCTTCAACAATTAAGGCTTCATCACTCATAATTGGAAGATACGCTCCACCTGCAACACAAGGTCCCATTATCGCAGCTATTTGTGGAATTCCCATCGAAGACATTTTGGCATTATTTCTAAATATTCTTCCAAAGTGTTCTTTATCAGGAAAAATTTCATCCTGTAAAGGGAGAAAAACTCCCGCACTATCTACTAAATAAATAATCGGGATATGATTTTCCATCGCAATTTCCTGAGCACGCAAATTTTTCTTAGCCGTTATTGGAAACCAGGCTCCTGCTTTTACGGTTGCGTCATTTGCTACGATAACACAATTTCTTCCGACAATTTTTCCGATACCATAAATTGTTCCTGATGAAGGAGCGCCGCCGTATTCGTCATACATTTCATAAGCCGCAAAAGTGCTTAATTCAAAGAACGTCTTTGGATCATCAACTAATAAATTTATTCGTTCACGGGCAGTAAGTTTTCCCTTAGATTTATGCTTTTCAATCGATTTTTTTCCTCCTCCTTCTTTGACTTTTTCTTTTATTGCTTCAAGTTTGCGGAGCAGTTCTTTTTGATAGTCTTCTCGTTTTAGAAAATTTTCGCTATCATGTGATGGCGAGCTGATTGTTTTCATAAAGCAACCTAAAAATGGGAAATAGTTGTTTTTGTTTACAAATATATTTATATATTACAGTAAAGACTATTCAATTTAAGTGTAAATAAAGTCTTAATAAATTTATAATAAAAAAATATTTATTATTTAATATTAATGTTTTTAAAAAACTCAAATACAAAAACTGGTCATATAAGAATTCTTCCTTGTTGGATGCCTCTCTGTTGTTGTTGCTGTTAACACATAGTTAACTGCCGACATTATTCCCTTTATTAAAATTTATCCTTTATCTTTTTAATCATTTAATGAACAATAATAATTACAAATTATGATACAGTCACAAAAAAACAATTTCTTGGCATTTGCTGAGACAATTTTAAGTAAAAGAGAAACGCATTTATGCAGCTCATCGTTAAAAAAAAATACAATAGAATTTCTTAACGAAATAATTGATTTCCTTTTCCCTCATTTTTCAAGTAAAGATTACTATTCAACGCAGGATGTGATTGCAAAATTACAATTGATTGAAAGAAATCTTATATCACTATTAAAAAATGTTATGGAAAATAGCAACGGAGAATTGAGAGAAAAAGCTGAAAAATTTATGTCTCAAATTCCCGTTATTCATGATATGCTTTGGTTAGATGCGGAAGAAATTTATAAAGGCGATCCTGCCGCAGAAAGCGTAGATGAAGTGATTCTTGCATATCCTGGTTTTATGGCTATCGTTATTTACAGGATAGCACATGAAATATACAAATTAGATGTTCCGATTATTCCAAGAGTAATTACCGAACGTGCACATGAGATTACAGGAATTGATATTCATCCCGGGGCTGAAATTGACTCTCCGTTTTTTATCGATCACGGTACAGGAATAGTAATCGGTGAAACGACAAAAATCGGGAAACATGTAAAACTTTATCAGGGCGTAACACTTGGAGCGTTAAGTGTTGATAAATCTCTAACCGATAAAAAACGACATCCAACAATTGAAGATGATGTAATTATTTATTCGCAAGCCGTAATACTTGGTGGTAATACATTAATTGGAAGAAACAGTGTAATTGGTGGTAATGCATGGATAACGCAAAGTGTTGCCCCAAATTCTGTAATTTCAAGTAAAATGGAAGTTAGAGTCCGTTCAACAGATAATTATTTTGACACAATCGATTACATAATATAAAGGAGTAACTATGAAGTACAACAATGTTCTGGAAAGCATCGGAAATACACCGCACATAAAACTAAACCGTTTATACGGCAGCGAACAAGAAGTGTGGGTGAAATTAGAAAAAGCTAATCCCGGCGGAAGCATTAAGGATAGAATAGCTTTATCAATGATTGAAGATGCCGAGCGAAAGGGGATTGTGAATAAAGACACAATCATAGTTGAACCAACTTCCGGCAACACAGGAATTGGATTGGCTATGGTTGCTGCAGTAAAAGGGTATAAATTAATTCTTGTAATGCCTGAATCAATGTCTGTTGAGAGAAGGAAGTTAATGGCAGCGTATGGAGCAACATTTGAATTAACTCCACGCGAGTTAGGGATGAAAGGCGCTATAGAAAAAGCAACAGAGATTGTTTCTAAGAATGCAAATGCTTGGATGCCGCAACAATTTGAGAATCCTGCAAACATTGAAGCTCACGAAAATAACACAGCAAAAGAAATCTTAACTGATTTTCCTGATGGTCTAGATTATCTGATTACCGGTGTTGGAACAGGCGGACATATAACAGGAGTAGCAAAAGTATTAAAAAATAAATTTAAAGATTTAAAAGTTTTTGCCGTAGAACCTATCCTTTCTTCGGTTATTTCCGGCGGAAAACCTGGTCCACATCCGATTCAAGGAATTGGTGCGGGATTTATTCCTAAAAACCTTGATGTAAATTTATTGGATGGTACAATTCAGGTTAGTAAGGAAGAAGCTTTTGAATATGCTCAAAGAGCTGCAAAAGAAGAGGGATTATTTATAGGAATTTCTTCCGGAGCTTCACTTGCTGCAGTTGCAAAAAAATTACAAGAAATCCCCAAAGGGAAAAAGATACTTACTTTTAATTATGATACAGGTGAAAGATATCTTTCAATTGAAGGATTATTTTAATGTAAGATTCTAATTAAGGACGCAACAATAAGGTTGCGTCTTTATTTTTAATTAATGTTTTAATAAATCTCTTGAAATTACAATTCTCTGAATTTCTGATGTCCCTTCTCCAATTGTAAGCAATTTCACATCGCGATAAAATTTTTCTACAGGATACTCTTTTATAAATCCGTAACCGCCAAAAATTTGTACGGCTTCACTCGCAGCTTTTTCTGCAATTTCACTTGCAAATAATTTGGCTTCGGCTGCTTCTTTAGTGTTAGCTATTCCATTATCTTTCATCCAGGCAGCACGATAGGTTAACATTCTGGCTGCTTCTATGTTTGTTGCAATCTCAGCAAGTTTAAATTGTATTGTCTGAAAATCAGAAAGATGTTTCCCAAATTGCTTGCGCTCCTTAGAGTATTTAAGGGCAGCATCTAAAGTGCCTTGTGCTAAGCCGACACTATTTGCAGCAATTGAAATTCTTCCGCCTTCCAAAACTTTCATCGAATTTATAAATCCCATTCCTTCCTCGCCTAAAAGATTTTCAGCAGGAACTTTACAATTTTCAAAAGTTAATTGCGTAGTATCGCTTGCACGCATACCAAGCTTATTTTCTTTCTTGCCAATTATTAATCCTTCAAATCCTTTTTCAAGAATGAAAGCCGAAATTCCTTTTTTACCTGCATCCTTATTAGTTATTGCCATAACAACATAAGTCTCACCAACGGTACCATGAGTTGTAAATTGCTTACTGCCGTTTAAAATCCAATTGTTTCCGTTTTTAACTGCTATGCTTTTTAATCCCGCAGCATCACTGCCGGAAAATGATTCTGTTAAGCCCCATGCTCCAATTTTTTTACCACTTGCAAGATCAGGCAAGTATTTTTGCTTCTGCTCTTGATTCCCAAAAAGATTTATATGATTTGTACATAATCCGTTATGAGCCGCTACAGAAAGCCCGATTGAGGGATCAACCTTAGAAAGTTCTTCAATTATAATTGCGTAATCTACATACCCTAATCCTGCTCCACCAAATTCTTCAGGAACAAGTATTCCAAGAAAACCAAGTTTACCAAGTTGATGCATTATTTCCATAGGGAATTCCTGGGATTCATCATATTCCATTATAACGGGCTTAATATTTTTTTCGGCAAAGTCTTTAATCGTATCGCGAATAATGATTTGGTTTTCGGTCAGTTCGATAAGGAAAGGTTTATGTTCCATTTTTTCTCCCGAAAGTGTTTTTATACTTAGCCAGATTGCTAAATGCAAATCTTGTTTTAGAATTTAGTTGCGTTTCAGAAAATGTAGCATTATAAAACTGGTGACAAAAAAATGATTCTAAATTCTACTTTTAAAATCTTTCAATATTTTTTCTGCAATATGATAAGGAGATAAGTTGCCAAGTACAACTTTTTCTACAGATGAATTTAGTGAATTTTCACCCGCAGCGCTCCATAGTTCATCTTTTAATTTATGCTCAACAATTTCCTTAATTCTAACTTTGGCTTGCTTTTCTCTTTTTACTTTAAAAAGATTATTTACAAACATATAACTTTTATGTCTCTCAATTTCATTTGCAATTTCATCTATTCCTTTATTTTCCGAAGCTATAGATTTAATAATATTTGGAAGCCAGGAATTTTCATCATGATTTTTTATCATTAAAATTGTTTGAAGTGCCGTATATGCTTGTTGTGAGCCAGGGCGATCACTTTTATTCATTACAAAAAAATCTGCAATTTCCATCAAGCCTGCTTTCATAGCCTGAACAGAATCACCGCTTTCCGGAACGAGAACCACAATTGTTGTATCGGCAGCTTGAGCAATATCCAATTCAGATTGACCGACTCCTACTGTTTCAAGCAGAATTAAATCGAAACTGGCGGAATCAAGAATGTCTGCTGCATCAATAGCTTTTTTACTTAAACCACCTAAACTTCCTCTTGTTGCCATACTCCGAATAAATACATTGGGATTCATTCCAATGTCATTCATCCTAACCCGATCACCCAATAATGCTCCGCCGGTAAATGGGGAAGTGGGATCGACAGCTATGATACCAATTTTTTTATTTTGTTTGAGATAAAATTTTGTTAGTTGATTTGTAATGGTGCTTTTACCGGCGCCAGGCGGTCCGGTAATTCCAATACGGTAAGCTTTGCCAACATTTTTATGAATTTCTTTAAGATATTCCGTTGCATCAGTATTATCAGATTCAGCAAGCGTTATAGTTCGTGCAATTGATCTTCTGTCTCCATTATAAATCTTTTCAATTAGATTATTTTTTATCATCTTAAACTAAATTATTTTTAAAAAAATTTACAGTAACCTTTAATCCATCTTCTAATTTTGTCGATGGCCGCCAGCCAAACTTATTAAATAATTTATCAGATGTAATAACACTCCGCAATTGTTCTCCTGCCGCCGCAGCGCCATGCTTTTCTTCTTTTTTTGCATTAGTTATTTCATTTATAAAATAGAATAACCGGTTAACATCAGTTTCAATTCCGGTTCCGATGTTATAAGTATCACTTGCCAGATCTTTAAGTGTGAGCAAATTGGCTTTTACAACATCGCCAACAAAAACATAATCGCGCGTTTGTTTTCCGTGACCGTTAATTATTGGCTGCTCACCTTTAAGTAATTTCGTTGAAAAAATTGCAATCACACCGGCTTCACCAAATGGATTTTGTCTTGGTCCGTAAATATTTGCATATCGTAAAATTGTGTAATTCAATTTATGTTCAGAATGATAGAAGTAAAGATATTTTTCCACAGCAAGTTTTGAAATTCCATATGGAGATTTTGGCTGGGTGTTATGTTTTTCATCAGCAGGAAAGTAATCCTGTTCACCATAAACTGCGCCCCCGGTTGATGCAAACATAAATTTGCTAACCCCGTACTTAACACAATTTTGTAAAAGATTTATTGTTCCAAGAATATTTGTAGTCGCATCAAATTCAGGCTCTTTAACAGACCTCCTTACGTCCATCTGGGCAGCGTGATGATTTACAACATCAAACTTTTCTGTTTCAAAAAGTTTTGCGAGATTTTTATCGCAAATATTTGCTTGTACAAACTTTGCTTTAGGGTTAATGTTTTTCTCAAATCCTGTTGATAAGTCATCAAGAATTACAACTTGATGACCATCATTTATAAATGCATCGGCAATTTGAGAAGCAATAAATCCGGCTCCTCCTGTCACTAATATTTTCAATTTTAATCCATATATAGTTTGTTAGTATAAATATATTCTTCAACATTCTTCGGCACAAGATAATGAATAGGGAGATTGTCATGAACTCTGTTTCGAATATCGGTAGCGCTAATTTCAATTCCGCGTGTTTCAACAAAATTAGCTGCTTTAACGTACTTATCAATAAAGTCTAAAGGATGCGATGACCTTCTTTTAAGCACAATTACATTTGCCAATTTCAAAATTTCATCCGGTTCATACCAGGTATGAAATTGAAAAATATTATCATACCCAATTATCAAATCGATTTCATCGTATTTGTTTTTAAATTCACGTAAAGTATCAACCGTATATGAAATCGTATGTTGTTTTATTTCAAAGTCGGAGCATTCAAAAAATGGAGTGCCGTTTAGTGCGAGCCTGATCATATTTAATCTATGTTCTGCACTTGAAGCTTTTTCGTGTTGCTTGTGCGGAGAAATAAATGCAGGCACAAAAATTATTTTATCAAGTTTACGTATTTCTTTTACTGATTGAGCAGTTATTAGATGTCCGTGATGTATTGGATCAAATGTTCCACCGAAAATTCCAATCCTGCTCATTTTAATAAATCCTTATATTCAATAAATAAATGAGTAAATCGTTCATGCATTTCTTGTGAACAATATTCGATACTCTTTTTTTGCGATAATGCCGTGTATAATAGTTTAAAATCATCAATACTTTTTATTAGTAAAACTTCGCTGGCAGCGTGAATAAAATGGGATGAAGATTTTATTCGGCTTAGAAAATCATCATACTTAAAACCGGATTTAACTAAATTATAAAATACTTCTGATGAGTAATTATTAAACCCGAATATGCCTATATCATCACCTTTAGATTTACTTATTAAAAGTGATTCGTCTTCGATGTTTAATAAATTTATAAGTCTTTCTAGTTCCGAAATATTTATTCCTACCAGGTCGGAAGTAATTATAATATTGTTTTTATGGTCTGAAAACTCCTTTGATGATAAATTTTCAAACATGGAATTTTTATTTGTTATATCTGTAAAATAAAAGTTTATGTTCTTTTGTTTAAATTCTTCCGGTAAAAATTCTTTATCTGCTTCATCAAGAAAAAAGTAAAAATCTATTTTGCTTTCTTTTTTTGTGAAATTTTCTAAAAGGCTTAGATATAAAGTTGACTTTAAAAGTATTGAATCATCAATACTAAAATTTTCAAATTTAGTTATCCGCTTAGTATTCAAAATCGGGGCTTGCGGAATTATGTAAGCTGCGTTCGGGTTCATCATTATTAAGAACTTTTTACATTAGAAAGAAGATCGCCTATAAAATTTCTATAATTACCAACGTCATTCTGGTAATAAAGTTTACTTGCGCCACTTGAATTTCTTAATTCCATTTTTCTAAATGCCAAAGTTGTTGCGGCTTTAATATATACTTTGCGAGTTTTCTCGTCTAACCAGCCTTTTTTTTCTCTTTTAGGTGAACTTAAAATTTCAAGATGCAGCTGCGGAATAAGTCCATTGTCTGCTTCTTCTTTAAGTTCATTGTAAATTATTTTTCTTTCACCTTTTATAGAGAGTGAGAATATTATTATGAAAATAATTATCGAAACTAAAATAAATAAAAATCCTAATGGAGCCATTTTTTTAAAGCTGAGTGTAAGGTTCCATGTTGAATGAATAATCATTGCGATTACTAATCCAATCAAGCCGTAAAATAATTTTTGTATCGGAAGTTTAAATTTCGCATATCCTAAAAATGCTCCCAAAGTTGCTGTGGAAGCACAGTGCATAACAGCTGAAAATAAACTTCTTATAATAACAAGCGTTATCCAGCTTGGAATGTTGTTTGCAAAAGTAATGAAATATAAAAAATTTTCTGTCATGCCAAATCCAAGACCTATCGCTTCACCATAAACAATTCCGTCTGTCAAGTTATCAAATTTTCTGCTGGCAATTGTAATTAAAAGAAATAATCCCTTTGTAATTTCTTCAACAACCGGGGCAACAGCAATTGAGCTAAATCTGCTTAGTTGCAATTCATCTTTAATAAAAATTGATAGAATAAATGTTATTATAAAACTTCCGATTAAAGCTAGTACAATTGCGCCTAAAGCTCCCCAAAGATAGTTGACTAAAACGAGTTTGAGTGGTTCTCTGTCATATCTGTCAAACTTCCAGATTAATATCAGGTAGATTGACATTGGAACAATTGCAGCTATTGCGGAAGATAAGACAAGCATGCTTTAGTAAATAAATAATTGTTATATAACTTTTACTTCAACTTATTGAATTTGATTTGAAAAAACTAAAATTATTTTACTTCAAGAATATCCAGTTTTTCAATTCCTTTAATGAAGGCATTTTATCATAATAAAGAATTCCAACTCTAAAAATCTTTGATGAAACTTTGATAGTTAATAGAATTGAAATAAGCATAATCAAAACAGTTGTAATTAATTCCAATACGGAAATATTTAAAAGGTTTAATTTTAAAATCATAATTGATGGAAGAGTGAGAGGGAAATAAGTAAGAATCTTTACAAAAATTGATTCCGGATTTTGCATCGCCGGCAGTATTATAACAATAGGAATTATGAGAATCATACTAAGGTAACTTGTTATTTGTTGTGCTTCTTGTTCTGTTGATACAACTGAACCAATTCCGACAAGCAAAGACGAATAGAATATAAATCCAAGGATAAAGTAAATAATAATTTCGGGGAGGTTAGAAAGTGAAGTTAATGGAATTATTCCACTACCCAATAAAATTGATCCGATAAAAAACCAAAGAACCATTTGGGTAAATCCAAGCGCCGAAAGTCCAAGAATTTTACCGGATAATAATTCTTCCGGTTTACAACTTGATATTAGTATTTCAATTAAACGATTGGATTTTTCTTCTAATAAGCTTCTAACAAGTGTCTGACCGGAATATATAATTATCATCGTTAAAAGAATAATAAAAATTATTGATCGATAAAAAACATTTATATAGTCAGCATTATTTTTTTTGGCGTCATTAATCTGAGTTTGTTTTATCAATACTTTGCTTTTGTTAAAATCAATAATGCCTGGATTAATATTGTTTGCTTTTAATTGTTGTTTAATGCTTAAGTTATTAAATGCAATTTCAAATCTGCCAATATCTTTATCCTGCATTTCTGACATATTTTTACTTCTAAATTCAAAGGTCAAATGATCTGATCCGGATTTACTAACGAGAAAATAACCATAAATAATATCTGAATTAATCTTTTTATCTGCGTCAGTTTTGTTTTCAATAAAACTGTGTTCACCCATATTAAGGTTGATTAAAATATATGCCGGCTGATTATTATTTAGTGTGTATTGTGATAATTCTTGATTTAAATCAGAGAAGTTAAGATTCGTTTCATCTAAAATCCCGATTATTTTTGTTGAGTCATATTGATTTCCGAAAAAAAGTGCAGGTATAATGGAAAACAGTATGATTATAATTGGAGTAACAATAATTGAAATTAAAAATGCTTTAGTCCGGATTTTCTCAACATATTCCCAGCGGGCAATTTCAAGAATTTTTTTCATGATATTTTATCCGAACTCTGTTTAACAAGATCTATAAATATCTTATTTAAACTTGGCTCTATAACAGAGAAGTGAGTAATATTTATTTTTTCAATAATTGATTTCAAAAAATCTGAGGGCTTGATGCCATCTTTAAGTTGAAGCTCAATAAAATTGTTAAATATATCGTAATGCAAAACATCTTTTTCTCTTGTAATAAAATCTGTATCACCTTCAAACTTTAATTTGATATGCTGACCACCAAATTTTTTTTTGATGTCTGAAAGATTACCACTACAAACCTCTTTACCTTTATTGATCAAAAAAATCTCCGAGCATAACTTTTCAGCAGTATCCATTTGATGAGTTGAAAGGATAATAATTTTACCTGAGTTTGTGTAATCAAGAATTATATTTTTTATTTCTTGCTGATTTATAGGATCAAACCCGGTAAAAGGTTCATCAAGAATTAATATGTCAGGTTTATGAATGATTGCTGTGATGAATTGTATTTTTTGTTGATTGCCTTTGGAAAGTTCTTCAATTTTGCGATTTGCCAGCTCTTCAATTGCTAATCTGTTTAGCCAACTAAATGCTTCAATCCTGGCAGTCTTTTTCTCCATATTTTTAAGTACGGCAAAATATAGTATCAAATCAATCACTTTACTTTTTTTATACAACCCTCTCTCTTCGGGAAGATATCCAACAATGTTCGATAATTCACTTAAAGATTTTTTATTTTCAAAAATAATCCTTCCTGCCGAAGGTTTAATGATGTTTAAAATCATTCTCATTGTTGTCGTTTTCCCGGCGCCGTTTGGACCAAGTAAACCGAATATCTGACCCGGTTTTGCTATGAATGAAATATCATCAACAGCTATAACGCCATCGTATTTTTTAACTAAATTTTGTACTTCCAGCATCGTAAAAGTTTAACAATATTTTACTTTTATTGAGAATTAGTCTTCAATATTTATTTGTTTTACAAATCTAAATAAAAAGAATTTTATCCTATAATTCATTTTGTTTTTGAAGATTTTAATTAAAAAGCAAATTTTTGATCAAATAAAATGTTTGATTATAAGAGCTGATCAATATATATTAAGTGTCATTTTTTGCGTGATTTTGCAAGATGATTATAAAAATTACAAATTTGAGCGAGGGGACTCACGAATTTATATTCGAAGAAAAGATAGAAAATCTGGGTTTGGAAAAACCGTTTTACGGAAAATCAAAATCTTTTGTAAGACTTAATAAGCTGCACGACCAGATTATCCTATCTGTAAAAAGTGAGTTTAAAGTTAAGTATCAGTGCGATAGATGCGGAACTGATTTTAACTCTAAGTTAAATAGCGATTATCAAATAGTTTATCTTATGAATGAGGAACCTGCTGAAACTGATTCTGTTAACGTAACTTATTTAAGCAGAACAGCCGATAAGATAGATATTAAAGATGATGTTAGAGAATTTGCTTTACTTTCTGTCCCAATGAAAAAATTGTGTAAAGATGATTGTAAAGGATTGTGTTATAAGTGCGGAACCGATTTGAACAAAGAACAATGTAAATGCAGTAATGATGAAATTGATCCGAGATGGAAACCTTTAATAAACTTGAAAGATAAATTAAACCTTAATTAAATAATGGAATGATGAAATGCCAAATCCAAAACGTAAGATGTCTAAAAGCCGTAGAGATAAACGCAGAACACATTATAAAGCGACAGTACCTTCACTTAGCACTTGTTCTAACTGTGGTGAAATGAAACTTGCGCATCGTGCTTGCCCTTCCTGCGGTTACTACAATGAGCGCTCTATGTTTATTCCTAAAAGCTAAAATAAATATAGCTTACCCATCTAATGGATGATTCTAATACTAAAAATTCAAAGTGCAGAATTATTGTGGATGCAATGGGGGGTGACTACGCCCCTCAAAACGCAGTAGTAGGAGCCATTCAGGCTTACGATGAGAAAAAAGATTTTGATCTTTTTCTTGTCGGTAAAAGCGATAAAATAATTGAAGTAATAAAATCTAATAACCTTTCGTTTGATGAAAAAAATATTTTTCATGCAGATGAGGTTATTGAAATGGGAGATACTCCAACCTCTGCCTTAAAAGCAAAACCAAATTCTTCAATCGTAAAAGGAGCGCAGTTAGTCCGTGATGGTAAAGCTGATGCATTTGTAAGTGCAGGCAATACCGGCGCGATGATGAGTGCCTCAACTCTAATCATTGGTAGAATTAAAGGTGTTGGTCGTCCAACTATTGGTGCTGAGTTTCCAAACGTTTACGGAAAATGTTATGTTTATGACGTAGGGGCTGGAAAAGACGCAAAACCATCTCATTTATTTGAATATGCTTTGATGGGAACAATTTATGCGAAAGAAATGGGTAATATTTCTAACCCTACAATTGGTATTTTGAGTTTGGGAGAAGAAGAAGGTAAAGGCAATGAAGTATCAAATGAAGCATTTAAACTTTTGAAAGAATCAAATCTTAACTTTATTGGTAATGTTGAAGGACGTGATATTTTATCCGGGAAAGTTGATGTTGTTGTTTGTGACGGTTTTGTCGGTAACATTATCTTAAAATTTGGAGAAGCGGTTCCTAAGCTTTTAAAACAACTGCTAAAAAATACCGCTGAGCAAAGTTTTATTGATAAGATAAAAATTGGATTAACAAAAGGCACTATGAAAAAAGCTTTAAAAAGCCTTGACTACCAGGAACATGGTGGTGTGCCTTTACTTGGAGTTAATGGAATTAGCATAATAGGGCATGGTTCAAGTTCGCCAATTGCAATTAAAAATATGGTTCTAAAAGCAAGAGAAATGTACAACAAACAACTTGTTCTAAAAATTGAAAATTCAATTAAACAATATTCAAAAAAATTTAATGGATAACTGATGTCTGAAAAAAGATATAATGCTATGGTTACAGGGGTTGGAATGTATGTTCCGGACAAAATTTTAGATAACAAATATTTTGAATCCATAGTAGAAACTAACGACGAATGGATTAGAACAAGAACCGGAATTAGTGAAAGAAGAATTCTCGAAAAAGGTGCTACGAGTGATTTGGCAGCAAGAGCTGCTCAGGATTTATTTGAAAAGCATAATGTGTCGCCGGATGAAATAGATGTAATTATTGTCGCAACTGTTACACCGGATATGTTTTTCCCTGCAACTGCTTGTTTGGTTCAAGAAAAAATAGGAGCTAACAATGCATGGGGTTTTGATCTTTCCGCAGCGTGTTCAGGATTTTTATTTGCATTTCAAACGGGTTGTAATTTAGTTGAATCTGGACGATTTAAAAAAGTATTAGTAATCGGCGCTGATAAAATGAGCGCTATTACTGACTACACAGATAGAAACATTTGTATCTTATTTGGTGATGCTGGTTCTGCAGTACTAATTGAACCGACTGAGGAAAAGTCTTTAGGATTACAAAATTCAATTTTAAGAATTGATGGAAAAGGTAAAGATGCTTTGAATATGCTTGGCGGTGGAAGTTTAAATCCAGCCTCTCACGAAACAGTTGATAAGAAGTGGCATTATATATACCAGGATGGTAAAACAGTTTTTAAAGTTGCTGTTAAAGGTATGGCAGATGTTTCTGCCGAGTTGATGCAAAAGAGCAATCTCAAATCAGAAGATATTTCCTATCTTGTTCCTCATCAGGCTAACTTAAGAATTATTGATGCTACCGCCGAAAGAATGGGACTAAGCAGAGATAAAGTGATGATAAACATTGATAAATATGGTAATACAACGGCAGCCACAATACCTCTTTGTTTAACGGAATATCACAGAGCAGGTAAAATAAAAAAAGGTGATAATATAATACTATCTGCATTTGGTGCCGGTTATACGTGGGGTGCATCGCATTTAGTCTGGGCAATTTAATTTTATAAAGAGTATTTATCTGATGTCAAAAAAAGCATTTTTATTCCCCGGACAGGGGTCACAATATATTGGAATGGCAAAAGATCTTTTTGATAATTCAGTCGAAGCCAAAGAGATGATTAAAACTGCAGATGACGCTCTTGGATTAAATTTATCTTATATAATGTTTAACGGACCCGAGGAACAATTAAAGCAAACAGAGTTCACTCAACCAGCAATATTTTTACATAGTATTGTTCTATCAAGTATAATCAGAACGGTCTCTCCGATGGCAACAGCAGGTCACTCGCTTGGTGAATATTCTGCTTTGGTTTCAGCAGGAGCAATTCAGTTTTACGATGCCGTTAAGTTGGTTAGAGCCAGAGGAAAAGCTATGCAGCAAGCCGGTTTGGATAATCCCGGAACTTTGGCTGCAATTGTGGGGCTTAAACCCGAAGTGGTTGAAAATTTATGTAAAGAAGCATCCCGTGAAGGAATTGTTCAATGTGCAAATTTTAATTCGCCGGGGCAAATTGTAATCTCCGGTTCTGTTGCCGGTGTAAAAAAAGCGATGGAACTTTGTAAAGCAAATGGTGCAAAATTAGCTAAGGAACTTGTGGTAAGCGGCGCGTTTCATTCGCCATTAATGCAATCAGCAAAAGATGATTTATTTAATGTTTTAAATGAAACCCCAATTTATGATGCAAGGTTTCCTGTTTATGCTAATGTTACTGCTAAACCTGTTATGGAAAAAGATCAGATAAAAAATTTATTGACTGAACAAGTAACCTCACCGGTAAGATGGGAAGAAACTATTACTAACATGATATCGGATGGTTTTGATGAGTTTTACGAAATTGGTCCGGGCAAAGTATTACAAGGATTGATTAAGAGAATTAATCCCGATGTTAAATCATTTGGCATTGATAAATTTGAAGATGTGGAGAAGTACTTATAATGGATTCTGAAACTGAGAAAAAATTTTCAAAAGAAATCAATGGCGTTTTTATTGATCCGCAGATATTTACATTTAATTTTACATGTCAATGTTCCGGGGAATGCTGTAATTATGGTGTTTATACTGATTTGAAAGAATTCGAACATATAATGAGTATTAAAGATAAAATAATTCCATTGTTGGACGAATCTCAAACTAAAAATACTGATGAATGGTTTGAAGAACCGGAAGAGGATGAAGATTTTGATTCCGGTGTTGCGGTCGGCACTGAGGTAGTTAATGGTAAATGTACATTTCTTGATAAGAATGGTTTATGCACACTTCAAAAACTTGCATTAATGGAAGGGGAACATAAATGGAAATACAAACCAATCTATTGTGTTTTGTTTCCATACACAATTTACGAAGGCGCATTAACAATTGATGATGAGCATATCGATCGTTTAAAAACTTGTAATATGAATCCAACGCCAAGTCAAGCTATTTTTGATTCTGTTAGAGAAGAATTAGAGTATTTTTTTGGTTCAGAAGGATTTAAAGAACTTGAAGAATATAGGAAAGAATATTTGTCAGGACTTTATTCTAAAGAGGGAAATAATGAATAATAATATTAAAAGAGCCATTGTTACCGGTGGTACAAGAGGCATCGGAAGAGCAATCGTAAAAGAACTTGCTTCAAGAAGTTGCTGCGGCGTACTTTTTTCGGATGTGGCATTTGTTTATAATAGTTGTGATGAATGTGCTGAAGAATTGATGGAAGAAATCAAACATCCGGAGACTAAAATTTATGCTTTTAAAGCAGATGCTTCTTCATTAGAACAAGCTCAAGCTACTGTTGATGCAGCGATTGAAAAATTAGGTGGTGTTGATATCCTGATTAATAATGCAGGCATTACTCGTGATAATCTTTTACTTAGAATGAATGAAAAAGATTTTGATGATGTAATTAGTGCTAATCTTAAAAGTGTTTTTAATTATACCAAAGCTGTGCTTAAACCAATGATAGCCCAACGATACGGGCGAATTGTTAATATTGCCTCCGTTGTTGCATTAATAGGGAATGCGGGACAATCTAATTATGCGGCTTCAAAAGCCGGCGTTATAGGGTTTACTAAATCTATGGCACGTGAACTTGCTTCCCGCGGAATTACAGTTAATGCAGTGGCTCCTGGATTTATTCAAACTGATATGACTAACAAGTTAACGGATGATCAAAAACAAAAATTAATACAAAATGTTCCTATGGGGCGTTTAGGAACTCCTGAAGATGTTGCAAAAGTTGTTGGCTTTTTATGTAGTAGTGATGCAGATTATATTACAGGACAAGTAATTGCCGTAGATGGCGGAATGACAATGTAATCGTCTATTCCTATTTGTTTCTTAGAATTCAATTTTGTTAAATTTATACTAATAATAATAAATCAAATAAATACTAAACTAAAAGAAGGAGAATATCATGGATGTTGCAGCAAAAGTAAAAGAGATCATTATAGATAAATTAGGTGTAGAAGAATCTCAGATTACTCCAGAAGCATCCTTTACAAATGATTTAGGAGCTGACTCACTAGATATAGTTGAATTAGTTATGGGATTTGAAAGTGCTTTCCAAATTTCAATTCCTGATGAAGATGCTGAAAAAATCGGAACTGTTGGTGATGCGGTAAAATACCTTTCGGAAAAATTAGCATAAAGATTTAGTCGAGAATTTAATTCTCGACTAATCATTTTTTTTAATCGCAATGTGTTCCTATCTCGCAACCAGCGTAAATTATTGAGGTAATGATGGCAAAAAAGAGGATAGTTGTTACAGGTCTTGGAGCAATCACTCCGATTGGGCTGGACACTACCGAATTCTGGAACGGATTAATTTCCGGGAAAAATGGTGTTGCTCCAATTACTCACTTTGATGCCTCTAGGTTTGATACAAGATTTGCCGCTGAAGTAAAAAATTTTGATCCTGATTTATATTTTGATAAAAAAACTGTAAGAAGATTAGACCCATTTTCCCAATTTGGAATTGCTTCAAGTGTTCTGGCTATAAATGACTCAGAAATAAATCTTGATAAGCTAAACAAAGAAAGAGCCGGAGTAATTTTCGGCAGTGGAATTGGGGGAATTTTAACACTTCAAAATGAACATTGGAAATATTTTCAGGATAAAAATCCCGCTACAATTAGTCCATTTTTTGTCCCAATGATGATTCCAGATCTTGCAGCCGGACAAATTTCAATTCGCTTTGGATTTAAAGGACCTAATTATGCAACCACATCTGCGTGTGCTACTTCATCACATGCTATTTCTGATGCGTTTATGCTGATAGAAAGAGGTAGTGCAGATTTTATGATTTGTGGTGGAAGTGAAGCTTCAATAACTGAAATGTCTATTGGTGGATTTAATGCAATGCGTGCCATTTCTACATGGAATGACAGGTATGCGGAAGCATCAAGACCATTTGACAAAGATCGTAATGGTTTTGTTATGGGAGAGGGCGCAGGTACCTTAATCTTAGAAGAACTGACACACGCTTTAGATAGAGGTGCAAAAATATATGCTGAGTTATCGGGAATTGGCTTAACAGCTGATGCACATCATATTACCGCTCCCGCCCCTGATGGTGAAGGCGCAGCCAGATCGATGAAAAGAGCTATAGAAGAGGCAGGTTTAAGAATTGAAGATGTTGATCATATTAATTCTCACGGAACATCCACACCGCATAATGATGTTAATGAAACAAAAGCAATTAAAACTGTTTTTGGAGATCATGCTTATAAGATCATAATTAATTCAACCAAATCAATGACAGGACATTTGCTTGGAGCAGCAGGCGGAATAGAAGCAATTGCTACCGTACTTACAATCAAAAATAAAATTATACCGCCAACAATAAATTTAGATAATCCCGATCCTGAATGTGATCTGAACTATAACCCGCATAAGGCAATCAATAAAGAAGTTAATGTAGCCATAAGTAATACGTTTGGTTTTGGCGGACATAATGCCTCTTTATTGTTTAAAAGATTTGAGGAATAATTTTGAGTTCTATTCTAACCCGATTACTAACAGTTTTTAATTTCGGGAAAGACAAAGCTAATTTTTACCAGGTTAACAAATACCTTACACCCCAAAAATTTAGCGAGCTTGAAAAAATTCTAAAAATCCACATAAAAAATAAATCCCACTATGTTCAAGCGTTAATGCATAGATCCTTTTTAGAGGAATTAGAAGAGGAAAATATTTCTAATGAAAGATTGGAATATTTGGGAGATTCGGTATTGAGCCTGGTAGTTGCAGAATTTCTGTTTGAAAATTTTCCGGATGAGGATGAAGGCTTTCTAACCAAAATTCGGGCAAGATTGGTTAATAGAATTGCGCTTTCTAATGCCGCAGAAAGTATTGGTTTAGAAAAATTTATTTTAATTGATCAAAATTTATCAAACACATTTGAAAGAGCTTCAAAAACTGTTTTATCAGATGCTTTGGAAGCAGTTATAGGCGCGATTTATATGGATCATGGTCTGAAAGTTTCTAAGCAATTTATTTATAAAATACTAATTGAACCGACTACAAAGGAAGACGATTATCTTATTGATGAGAATTATAAAAGTCAGTTACTTGAATATGCACAGGCTAATAAATTAGAAATTCCTAATTATGTTGTAATTAAAGAAGATGGTCCGCAGCATGACCGGGTTTTTACTATAAAAGTTACAGTGGGTAATTTGCATAATGGCATTGGTACTGGGAAAAATAAAAAAACTGCGGAGCAAAATGCTGCAAAATCTGCATTAGATAAAATTTTTAACAAATCCGAATCCTGGTAAAACATTTCTAAATAAATCCATTTAAATCATAAAAAGCTAAAGCAGTTTTAATAAGATTTTATTTAATTTTACACACTAAATAATAAAAAATTTTTATAACGGACTTAATTATTACGAGTAATAAAATGAGATCTTTTAAACATCCGGATAAGTTTGAATTCCGCCACATTGGACCAAATGATAATGACATTAACGAA
Source organism: Ignavibacteriaceae bacterium (assembly GCA_049294175.1). GTDB lineage: Bacteria > Bacteroidota > Ignavibacteria > Ignavibacteriales > Ignavibacteriaceae > IGN3. The sequence goes on along the minus strand of JBAQCL010000004.1, from coordinate 19,689 downwards.
ATGGTAAAAGCTTGTGGCGTAAATTCAGTAGATGAGTTGATTGATAAGACAGTGCCCAAAACTATAAGATTGGAAAGTAAATTAAATCTTGATGAACCTTTAAGCGAATTTGAATTTATAAATAAAATAAAAGAAGTAGCGTCAAAAAATAAAATATTTAAATCATATATAGGTTTAGGTTATTATCCGGCAATACTTCCTTCGGTTATTCAAAGAAATATCTTAGAAAATCCGGGTTGGTACACACAATACACTCCGTATCAAGCTGAAATTGCTCAAGGTAGATTGGAAGCACTTCTAAATTTTCAAACCGTTGTTACTGATCTTACAGGTTTTAAAATTGCAAATGCATCACTTCTTGATGAAGCTACTTCCGCTGCGGAAGCTATGGTTATGTTTTACAATGCGAGGAAGAAAGAAAAAATAAACTCGCACAAATTTTTTGTGTCGGAAGAAGTCTTTCCGCAAACTATTGATGTTTTAATGACAAGATCAAAACCATTTGGAATTGAATTAGTAATTGGAGATCACAAATCTATTACTCTGAGTAATGATTATTTTGGTTTGTTAGTTCAATATCCATCTAAAACTGGTGAGATTTATGATTATTCCGGGTTGTTTACAAGTGCAAATAGTTACGGAATACTCAAGTGTGTTGCTGCCGATATTTTAAGTCTTACACTTTTAACTTCACCTGCTGAATTTGGTGCCGATGCTGCCGTTGGCAGTACACAAAGATTTGGAATTCCTATCGGTTACGGTGGACCTCACGCTGCTTATTTTGCTACTAAGGAAGAATTCAAAAGAATTGTTCCGGGAAGAATAATTGGTGTATCTATCGATTCTCAGGGAAATCCTGCGTTAAGAATGGCTCTTCAAACAAGGGAACAGCACATAAAACGTGAAAGAGCAACAAGTAATATCTGCACTTCACAAGTGTTGCTTGCTGTTATGGCAGGTATGTATGCTGTTTATCATGGTCCAAATGGTTTAAAACAAATAGCTGAAAGAATAAATGCTTTAACAAATTTTTTAAGTTCTGTTTTAGTTGATTTTGGATATAGCCAGGTAAATAAAAATTATTTTGATACTTTAACCTTTGATGCTGAAAAAAACGCGCTGGAAAAGATTAAGGCAGAGTCTATAAAAAAGAAAATTAATCTTAATTATTTCTTCAAAAACCAGATAAGTATTTCCGTTAGTGAGGTTACTACTTATGAGGATATTTTAGAATTGATTGAGATATTTTCGCAGGCGGTTGGGAAAAAGATTAGCAGTGATTTTTTGGATAGTAAAGTAAGCGGTATTAAACAATCTTTTGATAATAAATTTAAAAGAAATTCAAAATATCTTGAACATCCCATATTTAATACTCTTAAATCTGAAACGGATATGATGAGATACATGAAAAGTCTTGAAAATAAAGATCTTTCATTAGTCCATTCTATGATTGCTCTTGGATCTTGTACAATGAAGTTAAACGCAGCTACAGAAATGTTAGGAATTACGTTTAGCGAATTTGGAAATCTGCACCCTTTTGCTCCATCCGATCAGATTGAAGGATATAAAGAAATTTTTAGTGAACTTGAAAAAGATATAAAAGAAATTACAGGATTTGAGGCTGTTTCATTGCAGCCAAATTCTGGAGCGCAAGGTGAGTACACCGGTTTATCAGTTATCAAAGCATATCTTCAGGACAAAGGTGAAGCACATCGAAATATAACTTTGATTCCATCTTCAGCACATGGAACCAATCCGGCAAGTGCTGTAATGGCAGGGATGAAAGTGGTAGTGGTTAATTGTGATGAACATGGTAACATCGATGTAAAAGATTTAAAAGCGAAAGCAGAGGCAAATAAAAATAATCTTGCCGCACTAATGGTAACTTATCCATCAACACATGGGGTATTTGAAGAATATATTCAGGAAATTTGTAATATTATTCATGCAAATGGTGGACAGGTTTATATGGATGGCGCAAATCTAAATGCTCAGGTTGGCTTAACAAGTCCTGCAAAAATTGGAGCAGATGTTTGTCACTTAAATCTCCATAAAACTTTTAGTATACCTCACGGTGGCGGTGGTCCTGGAATGGGTCCGATTGCAGTAGCAAAGCATTTAGTTCCTTTTTTACCTGGACATTCAGTCGTTAAAATTGGTGGAGAAAAAGCAATTCATTCAGTGGCTGCGGCACCCTTTGGGAGTGCGAGTATTTTGATTATATCTTATGCCTATATTAAAATGATGGGAGGAGAAGGTTTAACCAATGCAACCAAAGCAGCTATACTTAATGCTAATTACATAAAAGCAAAACTCGAACCTTATTTCAAAGTGTTATATTCGGGTGTAAATGATAAGGTTGCGCACGAATTAATTTTTGATATGAGGGAGTTTAAACATTCGGCTCATATTGAAGCTGAAGACATTGCAAAAAGATTGATGGATTATGGTTATCATGCACCTACAGTTTCTTTTCCTGTTGCAGGTACACTAATGGTTGAACCGACGGAAAGTGAATCGAAAACAGAAATGGATAAATTTTGTGAAGCTCTTATTTCCATTCGTGAAGAAATTAGAGAAATTGAATCAGGCAAATCAGATACAAATAATAATGTGCTTAAAAATGCTCCGCATACAGCTCAAATGGTTATTTCAGATTTATGGAATTACCCTTATTCAAGAGAAAAGGCAGCTTATCCTGCAAAGTGGACAAGACTGAATAAATTTTGGCCAAGTGTGAGCAGAATTGACAGTGCTTACGGTGATAGGAATCTTGTTTGCAGTTGCTTACCAGTTTCTGCATACACTGAAGAAGTATTAACAGTAAATTAAGTGATTACCGCTTTTTAAATAGAGCGGCATTATTTCACTTCTTTATAATATTTATTTATGAGAATTATTTTTAGTGATAAATAAATTAAAAAAAAATTTCTTTTACATCTCATTACTAACTTTAGTTTTAAATAGCCCTCAATTTTCACAAGTTACAGATTCAATTAGCTACTCACAGTACTATCCGTTTATTGTGGATTCTATAAAAATTATTGGCAATGAATCCACTAAAGATTTTGTAATTTTTAGAGAGTTAACATTTGCAGTTGGTGATACGATAGATGAACAAACAGCTTTTTACAATCGTGAAAGAATTTACAGTCTTGGGATATTTAACCATGTCTATTTAGTCCCTGAAAGATTTGAAGATAAGAATATATTAAATATAGAAGTGGAAGAAAGCTGGTACATTTATCCAATTCCGTTTATCAATGCAAAAGAAAATGATATAAAAAAATTATCGTATGGGTTATATGTAAGAATAAAAAATTTCCGCGGCAGAAATGAAGAATTAGCTGGAGCATTTTCAGCAGGTTATGATCCAAGTTTTTATTTGAGTTATCACAATCCTGATATAATTGATAGAAAAAATATTTTTATAAAAGGATTATTCGGCTATTCCGACGTATCAAATAAAAGCCCAAGAGCCGAGGTTTTGTATGGGGAAGAATTTTCTCAAAAATATTTTTATCTACAATTGACTATTGGAAAAAGGATAGGATTATTCCATAGATTATATTTAACTACATCATATAATTATATAGAAACTCCAACATATATACCTAAAATCAATGCTTCTGATAATAGAATTGATAATCGTGTTGATTTAGGTTTAGGCTATGAATATGACAGTAGAGACTTAGTTCAATTTCCACGAAATGGAATTTATACAAATCTAAGTTATACGTTTAAAGGATTTAATATTGATAAGATCAACTATGGTGTAGCATGGTTAGATTTTAGAGAGTACAGGAATTTAGTTGGGAACTTGATTACCAAATGGAGAATTGCTTCAAGGCTAACTTTTGGAGAAAAAATTCCGTTTTATGATTACTCAATAATTGGACTTGACGATAAGATACGCGGACACTTTTCTGAAAAACTTGAAGGTAAACACTATTATTTTACAGGATTGGAATTAAATTATCCGATAATTAATGAATTAAATATTGATCTTACATTTATTCCTTTGATTCCTGATAAACTTTTGTCTTATCGAATAGGTTTTTGGACGCAAGTATTCGCTGAGTCTGGCGCTGCCCAGGAAAAAGGAATCCCTCTTACTTTTTCAGATTTCAGAAGTGGCTATGGCGCTGGAATAACTTTGCTTATATTGCCTTACAATGTAATGCGGATTGATTTTGCATTAGACGAATATAAAAACTTAGAAACTATGTTTAACCTTGGAATATCTTTCTAACATAGAACTCTATATCTGCTCAAACTTTTTGGACAATGAAAAGTTAATTGAGATAAATGATGAAGAATTTTATCATGCTGTTAAAGTTATGAGAAACAAAGTCGGTGATAAAATATATACAACCGATGGACAGGGTAAAATTTATTCCGGCGAAATTATTGAAACGGGCAAGGAATTTCTTAAAGCAAAAATTATCAATTCATATAACTTCGCAAATGAATTAGATAATTTTACTCTTTGTATTCCTAATCTCAAAAATCCGGAGCGGTTAAAGTTTGCTTTGGAAAAATCAGTTGAGCTTGGGTTTACAAATTTTATAATTTTTAATTCTGAGCGAGCGATTCGTAAAAGTATAAATCTAAAGCGACTTGATAAAATAGCACTTTCAGCAATGAAGCAATCTTTACATTCATATTTTCCCAAAATAAAAACTGCTAAATCAGTTAAGGAACTTTTAAATAATAGTTGTCAAATTGTTTTATTTGATCAAGCATCCGAATTATTTATAGAAAAAAAAACTTTCGATAATAAAAATAAATATCTTTTGATTTTTGGTCCCGAAGGAAGTTTATCTGAAAACGAATTAGAAACTCTTAATGCAGGCTTGGTTTTAAATCTTGGTAGTTACAGGTTAAGATCGGAAACTGCAATTGTAAAGTGTGCATCAATTATATCGGAATTGATAAAAGATGTTTAACTATTACTTTAAATTATTTTTAACTGCCGGATTATTTTTATTTATAGTTGCTTGCAGCAGCACAAAAAGATTTACGGATGAAGAAAAGAATGATAAAAATTATACTGAAAATAATTTAATTGCATCTGAGATTGGTGTCGCTTCCTTTTATGCAAATGAGTATGATGGTAAAAAAACATCAAGCGGTGAAGTTTATAATATGAATGATTTAACAGCAGCACATCCTTCTTATCCTTTTGATACTATAGTGCTTGTTACAAATCTTGCTAACAATAAAAGTGTTCAAGTGAGGATAAATGATAGAATGCCGAGCTTTAAGGGAAGAATAATTGATTTATCTTTAGCTGCTGCAAAGGAAATAGGAATCGTCAATTCAGGTGTTCAGAAGGTTAAAACAGAAGTTATTAAGTGGGGAAGCAAATAAAAACCCGATCCTTCTTGAATCGGGTTTAAAACCAAAATTATTTTATTAACTAAAATTAACCGGCAATTTTTTTCCATAAATCATTTTTAAGAATATCATATTTCATCTTTTGCTTTTTGTCTAAAAGGCTTTCAACTTTAGTTTGTGCATCCTTAACTAATAAATCTTTATTTTCAGGCTTAGCGGAAATATTGTTTTTAAGTTCTGATAAAATTCCGAGAACCTTTGCTTCTTGATCGTTGCTTAATAAAACCTTTTGCTTTAGGGTTGAAACAATTTCGTTTAGCTGCTTATCATTTTTTGCATCTTGAGCAAGTATGAATTGTGAAGAAGCAATAAATATTGCAACTAATATTATTATATTTTTCATTAATCTTTTGTAAAACATTTTTTCTCCTTTTTCTTAGATCGTTACAATTAAAACTATATCTAATATATCGTAAATTCAACATTTAATGTTATATCACTAATGCAACATCCGTTCCACGAAATAGCGCTTAAAGAAATTGAAAAAATAAGCATAATCCTTCAAAAAGAAGGTTTTAGAGTTTCTGCTCCGGTTAAAAAAATATACAATTATGAAATTAAAGTGAACAATGAGAAAGAACAGGTAAAAATTCTTGTTTATTTTGGAAAGAAGGGAATTAAAAAAATTCCTCAGGGAAATGAAGAATCCGGCTTATTTAAAGTTGTAAAAAAAATTATATCTGGTTCCGATTTATTTGAGGAAAATTCAAATGCTGAGATTGATTTTAATGAATACATTGGTACAGATGAATCGGGTAAAGGTGATTACTTTGGACCATTAGTTGTGGCTGCTGTTTATGTTGATGAAACTTCGCAGATTCAATTAGAAAAGCTAGGTGTTAAAGACAGTAAATTATTATCTGATACCCAGATAAAAAATTTAGAAATAAAAATTAAAAAGGTTATAAATAATAATTTTGATATAGTAATTATTAATCCTGAGAAGTATAATCAACTTTATGAATCATTTAGTAATCTAAATAAATTATTAGGCTGGGCTCATTCAAAAGCCATCGAAAACTTAACTCAAAGAACAAAATGTATTAACGTAATTAGTGATAAATTTGGTAATGAACAGATTATTAAATATGAATTGATTAAAAAGAAAATTGAATTAAATCTTTACCAAACTCCTAAAGCTGAACGTTATATAGGCGTTGCTGCTGCATCAATACTTGCACGGGCAAAGGTGATTGATTGGTTTAATCTTTGTAGTGTGAAAACAGGATTAAAAATTCCCAAAGGTGGAGGAGAACCTGCAAATATTGCGGCAAAACAAGTTTTAAATAAATTTAATGATAAATATTTGTTGAAAATGATTAAATTTCATTTTAAGAATTCACGAAATATTTTTAAGAAAGAAAAGGATAAATAAGAAAGTATGGCAAAAAAAATAGCTATTCGAAGAATTGGTATTCTAACCGGAGGAGGAGATTGCCCCGGTTTAAATGCTGTGATTAGAGGGGTTACAAAACCAGCAGAAGACTACGGAATGTCCGTCTATGGTATTTTAGATGGATTTGAAGGATTAGTTGAAGGAAAAGCAAAAGAGCTAAATAATTCAGATGTTTCAGGTCTGTTAGCTCGTGGCGGGACAATTTTAGGCTCATCTAATAAAGGTGATCCGTTTCATTGGCCAGTTGAGATTAATGGTAAAATAGAAATTCAGGATAAATCACAAGCAGCTTTAAAGAATTACAAATCGTGGGGACTTGATGCTTTAATTGCAATTGGCGGCGATGGTACAATGCATATTTGCAATAAGCTCTCAAAAATGGGTATTAATGTAATTGGAGTTCCCAAAACAATTGATAATGATCTTGAAGCTACCGATGTAACATTCGGGCATGATTCTGCGGTATATGTAGTATCTGAAGCTTTGGATAGACTTCATACAACAGCCTCATCACATCATCGGGTTATTGTTGTAGAAGTTATGGGTAGATATGCCGGTTGGATTGCATTAAACGGCGGATTAGCTGGCGGTGCAGATATAATTCTGATTCCTGAAATTCCTTTTTCTTGGGATAAAGTTGCTGAAAAAATTCATGAACGTGAATTGATGGGAAAAAGATTTTCTTTAGTTTGTGTGGCAGAAGGAGCTAAACCAATTGGTGGGGAATTAGTTACAAGAGGTAATGATATAAAAAGAACAGACCCAGTTCAGCTTGGTGGTATTGGAAAAGTTGTTGCGGATAAGATCGAAGAATTGACAGGTAAAGAAACTCGTGTAACAATTTTAGGTCATTTACAAAGAGGTGGTAGCCCAACACCTTATGATAGAATTCTTTCTACCAAATTTGGTGCTTATGCAATAGAATTGGTTGCACAGAAAAAGTTTGGAAGAATGGTTGCACTTAAAGGGAGTGAAATAAAAAATGTAAAAATTGAAGATGCTATTTCACGTCAAAAATTAGTAAAACCAACTGATCAGCCAGTATTTGTTGCTAAAGCTGTGGGTATATCTTTTGGCGACGAATAAATTTTGATTTATATGCTCAAGATTTTATATTTCGCCTGCAAATTTTCGAGGGGTCGTAGTTCAGTTGGTTAGAACGCCTGCCTGTCACGCAGGAGGTCGCGAGTTCGAGTCTCGTCGGCCCCGCAAAAAAGCCTTAAAACAAATAGTTTTAGGGCTTTTTTATTTGCACCTTTTCAGAACTAATCAGAATTCATCAGAGTTTACACCATTTTGGGCAGTGGATGGGCAGAAAAATTATGCTGTATTGCTAGCATTTTTTAGCGAAGGCGTTATTTTTGTTCTGCTGTGGAAGATAGGAGAGAAGCGACAATACACTCAGGCATTGAGATTTTGACTTAGTTGGATTAACTGACGCTAATAAATTTAGAATTTAGAATGGATAGATTTAAAAACTGTCACGAAGTGATCCCCCGATGAAGCGGGGCAGGCTGTGACAGCTGAATAAAAGTCTAACTTGATTATTAGAAAAGATCAATTCCATTTAATTTTCATTATTACACCTGAAGTTTGCTGTTCTTAATTTATTCCTTCAAAAGGGACTTTTCAACTAAATCATCATAATCAGTCTATCCTTGTATTTTTTAAAATGCATTTGTCATTAAAAAATAATTACATTACAAATTTCTAATTAAGTGAGCGATCATCTATTTATGAATGAAACATTTGCAGTCATTAACCCTGCTACCTGACCCAAATAATATTTAATAAAACTTTACTTTGTAGTTATTTAGTGGCTAACTATTGTTTTTTTACTATACTTATCCGCTTTTCTGCTTACAGCCATTTTTTTCTGATTTTCTGAAAACCTTCGCGTTGTTGCTTTTTCCATTTCAATCAGCTTAAGCGTTTCAGATTCTTCTTCTTTAAATTCAGATTTTAAAACAACAATTTGAGCTTCCATAGCTGCACGTTTAAGTTCTATACCAGATTGCTTGCGTTCAATTTCCTGTTGATGCATTAATTTTTCTGCATCATTTTTCGCTTCTTGTGATAATCGGGCTGAACCCGTTAATACACCTTCCTGCCCAACATATACATCAAGTAATTCAATTCCTTTATTGGTGAGTTTGAACTCACGGATTTGGTTTGAATGATCCATTCCACGTGATTTAAGGATATATAATCCCCTGTTCCGTTCACCGCCAATTTCAATATCACGCAGAAGTAACCAAGTATCTATTAAAGATGAAATAGCCATATCTGTAAGCTCTTGATTCTTACCACCATTAGTTAGACTTGCGAACATTGCAGTAATATTTCTCATCTTTAAATAATCAACAATTCGAAGCAGCATTATTTTAACTTCGGTTTGATTTTTTCCCATAATAAATGCATCGATAGGATCAAGTACCACAATTTGCGGTTTGATTTTATTAATTAGTTTGATAGTTGTTGTTAAATGATGTTCCAACCCATGCAGGGTAGGACGTGTTGCATGAAAGTGAAGCAATCCTTTTTTTACCCAGTGTTCCAATTTAATTCCTATAGAAGACATATTACGTATAAACTGACTTGGTGATTCTTCAAAAGCAAAGTAAAGAACTTTTTCACCCCGTTTGCAAGATGCTTCAACAAATTGTGCTGCAAGACTTGTCTTGCCTGTGCCTGCAGTGCCTGACACAAGAACTGTGCTGCCTCGAAAAAAACCTTTGCCGGAAAGCATTGTATCAAGGCGCGGAATACCAGAAGAAATTCTTTCGCTTGATGAAATATGATTTAAGCCCAGTGAAGTGACAGGCAAAACAGAAAATCCATCTTCATCAATCAAAAAAGGATATTCATTTGTTCCGTGTGTTGAACCGCGATACTTAACTATGCGTAATCTTCTAATGGATGATTGATCAGTTACTCGATGATCCAGCAGAATAACACAATCGGATACATACTCTTCCAAACCCTGGCGTGTTAATGTACCATTACCTTTTTCGCCAGTCACTATTGTTGTAACTCCTTTCTTTTTCAACCATCCGAATAATCGCCGCAATTCTGTGCGAACAACGGTAGCATTGGGAAGAGCCGAAAAGAGTGATTCAATGGTATCCAGTACTACTCGCTTAGCCCCAATACTTTCAATTGCGTGATGGATACGAACAAACAAACCCTTCAAATCGTATTCTCCGCTTTGTTCAATTTCTCCACGTTCAATGTGAATATGTTGGAGCCAGATTTTTTTTTGTTTGATAAGCTTATTCAAATCAAACCCTAAAGAGGAAACGTTTGTAGTTAGTTCTTTCTCTGTTTCTTCAAAGGAAATGAAAACACCTGGTTCATTATAAAGTGTTGCCCCGCGTACTATAAATTCCATCGCAAACAGTGTTTTACCGCAACCTGCACCTCCGCAGACAAGTGCTGGTCTGCCTTTAGGCAATCCGCCGCCTGTTATTTCATCGAAGCCTTGAATACTTGTTGGTGATTTTGGAAGGGTTTTTCTCCGAAATTTATCTTCTTTTTTTTTCATAATGTTTTTCTACTAAGTAGTTGTTTAATTTATTGGATTAAGAAACGTCATATATTTTAATAGAGTTCTATTGGTATTGAAATTAAGCCGAAGGAACATTAATATTTTATTTAACAATTCATATAGTCCATAAGGATGAAAAGGGGATTAGATCTAAGAGCGTGATATCACTTCTTAAAATGGATTTTGAAGACCTATCAGATTTTCAAGGTGTACGCAGAACCGGTGGGGCAGCTTCTTCCTATAAAGAAGAATTATTATTACTATTAAACCAGAATATTGATCGTTATTCTTCAGATAATATAAACAGAATGAGAATGCTTTTATCTGGGCAGAATTATTTACCTCTTGAAAATCGTCTGAGGAACTTTGTTCGCAGAAATAATGGGAAAGTCTCAATCGACTTTCTCGATAATCTTGCAATTATCAGCATCATTTATTAAACAATGATAAACCGGAAATTTTGCCTGAACCAATCTTTTGGTATGGATATTACAATACTTAGCTTTTTATACTTTTTCAATGTTTTTATACTTCATAATCATTTTTTAGGAATTCATTATCTTTGACTATAAAAATTCTTAGTCTAACTTATTGATAAAACCTTGACTATGTCTGTCGTCTAGTCTAATTTTTAATTGAAAATTATTGATTATTAGAATATATGGATATAAAGGACTTTAAATCTGGTATTTACATACCTCAATATCAGTATAAAAGTTTTTTGCCGGAAAAAATCAACAAAGAGTGGATAGTTAGTAATCCGGTTCTAAACAAAATGCTTGAGGAAGCAAATCTTAAACTTGGTGAATTAAATGCTTTTTCTTCAATAGTTCCGGATGTAGATCTCTTCATCAGAATGCACGTTGTAAAGGAAGCAACAACTTCCAGTCGTATTGAAGGTACACAAACTCATATTGAGGATGCTGTACTAAAAGAAAAAGATATTTCACCGGAAAAACGGGATGACTGGCGCGAAGTACAAAATTATATTTTTGCAATGAATAATGCAGTTGAATCGCTTTCTACTCTTCCTGTTTCATCTCGCCTTATCAGACAAGCACATAAAATTTTGATTGAAAACACAAGGGGCAAAGACAAATTACCCGGTGAATACCGTTCAAGTCAGAATTGGATTGGTGGTGCTACAATTAAGGATGCCGTTTTTATTCCTCCGCATCATTCTGATATGACTGAATTACTAAGCGATCTTGAATTATTTATGAACAACGATGGAATAAATGTTCCGCATTTGGTTAAAATTGCGATTTCACATTATCAGTTTGAAACTATCCATCCTTTCTTAGATGGTAATGGTAGAGTTGGACGTTTATTAATTACTCTTTACCTGGTGGCTAATAATCTTCTATCAAAGCCTACTTTATATCTCTCGGATTTTTTTGAAAAGAATAAGCAATTATATTATGATAATCTCACTATTGTCCGCACAAAAAATGATCTGACTCAATGGATTAAATTTTTCCTTAGTGGTATTATAGAAACCTCAAAAAATGGTATAGATACTTTCCAAAAAATATTGCAGCTGCGCACGGAAATTGAGGACAAAAAAATTATTACTCTTGGTAGAAGACGCCCGTTAGCTAAAAATGTAATCAATTATCTTTATAAGTATCCAATAATCAATCTTAGTTACCTTGTTGATGAGCTGGGTATTTCAAAGCAAACTGCAAATACCATGATTAATGAACTTGTCAGATTAAAAATTCTATATGAAGTGACAGGTCAAAAAAGAAATAGACTGTTTGTTTTTCAGGAATACATAAACTTGTTTAGAAAATAAAATTATGTCAATCAGAAATCTTGTAGAAAATCAATCTAAATTAGATTATCAAGCAATAACCACTTCTCTCATAGGTGAATTTGGGATTAACGATCCAATCAATTGGGCTGCGGTTATTCCTGCTAATGTTCAACAAAATTTATTTGGTGGTAGCCTGCCGGTTGTTCTTTATTTACCAGGGTAGTTATTTGATTCCCTAAGACATCGTAGATCTTAAGTGTCACAAAATCGCTTACTGGTAAATCGTAACTAATTGTAGTTGTTGGATTAAAAGGATTTGGATAATTCTGATATAAAACAAATTTGTTTGGAAGAATCACTACTTCAACAGCAGGTGAATATTTGTGCTGACCATTGTTATCTAGCTGCTTTAATCTGTATTGGTATTTGCCTGCGAATAAATCATTATCCTGAAATTGATAGGAATGAAATTTATTTGTGGTACCGTTGCCTGGCATAAATCCAATTGTTTTCCAATCAATCAATTCTGATTTTCTTTCGATATCATAAACCATAATTATTTATCTCTGTTACTGTTTCCCAGTTTATCATAACATCATTATCAATAACTGTTGCTGATAATACATTTATATCTACCGGTATCGGGTTATCAAAAGTAAATGAGGCGAATACCGGAATATGATCCGATGAATAATGAATCGCATCTGCAATTGTTTGACCTACAGCGTTGTTAGGCGGACGATTTAAGGAATCATTGTAATGTTGTCCATCATTACCATATGCTGTGTAGCTGTTAGGAATATATGATATACCGCCGGTTTCAAAAATTGCCTGAGATAATAAAATCATATCAAACCTGTCATCCATACCGCCTGTTGCACCGCCACCAAATTGACGGGTGCGCGGGGATTGAGTATGATACTGTGCATACTGTGATTGATTCCAGGTGCCGGGCAGATTGTACAGATCTAAAAAATAACCTGAATATGTATTATCCAAAAGCATCTGATAAGCCGGTTCAGTTGAGCCGTAGATATTAAAGTCGCCGCAAACAAGATAATTTGAATATGGCGGGAGTGCATCTGTAACATTCCTGAGAATAGTTACTTCAGCAAGGCGCTGCTGCTCATTAGTTGAACCTGAGCTTGCCTTTAGATGAACAGAATAAATTCTAAGTGTGTCACCTGTTAAATTGTAAACCAAAGTAAATTGGTTTATATCTCTTAAATCAGTCGAGATAGGTGTATTACTAATGAAAGTGAATAAATCTGATTTAAAAAATATGGAGTTATCTGTATCCGGTCCGTCTATAAATAAACCTGCCTGATAGTTTGAGTCAATTGGAATTAAAACGTTGTTAAGAAATGCAAGCATACCTGGTCCCGATGTCATTTCCTGCATTACAAGAATATCCGGATCTGCATTTGAAATAACTGTTGTGAAATATGGATTGCGAATATCAGCTGTTGATCCTGGATAATTAAGAGCGTTGTAGCTCATTATTTTGTGAGTGGGCTGGGAATACAGAAATACAGAAGTGAATAATAAAAAGATTAAAAAGATTTTTTTCATAAATGAATTTAAGAATATGTAGAGACTTGAAGAATTTGCCGTGAAGTGGTTCCTCAATGAAGCGGAGTAGGCAGTGACGAGCACGAAAATATTATAAAGACATCTTAACACCATTTTGTTTGAGCCAGGTTTCGTATTTACGGAAGTTTGGCATTTTTTTATCCAGTTCATTCCAGAAAGCAGGTGAATGATTTGGATATTTTAAATGAACCATTTCGTGGGTAATAATATAATCCAACACCGGAACAGGAGCCATAGCACACTTCCAATGAAATTGTAAATTATGACTTGGTGACCAGGATGCCCAACGATTTTTTAATTCTAATACTTTAATTGACTTTGGCTTATCATCAAACTTTTCACTGATCAATTCCAAACGTTCTTTAATTTTATTAATTGCCTTTTCTTTATAGAATGATTTAAAAACAGCATTAGCTTTGATGAGGTATTGTTTATGGAGTTTAAAGAATCCACTGCTAATTTTTAACGGGACATCCTGATTATTTACAATTGATAAGCGATAATTTTTACCTAGATAAAGGAATGACTGTCCATTGACAAATTGACGTTTAACTTTACCCTGATTAAGTTCTTTCCATTTTGCAAGTTTGCTGAATATAAGATATTCTTTTGAGCGTACTGCATTTTCGATTTTTTCCTGTGACGCTGATGCAGGAGCTAAAACCCGAACTGATCCATCACGCTCAATAAAAATGCTAATAGTTTTCCTTCTATTGGTTGTTTCAATAGTTATTTCAACATTATCCAGTTTCATTTTAAATCAGCTTCTCTGTTTTTTGCTAGTGCCATTAATTCAACTGTAAGTTCTGCAGATTTTTCTGATATGCCTTTAATCATTGAATAATGAATTTCGTCTTCAATAAGTCCCTCTATTCTTTTACGTTCTGCAGGTTTATCAGACCAAAAATTTCTTATAGCAGCAGTTTCTTGCAGAATAGGCATCAATATATGAATAAGATCTTTTGTTTTGCCGATAGATTCTTCTTCTTTTGCTGATAAGGAATTTGCAATTAAATCAAAGAAAGGAGCTTCTACTATTGAAATGCCTTCGATATCCTGTTTACGTCCTTCAGCCATTTCTTCTCTGAGTTTACCAAGTTCTTTTGCAATCTCTTCCCAATTTTCTTTGTATGCATTTAGAATCGTTTCTAATCGATCTTTGAAACGACTGTAAAGTGTTGGATCTTTATCGAGATTTATTTTAATATGCCAGCGAATTGCGTGTTCCATTTCAGATGCTTTTGACTTTGGAGTTTTATTAAGGTACTCAACTTTTTGTTTGAATTCATCTGAGAGAATTGATACTTGTGAAACTTTAGTATCAATACCCAAGGAGAGAAGATGTTTATCAATTAGTTTACGGACTTTTTCTGAGGCCCATTTTAAGTCCATTGTTTCATCTTTATAACGATCTCTGATTCGCCATAATAAATAACCTAATCGTTTTGCAGGAATCCAATATTCAGCAGCAGCCTGAACATTAAATAAAAGATCCAGACTATCAAAGAAACTTTTTGAATAAGTAAGTAATTCTGCTCTGAACTTTATGATTTTAGCGTGTTCGATGCAAGCTTCAGCAAATTCAAATTCTTTTGATGAGTCTGAAAATTTCTGCTGCAGAAAATCATCAATTGAATTTAATTTATTTTCTTTAAATAAATCAAGAAGGCGATTATAGCGGGCTTCGAGTATCGGAATTTCTTTATTGATGTCTCTGAAAACATTGAGGAAATTATTTAGTGCCAGTTTATCTTTATCAGTATAGATATTTAATGCATCGCTTAAATGTTTTGTTACACCAAAGTAATCTATAATTAAGCCATACTTTTTGCCTTTGCGAGTTCTGTTTACACGAGCGATAGCCTGAAACAGATCGTGTTCTTTTAAGCTTTTATCAAGATACATTACCTGTTCGATGGGTGCATCAAATCCTGTTAGAAGGCGATCACAAACGCAGATTATGCCGATACCAGTCTCAGGTTTATCATACTTAAAATCATCTTTATAATTTTCTATTGCATTCATTGAATAAGCTTCCTGGCGGGCTTTGCTTATATAGCCGGGTTCGTTATTGCCAAGACTTGAGACTATGGCAGCAACTTTAAGAAATTCTAATTGTCTGATTCTTTCATCATCTCTTAAATCATCAGGCAAGGCTTTGAGTTCTTCGATTTTATTTTTTATAGCTATTTCAAGCTCGTATTTGTAGCGGACTGCAGCTACTATACTGGAAGCTACAACCTGAGCTTTGAATCCATTAACGAGAATATCCTGGTAGTAATGATTGATTATATCCTTAGAAATTTCTGCTATACGATCTTTACTTTCCAGGTAAGCGATAAATGAACCGTAGCGGCGTTGAATCTCCAATTTTTCGGCTTCAGAACGCTCTTTAAACATATCTTCGAATTCAGTATCAAATAGTTCCTTATCATCTAATTTATCTTTAGATACTTTACCTATGTATTTTATTTCTACAGTTGCTCTATCAATTACAGCCTGATCGAATTTGTAAAAGTCTATAAAACCACCAAAACGTTCGTGAGTTTTAATTTCGTGACGCTCGGTGAGGAGGGGAGTACCGGTAAACCCGATTCTTACAGCATGAGGAAATGCAGTAAACAGATTATCACCCATGTCGCCGCCTTGCGTGCGATGTGCTTCATCAATGAGTAATAATATTCTATCACTGTTATTAATAGTATCAAATTTCTCAAAAGTGGGGACCAGACCAGCATCCAGGAGAGATTGAGCTGATATATTATTTTCGTTAAGAAATTTATGGATCATAACCATATTAACATCGCCGGTATCATCTGAAAGCATCTGTAAACCGCTTTTTCGACTAATAACTCTAACAGGCTCATTGGTTAACTGAGCTGTATCGGAAAGTTGATCTTCGAGATCTATTCTATCAACAATGAAAATAATTTTTAAGTCTTTTAAATCATCACAACTGCGAAGTTTTTTAATCAAAAAAACCATTGTTAAACTTTTACCACTACCCTGAGTATGCCACACGACTCCGCTTTTATCTATAGATGTCTTACCTTCACGGAAGTTTTTAATAATCTTACATACAGCGCGGTATTGATTGTAGCGGGCTACAATTTTAACCTCAACACCTTTTTTGATTTCCATAAAAATTGTGTAATGCTTGAGAATATCAACAAGGATTTCTTTGTTTAGCATACCGTGAATAAGAACTTCCTGGCGTTCTTCATTCGGGGAAATTTGTATGGTGCGGTACTCTTCGGGAAAAATATCAATCCAATTATTATAGTAATCAAAATCAGCGGATATAGTTCCTACACGGGCTTCACGTCCGTGAGTTATAATGCTGAAGATATTGTAATGAAATAGTTTTTCTTCTCCTTCTTTAAATCCGTAAGCATCATCTCTTGTATTTGCGTAGCGAGTTACCTGCAAGTAAGCCTCACTAAGCGGTTCGGCGACTTCAAAATCTTTTGCCTCAACAACAACAACAGGTAATCCATTAAGGAAGAGAACAATATCGGGTATAATGCCCTGGCGACTTGCACCGGGTGTAAGTAAACGGAATTGATTAATGGCAATAAATGAATTACGGTCCCAGTTCCTGAAATCAACAATACGAACTGTTGGATTCTGCTCGCTGGTTACTTCATTACGATCTACACTTGTACCTTTTATTAATAACTGATGAATTTCTTTATTTGCATCGTGAAGT
The DNA here is from genome assembly GCA_049294175.1 of Ignavibacteriaceae bacterium. Taxonomy (GTDB): domain Bacteria; phylum Bacteroidota; class Ignavibacteria; order Ignavibacteriales; family Ignavibacteriaceae; genus IGN3. The sequence continues at coordinate 2,285 of JBAQCL010000004.1, read as the reverse complement.
GTTTTGGAAGCAAAGTTCTGAATTTCAAAAAGAATATCGTTCAGTTGTTTATCAGTAAGCCACTCTTTGCCATCCGGAGTAAGGTTTATCTTTTTTATGGAATCTTTGAATACATTTGGAAGGACAACTTCTTTAAATGTGTTGCGTAAACTTTTTTCCGGTTCTTGTGGGATACCGATACCCTGATCAATAACCTGCCAACCGAGCTGACGAAGTTTATCAAGGAATGGTTTTTCTACATTTATGTATTCTGCCAAAAGAAGACCTATAATTTAATTTTTAAATTATTACCAAATATCAAAATATATAAGCCTGTCACGGAGTGGTCCGCGACAGCCTAGTTAATAGACCAAATAAATTTTCTGAAAACATTTATTCAGTCATTAACTCTTTGAACTTCGCTTCGATCTTAAGCATTTCATCGGAAGTGAGTTTAGCAAACTCTTTTTCTTTAGCTCGTTTTGATAATTTACCATTGTCTTGTTCGAGGAACTTAATCAATAGTGCAACCAATCTATCGGGCATTTGAAAATGATCCTCTAGCCAAAGTTTCATTGCATCATATTTTTGTAGATAAGAAACCTCATCCGGTATAATTTTACTTATTGTATAGTCAACACAATCGAATAAAAATTCCGCGTTAAGTGTTGCATCAAAATAGCGGTAATAATCAATAGTATTATTTAATACTTCAACATTATTATCCTCAGTTTTCTTCCATTCAATAAAATCGAGGAGTGGCTGGGAATAACTTTCTAATACTTTTCTGTAATCTTCTATCTTATCAAGAATTGCAGCAGAAACAGGAAATATCATCCCCTGTGGTGTATATTTCATCACTGATAATAAATGGTGGATAAGATATCTGTGAATTCTGCCATTGCCATCTTCGAATGGATGAATGAAAACAAAACCAAAAGCAACATTTGCCGCAGATAAAACAGGATGAAAATTTTCAGTCTCTAATTTTTTTGAAGTCAAGATCAAGCCATCGATCAAGGTTTCAATATCCTGCCATTTTGCAGAGATATGATCCGGGATTGGCTCCATAGTTATTCTATCGTGTACACCAATGAAACCACCTTTGGTTCTGAAGCCCATATTTACAAACCGGCTATCACCAATTACGATTTCCTGAAGACGCAGAAGCTCCTCTTTACTTAGCGGTCTATTGCCCGCCTGACCAATCGCTTTACCCCAATGTACAGCACGGCTATGGCTTGGCGTTTCACCTTCAATAGTAAAAGAGGCTTTAGAATCTTTTAATAACAAAAATGCGGAAGTGCGCTGTAAAACATCTCTGTGGACTTCTTTAATAACCACATTAGTTTTTTCAGTAAGATCAGCTTCAATGTACTTTTCCAGTTTAGCAGTTTTAAAAATAAGCGGACAGAAATTGACAGTACCGGGCAAATTATTTTTAATGCGATGCCTGTTTGAGTTTGCGCTAACAGGTGAAGCGTATTGTATTGTTTCATCAACTAAGGGTACAAAATTCTTTATTGTCAGATCAGGTATTGGAAGTTGTTTTTCCATCAGCCATTCAAAAAGAAACCAAATTTTACGGGCATATTGACCTGAGTATTCAGTTTGTATGAGTTCAACGACTTGCTGTTTTGAAATTTTTTCAAAAAGCTTTTTAAAAAAAAGCAAATTTATACCTTCGTATTTAAGCGCAAATACTAAATGATCATATAATGTTTCTGCCGGCTTATGTCTTGGTGTTAGAACAAGCCAATGATCAGTGCTATACCGCTTAAACTTTTTACTTATCAGAGCAAGACGATTAGGAATTGGTGAAGGTAGTTGTAATTTTTCAATCAGAGCACCATAGCCAACCAAATAGCCTGGTTCCGGAACTTCTCTACCGTGAAAAGTATTTATTTCTTGTGAAAAGCTTTTATTACTCATCTTATTTTTTGAAATATATTTATAGCAATATATGAAAAACAGGTATAATTTACGAATAATAGGTAATAATATTTATATTTTATGAAAAGCAGGTTTTTACTTTATGAAAAGCGGGTAAAATATATGAAAAAGAGGTATAAATGAAGCTAAGCCGAGAAAAGCAGGTGTTAAAGTTATTGATTAGGAAATCTATAAGAGGATGATGTTGTAGAGCGTACCCCCTCCTGGCTTTACCAATTTTCTTAAGTATAGGGCATCTCTAAAAACTCAAATAAAAGCAAAACAGAATATGATAAAGCCAAAGAGAAAAAGTAAAGTTGTATTTTTACAGTAGTAATAAATGAGAGATATTTAGTGAGCCACAGAAAATACAA
>JBAQCL010000003.1:0-3252 GCA_049294175.1 Ignavibacteriaceae bacterium | reverse complement strand
GTTTATTATTGCTATTAAGTCTTCTCTTTCTGACTTAGTAAGGTGAATTGTATATTTTATTGCCATAGTTTTTTTATGCCAAAGATAATAAATAATTACGTCATTTAATACTTAACTTAACACTAGTTCTAAAATCTTTAAACACTATTTATTTTTTACATAACTTATATGAATTTATAATAACTAAGCTAATTAAACCAATTATTAGAATATGATTTATTAACAAACTTTGAGATTTAATAAAAACAAAAGTTAATTAACCAAAATAATTTTTAGAATATCTTGCTTTAACTCAGTAATTTGAAATTTTTTGTATATAGTATTTGTTGAATCAAATATTGTTATAATATTTTTCTCTTGGTCATCTAAATTCCATTTCCCATCTTGAAAATAATGTGCATCATTTGGAGCTAAAACTAAATAACTGCAAGTATTATCCTGGTTAAATATGAGTGTTTCTCTATACCAAGTCGCTGGAAATTCTTTATAGCCACTTGGACGAAAAATATTTGTTGGGTCATTTATAATCTGTTCTTCATAAGAATTTGTCCAACTTTTATAGAAGTAACTATAATCTACTTCAGAATTAACTGGATTTGATTTTTCTTTACAGGAAAAAAGTATGAACAATAAAAATAAAGGTAAAGGTAAATACTTTATTGTTTCCATTTTTATCTCCTTCCTTTATGCAGCTAACGGCATGTCACAACGCCGTAATTATTTTTATTTATGGCAAAGCCATCACTATGTGAAAGATTTCCTGTTGTGTTTATTTTTATAAAACACTTTTGTTTAATAAAATCTAAAAAACTTTTTTAGCAATCCATAAAATGGATTGAATAATATTTTTATATCCTCTTGCCTGCCACTTGGGGGACTTTATACTTACCTGTCTGCCTGTGGCGGATTAAAGAGGTTTGGTAACTAGCTAAACTATTTTGTATAATTTATAGAATACCAAAACCAATACATTTTATTGTTTTTAAATTCAATTTGGTAAGTAGTGTTTTGAAAATGAAAATTTAATCCATCAAATGTGTAATCAGCTAAATAATTTGAACCAGAGAGTGTTGTATTAAACAGGTATTCCTTTTTATAATTTACTTTTAATGAATCATTAAAGAACTGAAAAGTCTCTTTCTCCTCTCCACCTTTAAAATACGGTTGAATATCTTTATCGTATACGCCAGCCCAAGATTTTGCTTCCCATTTACCATTGAGATTTGGGAAATTATTTTCTAGAGGATTTAGAATCTTTACAATTTGAAGATTTAGCCCAGATGCATTAACTTTTATTTTTCGAGGATCTAATTGAACGCCAAATCTAATAGTATTGGGTGTCATTTCTACTGCTTTGGCATATAATAAACTAACGTCATAAAAGTATAAGATTTCGCTATTCACATAATATTTACCTTTAACGACGTAGTGGGGCACATATACCCCGGGATTGTCTGAAAATAATGCTAAAGATGTATCAACAAAAGTTCCATCGCTTCTTAGAACCAATGTTTCATAATTTTTAGCTTCCCATTTTCCAATAATTTGTGATACTAAAATATCATCTTCAGACGGATTAACTGAATTGTCATCGCAACCAGCTAATAAGTAAACAACAAAAAAAGCTAAAATGAATAATTTAATTGTTTTCATAGTTACACCTACTGAATGTTGCCTAATGGCGTGTTATTTTAAAACACAACACCGTAATTATTATTATTTATGGCAAAGCCATCACTATGTGAAACATTCCCTTTTGTGTTTATTTTTATAAAACACTTTTGTTTAATAAAATCTAAAAAACTTTTTTGGCAATCCGTAACAACGGATTGAACAATATTTCTATATCCTCTTGCCTGCCCCTTCGGGGATTTTCTACTTACCTGTCCGCCTGCGGCGGATTAAAGAGGTTATACGCGATTTATAGAACTTATGAAAAACATCTTAATGCGAGTGAACTGTAAATCCATTGTGACTATGTTCTGAAATTCGATGAAAGGTTTCACCAACTTTATCTTCGGGGTCAATATGAACAACAACATCACCTAAATGATTTAGATTGTGTAATAATCTGTGACGAACTTCTATCGCCATTTCGTGACCTTCATTTATAGAACTGTTAGAACTAACTGCAACATTAATTTCTACGTGAAGGCGATGCCCTATCCATCTCGCTCTCACATCGCCGACATCTTTAACACCTTCAATATGATGAGTATGGTGAATTATTTCGTCAATTAATTCTGGGTCAACACCATCTAATATTCTAATGAAAATAGTTTTACTTGAATCCCATACGATAAACAAAATTGCTACAGTGATACTTAAACCTATTATTGAGTCAGCAATAGGATAACCAAGCCATACTCCTATTGCACCGAAGAGTACAGCTAAGCTTGTCCATCCATCAATTCTTGCGTGATAACCATCAGCAACAAGTGCCGCGCTGCCAATTTCTTTACCCACTTTAATTCTGAATAAAGCCACACCCTCATTACCCAAGAAACCTAAAATTGATGCTGCGATTACAGCCCCCAAATTATTTACAAGTGCCGGATGAAATAATCTATTGATTGATTCATAACCGGCAACAATAGCACTGAATAAAATAGTTAAAACAACAAGTACCCCGGCTATGTCTTCAATACGTCCGTACCCATAAGTAAATCGTTTGTTAGGTTTTAATTTTGCAAAGGCAAATGCAATAGCTAAAGGAATTGCTGTCGCGGCATCTCCGATGTTGTGAATTGTATCAGCTAAAAGAGCAATACTATTGGAAAGTAAAACGATGACAACTTGTATTACTGCTGTAATAAGCAGTATGATAAACGACCATTGAACAGCCCAAATACCACGATCTGATGAGACAATTGATGGAGAAATAAAACCGTGTGAATGTGAATGCCCACTATGACCTTCGTGTTTATGTTCGTGATGATGTTCATTTGTTTTCATATAATTACTTTCATATAATGATATTTACTAAGCGTATAACAACGTTGCGGTTAACCCGCCGCCCATCCGTCAACTGACGGACAAGAATGCCACTTAAAAAACAACTGCCGATGATTTAGTCCGTCAGTTGACGGATGCTTAACTTTATCGTAAGCGCAGTTTGCAAGTAATTAGTCGTCACTGAAAAAGTCATTTATTGTCTGTAATGATAAAAGATTTGAAGTCTAATTGTTGCTCTAAAAGAAAATATTTTTCAATAATCTGATTTTTCAGCCAGTTCAAAATCGGCAAAAAGAA
>JBAQCL010000002.1:0-44683 GCA_049294175.1 Ignavibacteriaceae bacterium | reverse complement strand
ACTTCGTTCCTCAAACAGCTTTTACTTTTTAACGTTCCGTTACATAAATTTTCTTTACGAAATTTATTTGATGTCGTTTTATTTTAGAATGTACCGGAACAGACAGGAGTCTGTTCCTGCAAATTTTTATTGTAAGGATTGATCTCCCGATCAATTCGGTGTTTTCTTTGAAACTCAGGTTAATTTTAAAATTTATTATTTTTTAAGGAAGAGGGAAGATGAATGAAAAAAAAAGACGCTCATTAAAAGCGTCTTTTTAATTAAAATTAATATTGAAAAAATTTATCGTAAAAGAATCATCTTCTTTATTTCGGAATTCTTATCACTTTGCAGTTTGTAAAAATATATTCCGCTTGAAAGAGTACTTGCATCAAACCTAACATCATATACACGCCCTGCTTCTGCTGTGCCGTTAAATAACTCGGCTACTTGCTGACCAATTGCGTTATATACAACCAAAGCTGCCTGTGTATTGTCTGCAAAACTGAATTTAATACTTGTCCCCGGGTTAAACGGATTGGGATAATTTTGTTCCAGTACAAAACCGTTAGGCATTGAACCGTAATTAACTTCTACAGTTTTGCTGTATTCATATTGTCCGTCATTATCGATTTGCTTTAAGCGGTAAAAATATTTTCCTGCCGAAAGTGATTTATCAACAAAGGAATAAGTTTTAGGAGAATTGCTGTTACCGTTGCCCTGTACAAATCCGATATTCTTCCAGTCGGCTTGACTTTTAGCGCTTGGCATTTGAGTTCTTTCCACTTCAAATCCATAATTATTTATTTCAGTGGCTGTATTCCAACTCAGTTTTATTGATGAAGCATTAACAAAAGCAGTGAAAGATGTAAGCTCTACAGGAAGTGCTTGTGAAGTATTTGGTGCACCGGGTGTAGCGCCACCATCAAACTTAGCCCAGGTAAAATCAGAATATTGAGTACCGGCTCCGGTTAGACCTATTGAACTACCAATGGGTGTTGTACCTGTTTCACTGACACCAATATCTTGGCTTGTAATACCGTTAGCCACTCCATCAGTAGCGGCAAACGAACCTTCATAACTAAGAAACTGTATTACTGATCCACTATATGCTAAAGAAATTCCATCAGGTGCACCATTTTGAATTCCAGGAATAAGTAAATAATAATATGAAAAAGAATTGTCAGTCGGGTCAGTTGTTCCAAAAGTAAATTGGTCTAAAGTTTTAGTATCATACGAAGCTCCACCACTACCATTGTATAGAACAATAGAAAAATCACTTAATGTATAAGTCTCCGAGTTTTGTAAAATCACTTCTACAAACTCATCTACATCGGCTCCGTCATTATCATAATGAATCTCATTTATCCATGCATTTTGAGCCAACAATAGATAAGAATTAAACAGTAAAACCGCCAGTAATATTTTTTTCATAATTCCCTCACAAGTTAATGGATGAAATAGTTTTATAATTTTTAGCCAAGCATGAAATAAGATTAGGAAAGAATCAAAAAATTTCCCTAACTGGAAATTAATGTAAAATATTTTTTTAAAAAGCTCAAGTATTTTTTGATTTTTAATGGTTTAATAATATTAATTATTTTTCTTCACTAATTATTTTTTCTTTAAAGTAGTGCATTGTTCTGCGCAAGCCTTCTTTCCGGTCAACCAGTGGCTGCCATCCTAATTTTTCTTTTGCCTTTGTAATATCGGGCTGGCGTACTTTCGGATCATCAATTGGTAAATCCTGATAAATTATTCCACTTTTGGAATTTGTTATTTCAATTATCTCTTCGGCAATTTGTTTAACGGTAATTTCTTCAGGATTTCCGATGTTTACCGGCTCATTTTCATCCGAAAAAAGTAATTTAAGAATTCCATTAACTTCATCATCAACATAAATAAAACTTCTTGTCTGCATTCCATCCCCAAAGATGGTGATAGGTTCATTTCTTAACGCTTGTGAGAAGAAGGCTGGTATTGCTCTGCCGTCATTAAGTCTCATACGTGTGCCGAATGTATTAAATATCCTTACAATTCTGGTGCTTAAATTATGATATCTTTGATATGCCATTGTCAGCGCTTCGGCAAATCTTTTTGCTTCATCATAAACGCCGCGCGGTCCAATGGGATTTACATTTCCCCAATAGTTTTCTTTTTGCGGATGTACTAATGGATCGCCATATACTTCAGATGTTGAAGCCAATAAGAAGCGCGCTTTTTTTTCTTTAGCCAGACCAAGCGCTGTATGAGTTCCTATTGAACCAACTTTAAGAGTTTCAATTGGCAGTTGATGATAATCCAACGGACTTGCAGGGGAAGCAAAATGCAAAACATAATCTACGTTACCGGGAACGTGGATAAAATTTGTAATGTCGTGTCTTATAAAATGAAAGTTCGGGCTGCCGAATAAATGCTCAATATTGTCAAGGCTTCCCGTTAATAAATTATCTATGCAGATTACAAAGATATTTTCTTTAATTAATTTATCACATAAATGTGAGCCTAAAAATCCGGATCCACCTGTTACTACTGCGGTAGGCATTTTTATCCTTTATAATTAAAAGCAAACAATTTAATATTGTAATTATATTTCAGTAATTGACCAAAACTTTTAATACTCAGTTCTCAGGTTTTGAAGCATAATAATAATGGTATTTATAATAGCTGCCGTAGCCGGGCTTATTCCTGAAATTATTTAAAACCGCGCCAATCAATACTGAATTATCATGCTTTAATAATTGAATAGCCCTGTCCATCATTACTTTTTCAGTAACATCTGCAGAGACAACTATTATTGATCCATCCACTTTTCTTGCTAAAATTTCAGCATCGGTAACGGCTACAATAGGCGGAGAATCAAGTATAACATAATCAAACCTGTTTCGAACATCTGTAAGAAATTTTTCCATCTGTTTTGAATCCAGCATTTCTGCCGGATTAGGCGGTATAGTTCCTGAAGTAATAAAATTAAGATTTTCAATTTTTGTTTGATGTATAATTTGTTCCAGGCTAAAATCACCGACTAAATAATCCACTAATCCGGGCTTTTTTTCCTTCTCAAGTACCTGGTGTAATCTTGGTCTTCTAAAATCGCAATCAACAATTAATGTTTTTTTATTTGAAATGGCAAAACTTCCTGCAAGATTTATTGCAACGGTTGATTTGCCTTCCTGCGGTGCGGAAGAAGTAACTAAAATTGTTTTTAATGAGTCTTTATCCGGTCTTGAAAATTGTACTCTTGTTCTAAGTGCACGAAAAGCTTCTGCCGGAATTGAATCGGGTTGCTTTAAAACAATAAACCCGAATTTATCTTTATTACCGTTTAACTCGTCGTCTTCTATAGTGGGAATCCAGGCAAGCAGGTTAATATTTTTCTTTTGAATATCTTCAGGTGTTTTTATACTGCTGTCAAAATAATTTTTAACAAACACGTAGCCAAACGCAAGTCCGAAACCTATAATCAATCCAACTAATACAATTAAAATTCTGTTTGGTTTTGCAGGTTTATCCGGTATTCTGGCATTATCAATTATTAAAACATTGCCCGGTTGTGATTGCTCGTTTATTACAGCTTCCTGATATCTTTCTTCAACCAAAGTATATAACTTTTCCAATGATTCGCGGTTTCTTTGAAATCTTGCAAGGTCAAGAGAAGTTTTAGGTAACTTATTAAATCTTTCTTCATACTTTTTAACAATTTCCGCAAGTCCGCTTTGCGTAGTTCTAAGCGATCCGTTTTTTATTTCTTCTTCAATTATTTTTTGGCTTAACGCTTTTACTTCTTCAGGACTGCTTGCTAAAATTCCGGCTTTCAATACTTTAACTTTTTCATCCAGCTTTGCTTTTAGATCTTTTATTTTCTTATCATACTCATTTACTTTAGCTGTTATATCAATACCGGGATCAACTTTTGAAAGTGAAACGTCTTTATTGATTTGGAGTTGAGCAATTTCATTTTGCAATGCTGTTATATATGTTTCCGAAGTAGCGCTTTCGAGATATTCTGCTAAACGGGGATCCTGTTTTTTAAGTTCCTCTTTATACTGTTTAAGAACTGCATCAGACGCCATAAGTTCAATTTTTGCTGCATCTTTTTGCGCGTCAAATTGCGATAATTGTTGTATTAATGTTTGAGCTTGCTGATCGAGAGCAATTATGCCTCCTTTTTCCTGGTAAGACCTGAGAATTTCTTCAGCTTCGTTTAGCTGATCTTTTTTTTCTTTACGCTGCTTATCTAAAAATCCTTTTACAAATGTCAGTTGATCTCTATTAATCTCTAAGTTATAATTTTTATATTCGTTTGCATAAATATTAGCAACTAAGGCAGCCTCTATTGGGGAAGGGGATTCAGCACTTATTTCAACAATATCAAGTCCGCGTTTTTGTTCAATGCTAATTTTTTTATCTAATAACTCCGCAATCTGTGGAATGGTAAGCATCTCATTATTGTTACCGCTGAATTTTTCTTTGTCGAGAAGATAAAAATCTTTTTTGTGATTTGAGTTAACAAAAGTATCAACTAAATTTTCCGCAACTCTGTTTCTTAAATTATAACTCTTTAAAATTTCAATTTCATTAGCAATAAACCGATCGTTGCCGAAATCACTAAATTCCGGCACAAGCGGTGATTGCAATATATTACCGCCGGGTTTACTTAATTTTAGCGCTGTTTGCGATTTATATATATCCTGTGCAGATAAAGCATAAAGGATTGCTACGATAAGACTTACAATAACAATTATACTTACAGCTAAAAGGTTGTTGCGTATAATTATAAGATAATCTTTTAATGAGTTGCTCTCCGTATTTTCTAATTCAATATCAGTCAAATTGGTTCCGTTCATTTATGTGCCCCAATTATTTTGTTATACTTATAATTAATGCAGCTAATGATGCCAGCGCTGTAACAACGGATAAATAATAGGAAATATCCTGTCTTAAAAAATATCTTGGTTCCCCGGGTACAATAACAATATCGCCTGCTTGTAACCTAACAAAACTAATTTTAGTTCTTAAACTATCTTCCCACATTAAATCGTTATAATTATATTTAAGCATAATGGTTGTGGAGTCTTCTTTAATTTTCATTATTCTGATATCGCCAAGCAAAGCATCTTCACTTGGTCCGCCGGCAAAAGAGATTAATTCGTTAATTGTACTTCTGGAAGGGATAATATAAAACCCGGGATATTTAACATAACCCCACAATTGGACTTTAATGTTAATGCCGGAAGGATCTGAGTAATCAAAAAGTCCACCCACACGCTGGTTGCGATAATCATTATTAGAACTACCAATCTGTATATCATCCTGAGCAAATGATATATTTGAAATTGTAAGCAGTATCAAAAAGAATAATAATATTTTATTCATAATCACATTTAATAATAATTGATAATAATTCAAATATAAAAATCTTTTTATAAATTTTTTATTATTTATTTAATGCTCTATAATAAATTAAATATACTTAAATGTGAAGTGATTTTATTAGTTAATTGAGTCTAGGATGATTCAGATGTTAAATTATTATTTACAAATACTTAAGGATATTTTGAAGAGGCAACAACATATTTTTGTTAAAAAAATCTCTGAGGATAAACAAGTAGAGGTAAATTAAACTTTAATATCAAAGACTAATGACTAATCACTTGTAACAATCCCGTCATTAAGAAAATACGTTTTACCTGATTTCTCACAATAGGCTTCCCCATTATCAAATTTTAATCTTTTGCCAGCCTCAGAAACCCAGCCAACTACTTTACCGGGATTTCCAATCACTAATGCATAATCCGGAACATCTTTGGTTACAACAGAACCTGCTCCGATCATGCAATGTTTACCCAGTATATGTCCACAGACAATTGTAGCATTTGCTCCGATCGAAGCGCCTTCTTTGATAAGAGTCTTAATATAAAATTGAGCGCCAACCTGAGGATATTTACATCTTGGATTTAGTATATTTGTAAAAACCATTGAAGGACCACAAAACACGTAATCTTCAAGCGTTACGCCCTCATAGATAGAAACATTATTCTGTATTTTACAGAAGTTGCCGATAGTTACATTATTTCCGACATTAACATTTTGCCCGAATACACAGTTTTTGCCGATCTTTGCTCCGCTTTGTATATGTGAGAAGTGCCATACCTTAGTTCCTTCACCAATTTCAACATTATTATCCACAACTGCATATTCATTTACAAAATAGTTCTTATCCATTTAGTTTTTCCTTTTATAAATTTTAGTGGTCAGAATTTTCCGCTCATCAAAAAGTTATTTTTAATTAAAGTAAAATCGGATGAAAAAGATCCTTAAGGTTTGTTACGGGTAAGTGTCTTATTTCATATGCTGCTTCAATTGAAGGTCTTGCAGTCTCAATTCCAAATCCGTTTCCATTGATAATTTCTTCATAGATTCTTGTATGGAGATCGGTAAACCCTTCAGTAAACTCAAGTTCTTTTCCATCAATTGTTATTGAGCGATGAGTCTGTTTATTTTTTTTAACAGCCTCTTCAGGTAAGTCTTTACCATCAATTGATAGGTACCATCTTACATTTGCATTTTGCAGTTCCATAAATCCGGCAGATTTGTTTGATTCTCTTAAAAACAGATGATTTTTTTGAACACTTCCAAACATCCACATCAACATATCAAAAAAGTGAATACCAATATTGGTGGCAACTCCGCCTGATATATCTTCTCTTCCTTTCCATGAATAATTGTACCAGAGACCCCGGGAGGTGATATAAGTTAATATTACATTGTGCTTTTCATTTATGTTGCTTCTTTTTGATAATTCCTCTTTCATTTTCAATAATGCCGGGTGAACACGAAGTTGAAGAATTGTATATACTTTTCTACCAGTTTCCATCTCAATTTCCTGAAGCTGGTCAAGATTCCATGGATTTAGAACAAGTGGTTTTTCGCAAATTGCATCTGCACCAACGCGTAGAGCTAATCGTATATGCGCATCATGCAAATTATTGGGTGAGCAAATTGATAAGAAATCAGCCTTTTCCGAGGATTTTGTTCTTCTTAGTTTTTCAAGATGTCTATCGAATCTTTCAAACTCGGTAAAAAAACTAGCCTTAGGAAAAAAGCGATCTATTATTCCAACGGAATCATGCGGATCCATAGCTGCAACCAGGTTATTTCCTGTATCTTTAATAGCTTGTAAATGTCTTGGCGCTATATATCCTGCAACACCAGTTAGAGCAAAATTTTTCATAATTAAACAATAATTAAATGGTTAAAAAATTATATAATATTTATTTATAGTTACAGTTTTTTTGAAAACTTAACCTTTAAAAACTTTTTTCGATTTTACGCCTGCCTTTTCAAAGGCATTTCTTGTATCTAAGATTAGTTTAGCATTTGCTGCAATAAATTTATAATCATAATTGGTATGATCGGTACTTAAAAGTACAAGATCGTATTTAGTAATATTCTTTTTGCTTAGTTCTACTGAAGCCATATCATACTGATATTTACGGGTCTTTGGAAGTTTTGGAACATAAGGGTCATTATAATCAACTTTAGCTCCCTTTTCTCTTAAAATTTCAATCAGTTTAAGTGAGGGAGATTCGCGCATATCATCAATATCTTTTTTATATGAAATTCCAAGAATTAGCACTCTCGCTCCGTTTAATGATTTCTTAAATTTGTTTAGTGCTTCACCTGCTTTTTCAATTACATAATAAGGCATAGAAGTATTTATTTCACCGGCAAGTTCAATAAACTTTGTACTGATTTCAAATTCTCTTGCCTTCCATGTTAAATAAAAAGGATCAATCGGAATACAATGTCCACCCAATCCCGGACCGGGATAAAAAGGTTGAAATCCAAAAGGTTTTGTAGATGCAGCCTTAATTACTTCCCAAACATCGATATTCATTCTATCAAAAACCATTTTAAGTTCATTAACCAATGCAATATTAATTGAACGATAAATATTTTCTAATAATTTAGTTGCTTCTGCAGCTTTTGGTGAAGAAACAGGTATTGTTTTTACAATAACCTGATTATAAAATGCCAATGCAACTTTTAAACAATTTGGGGTAACACCTCCAACTACTTTTGGAATTGTTGACGTTGAATATTTTGGGTTATTCGGATCTTCTCTTTCAGGTGAAAATGCAAGAAAGAAATCTTTACCAACTTCAAACGTTTTTACATTTGAGCTTTTAATTTTTGATTTTTGAGTTATTGGTGAATTCTCAAACATTGGTAATAAAATTTCTTCTGTTGTCCCGGGATATGTTGATGATTCAAGCGAAACAAATTGTCCTTTTCGTAGATATTGAGCGATAATTTTACCTGAGTTTTCAATAAACGTCATATCAGGTTCGCGATGTTCATTAAGCGGAGTAGGTACGCAAATTATAATTGCATCTACTTCCGGTAATTTTGAAAAATCTGAAGTAGCAAAAAACTTTTTACTTTTTATAGACTTTTTAATTTTTTCTTCATCAATATGTTTTATGTAGCTTTTTCCGCTGTTTAGTAAAGGAATTTTTCTTTCATCAATATCAAACCCGATAGTTTTAAAACCTTTAAGCGCATATTCTAACGCTAATGGAAGTCCTACATATCCAAGACCAATTATCCCGATAACGGCTGTTTTATTCTCAATTTTATTTAATAATATATTAGGCATGAAAATCCTTTTAAGTTTTTAAAAAATATACAATAATAATTTTTGTCGCTTTTTTATTTCACAAATTAAGCCAAAATTTTTAGAGTGAATGATACTTTATTTTAATTAACAACTAAAATAATGAAAAATTTGAGACATTACTTAAAAAACTGAATCAATATGAAGTATTGATAGTAAATCATATTTTTTATAAAAAAATTATAATTCAATTCTAAACTTCTGAATATTTATACAGCAAATAAACTTGTTTAGCCAAAAATAGCTGTGTAATTTTGTACAAAGATTTTTTAAAAAATTCTGCGGAGCGGATATGAATCTCACTACAAAAAACACTCCCATAGATTACCAAATTGTTTTACAAAAAATTGCAAGCAATAATATTGATAGTCCCGGGAAAGCCTCTATTAGAGAAATAAAAAAATTGATTGATGATATTGAAGAATCAACGGGGGAAAGGTTTATAAGAATGGAAATGGGCGTGCCTGGATTACCACCGGCTAAAGTTGGTGTTGACGCAGAAATTGATGCCCTTAAAAAAGGTGTAGCTGCTATTTATCCTGATATATTTGGAATTGCACCGCTTAAAAATGAAACATCTCGCTTTGTTAAGTTATTTGTAGATGTTGATGTAAGTCCCGAAAGTTGCATCCCGACAGGCGGATCAATGATGGGTAGCTTTGCTGCCTTTATGACTTTGAACAGATGTAATTCTGAAAAAGATACAACGCTTTTAATTGATCCCGGATTTCCTGTCCATCGGCAGCAAATAAAAGTATTGGGTCAAAAATTAGAATCTTTCGATGTATATAATTATCGCGGTAATAAGCTTGGTGAAAAGTTGGAATCTATTTTCAGCAAGGGAAATATTTCCTGTATGCTTTATTCAAATCCAAACAATCCATCCTGGATTTGTTTTAATGAAAATGAGTTGAAAATTATAGGTGAACTTTGCAGCAAATATGATGTAATTGCAATTGAAGATCTTGCTTACTTTGCTATGGATTTCAGGCGTGATATGTCAAAACCGGGTGTTCCGCCTTATCAACCAACCGTTGCTAAATATACTAATAATTATATTCTGACAATTTCAAGTTCTAAAGCATTTAGTTATGCCGGGCAAAGAATTGGAATGATGATAATTTCCGACGAATTGTATAACAGAAGATATCCGGATCTAAAAAAATATTATACAAAAGATTTATTCGGTCATTCAATGGTTTACGGTACTATTTATTCATTAAGTGCCGGCATTTCTCATTCAGCGCAATATGCACTTGCAGCAATATTTAAAGCTGCTAATGACGGTGATTTGAATTTTGTTGAGGAAGTTAAAGAGTACGGTGAAAAAGCCATGATAATGAAAAAACTTTTTGTTGATAATGGTTTTAAGATAGTTTATGATAAAGATGAAAATGAACCAATTGCTGATGGATTTTATTTTACATTTTCTTATCCCGGATTTACTGGAGAGGAATTACTTAATGAACTTATTTATTATGGTATCAGTGCAATTACTTTAGCTATTACAGGAAGTGAACGATTAGAAGGAATTCGTGCTTGTGTATCGTTAGTACATAGAGATCAATTTAAAGATTTGGAATATCGTTTAAAAAGATTTAATGATGACCATCTTAATAATTAGGTTGTTTGCAAGTTTGTAGTAGGTAGAATATTTCTACCTACTACTCATCACTACCAATTAAAAAATTATCACCCCATAAAGAAACTTAATAAAATTCCTGCCGCTACAGCGCTACCAATAACGCCGGCAACATTTGGCGCCATTGCATGCATCAGCAAATGATTTGTTTTATCATACCGTAACCCTATTACCTGGGAAACACGTGCGCTATCAGGAACGGCTGAAACTCCCGCATTACCAATAAGCGGATTTATTTTATCTTCTTCTTTTAAGAACAGATTCATAACTTTAGCAAATAAAACTCCGCCACTGGTTGCAATCATAAATGATACCGCACCAAGAATAAAAATCCCAACTGATTGAGAAGTTAAAAATGTAGTTGCCTGTGTTGAAGCTCCGACTGTCAATCCGATTAAAATTGTAACTATATCTATTAAAGCTCCTTTTGCAGTGTCTGCTAATCGTTTTGTAACGCCACTTTCTTTAAGAATGTTGCCAAAAAATAACATTCCCAGCAACGGCATTGCGCTTGGAACAATTAAAGTTGTAAGAATTAATCCAACAATAGGGAAGAGTATCTTTTCTGTTTTTGAAACTGCACGAGGAGGTTTCATCCTGATTCTTCTTTCTTTATCCGTTGTAAGCAATTTCATAATTGGCGGCTGTATAACAGGTACAAGTGCCATATAAGAATAGGCTGAAATTGCAATTGCCCCAACCAATTCAGGAGCTAATTTTGAAGAAAGAAAAATTGCCGTTGGTCCATCAGCGCCACCAATAATTCCAATTGCAGCAGCTTGCTGAGGTAAGAAATCCAAAAATAGTGCAATCATATAAGCGCCAAAAATTCCGACTTGAGCCGCCGCACCAAGCAACATTAATTTGGGATTAGAAAGCAAAGCAGAAAAATCAGTCATTGCACCAATGCCAAGAAATATTAGTGGTGGGTAAATTCCTTTAAGCACACCGAAGTAAAGATAACCCATAACACTACCTGGCTCATAAATTCCAATCTGAAGATTTGCCCCTTGAAGAAACGGAATATTACCTATCAATATTCCAAATCCAATGGGAATTAAAAGTAAAGGTTCATATTCTTTAGTAATGGCAAGGTAAATGAATATAAGACCGATGGTCAGCATTACAACGTGCCCGACTGTAAAATTGGGGAAGGCAGTGTATTTAAAAAATTGATTAAAACCGTGAGCTATAAACTGAAAAAATTGTTCCATAATCAAGCTCCGATTTCAATAAGAACTTCACCTTCAAGTACAGAATCACCCGCTTTAACCTTAATTGATTTGATAATACCTTCTTTATCAGCATTAATGTTATTTTCCATCTTCATCGCTTCCAGTGTTATAAGCTTTGTTCCGATTTTTATTTTATCGCCTTCTTTTACATGAATTTGAAGAATAACACCGGGCAATGGCGATTTGACGAAACCGGTCCCTTTGGGTGATTTAGGCGCGCTTGTTTTTAACAGTGATTTATCTGATTCAGTTGCAGGTACTGCAACTGATCTAACAAGTTTTGGAGTTTTACTTTGTGAAATTATTTTATCTACTTCAACTTTGTAAGTTGCTCCATTTACTTCAACATCGGCAATATTGTCTTCGACGTTAAGAATGTTAACATCATATTTATTGCCCTGGATAGTAAACTTAAAATTTTTCATAACATTTTATCCTAAATTATCTTGGATATTGTCTTAATCCGTAAATTTTTGAACTCCACGGTGAATAAGTTCTTGATACTTTATTAATTGTTAATACCGTTTTTTCGTGATCATGAATCTCCTCATAGTATAAATGTAATGCCATAGCAATAGCGGCATTTACTTCACCCGTAACTTTATCGACTTCCTTAATCTCTTCATTTTTTCCTTCTTTTCTAAGAAGTCTTTTTACATTTAAGTTCAGCAGTTTTGTGATATTTGCAAATGTAAGGTAGAGAAAAAGTAATGCGATAAAAACAACAACATAACCTATAACAGTCATTCCAATTCCCCATGGATCAAGTTGTTGAAAGAGATGCGAATTTTTATTGATCATCGCTTTTGTAGAATCGTTTGCGACTTGCTGTATAAAACCTATAAACATTTTTGTCCCTTTCTATAATGGAAGATTAGAATGTTTTTTAGGCGGATTTGTATCCTTCTTAGTTGCAAGAGATTGCAATGCTCTAATAATCCTGAATCTTGTGTTGCGAGGTTCAATTACATCATCTATATATCCGTATTTTGCTGCAACATAAGGAGTCGCGAATTTTTTACGATAATTATCTTCACGTTCCTTAACAAATTTTATTCTTTCTTCAGGATCAGTAATTAATTGCAATTCTTTTTGATGAAGGACTTCTATTGCACCTTTTGGTCCCATCACAGCAATCTCAGCTCCCGGCCAGGCGTAGTTAATATCGCCACGCAGATGTTTTGAACTCATAACATCATAAGCGCCGCCGTAAGCTTTACGCAAAATAACAGTTATTTTAGGCACAGTAGCTTCACCGTAAGCAAATAGAAGTTTCGCTCCGTGGATAATAATTCCGCCATATTCCTGTGCAGTTCCGGGTAAGAAACCTGGGACATCAACAAGAGTTACAAGCGGGATGTTAAAGGCATCGCAGAATCTAACAAAACGTGCGGCTTTACGGGATGAATTTATATCTAATACTCCGGCTAAATAATTTGGTTGATTAGCAACAATACCAACGGACATTCCGTTAAATCTTGCAAATCCTATTACAATATTTGGAGCATAATGTCTTTGTACTTCCAAAAATTCGTTATAATCAACAATAGTATGTATAACATCTTTTATATCATATGGTTTATTTGTTGCTTCCGGTATTATGGAATTTAAAGAATCATCCAACCTGTCAATTGGATCATCGCAAGGGTGTATTGGTGGATCTTCTAAATTATTTTGCGGTAAATAACTTAATAATTTTCTTAAGATTTGAATTCCTTCTTCTTCCGATTCCGCTATAAAATGGGATACGCCTGATTTTGAACCGTGAACCATCGCGCCGCCAAGTTCATCTTCAGTAACGGTTTCTCCGGTTACTGTTTTAACTACTTTAGGACCTGTTACAAACATATAACTAGCACTTTTCGACATCAATATAAAATCGGTAAGTGCAGGTGAGTAAACAGCACCTCCGGCACAAGGTCCAAATACAGCGGATATTTGTGGAATTAATCCAGAGGCTAAAATATTTCTCTGGAAAATATCTGCATATCCGCCAAGACTTTTAACGCCTTCCTGAATTCTAGCGCCACCGCTATCATTAATTCCAATTACGGGTGCGCCAACTTTCATAGCTTTATCCATAACTTTACAAATTTTTTGAGCATACATTTCCGAAAGCGAACCGCCGAATACAGTAAAATCCTGGGAGAATACATAAACTAATCTTCCATCAATTGTTCCATACCCGGTTACAACTCCGTCAGAAAGGTAGGATTCTTTATCCAATCCGAAATCAATACTGCGGTGGCAAACAAACATATCAAATTCTTCAAAGCTGCCTTCATCAAGCAAAAGTTCCAATCTTTCTCTTGCTGTTAATTTTCCTTTCCTGTGCTGAGATTCAATACGTTTTTCTCCACCTCCAAGTTGTGCTTGCTGGCGAAGTGCCATCAACTCTTTTAATTTATCTTCCATTGCCATTGTGTTTTACCTATAAATATATTTTTTTGATTGTAGGATAATAAAATTTCTATTCGGGCTTTTCGCAAAATTCTGTTAGAACCCCAAAAGTAGATTTGGGATGAAGGAAAGCTATGTTCAATCCTTCCGCGCCTTTTCTTCCTTTTTCATCAATTAACATTATGTTATTTGATTTGACTTCTTCAAGTGAGTTTTGCAATCCTTTAACTGCAAAAGCAATATGATGAATTCCTTCACCTTTCTTTTCAATAAACTTTCCAATCGGTCCATCCGGCGATGTTGATTCAAGCAATTCAATTTTTGTTTGTCCAACCATAAAGAATGCAGTTCTAACTTTTTGATCAGCAACCTCTTCAACAGCGTAACATTTAAGTCCGAGTACATTTTCATAGTACTTAATTGCTTCATCAAGATTTTTTACTGCAAAGCCAATATGTTCAATGTGTGATATATTCATAATGAAATCTTTGTTAGTTAATAAATGACAAATAATAAAAATCGCTGTGGTTTGACAAAGTTAATGCCATTATCAATATTTTATAAGAAAGTGTTTTTAATGTTAATAGGGTAATTTGACAATTGTTAATCAATTCTTATTAAGGGCAAAAGAAAAAAGTGTTTTCTTGTTTGTGAGAATAAATAAGATTTGTTTAAAGTTAATACTGTTAGAATATTCTGTAAATGATTTAATAAAAACTTTTTAATGATTCTTGCAACAAAAAATCATTTTCTCTATTTTTACACGCTGTTTTTTGAAGAAATCATACTACCAATGATTTCAATATTCAAAGTTTGCCGGGGTGGCGGAACCTGCCTACCGGCAGGCAGGTTGGTAGACGCAGAGGGCCTAAAAACTTATGTATGTTGTTTATGCAATAAAAAGTACTACACGTGAATATATTTATGTAGGACTTACGAATAATCTTGAAAGAAGATTAGGTGAACACAATAGAGGAATCAATAAAACAACTAAAGCTTATAAACCATTTAAGTTGATTTATTCTGAAGATATAAATAACAGAGTTGAAGCTAGAATACGTGAAAAATATTTTAAGAGTGGGATTGGTAAAGAGTTCTTAAAAAGTATTAAGACTAATTAGGTTTGCCGGGGTGGCGGAATTGGTAGACGCACAGGACTTAAAATCCTGTGGGAACTTGTTCCCGTGCCGGTTCGAGTCCGGCCCTCGGTACTTATTGGCTTCAAAAGTAAATATCAAATCAATTATTTGAATATTTAAAATTGATTTTGAGATTTTTCCCTTAGCCTGGTTGATAGAGTCCCGATTTATCGTGGAGATTAAAAGTTCGGTAAATTTATTTTGATAAACTGAGTAAAAAAAATAGGGCTCTTAGCTCAGTTGGTTAGAGTGTCTGCTTGACGTGCAGAAGGTCAAAGGTTCGAATCCTTTAGAGCCCACAGATTAGATAACACATCGGAGTTTTCTCCGATTTTTTTTATGAAAAGATTTTATGAGCAAAATTAAAATAACATTCCCGGATGGAGCGGTTAAAGAATTTGATTCCGGTATTTCCGGCTATCAGATCGCTCAATCTATTTCTAATCGTTTAGCTGATGAAGTATTGGCAGTTAAGTTTAATGATAAGATTTTAGATTTGAATAGAACGTTAACAGAAGACGGTAAGATTAAATTCCTATCTTTCGATGATCCTGAAGGAAAAGAAGTTTATTGGCATTCTTCATCTCATCTTATGGCTCATGCTGTTACGGAAATTTTTCCTGAAGCAAAATTTGGTGTTGGTCCCGCAATAGATGCAGGATTTTATTACGATATTGACATCAATACGCAACTTAACGAAGAACATCTTAAGTTGATTGAAGATAAGATGGTAGAGTTATCTAAAACAGATTGTCGTTTTGAAAGGGAAGAATTATCACAAAAAGATGCGATAGAATTTTTTAAGAAAAAAGGCGATCAATACAAAGTTGAACTTCTTTCTGAAATGGATGAATCAAAAGAAAAGATAAGTATTTATAAAGAAGGTTCGTTTACAGACCTTTGCCGTGGACCACATTTACCAAATGCAGGTAAGATTAAATACGTTAAACTTTTAAACATTTCCGGTTCATATTGGCGTGGCGATGAAAAGAATAAACAGCTTCAAAGAATTTACGGCATAACTTTTCCTAAAAAGAAAATGCTTGATGATTATCTGCTTTTGCTTGAAGAAGCAAAAAAGAGAGATCACAGAAAACTTGGTAAAGCTCTTGATTTGTTTAGTGTTCATGAAGAAGCCGGCGCCGGTTTGATTTACTGGCATCCTAAAGGAGCCAGAATAAGGCTTGAAGTAGAAGATTTTTGGCGTAAAGCTCATCTTGATAATGGCTATGAATTATTGTACTCACCGCATATGGGTAAAAGCTGGCTTTGGGAAACAAGCGGTCATCTTGGTTTTTATAAAGATAGTATGTACAGCGGAATGAAGGTGGATGAACAGGATTATTACATTAAACCAATGAATTGTCCTTTTCATATAATGATTTACAAAACGCAATTGCGCAGTTATAGAGATTTACCTTTGCGCTGGGCAGAACTTGGAACTGTTTATCGTTACGAAAAAAGCGGCGTACTTCATGGTTTACTCCGTGTAAGAGGATTTACGCAGGATGATGCGCACATTTTCTGTACACATGAACAAATTGAATCAGAAATAATTGAAGTAATCAGGTTTGCTAAATATGTTCTTGGCGCTTTTGGTTTTACAGAGATGAATTATTATTTATCTACAAAGCCGGAAAAAGCAGTTGGTGAAGATGATTTATGGCAAAAGGCTGAAGACTCGTTAAGAAAAGCTTTAGAAAGTGAAAATTTAAAGTATGAAATTGATGAAGGCGGTGGAGCATTTTACGGACCGAAAATAGATATTAAAATTAAAGATGCCCTTGGAAGAGAATGGCAGTTAAGTACAATTCAATTTGATTTTAATATGCCTGAGCGATTTGGTATGACTTATATCGGTGAAGATGGCAAAGAACACAGACCTTTTATGGTGCATCGCGCATTGCTTGGTTCAATAGAAAGATTTTTTGGAATCTTAATTGAGCATTATGCTGGTGAATTTCCACTTTGGCTGGCTCCAACTCAGGTCGCAGTTATTCCCGTATCTCAAAATTATATTGATTATGCTGACAAAGTATTAAAGGAATTAAAAAGTGCTGGATTGCGCGTTGAAGTTGACGAGAGAAATGAAAAGATCGGATATAAAATACGCGATTGGGAGATGAAAAAGGTTCCATATATGTTAATTGTTGGTGAAAAAGAGAAAGAATCCGGCTTAGTTTCTGTAAGAAAGCACAAAGAAGGGGATAAAGGTTCTTTGGCTTTATCAGAATTTATTGATAAAATTGCAACCGAAATTAAAAATAAAATTTAAAAACATTATTAGAGGTTAATATCGCCCAGAAATCAACTGTTCGTATAAACGAAGAAATAAAAGCTTCAAAGGTTAGAGTAATTGATGTTGACGGGACGCAATTAGGTGTTTATACTGTAAGAGATGCAATTAAATTATCTGAAGAAAGGGGACAGGATCTTGTGGAAATTGCACCGCAAGCTGATCCTCCGGTATGTAAGATAATAGATTTTGGTAAGTTTAAATACGAGCAGCAGAAACGTGAAAAGATTCAAAAAAAGAATCAAACCGTTTCTATTCTTAAAGAGATAAGATTACATCCTAATACAGATGTACATGATTTTGAATTTAAATTGAAGCATGCAGTTAATTTTTTAGATGACGGTGATAAGGTTAAGGTAAGCGTTTTGTTCAAAGGTCGTGAAATGGCTTATACGGATCAGGGTGCGGAACTACTAAACAGATTTGTTGAAAGGATGGAAGATATCGCTAAAGTGGAATCTCCCATCAAACTTGAAGGCAGAAATATGACGGTTATATTAGTGCCTCAATCAAAAAAAGCAAAGAAAACAAATAAGCAGGGATAATTAAATGCCAAAAATGAAAAGCAATCGTGGTGCTGCAAAAACGTTTAAGAAAACGGCATCAGGAAAATTTAAAAGAAAAAAGGCTTATAAAAGTCATATTCTTACTTCCAAAACAACAAAAAGAAAAAGAGGCTTGAGGAAAGGAACTTTAGTTGATGTTTCTGAACAAAAGCGCGTTAAGATTATGGTTCAATAAGAGAGAAGGATAAAAAATGCCAAGGTCAAAAAATAAAGTTGCATCGCATAGAAGAAGAAAAAAAGTATTAAAACTTGCCAAAGGTTATTGGGGCAATCAAGGTAACGTTCTTACAGCAGCTAAAAATGCTGTTGATAAGGGACTTGGACATGCTTACAGAGATAGAAAATTAAAAAAGAGAAGTTTTAGATCTTTGTGGATTATAAGAATTAACGCTGCTGCAAGAATTAATGGAACAACTTATTCAAGATTAATTGATGCCCTAAATAAAAAGGGTGTGGACATAAATAGGAAAGTACTTGCAAGTCTTGCCGCGGAAAATCCTACAGCATTTTCCGAAGTTGTTAAATTTTCAAATAACTAATTTTTATACCCTCCGAGGATTTATTTAATTTAATTTTCCTTTGAGGGTATAATTTGTTTAAAGAATTCCTATGCTTGATACAAATATTGAGGAAATTAAGAATAGTTTTTCGCGGGATATTAAATCCATTTCTTCGTTAAAAGATATTGAAGAAATAAGGATAAAATATTTCAGCAGAAACGGTCTTGTCTCACAACTTTTCGAAAAATTAAAAGAAGCTTCAAAAGAAGATAAACCTTATATGGGTAAAAAATTAAATCTTCTTAGAAATGATCTCACTTCGCTGTTTGATACTGTTAAAGATAAAATTACAATATCAAATATCACTAAAGAAAATAAAATTGATCTTACATTACCAGGTAACCAATTTATTATCGGCAGCAAACATATATTAACTCAAACCGTTGATGAAATAAAATCAATCTTTAAAGGATTGGGTTTTTCAATTGCCGGCGGGCCGGAATTAGAATCGGATTATTACAATTTCGAATCTCTTAATTTTACGCCCGATCATCCTGCACGCGATATGCAGGACACTTTTTTTATAAGTAAAGATTTTTTACTGCGAACACATACATCACCTGTACAGGTTCGATTGATGGAAAAACAAAATCCACCGGTTCGTGCAATTATGCCCGGAAGGGTTTACAGAAACGAAGCTGTTAGCGCAAGAAGTTATTGTATGTTCCATCAGGTTGAAGGCATTTATATTGATACTTCTGTAACATTTGCAGAACTAAAGGGAACATTGGTTTCGTTCGCGAGACAATTTTATGGATCAGATCTTAAGTACAGATTTCGCCCAAGTTATTTCCCTTTTACAGAACCCAGTGCAGAGATGGATATTACTTGCTATCTGTGTCACGGAAAAGGTTGTAAGATATGTAAAAACACAGGTTGGTTAGAAATTCTTGGATGCGGAATGGTTGATCCAAATGTTTTTAAATATGTTAATTATGATCCGGAAAAATATACAGGCTACGCATTTGGAATGGGTATAGAAAGAACTGCTTTGTTAAAATATGGTATTACAGATATAAGAATCTTCTTCGAAAATGATCTGAGATTCTTAAAACAGTTTTAATGTGGAATGATTAAATGAAAATCTCACTCAATTGGTTAAAAGATTATGTCGATTTAACAGGCATCTCTACTGAAGAGATTGTTTCAAATCTTACAATGTCCGGTTTGGAAGTTGAAGATGTTGTGGATCAAAATAAAATTTATAAAGATTTTATTGTCGGATATGTCAAAGAAAAAATAAAACATCCCAATGCCGATAAACTTTCTGTTTGCACTGTGTTTGATGGTAAAGATGAACTGCAGGTAATTTGCGGCGCTCCGAATGTTGAAGCAAACCAGAAAGTTGTGTTTGCTCCAATTGGTACTTTAATTCCCAACGGCGAATTTGAAATTAAAAAGGCTAAGATAAGAGGCGTCGAATCACACGGGATGATTTGCGCTGAAGATGAATTATTATTAAGCGATGACCACTCGGGTATTATGATTCTTGATGAGAACCTTATTCCGGGCAGTAAAATAACCGATGCAATAAATTTAAATGATGTTCTTTTAGAAATAGGAATTACACCAAATCGACCTGATGCACTTTCTCATATTGGTGTTGCGCGGGATCTTGCCGCCATTTTTAATCGTGAATTAAAAATGCCTGAAATAAATTTAGTTGAATCAGAAGCTCAGATTGAAAATTTAGGTTCTGTTGAAGTTGAAGATGAAATCAATTGTCCTCGTTATACAGCCAAAATTGTTCGTGATGTTGAAGTTAAAGAATCTCCAAAATGGTTAAAGCAAAAGCTTGAAAATATTGGATTAAGACCGATTAATAATATTGTTGATATTACCAATTTTATTTTACACGAATGCGGGCAGCCATTACATGCGTTTGATCTGGATCAGTTGAATGATAAGAAGATTATTGTCAGAAGTACAAAATTTGAAACGCCTTTTACAACTCTTGATTCTAAAGAAAGAAAATTACCACTTAATACTTTAATGATTTGCGACGGTAAAAAAGAAGTTGCCGTTGCAGGAGTAATGGGTGGAGAGAATTCTGAGATCACTTCTTCTACCAAAAATATTTTAATAGAAAGTGCGTATTTCAATCCATCGAGCATTAGAAAAACATCTAAGAGTTTAGGATTAAGCACAGATGCGTCTTACAGATTTGAAAGAGGAACTGATCCTAATATTACAAAATTTGCTGCCGAAAGAGCCGCACAATTTGTTCAGGAATTAGCGGCAGGTAAAGTTGCTAAGGGAATTATTGATGTTTATCCTAAAATTATTTCTCCAAAAGAAGTTAAGTTGAGATTTTCACGTGCGGCAAAAATTCTTGGTTACGATATTCCAAAAGAAAAAATTAAAAATATATTAAGCGGATTGGGTTTTGCTTTAAAAATTATCGATGATGATAAATTATTAATATCAGTTCCAACTTATCGCCCTGATATTGAACGTGAAATTGATTTGATTGAAGAGATAGCAAGAATTAATGGCTATGATAATATTCCAACCGTTTCAAGAATTAATATAACTTTAGAAAAGAAAACCGATGTAACGGAATTTGATGATGATGTAAGATTGGCTGCTACTTCATTAGGATTTTTTGAAATGATAAATAATCCTTTGCAGCCGGAACAGGATGCAAAGCTTACCGGCAACCCGGTTCGTATCGCAAATCCTTTAAGTGCCGATATGGAATATCTTCGCACAGCGCTTTTGCCCGGTACATTAAATACCATTGCAAAAAATATCAGACAGGGTGTTAAAGATTTAAAGTTTTTTGAGATCGGTAATGTTTTTAATAAAACAGGTGAATCAGAAATCAAAAGCTTTACTGATTTTGAAGAAAATCAAAAATTAATTTTTGCGATTACCGGTAACGACCGGATTACCACATGGGATACTGAAGAAAAGAAGTCGGATTATTATTTGTTGAAAGGATATGTGGATTCATTTCTTAAGAAGTTTTCTCTTGACAATGTTTTAATTGATTCCTATTATTCGAGTGTAAATGAAATTTACGCTTATTACTTAACAAAAAACTTTAATAATACTGTTTTAGGAATAGGCGGTAAGATTAATTCTGATGTTCTTAAAAAATATGATATCAATCAAGATGTATTTTGTTTTGAGTTTGATTTAGCGAAAATTAAATTAATTGAATTAGAACCAAAACATTATCAAGAACCGCTAAAGTATCCCAAAATTGTTCGGGACTTTGCATTTGTACTTGATAAATCAGTTCAATATCTTGATGTCAAGAACTTTATCTTTCAGAAGGGATCCGGTTTATTAAAGGATGTTCAAATATTTGATGTTTTTGAAAATGAATCCTTAGGAGCCGATAAAAAAAGTCTTGCTTTTACGCTTGAATTTTATGCTGAAGACCGAACATTAACTGAAGATGAAGTTGAAAAAGATTTTACTAACTTAATAAAGCTAATTACAAAAGAGTTTAACGCTCAATTAAGAGGAAAATAATTGGTAGATTTAGCAAAATACGATTCACTGATTCAGGATCTTTCAACTATAGAAGCTGAGATCGCAACAATTAGCAATAAACTTCAGGATGTGGAAGAGCATAAAATGGAACTGGAGATTGAATTGGCTAAAATAAAACAAGAGAATTCATACTTCCAGAAAAAAATAAAGGAACTTGAGCAAGAACTTGCAACTGCCGAGGAAGATAAAGAGGGGAATATATTTAATACATTTAATAGCAAGGAGAGAGAAAACATAAAATTAAAATTACAGGATATTATTTCTAAAATAGATTATCATCTGTCTTCAGATAGACAGAATTAGTTCATAAAATAAATTGATTGTTTGATGGTGTGATATTTCAATGACAGAAAAAAAGAAGCTTAAAATAAAAATCTTTGATAAAGAATATTCTCTTTTAGTTGAAAATGAAGAAATAGCTAAGGAACTGGCAATTTACGTTAATAAGGTAATGGAAGAAACAAAAGATGAATTACCCGATCAGCCTGCACAAACTATTGCTATTATTGCTTGTTTAAATATTGCCTATGATTTAT
Organism: Ignavibacteriaceae bacterium; assembly: GCA_049294175.1. Lineage (GTDB taxonomy): Bacteria > Bacteroidota > Ignavibacteria > Ignavibacteriales > Ignavibacteriaceae > IGN3. Next base: position 22,146 of record JBAQCL010000002.1, on the reverse strand, counting down.
TTATCGAAAAAAATAAAAACAGGGAATTCCTTATTCAAGCCTCAGATAAAGTTAAAAGAATTAAGCTCCTTCTTAAAGAACCTGAAATGTCCGACCCATCTTAATTTTACCGCACTGCCGTTTACTTAATGAAAAACTAACAGTTAAATTAATTGGGAGTGTGATCTTCGGCGTGTATTACAGGCCTCATCCTGAACTTGTTCAGGAATCCCGATTTATCGGGGCAGTGGAAGTAAAAAGCGTTCGGGCGCGTTCCCACCGTGCAAAATAGGGTTTTTCCTATTAGCCGCGGCAGTGTCGGTTTATAAAATATACTACTATGGAGGCTAAATGGAATTAGTTGTGATCATCCCAATGGTCGTGGTTCTGATTGTATTGTTTTTTTATCTTGGCTGGATGTTTAATTCACGTGTTGGCAAAAAAAGTATTGTTGCTGCAGCAGAAAAAGCTGAACAATTAATACAGGACGCAAAAAAAGAATCCAACAACATCAAACGTGAAAAGTTACTTGAAGTGAAAGATGAATGGTATAAGAAAAAGATTGACTTTGATATTGAGATAAATCAAAAGAAACAAAAACTTCAAAATTTAGAAAAACAAATTCAGCAAAGAGAAGAAAACAGCGAAAAGAAATTTGACCTGGTTCTTCAAAAGGAAAAAGAACTTAGAAAATTAGAAAAGCAGCTTCAAGATTCTAAAGTTAGTCTTGATGATAAATCCGAAGAGATTAGAAAATTAGAGATTGAGCAAAATAATAAATTAGAAAAAATCTCAGGTTTAACTTCGGAAGAAGCTAAAAAAATGCTCGTTGAAAATATGGTTAATCAGGCAAAAACTGATGCTGCACAAACCATTAAAGAAGTTCATGACCGCGCAAAAGTAGATGCTAAAAAAGAAGCTCAAAAAATAATTGTTCAGGCAATCCAGAGGACTGCTGCTGATTATACGATAGAAACTACTGTCTCGGTTGTTCAAATTCAGAATGATGAGATGAAGGGTAGAATAATCGGTAAAGAAGGTAGAAATATTCGTGCATTTGAATCTGCCACAGGCGTTGATGTAATTGTAGATGATACTCCTGAAGCAGTTATACTTTCATCCTTTGACCAGTTCCGTAGAGAGATTGCAAGAATTTCTTTAGAGAGATTGATTGCTGATGGACGTATCCATCCGGCTCGGATTGAAGAAGTGGTTCAAAAAGTTTCCCAGGAATTGGAAGAAGAAATTTTAAGAGAAGGTGAAAATACAATTCTTCAACTTGGTCTTCATAATATGCACCAGGAGTTGATTAAGCATGTTGGTAAAATGAAATACAGATCGAGCTACGGGCAAAATCTTTTACAGCATAGTGTTGAAGTTGGATATTTAACAGGAATAATGGCTGCGGAATTAGGCTTTGATCCTGTAATGGCAAAAAGAGCAGGGTTACTTCATGATATTGGAAAAACAATTGATAAGAGTGTTGAAGGTCCGCATGCTTTACTTGGCTACGATTTAACTAAAAAATACAAAGAACATCCAATTGTTATAAATGCGGTTGGTTCTCATCACGAAGATATTGAGATGGAACATCCGATATCAGCATTAGTACAGGCTGCAGATGCAATAAGCGGTGCTCGCCCCGGTGCTAGAAGAGAACCTCTTGAAAGCTATGTTAAACGGTTAGAAAATTTAGAAACATTGGCAAAATCTTTTGAAGGGGTTGCTAAAACTTATGCTATACAGGCTGGAAGGGAAATAAGAGTAGTGGTTGAACATGATAAAGTTGATGACGCTGCTGCTGATAGATTAGCAAGAGAAATAGCACAAAAGATTGAAGAGGAAATGGATTACCCCGGTCAGATAAAAGTTGTTGTAATAAGGGAAGTTAGAAAAATAGGATATGCAAAGTAGATTTAAGTAAAGGGCTTTAAGTCCCTTTACTTTTTAGGAGAAGAGTCATGAAAATTGCAATAACCGGAAATATTGGTTCAGGCAAAAGCACTTTTTCCAAATTTGCAGAAGAAGCCGGTTTTCCGGTTTTAAGAGCTGATGACATTTCAAAAAATATTTTAGACAACGATGCAAAAGTTAGAGTTTTAGTTATAAATGAATTTGGTGATAAATCATTTAAAGATGGGAAACCAAATAAAACATTTATCGCCAAAGAAGTTTTTTCAAATCCCTCTAAACTTAAAAAGTTAGAAAATATTTTACACCCCAGAGTTATCAAATCAATCGATAAAACAATAAAAGAATTATCAAAAAAACATTCGGCAGTATTTGTTGAAGCCGCTTTAATTTATGAGGCTGATATGGAAGATATGTTTGATTACATTGTTCTTATCACTTCACAAAGGGAAAATAGATTACAAAGAAAAATTGTTTTTGGAATATCTGAAGAAGATTTTAACAGAAGAGAACAGAACCAAATTTCTGAAGATGAAAAAAAGAAACGGGCTGATTTTATTTTTTCCAACGATACAATTAAAGATGAGTTAAAAATGAAATTCAATCTGCTTTTATTAACACTTGGACTTACGAAGTAGCTTACTTAAAATAATCATCAAATTATCTTAATCAGTTTAAAAAGATTACAAGACCGTTTGTGCTTTTTCTATCCAATATGCCCTATTTAATAGAATAATCAAACTATTTATATCAATTAAAGATATTTTTATCACTACCTGAATGGTTCCAAATTTTTATTCCAATCATAAAATACACTAAATTTGAAATATACTTTTATAGGAGTTTGTTGTGAATATAATTAATAATCTTATTGTTGAGTTCGTACAACTCTTACCAAAATCAGTTGTTGGATTCTTTTCAAAAAAATATATTGCAGGGGAAACACTGCAAGCCGGTATTGATCTTGTTAAAAACCTAAATGCAAAAGGCATCCATGCAACAATGGATGTTCTGGGAGAATCTGTTACTAATAAAGAAGAAGCTGTTGAAGCAAAAAATCAGGCTTTAGAAGTTTTGGAAGCTATTGAAAAAAATAAATTGATGGCTAATCTTTCCGTTAAACCTACTCAAATGGGCTTATCGATAGATGAAGATTTTGCTTACGAGCAGCTAATTGAGCTTGTGAAAAAAGCCGCCGAGTATAAAAACTTTGTTCGTATTGATATGGAAGATTCGTCTTTTATCGATAAGACAATCAAGCTGTACAAAAGAATTTTTGAAAACTATAAAAATGTGGGTATTGTTATCCAGGCTTATATGAAAAGATCATCCGATGATGTTCTTGTTCTTAATAAGATTGGAACAAATTACAGGTTATGTAAAGGAATTTATGTTGAGCCGGCATCTGTAGCATACAAAGACCGCCAGGCTGTAAGAGATAATTATCTTAAAATTCTCGATATAATTTTTAAAGATGGAAATTATGTTGGTATTGCAACGCATGATAAAACTTTGATAGATGCTGCGTACAAGAGAATTAAAGATCAAAAAATTCCAAAGGACAAATTTGAATTTCAAATGTTGCTCGGTGTTAGAGAAGATTTGAGAGATAAGATAAATAACGATGGAAATAAAATTAGAGTATATGTTCCGTTTGGCAAAGATTGGTATGCCTATTCACTTAGAAGATTGAAAGAAAATCCTTCAGTGGCAGGGCATATAGTAAAAAGTATATTAACATTCGGGAGAAGATGAAGGTACTTGGAATAGAAAGTTCGTGCGATGAAACTTCGGTTGCAATTATAAATGATGATAAGTTAACGGCTAATTTAATTTCTTCACAGGATTTTCATACGAAATATGGCGGAGTTGTTCCCGAATTATCAAGCCGCGCGCATCTTCAAATTGTAAATCCTTTAGTTAAAGATGCACTCAAAAAATCTAACCTATCACTAAAGGATATTGATCTTATTTCTGCAACAGCGGGTCCGGGATTGATTGGCGCCGTGCTGGTAGGATTAACTTACGCCAAAGGACTTTCCTTAGCTTTACATAAACCATTTATCGGTGTAAATCATATTGAAGGGCATATCTTTTCCGGATTTCTAATGCCGGATAAACCACAGTTTCCTTTTTTGTGTTTAGTTGTATCGGGCGGACACACGTTGCTGTTGCTTGTTAAAAATTTTACTGAAATATTTAAACTCGGTTCAACTGTGGATGACGCGGCAGGAGAAGCATTTGATAAAGTTGCCAAGTTATTGGGATTAGGTTATCCCGGCGGACCAAAGATTCAAAAGGCAGCGCAAAACGGCGATCCGCAAAAAATTATTTTTCCCGTTGCGGATTTAAAACATAAGTTTAATTTTTCTTTCAGCGGATTAAAAACCGCAGTATTAAGATTTGTCCAATCCCAAGGCGGTGCTGATAAATTATCTGAGCAAGATAAAAATGATGTTGCGGCTTCATTCCAATATGCTGCAATAAAAGCGTTGACAAGAAACCTGAAACGAGCTTTAACTGATTATGATATAAAATCAATTTCCGTTGTTGGCGGTGTTGCTGCAAATTCCTATTTAAAAACAGAAACCACTAAACTGGCAGTTGCATCCGGAAAAGATATTGTTATTCCTGATTTGCAATTTTGCGGTGATAATGCTGCAATGATAGCATTCAGAGCAAAATCACTTTATGAAAATGGAATAAGAGATACACTTTCCTGTAAACCTTTTCCTGCATTGAGTGAGAATAATTTTTTGGAGATTGGTGAGTTAGCAAGTAGTTAAACCTCACCCTTAATCCCTCTCCTTGTAAAGGAGAGGGAATTTAAACTCCTTCTCCTTACTAAGGAGAAGGCTGGGATGAGGTTGGTTTAAGAATTTATATTGGGAGAAGTAAATTGACTAAACACTACAACAAATCATCTGAAAAAGAAAAACGCCGCACACTTAGAAAAGATCAAACCTTTTGTGAAAAAATACTCTGGCATTATTTACGCGATAGACTTTTGCTTAATTGTAAATTCCGAAGACAATACTCTATCGACCAATTTGTTATAGATTTTTATTCTCCTGAATTAAAACTTGCTATTGAGTTGGATGGAAATGTTCACGATGATAATGATCAGAAGATATATGATGTAAAGCGGCAGGAATTTATAGAGGCTTTTGGCATTACTTTTTTACGTTTAACTAATACTGAATTACTTGAAAATGCTAATTTAGCCTTTGCAAAGATTGAAGAGGCAATTAAACAACTAAAACAAAAGCGACCTCACCCTTAATCCCTCTCCTTATTTAGGAGAGGGAATTTAAACTCCTTCTCCTTACTAAGGAGAAGGTTGGGATGAGGTTGATTCTGGGATTTACAAAAACCATTTATAAGCTTCAGAGCCCTATTCTTGATTTCACGAATGCCACCCTGAAGCTTCAAAGACCTATTCTGAATTTTACGAATCGAATTTTGAAGATTTTAAGCCTGCATCCTGTTTTAGAAATACTATTGTTGATGATTGCAAAACAATAAAATTCTTGATGTTTAATTTTTATAAACTTAAGTTGCGGCGAGAAACAAATCAGTTTAATAATTCGTTAGTGACTTAGCTGTAATTGATTCAAATAATTTAAAAAATATGCCAAATTTTAATCTTACGAATGCTAAAAAAGCAAAGAACGATGAGTTCTATACACAGTACCATGATATTGAAAAAGAAATCGCAGCTTATTTAGAATTCAACCCAAATGTGTTTAGAGGTAAGACAATTTTATTGCCCTGTGATGACCCGGAATGGAGTAACTTTACCAAGTTTTTTGCACAAAATTTCGAGAGGTTTGGTCTTAAAAAACTCATCAGTACCAGCTATGCAGTGGATAGCAAAATTTATAAAAGTGGTTACCAACCAACTCTATTTGAAACAAGTGACCCACAATTTGACAAAAACAAAACAACTAAGCATGGAAAGATATACACCCTAACCCTTGATAAGACTGGTGACGGCAAGGTGGATGTCAACGATTTAGAGTGGCACTATCTGGAACGAGACGGTGATTTTAGAAGCGATGAAATCAAGCAACTCCGAAAGAAAGCTGATATGATCATTACTAATCCACCATTCTCATTGTTTCGTGAATTCTTAGCTTGGATTATGGAAGCCAACAAACAGTTCGTGATAATTGGTAGCTTAAGCGCCATTACTTACAAGGAAGTTTTTCCACTGATTAAGTCTGATAAGTTGTGGATGGGTAACGGTTTTCATGCAGGCAATGCTTTTTTTTCTACTCCTTTTGCAAAAGAATATGGTGAAGGTGTTTATTATCCTGAAACGGGTTTAGTGAAGTTTAGGAATGTTTGTTGGTTTACAAATCTTGATCATGGTCGGCGTCATGAACCACTAAAACTAATGTCAATGGCAGATAATTTAAGATTTAACAAGAAGCTTAAAGGAAAGAAATCCTACGATCACTACGACAACTACAATGCTATTGAAGTGCCATTCACCGATGCAATCCCAAGCGATTACAAAGGTATAATGGGTGTTCCAGTCAGTTTTTTAGACAAGTATAATCCAGATCAATTCGAGATAGTTGGAAGTGATTATAACATTAAGGAGGGTTTGTTACCCGAATTAGTTAACCCTAAATGGAAAGGCAAGATAGACAGGGGTTATATAAATAAAAAAAGACTTTATACTCGAATACTTATTAAACATAAAACAGCAACAAAATGAAAACAACACTGAAAACTGATTACACTATAAAAGATATTTGCGAAGGTTTTGTATATAACGAACTTGAAGGCAAAGGATTATTTGGATTGTCTGGCAAATTGACCATCCAGCCAGAGTATCAGCGTAACTACATCTATGCCGATGGTAAAAAAGATGTGGCAGTTATAGAATCTATTCTCAAAAGCTACCCAATTGGTTTGATTTACTTTAACAAAGTTAGCGATGACAATTTAGAGGTTTTAGACGGACAACAACGCATTACCAGCATCGGTCGGTTTGTAACTAACAAATTTGCCATCAAAGATGAAAACGGTATGGAGCAGTATTTTGGTGGAATTGCAGCAGACAAGCAGGACAAGATTTTGGAGACGAAACTTCTTATATATGAATGTGAAGGGAATGAAACCGAGATAAAAGAGTGGTATCGCACGATTAATATTGTTGGAGTCCCTCTCAATAACCAAGAGTTGTTGAATGCTGTTTTTTCTGGACCATTTGTAACACTTGGTAAAGAAGAATTTAGCAACAGTCAAAACGCCAACATCCAGAAATGGAGTGCATACGTAAAGGGTAGCGCCAATCGACAGGAATTTTTAGAGCGGGCGTTAGATTGGGTGAGTAAAGGATACATTGACGATTATATGAGTAGGCATCGTTATGATAAAAACATTAAAGAATTAAAAACTTATTTCAACACAGTGATTGATTGGGTCTCAAATGTATTTATAGAGGTAGAGAGTGAGATGCGCGGTTTGGAGTGGGGACGACTGTATGAAGAATATCATAAGAAATCATATAACCCCAAAAAGGTTTCTACTGAAGTACAAAAGCTCTATGGTGATCCATATGTCAAAAACCGGAAGGGTATTTTTGAGTACATTCTTGGTGGTTCAGTCAATACAAAATTGCTTGATGTTCGTGTTTTTGATGAGGCAACCAAAAAATCAGTTTACTCAAAACAGACTACAGTAGCTGAAACTAAAGGCAAATCAAACTGTCCTCTTTGTGCACTTGGACATGATGCTAACAAGGGCAAGATATGGCAGCTCAGTGAAATGGATGCCGACCATGTAACAGCGTGGAGTAAGGGCGGCGCTACAGATTCTAAAAACTGTCAGATGTTATGTAAGACACACAATCGGGCAAAAGGAAATCGGTAATAGACAATTAACAGTGCCTCAATTCGTCAGCTTTTTCTAGATAATGATCTAAATTTAATAATAAAAATTTTCCCTCAACTCCTGTATATTGCAACTAGTAAATAATCCAAAAGCATAAATGAAAACAAAGACAACAAACTGGAAAAAAGGTGCAGGCAAATTGGGAGCGCTAAATCCATTATTAGGTACGTGGCAGGCAAGTACAGATTCAACAATGGGTAAAGTCAGATGTACGCGAACATTTACAAAAATTCTTGGTGGTAAATATATTCATCTTCTTGCACGCTGGGAGTTTGGTAAAAAAATATATGAAGAGTTTGCTGTGTACGGAGTAAAGGATAATAAACTTTCATTCTGGTCATTCACTTCTGATGGAAAAAGATCTGAAGGTGTTATTGCAGATGGCAAGGATGTACATCCCAATGCAATTGCTTTTAAAGCACAAATGCCTGCAGGTCTTGCACGAATGGTTTACTGGCCCAATGAAGACGGCAGCATTAACTGGGCAGTAGAAGCAAAAAACAAAAAAGGATGGAAACGGTTTACACAGCATAAATATATTTTGGTATAAATAAATTTCCTTAACCGCTTTATATTACAAACAGTAATTAAGAAAATTCTATCAATATAATCTTTGCAAATGCAGGTAAAAAAATCTAATCTTCTTAGCAAAACGCAGTTAATCATAGTACTTGCTGTGTTTTTTGTTTTGGTTATAATAGGGTATATAACTTTTTTTACTCCCAATCATTTCGATAAGCCTGCACCATTTACATTTGAGATTAAAGACGGTGAATCATTCACCAGCGTAACAGAAAGACTTTACGAGCAATCCATTATCCCAAGTAAGTTTAACTTTAAGGTAGCAGCATTTATTTATGGAGCTGAAAAAAATGTTAAAGCCGCAAGGTATAAAATTCCTAATGACATTAGTTATTTAGATTTACTGGATTTGTTTGTAAACGGTCCCGCAGATTATTTGCGGTCAATAAGAATAAATGATGGGCAAACATTAAAATGGCTTGGCGCTAAGGTTAAACGCGATGTTAAAATTGATTCTGCTTCATTTGTAAATCTTGCAACCAATAAAGATTTTATAAAATCATTAGGGCTTAATGTCCCGACTCTTGAAGGATACCTTTTCTCTAAGAAATATAAAATTTATGAAAAATCATCGCCTGAAGAAGCGATAAAAGTATTTTATAAAGGTTTCCAGGAATTTTTTAATGATTCACTTAAACAAAGAGCCAGAGAAATTGGGTTTACAATTCATCAGGTATTAACTTTTGCATCCATTGTAAAAGGCGAAACAAATTTTATTGATGAAATGCCACGTATAGCCGGTGTTTATCATAATAGGCTGAGGATTGGAATGCCGCTGCAAGCTGATCCAACGATACAATATTTGTTGCCGGGCGGCTGGCGAAGATTGACTTACAAAGATTTGCGAATGGAATCACCTTACAATACTTACCGATACAAAGGCTTACCACCGGGTCCGATAAATAATCCCGGGGCTAATGCAATTATTGCGGTATTATACCCGGAAAAGAATAATTATTTGTATTTTGTATCCAACGGAAATGGATCACATAAATTTTCTAAGACATATTCGGAACATTTAAAAAACGTAGCTCAGTATAGAAAATGGATAGACAAACAAAACAATCATTAAAATTATTATTCTTTTTTTCTCAACTATTATTTTTGTGGGGTTGTGCAAATCAATTGCCTCCGGGTGGCGGAGAAGTTGATAAGATTCCCCCTGAAATAATTTCATCCTATCCTGAAAACGGAACGACAAATTTTAAAGATGATTTTATTGAATTTGAATTTTCTGAATATGTAGATAAACGATCATTTAAAGATGCATTATTTATTTCCCCTACAATTGAGGGACAATTAGAAATTAGCTGGACGGGAAAATCTGTTGAGATAACTTTTCCCAAAGGATTAAAAGATAATTTTACTTATGTAGTTACTATTGGAACCGATGTTGTTGATGTTAATAATAAAAACAGAATGGCAAGTTCTTATTCATTCTCATTTTCAACCGGGGATAAAATAGATAAACGTACTGTTGATGGAAAAGTTTACGGCAAAGAAATAGAAGGCGCTTTAATTTTTGCTTATAAATTTTCCGAGGATACTGTTAATTATCTTGCTAAAAAACCGGACTATATTTCACAGATTGGCAAAGATGGAAGTTATAAACTTTTTGGTTTAGCTGAATCTGTTTATAGAATATTTGCTGTAAAAGATCAGCTAAGAGATTTTATTTACCAGGCTGATCAAGATTTAATTGGCGTCCCATTTAAAGATGTTTCATTAACTGGTACAGATTCATCGTTTACAGGATTAAATTTTTTCATAAGTAAAATTGATACTGTTAGTCCACGCTTAATAAGCAGCGTAATGACTGATCGTTTTCATATTTTAGTTACGCTGACGGAGGATTGTGATTCATCTATTTACAAAGCAGATAATTTTTTCCTTTTTGATTCAACATCTAATTCCATGTTAAACATAGATTATTGTTTTAAAGGCAATACAAAAAAAGATGAATTTGTTTTAGTCCAATCAAATGAGATAAATGATTCAAGCAGATATTATTTGTTTGCCAAAAAATTGGTGGATATTAACGGAAATATGTTTCTTAACGATTGGCGGGAATTAATTTTAAGTGATAGGGCAGATACAACTTCTCCCAAGCTTTATAAAAAAATACCGGAGAAAAATACTCCGGTGGATTTTATGAATCCGAGCTTTAGTTTTTATTTTGATGATGCGATTAAAAACAAGCAAATAAAAAATGCAATCCAGTTTGAAGATACACTAAAAAATAAAATTCCGTTTGATATAAATTTTCCCGATGATGCAACGGTAATTGTAAAACCACTTACTAATTTGAAACCCGACAGACAATTTGAGATTAAATTTGATTTATCTAAGATTATTGATATTGCAAATAATAAAATTGATTCTGTTTATTCTTTAAAGTTTTCTACTATTTCGGGGATTGAATTTACGGGGCTTTCCGGAAGAATAAATTCATCTTTAGAAAATATTGTTCTTGTTTTGCAGGACGTAAAAAACCAAAACAATTGCTATATAACAAGACCTGACAAAACTTTTACTTACAAGTTTACACGTATTCAACCAGGCACATACTCGTTATGGTTTTATGCGGATAAAGACAGCAGCGGAACATATAATTTTGGCTATCCGCATCCATTTAAATATTCGGAGGAATTTTATTTTTACCAGGATACGGTTAAGTTAAGACCGCGGTGGAGCATTACGGATTTTAATGTATCGGGGAAGTAGCTTTTAATTTTTGCTAAAAATTATCTCGCCATTTTTTATAGTGTGGGAAATAAGGTTTCTCCCAACGCTGTAAATAATATCGGAATATTCTTTTGTGTCAAATACTGAAAAATCTGCTTTTTTACCAATCTCAATACTTCCGATAGAAGTTTCTTTATCTAAAGCTTTTGCAGCATTAATTGTTACTGCATTGATAATCTCTTCAACTCGCATTTTCATTTTGATGGCGGCAAGACTCATAATCAAATGAAGATTTAATATATGAGAAGACCCGGGATTATAATCAGTTGCTAAGGCAACGATAGCATTATTTTTAATTAATTTTCTTGCAGGTGCAAATTGATAATCGAGAAAAAATGATACTCCGGGTAACAAAACAGCAACAGTTTTAGAATTCGAAAATTTTGAGTAATCACTTTTCTGCAAAACTTCAAGATGATCAACACTAACAGCATTATGTTTTAATGCAACATCAAGTCCGCCAATATTATTAAACTGCTCCGTATGAAGTTTTAATTTTAATCCATGGTGTACTACATTTGAAAATATTTTATCTATTTCATTTGCACTAAAAGCTGTTGATTCACAAAAACCGTCACAAAAATCAGCAAGATTATTTTTTACGATGTAAGGGAGCATTTTATCATTAATTAAATCGATATAAAAATTATGATCACCTTTAAATTCTAACGGATAAGTATGTGCGCCGAGAAAAGTTGATACTATATCGATCGGGAAAATTTCATCTATAACTTTTATTGCTTGAAGAAGTTTTATCTCATTTTCAAAATCTAATCCATATCCACTTTTAATCTCTAATGTTGTAACTCCTTGCGAAATAAATTCCGCTATTCGTGGTTTCATCAACTCAATAATTTCTACCAACGAACTATTTCTTACCGCTTCAACGGTTGCAATTATTCCACCTCCGTCTTCAGCGATTTCTTCATAAGTTTTGCCGGCAATTTTATCCTTAAATTCATTTGCACGGGAACCTGCAAAAGCTGTATGAGTATGGCATTCAACCAAACCGGGAAGAATAATTTTATCTTTAATATCTAATTTTTCCGCAGTAACAAATTTGTTAAGCGAACTATCTGGCAGTATGTCTTTAATAATTCCATTTTCAACAAGAATAAAATGGTCAGTCAGAATATCTAAATTACTAAGTTCGCTGCCTTGTTTATAGTTTTTGCCTTGCGTGTTGCAGGTTACTATTTGTGAGGCGTTTGTGAATAGCTTAATCATTACTTGAAGACATTAATAGTTTCTTTTATAACTTTTGCTTCCGTGTATCCAAGCTGGTTTAATTTAAATCTTAAATTATCAGCAGATTTTTGATTATTAAAATCTCCTGATTTTACTTTGTAAAAAGGAGGTTCAAAATCAATATAAACTTCATTATCATTAACACTGTTTTCAATTTCAGATTTTATTTGGTTTGCATCTTCCAAGTTATCCGTACTTGTAACAAGAACTCTGTATCCTTCTTCAGTTCCAACTAAAATTTTTTGATCTGCTCCTGTATTTGCGGAAGTATAATCGAACCAAATATCATTTTTGTTAGTTGTATTTGTCTTAGTTTTTTCAGGAATTTTTATATTGGTTTTGTATGGTGAAATATCAAAATCCTCATCCAATTTTACGGTATTGTTATCAGAATTTGTAATTGATAAAGAATCAGTATTATTCTTATCATCAATTTTTGAATAGCGGCTTCCTGTAGAAGTTGCACATGAAGAAATGATAAATGAAAAAGCTGATAAGATAAATAAGTAAAAGACTAAAGATTTTTTCATCGTAATTCTTGTGTTTGATTTACTGCAAATATAAACTTTTTATTTTAAGTGGTAAAATGATTAAAATAAAATTTTATAAGCTGTTAAATAAAAAAACACAAAAAACATATTGGTTGAAGTTTTGCTTAAAATTCAATAAAGGTCTAATTATACTCTACAATTCAAATAGTTAATGTAACTATATCTAAGGGTTGAATTCTCAAATATCTAATTTTTTGAGAAAGAGTACATTTTTTAGTATTTTTGCACATTCAAATAAAAAAGAATAACTACAATGGCTGCAAAAAAATTAAAAATATTATTTGTTACATCTGAGGTTTTTCCATTCGTAAAAACCGGTGGTCTTGCAGATGTTTCGTCGGCTCTTCCTCAAATGCTATCGGAATTAGGTCACGAAGTTAGGATTGTTATTCCCAAATATGGGGCTGTAGATGATAGAAAGTTCAAAATTCATGAAGTTGTTAGGTTAAAAGATCTTCAAGTTAAAATTGGGGAAAAAGAAGTTGTATTTTCATTAAAGTCCTGTTTTTTACCAGGTCCTCGCGTGAGAGTACAAATATATTTTCTGGACAACCATGAATATTTTGGTAGCAGAAATGGTCTTTACTCAGATCCAAACACAGGTAAAGATTACCCAGACAATGATGAAAGATTTATTCTTCTCAACAGATCTGTTATGGAATTAATTATTAAGCTTGGATGGATTCCTGATATAATCCATTGTAACGATTGGCAATGCGGATTAATTCCTGCCTATTTAAATACAATTTATAAAGATCAGGAAGGATTTGATCAATTTAAAACACTTTTTACTATTCATAATATTGCATATCAAGGTGAATTTAATGCGACTTCTTTCAGTAAAACCGGTTTGCCGAAAGAATTAGAGTCGGTTTCTAAAGGTATTATGCAAAACGGCAAATTAAACTATTTAAAAAGCGGTTTAATGTTTGCCGATGTAATAAATACTGTTAGTAAAACCTATGCCGATGAAATTACAACAAAATCAGAATACAGCTCAGGGTTAAAAGATATTTTATCAAAACGTAAGGATTCGGTATTCGGTATAGTAAATGGTATCGATACTAAAGTCTGGAATCCTGAAAAAGATAAACACATCCCTAAAAACTTTTCATTAAAGAATATCGAAAACAAAATCGAAAATAAAAAGGAACTTGCTGAACGATTTGGATTTGAGTACGATGAAAACATTCCGATCATCGGACTCATTTCTCGGCTTTATGACTCAAAAGGTTTTGATCTTGTTCAAAAAGGTTTTAATGACTTATTAAAATTGAATTGTCAGATAATTTTGCTCGGAACAGGCGACAAAAAGTATCATACTTTTTTTGAAAAAATGGCATCAAAAAATTCTAAAAAATTTGCCTGTTATTTGGGATTTAACGATGACCTTGCACATCTTATTGAAGCCGGCTCTGATATGTTCTTAATGCCGTCGCAGTATGAGCCTTGCGGACTAAATCAAATGTATAGTTTGGTTTATGGAACTGTTCCGATTGTACGTGAAACCGGCGGTCTTGCTGACACGGTAATTAAGTATGATGAAAAAACTGAAGAAGGAAATGGATTTGTATTTAAGAAGTATGATGATAAGGAAATGATAAAAGAATTGAAACGTGCAATAAAAATATTTGAGGATAAGAAAACCTGGCAAAAGATTATGAAAGCGGGAATGAAATCGGATTTTAGCTGGGATTTATCTGCTAAACGATATATTGAACTTTATAAGACTATCCTTTCTGCAGAATAGTTAATGAAAAATAAAGCAATCTTTTTGGATCGCGATGGAACCCTTAATGAAGATACTGGATATTTAGGTGATCCAAAGGAGCTGGTATTATTTCCCGGAGTTGCTGAGGCACTTTCTCTATTAAAAAATAAATATGATTTTAAACTTTTCGTAGTTTCAAATCAATCAGGTATAGCAAGAGGTTTGATTACTGAACAAGATGTAATTGCGGTTAATAAAGAATTAAATAAAACGTTATCTTTTTATAATGTACAAATTGATGCCTTTTATTACTGCCCATTCCATCCGGATTTTAACACTGAAAAAGAATGTGAGTGTAGAAAACCCTCACCAAAGATGATATTGGATTGTGTCAAAGAAAATAATATAGATATTTCTATTTCATACCTTATTGGAGATACTGTTGCAGATATTGAATCGGGGATAAGTGCCGGGGTAAAGTCAATTTTAGTTAAAACAGGCAGGGGTGTGGAGAGTATTTCTATGTTGCAAAAAGGAAATAATTTCCCAAGTTTTATAGCCGAAAATTTAACGGAAGCTTGTAACTATATAATTAAAGATTCTTTTGGAGATACTATTAGTGCAAAATAAAATAATTGTTTTTTTTCTCCTCGCTTTTGGTGTTTTATTATTTGTAAGCTGTAATGATTCACCTACTGATTTAGGTTCCGGATTTTTAACTCAAGACGATGTTCAGATTTTTAAATTTGATTCATCTGTGGATTCAATGAATCAAACTTCAAATTCATTTAAACACGTATATACTTTGGCTTCCTCGAATATTATAATGCTGGGAAAAGCAGAAAATGTAACATCACAAATTTTAATGAAATTTGTATTTGCCTTTCCTGATTCGATAAAGGATGATATAATAAATAATAATCTTATTTTTCATGAATCATGGATTGAAATGCATAAAGATTATTCTTTTGGAGATTCTTTATCTGATTTAGATTATGAAGTTCATAAAGTAAATGATTTTTGGACATCAGCATTTAGCGCAGATAGTTTGCCAACGTTATCTTACGATAATATAGATTATAGTAGTAGTCACGCTATTGAAGGAGATACTCTTTATACATTTAGAGTTGATAATTCTTTGATTTTGCCTTGGCTTGAGAATTATTCGGATACAAATCTTGCCTCTAATAACGGAATATTACTTACTCCTACAGCAAGCACTCAGAAAATACTTGGTTTTACAGGATACAATTCCGATGGAGTTGATGACCCGAGATTAAAAATAATTGTTGAAAAACCGGGAGTTTATACTGATACGATTACTGGGTATGTATCTTCAGATATAAGTTTGGTTTTGGGTGATTTACCTTCTGTGGGCAGTGAGAATATATTCATACAATCTAGCTTGTCAGGTCAAGTAAATTTGTATTTTGATTTATCAGTAATTCCTGAAAATACGGTGATAAATTCTGCTACTCTTATACTAACCGTTGATTCAGCAGAAACAAAGACGGGATCTGATTATACGAATTCACTGAGAGTTTATCTTTTTAGTGATTCGGCAGCATACGAAGTTAACTCCAACTATGTTGAAGTTTTAAGCAGAAGCGGTGATAAATTTAGCGGATCAGTTACAGACATAATACGAGCTATACATTCCGGTCTTGATAACCAGGGACTTTTAATAAAAGCATCAAGTGATTTGAATGGGGTTGAAATATTTGCACTTAAAGGAAGTAATGCTTCTGATATCACCAAACGACCAAAATTAGAAATTGTATATTCAAGAAAGAAGTAATCAGTAAATGAGAATCATTATTTTATCTATTATAAGTTCTCTTTTTATTATATCATTTAGTAATGCACAAAATAGTTCGGTTTATTCCAGGTACGGAATTGGTGACGTAGAATATGGGTATTCACCTATGATGTTGTCCATTGGTGATCTTGGCATTACTCGATTAGATCCTGACCATATTATTGTTTCTAATCCTGCAAGTTGGTCTGCATTAAGTAAAACCAGGATTGAACTTAGTCTTGGTTATAAAGGAATAAGTATTTCCGATAATTCTGATCAATATTTTACAAGTGAGACTGACTTTAAAGGGTTTACATTTGGTTTTCCTGTAAGTCATGAATATGGAATTGGTGTTGTCACCGGGTTAGTTCCATTTTCAAGAGTTAGCTATAAATCAGTTAAAAACTTTACATCATCAGATGCTGATATTCCTTCATACAAAGTTACTTATGAAGGTAAGGGAGGTATTTCAAAATTGTTTCTGGGTTCTTCAGTTTATTTACCTTTTGGGTTTATAGCTGGTGCAACCTTAGATTATTATTTCGGAAATTTAAGATATTACTCAAATATTGAATTTGCTAGCAACAGCGATAATATAAATACTGATTATGAAAATGATCATCGTACCACAGGATTTGGATCGACTATTGGTTTGATTTCACCAAACCTTGCCCCTAAAATTAATATTGATTTACTTTCAGATTTGAGGTTAGGTTTATCAGTAAACTACATAGCAAAACTAAATACTGATACACTTTTAACTGCAACATCATCCACTCAAATAGACACAGTAACTATTTCTACTGACAAAAAAATGAAATTACCGCTAAGAATCAATGGCGGCATTAGTTTTGTACTTAATGATTCGTACCATATAAACTTGGATTATTCTTATCAACCATGGAGTAATTTTGAATTTGATGGAATTAGTAACAGCTATTTGCAGGATGCAAGCAAGTTTACTGCTGGATTTGAATATACTCCGAAAAAAAGTAGAAATATGAGCTTATTGGAACAAATGACTTGGCGAGGCGGTGTAAGTTTTGAAAAAACTCAATACCAATTTAATGGTAATGGTATAAATCAGTTTTCTGTTTTCGGAGGATTTTCTTTTCCAATGGATATTGATAATTTAATTGATTTTGGTATTCAGTATTCGATTAGAGGAACTAGTGACAATAGTCTCTTAAAAGAAGAATTTGTTAAATTATATTTTGGAATAAGTTTTGGAGAACTTTGGTTCTTAACATATGATAAGTAAATCACTATAACAGTTAGGGTATATAAAGTGAAAACATTAATTAAAACATTTGCTCTATCCATTTTACTCTTTTTTTCATCCAGTTTTGCGCAAGCTCCTGATTCGATGCAAGTTCTGACAAATTATAGTTTGTTTTCAGAATATCAGAAGAACAAGGATTTTGAAAGCGCTTTACCTTATGGATGGAAAGTGATTAATGCAAATCCTGTAAAATTTAGTAAATGGATATATTACAAAATGGAAGACTGCTTTTGGGTGCTTCATGATTCTTCCAGTACTTCACCTGAATTGATTAAATCAATTCAGGATACGATATTATATTTTTATGATCTGGCAATCAAATACAGAGAAGAAGATAAGGGTTATTTTCAGGCAAGAAAGGCTTATGTTTCTGAAATCTGGCTATCATTACCTCCTGAAACTGTTATTCCTGAGTATGAACAAGCTATAGCCTGGCAACCTGAGTTATCTTCTTTTTATTATGATAGGCTTGGACAATTATATAAGAATAGCGATGATGGTGAAAACGGTTATAAACTTAAAGCTCTTGAAATATATAATTTGTTAAGTGATCGCGAACCAGATAATGAAACCTGGAGTACTCGTAAAAAAGATTTGGTTGAGAATATAGATGAATTATTAAAGATAGTAAAAGCTACATGGGAAAAAGATAATACAAATCCCAAAAAAGCAAAAGAATACGCTTCTGTTGCAATTCAAGCCTCTGTCTTTCAGGAATCAATTGCTCCTTTGGAATTTTTAATTAGTTTAGAACCTGATAATGTTGGTTATCTCGCACAACTTGCAGCAAGCTATCAAAAGACAGATAAATTAAGTGAAGCGGAAAAAACTTATAAAAAAATAATAAGCTTGCAGCCTGATAATAAGGATAATTATTTTAATTTAGGAATTATCTACAAGGATATGGGTAAACTTGCTCAGGCAAGATCAGAATTTTTAACTGCAAGTGAAAAAGGTGGAAACTGGGCGTTGCCAATCTACTATGAAGGCTATTTATATGAGCAATCTGCTTCTAACTGTGCAGATTTCGAAAGAAAAGTTGTTTATCTATTAGCTTATACAACATATAGAAAAGCCCTTGCAATGGACGGTACACTTGAACAAGCCCGGGATAGAGTTAACGCTCTTTCTGGAGTTATACCAACTAAGGAAGATTATTTTTTCCGCGGTATAAAATCGGGACAGGTATTGCAAATTACTTGTGTTGGCTGGATTGGCAGAAGTGTTACAGTTCCTTAGACTGTAAAAATTACTTAATGAAAAGGTTTCTTGAGATTTCAGGAAACCTTTTCTAATTTTGATCTAATCATTCATCAAAATAAGCGATAATTATGGAATCACATCTTGTAAACGATCCTGAAATATTAAAAGTTCTCCAATCTGAAATAGCAAGACAAACAAACAAATTGGAATTGATAGCCTCAGAAAATTTTGTTAGTCCGGCTGTACTTGAATCTACTGGGTCTGTTCTGACAAATAAATATGCTGAGGGATATCCTGGTAAAAGATACTATGGCGGTTGTGAGTTTGTTGATATGGCAGAAAACATAGCGAGAGAAAGATTAAAAGAATTATTTAAAGCTGAATATGTAAATGTTCAACCCCATAGCGGTTCTCAAGCAAATATGGCAGCTTTAATGACCTTCTTAAAACCAGGTGACAAATTTATGGGTTTAAGCTTAGCTCATGGTGGTCATTTAACACACGGGTCGCCTGTTAATTTTTCAGGCAAATTATATGAAGCTGTTGGATATGAATTAGGTGAAGAAACAGGCAGACTGGATTACGATAAAATTGCCGAGCTCGCTAAAAAAGAAAAACCTAAACTAATAATTACCGGAGCCAGTGCATATTCACGCGATTGGGATTATTCAAAATTCCGAGAAATAGCTGATTCAATTGGCGCATTTCTTATGTGCGATATGGCGCATCCGGCAGGTTTAATTGCAAAAGGTATATTAAATAATCCGCTTAAATATTGTGATGTCGTTACATCTACAACACATAAAACTCTTAGAGGACCAAGAGGTGGAATAATTTTAATCGGCAAGGATAAAGAAAATCCATGGGGTTTAACTACTCCCAAGGGTGATAGAGTTAAGATGATGTCTGAATTAATTGACAGTATGGTAATGCCGGGTATTCAGGGTGGACCTTTGATGCATGTGATTATGGCAAAAGCAGTTGCATTTGGCGAGGCACTTTCGGATTCATTTGGTGTTTATGCCAATCAAATAATTAAAAATGCCAAAGCACTTTCAGATAAACTGTCCGGCTACGGTTTTAATATTGTTTCCGGCGGCACAGATAATCATTTAATGTTGATTGATTTATCAAATAAAAATGTTACCGGTAAACAGGCTGAAATTTCTTTGGAACAAGCTGGAATTACGGTTAATAAAAATATGGTTCCGTTTGATAAGCGAAGTCCATTTGTAACAAGTGGAATTAGAATTGGTACTCCGGCATTAACAACCAGAGGCATGAAAGAAAAAGAAATGGAAATGGTTGCTGATATAATAAATAAAGCGATCAAAAATTTTGAAAATGAAAAAGTTCTTAATGATTTGAAAAATGAAGTGATTGGTTTCGCTTCAAATTATCCGTTATTTAAGGAAATGAAATAAACTATATTTTAATGTGACTACATTAGATTTAAAAGATAACGGTGATGAAGCAGAGATTGTTCAAGAAAAGGAAATGACCTTTCTTGAGCATCTTGAAGAATTAAGATGGAGAATTATATATTCAATAATTGGCATTGTTATAGGCACTATCATTGCCTGGATATTTATTGATTTTCTGGTTGATTATGTTTTGCTGAAACCGGCTAGAGATTCAGGGGCGGATTTACAAAATTTAAAACCATTCGGACAATTATTCCTTTATATGCAAGTTGCTATTATGGTGGGGATAATACTTAGCATTCCAAATGTGTTTTACCAATTCTGGCAATTTATCTCTCCGGCATTACATAAGCGTGAAAGAAAATATATTCTTTGGATTGTTATATTTTCCTCATTTTGTTTTCTTCTTGGAATCTCATTTGCGTACTTTGTAATGCTGCCTTTGGCGCTAAAATTTGCTGCTCAGTTTGGCTCTACGGCAATTAAAAATCAGTTTGCAATTGATGAATACATGTCAATTATAATCAGTGTTATGCTGGCTGCGGGCCTGGTTTTTGAACTTCCAATGATTTCATTTTTTCTATCTAAACTTGGTATTCTAAAACCTTCTTTTATGAAAAAGTATAGAAAACATGCTGTTGTTATAATAATGGTAACTGCTGCAATTTTAACACCCGGAACCGATCCGGTTTCACAGATTATATTAGCAGTTCCATTGGTAGTATTATATGAAATAAGTATATTAATTTCTAAACTATCCCAAAAGAAGTCGTGATTAAAAGTAACCTAAAAGACATAAGCAGTCCTGTTAAATCAGAGTTAGATAGGTTTAATGAAATATTTAAAGACTCAATGCGTTCGAATGTTGGGATCGTTGACCTTATTTCTCGCTATATTATCAGACAAAAAAGTAAAAAAATTCGCCCGCTTCTTGTGCTTCTTTCTGCAAAACTTGCGGGAGAAATATCGGAACGAACCTACCGCGGGGCTGTTTTAGTTGAATTATTACATACCGCAACCTTAATTCATGATGATGTTGTGGATAATGCAGATAAAAGAAGAAGCCTATGGTCCATCAATGCTTTATTTAAAAATAAAGTTGCTGTTCTAATGGGAGATTATCTATTATCAAGAGGATTGATGATTGCAATTAACGGTATGGATTTTGATTTTTTAGGTGTTATAACAAACGCTGTTAAAAGAATGTCCGAAGGAGAGTTACTACAAATAAGGAAAACAAGAAAACTTGATATTGATGAGGAAACATACTTTAAAGTAATATCGGATAAAACAGCATCTTTACTTGAAACCTGTTGTTCAATAGGAGCTATGAGCACTACAGAAAATCGGGATTATATTGAAGCGCTTCAGAATTTCGGACATTATATTGGAATGTCATTTCAAATTCGTGATGATATTCTTGATTATGAAGGTTCCACAAGTGTGATTGGTAAACCTGTTGGAGGTGATATCAAGGAAAAAAAAATCACTCTTCCATTAATCTATTCGTTGAATAAGGTTTCTAAAAATGAAGCCGCAAGAGTAAGAAAAATATTAAAAAACGGGAACGATAAAACCAAAGTAAAAGAGATAATACAATTTGTTAAGGAAAATAAAGGGATTGACTACGCACTGTCTGTTTCAAGTGAATATTCTCTTAAAGCCAAACAATCATTAAATATATTTCCTCACTCCCAAACGAAATTAGCTATGGAATCTTTAGTAGATTTTATTGCTGAAAGAAAAAATTAAACCCAAATTTGTCATTAAGGAAAAAGCTCTAAAGACCGCCAATATAAAAAAAC
>JBAQCL010000001.1:0-38588 GCA_049294175.1 Ignavibacteriaceae bacterium | reverse complement strand
CTACAGGATGGAGTAATAAAAATCGTAAACGACTTAAATCTTCCGTTTTATCTGACCGGCGGTACAGCGCTTAGTCATTACTATATTAATCATCGCTATTCTGATGATCTGGATTTTTTATAAACAGCGATCCGGCATTCAAGACTTATATAAAATCATTTTTAGATTATTTCAGTAGATCGACACCTAAAAAACCAATTAAGTTACTTACCGAAAGAACAAGCATTTCAGATGATTATGCACAATTTTTTGTATCTACGGATAAAACAGAATTGAAGTTAGATTTTGTAAATGATATTGCTACAAAATTTGAAAAAATAGTAGTTGATAAGCGATTGGGAAAAGTTGATAGCATAAGAAACATATTGTCAAATAAAATTTCTGCTTTATACAGGTTTTAGATAAAAGACTTTGTAGATATATGGTGTATTGCAAAAAATTACAAGTTTAACTGGCGGCAGTTAATAAATGAAGCTAAACAAAAAGAAGCTTCAGTTGATCCAATAGATATTGTTGGTCTTTTTAAAGATTTTCCATTTGATAGTTTAGATAAAATTAAATGGATAGAACCGATAAATTATACCCGGGCTAAAAAAGATTTTCATATTATTTCTGAAGATATATTAAATGGGAAGAATAATTCTTTGTCCGGATAAAGAATAAAGTTAATTTAAGATAAAATCCGCCGCCGCGGGATAGATTAAGTAATGCATGCCTGCACCTATTAGGCATCCATTCGTTTAATTTAATTACAGCTCACCTTCCTGTTTTGATCTTGTGCAGGCAAAAGTTTGGTTTCCAAGCGATTATAAAGCAAGAGAAGATGTTTATTTGTACGAGCAGAATGTAGCAATGCCGAATTATAATGCCGTACTTACTTTATTATGGGAAAGTGAATACAAATAAAATTCTTTCAAAAGTAATCTTAAATTCTTAATTCCCTTCCACGTAACTTTATCAGTTTGAATATAATTTAAATTGTAAGTCCCAAACTGTAAATTTATATTGTATTTGGATTCTCACTAATATTTTTTGTTTTGAGGGGGAGAAATCTTATCCCCTTTTCATTACTTATCAATTTTCAATTATTGATATTTTAACACTTGCATTATATATATATTTAAATAAAAAAATATATTATGTGAAGTCTATTATCGTAATTTAGTTACGTTTATCAGTAAATATTTTGGATTTAAAACAAAAAACAATATCGGGTTTAACCTGGAGCTTCATTGATAATTTTGCAAAACTTGGTATCACATTTGTTGTTGGTATTATTTTAGCAAGATTGTTAGAGCCACGTGAATTTGGTCTTATTGGGATGACCACAATTTTTATTGCGATATCCCAGTCTTTTATCGACAGTGGATTTACACAAGCATTAATCAGGAAACAAAAATGCACTCAAACTGATTATTCTACTGTATTTTTCTTCAATATCATTAATGGGATCCTTTTTTTTCTAATCCTTTTCTTTTTATCAGGATTAATCAGCAATTTTTTTAATGAGCCTAAGCTCACGAGTATTATTAGAGTATTATCAATAAGCCTAATTATAAATGCACTAACAATTGTTCAACGTGCTAGATTGATTAAGGATATAAATTTTAAACTCCAAACAAAGATTTCGATAATTGCATCGATAGTATCTGGAATAATTGGGATATGGATGGCTTTAGCCGGTTACGGTGTATGGGCTTTAGTTTTTAAAACTTTATCTGGCTACATACTTACATCAATATTACTATGGCTATGGAATAAATGGAAACCCACATTTGAAATCAGTAAGGAATCATTTATAGAGATGTTCACTTTTGGATATAAACTACTTTTCAGTGGTTTAATTGATACTATATATAAAAACATTTATCTATTAATAATTGGGAAGTTTTATTCAGCTACTGAATTAGGTTATTATACACGCGCTGAACAATTCAATAATTTACCCTCGCAAAATATTATCGATGTGGTTCAAAGAGTTAGCTTTCCAGTACTTTCTTCAATTCAAGATGATTTGCCCAGATTAAAGGCAGCATATCAAAAATTGTTAAAAAGCACTATGTTAATTACGTTTACTTTAATGTTTGGGATGGTCGTTATAGCTAAACCTTTGATTTTAATATTAATAGGTATAAAATGGCTACCAACAGTTATTTATTTGCAACTTCTCTGTTTTGTAGGTATTACATATCCTTTACAATCTCTAAATTTAAATATATTACTCGTAAAAGGCAGGAGTGATCTTTATTTAAAATTAGAAATTATTAAAAAAATCCTTGCATTGCCAGTAATTATAATTGGAATATATTATGGTATAATTTCATTGATTTTAGGTATGTTATTTTTAAATATTGTATCATATTACTTAAATAGCTATTGGTCGGGTAAGTTAATTAATTATTCTTTCATTAATCAAATTAAAGATATTCTTCCTTCGTTTTTTTTAGCAGCTTTTATTGGTGTAATAGTATTTTTAATTGGTGATTTTATTAAGATAGGATATCTATGGAAATTAATTATACAAATCTCATCTGGAATTATAATTTTTTGGATACTTGGAGAAACAATTAAAATAGATGATTATATATATTTAAAAAATATTGTTTTAGAAAAATTTAAAATTAATGATAAATAAAAACTTAGGAGTTCTAAAATAAACATATTATTTCTTTGTGATGAATATCCTCCTTGTAATCATGGAGGTATTGGAAGCGTAACACAAACACTTGCACGTGAATTGGCAAAAAAAGGACAAAATATCTTTGTTGTTGGGTTTTACCCATATTTCAGAAAAGGACTGAAGTTTGAGAATGATGAAGGTGTAAAAGTATATAGACTATTTTACGGAAATTGGCTCACTCTGCAATTTTCACGAAGAAACTTTTGGGGTAGAATATTAAATATAGAAAATGAATTTAACTCTTACATAAGATTCTTATATCAGTTTATAAAGAATAATAAAATCGATTTAATAGAGATCCCAGATTTCAATGAAACCTTTAGATATTCAGGACAAAGGTTAATAAAATTTCCAGATTTTAATATACCAACGATTGTAAAACTTCATGGTACTTATAATTTTATAAGCTACTTAACAAATAATAAGTTCGATACTAAAAATATTTATAGCAAAGAAAAATCCCTTATTGATAATGCTACAAAGGTAATTGCAACAAGCAAATTTATAAAAGAGGAAGTAAAAAAGATTTTTAGTTATAATAAGGAAATAACGGTAATCTATAATGGAATATTTACTAATAATAAAATAGATTATGTCAACAACTCGAGTGATACCGTGATATTTGCTGGTAAATTAACTGAGAATAAAGGCATATTTAGTTTAATTAGAGCATGGAAGAAAGTTATATTGTTGTTTCCAAATGCAAAACTTTTATTATATGGAAATGGAAATAAAAAAGATATTCAAAAATTAAATGAATTATTAGATGATAAGACACGGAAATCAATTGAATTAAAAGGGTTTATTAGGAAAGAAAATTTGACTAACATATATAAATCTGTCTCTTGTGCTATATTCCCATCATATGCAGAAAGCTTTGGTATGGCACCTATTGAATCAATGCAAGTCGGATGTCCGACAATTTTCACAAGGAGAGCAAGCGGGCAAGAGTTGATAACTGATAAAGTGAATGGATTACTTGTTGATCCAGATAATATTGATGAAATAGCAGATGCAATAATACTTATGCTTACAAATAGAAAATCAGCTATAGAAATGGGTGAAAACGGATTTGAAACCATTAGAGACAAATTTGATATTTCAAAAATTGCAGAAATCCATATAAAATTTTATAAATCGATTTTATAATGAATAAATTATTCTGATTAGAAAAAACTACTTATAAATATGATTGATCAATACGCTATTTATAATACAGTAGAACCAATTAAAATACTCAGCTTTTACATTTTTGTAATTATTTCGTTTTTATTTATGGTTTATAAATACAGGAATGATTCTGTTTTTATTTTGGTGATATTATGTTTTTATTCCGGTTTAGCTGCATATTTGGGAAAGAATGTTGAAAACCCGTACAAAATCTTACTAGTTATATTATCTATATACTTATTATTTAAATACAAAGTATTTCACAATACGAGTAAAAAAGTAAAATTAATTATCTTTTCATTTATTCTTTTTAGTTCCTCATTTTTTATATCCGCCTTTTTAAATAAAGATTATATCTATTTAACTTTTAGTCAGTATGGCAAATACATTGTTCCATTTATATTATTTCTAATTTTTGTGAAATATGTTAAATATACTCCTGCAAAATTGATAAAATTACAGCAATTGCTTTTTACTTTAATGATTATTCAGGTTCTTTTATCAGTAATTAAATTACTAATTATGGGTGTTCAAGAATCCATTGTAGGAACAATTACTTATATTGGAGGAGGTGTGGCAACAACATTACCAATCCTTGGATTTATAATATTGTGGCTAATGAGGAATGAGAAATTAAGCAAAAAGGATTGGTTATTTGTTGTCTTACTTCTGTCTATTGGTTTTGTGAGTAATAAAAGAGCAATTTGGTTCGCAGCACCTACCATGATCTTTTTGTTTATGATATATATCCCGGGGAAGCTAACATTAAAAAGGATTCCTATCTTTTTAGGTTTAGCCTTATTAATTTTTTATATCGGAGTAAGACTAAACCCAACCTTAAATAAAGAGAACAAATTTTGGGGAGATTTCGATTTGAATTATGTTATTACTTATACACAAGAATATACATTTGGTATAAATACTGGTCTTGAACTCGGTGTTGGTCGAGGAGGTACCGCTTTACTTTTTTATAATAACTTAATAAAAGGTGGAACATTCAGTTTAAACAATTTTTTCGGTTTTGGACTTGATAAAATATATACTAAGGATTATTCGGAATTTGACCAATTTGATTTTGGTATTAGTAGTAAGGGGGCAGCTACAGGAATATTCCAAAGTTATATCACAGCTGGTTTTATTGGGATATTAACTACATTATTATATGCAATCAGTTTATTATTATGTATAAATAATAAGAAAATAAAATATGTAATGATTGGATTTTTTTTATGGGATTATATTCTTTATAGTGGACTTATATTACGCGTCCAAGCATTAACATTATTAGTTATATTTATAATTGTTTATTTAATGGAAGAGAATAAATATAATTTGAAATCATTCTTATATTCAAAATATCATCAAAGTGTAAAACATATTTATCAGCCTAGATAAAATGTTGTAATCTGTATAGAAACTAAGTAATACCATTATATAATGAATAAATCTAATGAAAGAATTGGGAAAATTTTAATTATCAATCCAAACCAATTTGGATACCATACTGACTACTATTATTATGCAAAATATTTGAAGGAATCGCATAATGTTCATTACATATGTTTTGATAGAAAGAGAAAAAAGATTGAATTGCCAGGGATAAATATTATCTATTTAAAATTTCCTAGAATTCGTTTGTTAAGAAGTATCTATTTTTTGATAATGACACTATATTATTCTTTCAAAAATAAATTTGACATAATATTTACTAATTATTTTAAATTAGTGCTTTTAATTGGATTATTCTGTAGATCAGAAAAAAAAATCCTAGATATTCGCACAGGATCGATTAGGCATAATAATATTTTGAGAAAACTTGATAATTTGAATATATATTTAGCGTCACTTACCTTTAATAAAGTTACTATAATTTCCGATGGACTTGCAAGAATAATAAAATTAAAAAATTATTTTGTACTACCACTAGGTTCTGATATATATTATAATGGAGACCATATTTTTGAACAGCTAAAACTTTTATATGTGGGTACTTTAAACCAAAGGGATATAGTAAAAACTATCGAAGCCGTAAATCTATTTAAAATAGCAAACAATAAAATTAGTATCACTTATGATATAATTGGTTTTGGTAGTGAAAGTGAAGTGTTAAAAATTAAAGATGCAATCAAGAAATATCATCTGGATAAAATTGTTACGTTTCACGGTAGAAAAACAAATCTAGAATCCAGGATTTTTTTTAAAGAATGTAATGTTGGGATTTCACATGTACCTATTACACCATGGTATGATAATCAACCAGTGACAAAAACATATGAATATATTTTATCCGGGATGATCTGTTTAGGTACGGCGACTTATGAAAATAAAAAAACAATAAATAAAATAAATGGGGTTTTATACAGTGGAGATAGTAATTCCCTATCCGATGCAATAAATTTTGTTTGGGAAAATAGAGAGAATTATAATTCTTCTAATATAAGATCTACATTGACTGAATTTACATGGGAAAATATTATAAAGAATAAATTAGAACCGCTAATTAAGTTACAGTTAGGATTATGAAGGTATTAATAATTTGTAGTGGGAACTCAGATCATATATCCACTTTTATTATGGAACAAATTAATTCAATTCAAAAATTTGGAATAGAATTTTATATTTATCCAATTCAAGGAAAAGGAATTAGTGGTTATCTAAAGAATCTAAAACCAATTAATAAGAAAATAAAAGAATTTAAACCAGACTTAATTCATGCACATTATGGTTTATCAGGATTGCTTGCCTGTTTACTGATCCTACCCCCATATAGTAGACAAAAAGAAAAGCAACTATATTTAGTAAAATGGTAAAAAAATATAGGAGCAACAATGGTAGAAAGACAACCAAGAAGAAGTTTTGATAAAGAATTCAAGTTATCAGCAGTAAAGCTGGTACTGGAATCAGAAAAGAGCGTAGAAAGCATCGCTTCAGAATTGGGGGTAAGCAGTAACTCGTTATTTAACTGGAAGAGGAAGTATCTGGAAGATGCAAAGAATGCATTCCCTGGCAAAGGAAGAATGAAACCAGAAGACGAAGAACTGCGGAGAGTAAAAAAAGAGTTATTAAGAGTAACAATGGAGCGTGACATTTTAAAAAAAGCCATAGCCTACTTTGCAAAGGTAAAGGAGTAAGATATATGTTTATCAAAGAAAACAGGGAACAATATCCCTTAAGCTTAGTTTGTGGAGTATTACAGGTAAGTCCATCAGGTTATCATAAATGGCTAAAACACAGGATTAGTTTTAGAGCAGTAGAAAATCAGCGGATACTTGAAATAATTAAATCTCATCACAATAAAAGCAAAGCAACTTATGGATTGCCAAGAATATATGCAGCAATCAGAAAAGAAGGAGTAATTGTAAATAAAAAGAGAATAGCCAGGTTGATGAAAGTCAATAATATCAAGGCTAAAACAAAGAGAAGATTCAGAGTAACAACAGTTCAGAATTCAAAAGCAGCAGCAAGTGAAAACTTACTTAATCAGAATTTTACCGCTTCATCAGAAAACAAGATCTGGACGGGTGATATAACTTATCTGTGGACAAATGAGGGCTGGGTTTATCTTGCAGTTGTAATGGACATTTACTCAAGAAAAATAGTTGGGTGGTCATTAGACAGCAACTTATCAACAGAACTTGTTATAAGAGCTTTAATGATGGCTTTAGTTCACAGAAATCCGGAAAGAGGAATAATCTTTCACTCAGACAGAGGCAGTCAGTATACGAGTAGTTCATTCAGAGAAATACTAAAAAACTATGGAATAGTTCAGTCAAATAGTTCAACAGGAAACTGCTATGATAATGCAGTAACAGAATCATTTTTTCATACACTAAAAACAGAGTTAACATACTGGGAGATATATCAAACCAGAGAAGAAGCTAAAAGAAGTCTCTTTGAATATATTGAAATCAATTACAACAGAAAAAGACTTCATTCATCTTTAGGTTATTTATCACCAGTTGAATTTGAAGAAAAACAAAGAAAAGATTTAATTGAAAAAGTTGCTTAACTTAGTATGTACTTTTAGGGGGTAAGATCATACAAAGAGAAGTACCGGTAATTACTACTTTTCATGGTAGTGATGCTAACGTTTTTTATGTCAGACTATTTTCAATTGTAGCTGCTAGATTATCTGTTTTTAATATTTTTGTTGAAGAAAAAATTAAAAAAAATAATGCGAATAAACTTATATAACATTTAGCATTAAAAAATTATTCGAAATAAATGATTAAAAGCAATATCTTAAATTTTATTAAAAAAGGTTTCATAATAAGTTTATTATTACAATGAACGCAATTAGAAAATATTTATTTTTCTCTATTCCTATAGTAAATTCATTCACAGCTGCTATAATTGGCTATCTTTTTGCTATTACAATTAGCCCAAGGATATTTCGCGCAATTTACATTTGTATAATTATTTAATACTAAAGATTTAATTCAACAAGTGATTTATTTAAATCCTTCAAGACCATTTCATGTCGATTATAACATTTTGTTGGCAGGATCAGGCATTATTGGACTACTTTTATACCTCTATTTATTTTTACATCTCATACTTTATTTAAATAAGTTACTTAAGAAAGTACAAAATAATCAACAATACTCTTTGCTAAGATCGACATTTTATGCAATTATTACCTGTAGCCTTATTCTTTCAGCTTCAAATCAAATGTGGGTAGTATCTTCAATGTCTGCTGTATTTTTATTGCTTGGTTCAATATTAGGCTATTTAAATGCTACAATCAAAAACGATTTGAATAAGTGTAAAATATAAAATGAAGATTCTAATTTGCATTCCAAGTTTAGAAAAATTAGGTGGTATTTCAGGCTTTTATAAAACAGCTCAAAAATATTTTTCAGTTGACTATATTTTTTTTATACGAAGTGACCAAAGAAAAGGTATAAAAAAATACTTTAATGGTTCACTAAAATTTTATTTTTTCATTAAAAAAATACTTAATGAACAACCATCAATTATCCATATCAACACATCCTTCGGGTTTAATAGTATAATAAGAGATTCCATTTATATACTATTATCAAAGTTTCTCAAAATAAAGGTTATTGTTTCTTTCCATGGTTGGATTGAAAACTTAAATGTTTTCTCACATTGGATTGCTTATATATTGTTGAAGAAAGTTTTTTTTTCAGTCTCCTGTATTACCGTCCTTTCGAAAGAGAAAAAAGATTTTTTATTAAAATTAGGATATAATAAAAACATTTACATTATTTCAACAATAATAGATGATGAATTATTTAGATATCATAACGAACAAATGATTCTTTCAAAAATTGACAAAATAAATTTTAATGAAGTCAATATTTTATTTCTTGCAAGAATAGAAATGCAAAAAGGGATTTATGAAATAATCGAAGCATTCAAAATAATCTTAAAAGAAAATCCAAAAGTTAAATTAAATGTTGCCGGCGATGGAAGTGCATTATCTAAAGTCAAAAATAAAACAGCCAATGAAAAAATAAATAATATTAATTTTCTTGGATATGTAGAGGGAAAAGAAAAAGCCGAGGCATTCTTCAAATCTAATATTTATGTACTACCTTCATATACTGAAGGTTTACCTTCCTCGTTGCTTGAAGCCATGGGTTTTGGGTTACCAGTATTAGTTACAAATGTCGGTGGAATGAGTGAGATAATTATTGATGAAAAATCAGGTTACAAGATAAAAATCAAAGACGTAAATGATATAATTAACAAATTCAATGAATTATGTTCTGATCTTAATAAGTTTAAAGAAATTTCTAAATACAATTTCTTATACGCTAAAAATAATTTTCTAGCATCAAAAGTAATTAAACAATTGGAATCTATATATTACGAACAATCGAAAGATTGATTTTCTAATTGTTAATTAGAAATAATTTTGTTTGATCTAAATAATATAAGGTTTATGAATAAAATCTTTAACTCTTTACAACTATTACAAAAATATATTGAGCAAGAAAATTACCGTGGTTGGGACCCTTATGATGCTCTCTCATCACCTTTGTTCAAACTTCCGTTTTTTAGATCCAATAAGCTTATACGATTCGGAGCCCAGCAGTTAATAAAACGATTTCCATTTAATTTAAGGCCAATACTTTTAATACCTAAAGGTTTCAATCCTGTAACATTGGGTTTAATGTTACAAGGTTACTCACTGATTTATGAAAGTGAGAAAGAAATAAGCAAAAAAAATGAAACTTTAAAAAGAATTGATTATTTACTAAATGAGTTGGAACAGGTGCGATCGAAAGGATTTTCAGGTAATTGTTGGGGTTATGATTTTGATTGGGAAGCAAGACATACGCAAATACTTGCATTCAAGCCAACTGTAGTTGCTACGGGATTCATAACCAATGCTCTATATATATGTCAGTCAATAACAGGAAATGAAAAAGCAAAGGAAATGCTTAAAAACTCAACTCAATTTGTGCTTAAAGATCTGAACCGTATATATGATTCCGGGAATAATAAACTTTTCTGTTTTTCATACTCCCCCTTTGACACACAGGTAGTATTTAATGCAAGTATGAAAGGGGCAAGAATACTTACACAGGCCTATTCAATAACAAAAGAAAAAGAACTTTTAGAAGAAGCTAAAAATGCGATAGAATTTGTAGTCAATAAACAAAATGAAAACGGTTCATGGTACTATTCAATGGCTAAATCAGGAAAATTTATTGATAATTATCATACCGGTTATATACTTGATTGTCTTGATGAATATCGTATCCATTCTAAAGACTCAAGTTATGATGAAAACATTAGAACAGGTTTTGATTACTATTTAACTAATTTTATGGAAAAAGGGATACCGAAATTTTACAATAATAAAACTTTTCCGATAGATTGTACTTCTGCAGCTCAATCAATTTTAACACTTACAAGATTCGGACACAAAGACCGAGCATTAGAGGTCGCTGATTTTATGATTAATAATATGCAGAATAAAGATGGTTATTTTTATTTTAGAAATTATGGGTCAAAAACAAATAAAACATCATTTATGCGATGGTCAAATGCATGGATGTTTGTAGCACTTTCAAGATTATTAGTGGATAAAATTTAATGAAGAGATACCTTTTTTACTTGGGACATCCGGCACATTTTCATTTGTTTAAGTACACAATTAAAGAGTTACAATCAAAAAGTTATCCTGTTGAAATAGTAATTAAAAAAAAGGATGTGCTTGAGAACCTTGTACAAACTCAAGGATGGGATTATAAAAATATTTACCCAAAAGATAGGAATGAAAACAAATTTGCCATACTTTTAAGTCTAATTAAAAAAGACTGGGAGCTATTTAAAATTGTAAATCAGTTTAATCCTGCATTAATGATAGGTACTTCTTCAGAAATAACTCACATAGGTAAAATTATGAACATCCCTTCCGTGGTTGTTAATGAAGATGATGCCGAAGCAGTACCTTTATTTGCCAAGTTAAGCTATCCGTTCGCAACAAATATATTAGTCCCCTCAAATTGTAGTGTAGGCAGATGGAGAAAGAAAACTATTTTTTATGAGGGTTATCATGAGCTTGCTTATCTACATCCGAAAAGGATTCAGTTGGATGAATATAAAAAAGAAGATAATAAGAAATTATTCTTTTTAAGATTTGCAAAACTAACAGCTCATCATGATGAAGGTAAAACAGGTATAACAGATCAATTAGCTTTAGAATTAATTAATAAATTAAAACAACACGGAAATGTGTATATTTCATCCGAACGAGAACTTAGCAAAGAACTAAATACCTATAGAACCAATTTGCCTCCGTCAGAAATTTTATCCTTTTTATCTTCATCTGATCTTTATATTGGAGACAGCCAAACAATGACGGCAGAGGCGGCAGTTCTGGGTATTCCATCAATAAGGTTCAATGATTTTGTAGGCAAGCTGGGCTATCTTGAAGAACTTGAGTACAAATACGGGTTAACATATGGAATAAAAACATCTGAACCTGAAAAGTTGTTTCAGAAATTAGATGAATTACTTTCTTTCCCCAATTTGAAAGAAGTATGGCAAAAAAGAAGATTAAAAATGCTTTCAGATAAAATTGATGTTACATCTTTTATGTTATGGTTAATTGAAAATTACCCTGATAGTATAAGGATGATGAATGCAAATCCGGATCACCAATACAGGTTTAAATAAATCATTCAGTTAATTTTTTTGATTTGTTTATTTCTCCAGCAAACACAATAAACAACCATAAAAACCCCTGCGTAGAAATATCTTTAGCAAACATTGATAGCCATAGAGAAAAGAGAAAAAGAATTAGTATAAAAGAATTATCAGTCAAAGAATCAGATTTTGCACCGGTAAAAGAATTTTTATTATTGAGTATTCCCCTTACGATAATAAAACCGATCAAAACAAAAAAAGCAAAGCCTGCAATTCCCAGTTCGGAAAGTATTTCAAGAAATAAATTATGCGGGTATTTCTGAATGTAAGTCCATTCAACATTATTAAATCCATTAAAACTGCCAATGCCCCAGCCAAGTAATGGTTTTTCTTTGAACATCTGCCAGCTTAAAGTATATGAATCCATACGTGATAATATCGGTCCGTCTCCACCGAATTCAAGATTTTCAACTTTAAGCATATTTCCGAAACGAGTGGATGTATTAAGTTCCTGCGGCGTTATTAAAATAAGTGCGGATGTAAAGATTATAATTAAAATGAAGCTGAATAAATGTTTAGTGTTTAATTGCTTTTGGAAATAAAACCAGGAGAATATTATTAATGAACAAATTAATAAACCGAGAAACGCAGATCTTAATCCCGTTAAATAAGTAACGTACACCCCTGCAGCAAATACTGTTGAGTAGATTAAAATTCTGCCTGAACTCTTTGTGCTGATAAAAAAAAGAAATATGATAAGACTAAGAAAGGAAATCAATCTGCCTACAAAAACATGACTCCATCTTTGGGGTGAGAATTTATATATCGTTGAATGATCGAACGGGTGAAATATAAAGACCCCTATAAGTGTTAAGATTATGACTATTATAATTACAGTAAGAAGATAATTTTTAACAGCTTCTTTTTCTGTAAAAGTAAGAAGATAAAACATTACAATAATATTTGGGACGACACTTATGATTATATTAATTATTTTTTGCACGCCGTAACCGGGATTTGAAGAATATGAAAGTGTAATGCCAAGGTAAACAATAATTATTAGGATTATAAAAAGTATATAATGCAAAGATTTTAGTCTATAAAAAGATTTAAAAATAATACCGGATAATTTAAGATGAGTAAAAAAAATCAGAAATAACAGTATGGACGAAAAGGATTTTACAATTAAAGAACCGGTTGAATTATTTGATATTCCGGATACAGCTACATTAAAAATTAATGCAGGAATCAGTAGAAATGAAATGAGATTGTGAATTGTAAAAATTTTTTCCATCCGGTCAAAATTACAAATATTATTTTTCTGTGTGTACTGTTTTTTTTGATATATTTATATGTTTATTTATTAGGATTGAAAACGAATAAAAATATTTATCTTAAATGGAATAATATCCTAAATTAAAAAACCAGGTCAACTTTGGGTAAAGAAAAAAAACTTAGTGCAAGTGAACCTGTCACCAATAAAAACTTTGCTTTTAGTTCCGGTAATAAAGGTTCAGTGATAAAGTTTAAGAAAAAAACGAACTACATTCTCAATAACTCTGTAAGTTTATTAGTCTATTTAACAGCGTTTTTTGTTTTCTATTTTTCCAGAAAACATACATTATTGTTAGAAAAGAATTATATAAACTTACTTGAATTTCTAATCATTTCTTTAATATCAGGCTCACTTTTATCAGGCAAATTTATTTTGACC
This sequence comes from Ignavibacteriaceae bacterium, assembly GCA_049294175.1. Taxonomy (GTDB): domain Bacteria; phylum Bacteroidota; class Ignavibacteria; order Ignavibacteriales; family Ignavibacteriaceae; genus IGN3. The sequence goes on along the minus strand of JBAQCL010000001.1, from coordinate 24,897 downwards.
GCACAACACGAAATCTATACCATAATAAAAAAGTTATATATATCATTAATTATAAGCCTGGGTATGGTATCGATCCTGCTTTACATGTTCGATGTTAAAAATATCTCCCGATACCTGCTTATGAGTTCTATGATAATAGGCTTTATCATTGAGGTATTTTATTATTTATTAAAAACTGAAAACACAGAACAGACAGGTGTTACGAAAAAAGTTAAGATTTCACTTAATTACTTTTTAACAGATGGATTAATATTATCGGTACTTTGTTACTTAGTGATTATAAGAAATATAGGGGTAGATAATCTTAACGATAACCACAGAATATTATTAACAACAATTTATATAAGCTGGTTGTTTGCTGCCGCTATCACGCATAGGTTTAACCCGATAGAAGTAGCAAGAACTAAATGGAATGCATTCGCTTTACAAATAAAATTCTACATACTAATAATTTCTTTTATGGGATTTGGTGTTTTTCTATTACAGGTAAAGCCGCAGTACCTTCAGTACTTTATCGAAGCAATTCTTTTTTATTCCGTAATTTCATTTATCGTATTTGTTGCTTTATTTGCTGAAAAAGTTACGAATAAAACCGATGAAGTAACTTCCAAGTTTTTAAGAGCCTACGAACTGAAGGGACCTGCAATATCATCGGTTGTTAGAGGTAATTTTGTTAAGTATAAGTTTAAAAATGAGGAGGAACATGAATCATCTTTAAAACAAAAGCTGCAATTTGAATATCTTAAAGACTACGGCGAAGTATTTAGATTTCTTAATAGGATGCTGGACTTAAAATCATTTGATACCCGAAAAACATTTATAATAAGATCTGTTGATCTGTATAATATTTCTGTACTTCCACTTAATTCGCATCAATTAATAATTAACCTGCACCAGTTAAACGATCTAAGAAGAATTAATGATTATCTACGGGTTATTAATAAAAGATTACTGAAGGGCGGAGTGTTTGCAGGAGCTTTAATACCTAATAAAAACAGGTACAAAAGATATTTAAATAAATATCCATATTTAGCGGCAAATTTATTTGCTTTTGCTGATTTTATATGGAAGAGAGTTTTTCCCAAAACACCTATTACAAGAAATATATATTTTACGTTTACCAAAGGTAAAGACAGAGCTCTTTCACTGGCAGAAGGCTTGGGCAGGTTAGTGTATTGCGGCTTTGAGGTTCTGGACCTAACCGAAATGAATGGGATTGTTTATTTTGCTGCGAGAAAAGCAAAAGAAGCTACTACGGAACAAAATCCTAATTATAGCCCAATTTTCAAAATGAAGCGAATAGGGCAAAACGGAAAAACAATTTATGTTTATAAACTGAGAACGATGCATCCATACTCAGAGTATATACAGGATTTTATTTATCAGCATAATAGTTTAGAAGAAGGTGGGAAATTTAAAGATGATTTTAGAATTCCCGGTTGGGGAATCATATTACGAAAGTTATGGGTTGATGAATTGCCTATGTTAATAAATTGGTTTAAAGGCGATTTGAAGTTAGTGGGAGTAAGACCTATAAGCAGTCACTATATGAGTTTATATTCAAAAGAACACCAGGAAATCAGAAAAATGTTTAAACCGGGATTGATTCCTCCCTTTTATGCCGATATGCCTAAAACAATAGAGGAAATTGAAATATCTGAAAAAGTTTACCTTGAAATTTACAAGCATAGTCCCTTAAAAACAGATATTAAATATTTAGTAAAAGCATTAAATAATATTTTATTAAAGAAAAAGCGCAGTGCATAGCAATATATAATTTGCAATTACACATCAAACTATACAATATGTTTAGTCTAAGCTGTTGAAAGATGACAAATTGTAAATACATCACTTTTAACTTTAGATATATAATGTGAGTGAAATGTTAAAAAAATATAAATTAATTCTTTTGTTGGTATTTATAACTTCGGCTATAAATAGTAATTCAGCACTCATATATTGTCAGGTAATATATGTCCCTTTAGAAAGCGGTGTTTATGATTTTCTTGAGAGACAAAATTTGAAGGGTTTAATCGATCTTAATGATGAAGTAAAACCTTTTTCAAGAATGTATGTAGCACAAAAATTAAACGAAATAGAAAATGAATTTAAGAATAATATTAAATCCGATATTAGTGAAGGGACTAAACCAAATAATGTAGAAATTGAAGAACTTTATTTTTATTCGGAAGAATATTTTTATGAATTAAAAAATATTAAAGTAAAAGATGTACCGGGAAAAGATCAGGATGGAATAATCATAAACAATGTTAACTCCAATCAGGAGTCAACATTAATAAATAAAAATTTAGAAGAACGCTGGTTTTTATTTAACTACAATGACTCACTTTTTAATCTTAAACTATCCCCTATTGCAGGTTATGGAATTTCAGTTTCGGGTAAAGAATCAGGGCATACACGTTGGATCGGGTTATCAACATTTGCCACTTATTCCAATTGGTTCGGTGCTGATTTTAATATCAGGGATAAAGGTGAATTTGGAGGAAATGTAGATAAGGAAAAATCATTTACTTCAGTAAGAGGTGCATGGTATAAAGATGCTTCAAACGGAATTGAGTATAGTGATGTAAAAGGAAGTATCACTTTTAATTGGAGTTGGGGAAGTGTTTCTTTAATTAAAGATTATATGCAATGGGGACACGGTAAATTTGGGCAACTTATTTTGTCTGACAAAGCACCTTCATATCCGCAGATAAGATTAAATCTTAACCCTGTTCCCTGGTTAAGATTTTCATACATGCATGGGTGGTTAAATTCTTTAGTCCCCGATTCTGCCGCATTTTATTATTCTTATCCCGGAACCATCAGTCAGCAGTTAAGAGAAAGTTATATAAATAAATATATCGCTGCTAATTTGATTACAGTAACTCCATGGAATCGAATAGATATATCTGCGGGTAATGCAATAGTTTACAGCGGTGAAATACGACCGGAGTTTTTCATCCCGTTTATGTTTTATAAATTTCTTGATCATAATTCAGGCAGAGGCAATGTAAACGATGGAAACGGGATGTTCTACTTGGATGTATCGGTTAAGTACCCTAAAAATTTTAAATTTTATTCAACTGTTTTTGTTGATGTAACAGAGATTAGAAACATTCTCGACGGGAATTACAATAACACATGGATAGGGTTTACTTTTGGTGGAAAAGCTATTGATCTTTATTTGCCAAATTTGGATATGACTTTAGAATATACAAGAATAAATCCCTGGGTATATGAACATAAGGACGAAGTAACTACATATAAACATATCGATTATCCATTAGGGCATTGGCTCGGGCAGAATTCCGATCAAATTAGGTTGCAGTTAAACTACCAATTATTACGTGGATTAAAATTTATGATCTTTGCCGAGCGAATAAGAAAAGGAGGATTAGATGAAATTTATTTTGCATATAATGATATAAAAGAAAACGGCAGATCTTTTTTATATGGTCAATTAAGAAAAGAGTACCGTACAGGTTTAGAAGTAAATTATGAATATCAACATGACCTGAACTTAAAAATAAAATATACATATTCAGATATTACCGATGAAGATATTTCAAGGCTTAATTCATTTGATACATTAAAGAACAGTTTTTCACTTTCCATTTACTATAATTTATAGACTTAAGATTATAATAATTTGTATTTTAACACCATAAAAAAAATATTTTTAGTTTAAATTGCTGCCAACAAAAGTATTAGTTAGCACAGAATGCCTTCACAATTAATCCATATAACAAAATGAAAAAATATTTAATAGTTGCCGTACTCATTTTAATCACTACTTCCCTTGCACAAAACAATAATAGGAAAATATTCAACCCGCTATCTTCAAAAACTTCAATCGGTTTTGAAGGCGGAATTACTTATACAAAATCCGATTTTAAGGATACAAAGCTTGATTATATTTTCAGTCTGGCAGGAGATTACTACTTCCCTACTTACAATAATGAAATTTTTGGTGTTTCGCTCGCCGGTTCATTTGGTTATGCAGCCAGTTCCGGCAGACCAGGTTATAAGGTTTACTATCCCCCGCTCGATGAATTCAAAACACAATTGATAATGCTTTCCGGCGGAATAAGCTATACTCTTACTTATTGGAAATCTGTTTACCCATATATTTCCGCACACATTGGCTGGATAAATTATCAGCCGAAGGATGTTGATGGGAATGAACTGGAACGGAATAAACAAAATATGTACAGCCCTAATGATTGGTTTGCTAATGGTGAGTTTGGATTGAAATTTATGGTAAGCAAATCAGTTTCATTAAATATTGCTGCTTCAATGGATTATTTACCATTTGATAATCTTGATGATTCACCTAATTCAATTACAGGCGGCTCTGATAACGATATATTTTTTACTTTAACAGGCGGAGTTCACTTTTATTTCGGCGGCATTAATGATACAGATGACGACGGCGTAAAAGATGAGAATGATTTGTGTCCGGATACACCGCCAAATGTTAAAGTGGATGAATTAGGTTGTCCTGTGGATGCTGATAAAGATGGAGTGCCGGATTATTTAGATAAATGTCCTAATACTCCTAAAAACGTTTCTGTTGATTTTGCCGGTTGTCCTTTAGATGTTGATGGGGACGGAATTCCTGATTATCTCGATTTATGTAATGATACACCGTTAGGAGTGAAGGTTGATTCACGCGGCTGCCCATTGGATTCTGATGATGATGGTGTGCCTGATTACAAAGACCTATGCCCCAACACTCCGGTTGGAACTGAAGTAAACAAATGGGGCTGCCCTATTGAAGAAATAGTTTATGAACCAATTAAGAAAACGGAATTTATATTAAGCGGCGGCGTAACTTTTGAACCGGGCAAAGCTGCTTTACTTTCTGCTGCCTATCCGGAACTTGAAAAGGTATTAAAAGTGATGAAAGATTACCCGGATACAAGATGGAAGATTGAAGGGCATACAGACAATACGGGATCAATAAAAGTAAATAGAGAACTTTCTCTAAAAAGAGCTCAATCAGTTTTTAATTTCTTTGTTACAATGGGAATTGACGGCGCCAGGTTACTGGTAAATGGATATGGACCCGATTATCCTATTGCTGATAACAACACAGAAACAGGAAGAGCTTTGAATCGCAGGGTTGCCATTATTTTAATTTCGGGTAACAAGCAGGAAGACGGAAGTAAAGTAAATATTGATTTAAACCGTCAATATAACTCAGCAATGGAAAAAAATATCGGGAAGATGATTTTTACAGACGGCTATTTGTATTGCTTCCAGGTTTCATCATGGCGCTCAAGAGAAAAAGCTGAAGCAGAACAAAAACGCTTAAAATCTGAAGGGTACAAATCATTTATTACTATTGCCGATCTACCTGATCTTGAAGGAACATGGTATAGAGTTAGAATAGGGTATTTTAATTCTTTGGATGAGCTAAATAAGGTAAAAGAAAAATTTTAAACTATTGAATTTGAGATAAAAGTATGAAAATAATTTCTGTTGTTGGAGCCAGACCAAATTTTATGAAAGTAGCTCCTATTCATAAATCGTTTACTACAAAATATAAATCAAAAGTCACTCATTTAATTTGTCATACAGGTCAGCATTACGATGAAAAAATGTCTGATATATTTTTTGATCAACTTAAATTACCAAAACCGGATTTTTACTTAGGAGTTGGAAGCGGCACTCATGCTGAGCAAACCGGTAAAGTGATGATTGAGTTTGAAAAAGTTTTAATTGATACAAAGCCTGACCTTGTTATCGTTGTAGGAGACGTAAACTCAACCATAGCTTGCAGTTTAACCGCAAAGAAACTGCATATAAAAGTAGCGCACGTTGAAGCCGGATTAAGAAGCTTTGATAGAGATATGCCTGAAGAGATTAACAGAATTTTAACTGACTCTATCTCGGACTTTTTGTTTGTAACTGAGAAAAGCGGAATTAAAAACCTGAAGCATGAGGGAATTGATGATAAAAAAGTATTTTTTACGGGTAACTGTATGATTGATAGCCTTGTAAGTTTTTTGCCTTTAACTGAAAAAACGGAGATCTTAAATCAACTTAAAATAGAGCCAAACAATTTTGTTCTGGTAACAATGCATCGCCCAAGTAATGTGGATAGTAAAGACAGGTTAACCGCCTTAGCAGAATTGCTTAATTCAATTTCATCAAAGCGTAAAGTTGTATTCCCCATCCATCCGCGCACTAAGAAAAACCTTGAGAAATTTAATTTATCGAATCTGTTGAATAATAATGTAACACTTACAGATCCAATCGGTTATATTGATTTTATAACCCTTGTAAAAAATGCAGAGCTTATATTAACCGACAGTGGCGGAATCCAGGAAGAAAGTACGTATCTCGGAGTTCAGTGTATAACTTTGCGTAAGACTACTGAGAGACCATCAACTGTCGAAGAAGGAACAAACCAGTTATTAGGTGAGGATTTTGACATAGCTGAAAAAGCAGCGGCAGAAGTTCTAAACGGAAATAGGAAGATCGGAACAGTGCCTGAACTGTGGGATGGCAAAGCATCTGAAAGAATTGCAGATATACTTGTTCGAGAATTATTTGTTAAATAGATAATCAGCAAGTTCTTCCATACTATCAATAACAAAAGCACCATTAGTAGAAAGCCTATCTTTTGTCTGATGTCCATTTGCTATTAAAACCGAGTTGACTCCCATTGCTTTTGCCACATCATAATCATGTAAAGTGTCGCCTACAAATAGAATTTCATTTTTTTCTATACCAAGCTTATCAACAAGTTTTAATCCTAAATGCAGCTTGCTCCCGGCATAAATGTTATCCAATCCAACTATAAAAGTGAAATAATCAAATAAATCATAATGTTTCAAAATACTTATTAAATTATCTTCTTTGTACGCAGAAAGAACGGATTGTTTTAATCCCCTTCTATTAATTTCCGTAAGTATTTGTTTTGTATGGCTATAAAGGTTACAGCTTAACTTATTTTTTTCATATTCTTCATTGAATTCAAGTCCTAATTTTTCAAAAGAAGTTTTGTCAAAATCCAACCCGGCGGCTTTGTAATAATCCTGAACAGGAAAAGTAAATATCTCACGATATTTTTCAAGTGAAAGTTCAGCTAAATTATTTTCTCTTAAAATCCTGTTTATAATGAGCCGACAAAAATCAACATCGTCAAGCAGAGTACCGTTCCAATCCCAGATAATGTGTTTATAATTATTAATCAAATTAGTTCCTCAATTTTTTGGAAAGTTCAAAAATCAATTCAGCTGTAATTCCCCAGATAACTTCTTCGGAAGTTTTATAAACTAATACGCGATGTTTACCGTTAATCCAGGAGTTTGCATATCTCTCAGGTAAGCCTAATTCTTTGACGGGAAAAAGTTCGAGTTTTTGACCGGTTTCATTAACGACATAGGGATGAAGTTCCAATCTTGTGTGATATTCTTCAGGTTTGTTATTCACAAAAAATTCAAGTGGAAGAATAAAAACACGATCAACTTCTTTTTTATCAATATCCAAAGAATTCAGATTATCTACATTTAAATAACCCACAAAAGTTTCAACAATTACACCCATTGGGGCAACCAGGGTTCCCAGTCTCCCTATAATATTTATCTTTTCTGTTGATAAGCCAAGCTCTTCAGAAGTTTCTCTTAAAGCAGTTGAAAAAAAATCTTTATCAAGACTTGGATCGAAATGTCCGCCCGGGAAACTTATTTCGCCGGGTTGTCTTACATTGTTTGATCTTTTTTCAAACAGCACATATTCTTTATCATTAAGGATAAGGATAGGTATAAGAACAGCAGAGTTAAGAAATTTTTCCTTGCCGATTATCGGGCAGTTATCAGAAAAAATATTTTTTAATTTTTCAGTGTAATTCAATGTATTTTGAAGATATAAAATAATTATTATTTAAATATACATAAGATGATGTTCGATGTGAAAATATTACGATTGGCGGTTAAAACCTTTTTAAATAATTAATATAAAATTTTTTGTACAAGCACTTTATTCATTTCGGAATCTAATAAAATGATCCCGAAATAAATTCAGGATGACCGTTAGAGAGGTTATTTTCAAATGTTTCTTATAAATCTAGCGCATCCAAAGCTGAAGCATATTGTTCTGTCCTGATATAGATCACATAACCAAACCCGTCTTTTCCGTTTGTTACTGCTGTTGAAGCTGCAACATTTACACCTGCATCAAACAACTTTTTATGAATATCTGTAAGTGCTCCTAACTCGTCATCACCCTGAACAAGTATAGCAGGAATGGGACCCTGAATATTTAATGACGCATTTTTCGCTTCGATAATCAGTTTATTTGAATCTTCAGGAAATAATGTAAACTGAGTGTTCATCACGCCGCTTGGAACAGCAGTAAATGCAAGTAAATTTACACCTATATCCGAAAGTAATGTAAGTAGTTTATAGGATTCACCCGGCTGGTCTTGCACTGTACAGTAAAAATATTCAACTTTTTTAACGCTGATAGACATAAAAACTCTCCTTTTCAAAAAGTTGAAAAATATTGCTAATTATTTTGTCTTACTCTTCTGAAAATTACACAGCATTCACCATATTGAAGAGGTTTTGTAAACTCCCCTTCACTTAGTCCGCTTAGAGCATCACTGATATTTTTAGAATAATGTTTGATTTCAACATTACCTACCAATCCATTTTGCATCCTTGTAGGACTGACAGAATATTTTAGTACAAGTTCGTTAAAGTCTGCTCCATTTAACAGCGCATTATAAACTGAATCTGCTTGCTCGTGGCTTTTCATTAGAATTTCGGCAAGGTACATTATTTCAGGCTGTTCAAATTTAACCTGTATTCTTCTTCTGATTAAAGTTTTAATGGGAACACCGTTCATTGAAGCAGGTTCAAATTTCCAGTCAAGTAAAGAAAGAGTAGCAAGAGAATCCCAAACTTCATCCCCGCTGTGTGTTAATAACCAGGCTTGTTCAACATCGCCTTTTTCATTAACGAGCATTTCACAGTAAAATTCAAACTTGTCGCTGTAAATTGATTCCCTGATAGCTGGAAGTGAAGATTGTTTTAATAATTTTGGCTGAAGTGCGGTTGGTTCGTCATCAGGTTGAAATATTGAGCACCCTGAGAAAATTAAAAGGCAAAAGAAAAAAAATAACTTTTTCATTTTAGACCTCACAAACGTAATTAACGAAAGCGTTTCTAAATATTAATGATTCAATCAATCATTAATTTCAGATGGTCCTATCAAAGCATATTCAATACATTATCAAAGATTTCAAAAAGTAAAATAATGCTTTTATAAAGACTCTGGGATTTCTTCCAAAACATTTATAAAAGAACTTTTATAAGCACTTTACAAAATCTCTAACTGTAATTAGCGATTAATTATGCAAAAAGTCAAAACTTTTATTGTAAAGATTACTAATTATTAAGATATTATTTGTGTATTACTTCATTTAAACAAGCTTATATAATTTATTTGCCGCCTATATAATTTATCTATCAAGAAGTAATATTTTTAATTATTTTTATTGTTGTTAATATTTTAAGGAAGTAAAATGAAATCAGTATTAAACACCCTCCTAATCGTATTTTTCATATCCATTTTAATTCTTCCTGCGGAAGAAGGAAGATTAATGAGCTATCCTGATATTTATAAGGATAAAATAGTTTTTACTTACGAAAATGATTTATGGATAGTAAATTCAAGTGGAGGAACCGCGACAAGATTAACAAATTTTCCAGGCAATGAATTTTCAGCAAAGTTTTCGCCTGATGGGAAGCATATTGCATTTACAGCAGGATACGACGGAACATATAGCGTTTATATAATGCCTGCTGAAGGAGGTGAGCCAATTCGGCTTACTTACACTCCAAGTACTGCGCAGTCTATTGCCTGGACACCTGATGGAAAACAAATTGTGTTCAGATCAATGTGGGAAAATTATATTTCCCGTGATCCGAATCTTTACTTTGTAAATAAAGATGGTTCTGCCCCGGAACAGTTACCGATTGATAGAGGTGTACTTTGTAGTTTTAATTCCGATGGAAGTAAAATGCTGTATTGCAGAAAAGGTTCGGAAGAGTATTATTGGAAACGATATAAAGGCGGAAGATACCAGGATATCTGGATATATGATTTTAAACAGAATAAATTTTCTCCGGTTTCGGATTATGTGGGTAAAAACAGTTATCCAATGTGGATCGGGAATGAAATGTATTTTGTTTCGGATCGCACAAACGGAGTTTCTAATCTATATGTTGAAGACCTATCTAACAAAAGCATAAAAGAGCTGACTGACTACACAGATTTTGATGTAATGTGGGTTGAAAATGACGGAACTCAGATCGTTTATATTCAAAACGGATATATTAATGTTTATGATGTCAGTACAAATCAATCAAAAAAAATTACGGTTACAATACCATCAGACAGATGGACATTAAGAGACAGAGTAATAAATCCAAAAGATTATATTCATTTTATGAATATTTCAAATGATGGACAAAATGCAGTGCTTGAAGCTCGAGGTGATATTTTTACTCTTCCGACAAAAAAAGGGAATGCAAAAAATTTATCTAACTCATCTGGAACAAGAGAAATGTATCCGCAAATTTCACCTGACGGCAAATGGATCGCTTTCTTTTCGGATAAAACAGGTGAATATCAACTTTATATTCAAAGCATCAGCGGCGGTGAGTGGATTAAACTAACTGACAACCTTAATAAATTTGTTTACCATTTATTATGGTCGCCTGACGGTAAAAAAATACTTTTTGGCAATAAAGAATTTGCAATTTTTTATGTTGATATCGACTCTAAAAAAATGGTTGAGGTTGACAGATCAAATCAATTAAAGAATGATGAATTTTATTGGGAAGAAAGTGACTATAGTTGGTCGCCTGATAGTAAATGGATAACTTACAGTTTTACAAACTTTAATCGTAACAATGTTATTTACCTTTATAGTTTAGATCAAAAGAAAAAGTTTGCAATTACAGACGAGTTTTTTGATAATCTTTATCCATCTTTTGACGCAGGCGGCAAATATCTTTATTATGTATCCAGCAGAAATTTTGATTTGCACATGGATTTTTATGAGGATAACCATATCGAAGCTACACCTCAACAAGTTATGGTTGTTCAATTAAGAGATAAGGAAACGCCCCCATTTGAAGATCCTTTAATTAAAACGGATAAAAAGACAGATGAGCAATTCAGAATTGATATTGAAGGAATTTCTAAAAGAACCTATCCCCTGCCAATCGAACCCGGTAATTATTTTTACTTAAAAGCCGGAAACGGAAAAGTGCTTTGGTGCTCGATTGATAATTTTACCGAAGATGAGTACGAACAAATATTTAAACCGGGTAAAGAAACAAAGTGGCACTTAAATGTGTTTGATATAAATTCTAAAACTAAAATTACTCTTGATGAAAAAATTAGAAACTTTGATTTATCTACCGATCGGAATTATCTAATTATACAAAAAGAATCTGATTACTTTACTTCAAGTGTTGATGACGCATTCAAATCAAAAAATTGCGGAAGTAAATTAAACCTTGATGAGATGAGCTATACAGTAAATAATATTGCCGAATGGACCCAGATATTTAACGATACCTGGAGATGGTACCGCGACTTTTTTTATGATGTGAATTTTCACGGACACGACTGGAAATATATGGGCGAAAAGTTTAAAGCTTATATACCATATTTATCATCGCGAGAAGAGTTGAACTGGCTGCTTTCACAAATGGTTGGAGAAATAAGTGTTTCACATACCTATATTGGCGGTGGAGATATGGGACCACTGAAGGCGCCTGAAACAAAAGTTTTTACCGGCTGGCTTGGCGCTGATTTTAAAGCAGATAAAAAATCAGGCTATTATAAGTTTGAAAAAATCTATGGACCAACTGAATATAATTTGGATTTAAAAGCGCCGTTATCGCGTCCTGATATTGATGTAAAAGAAGGTGATTACTTAATTGCAATAAATGGAATTGAAATTAATTTTCCTGATGACTACTTTAAATATTTACAAATCACTCCCGGTCAGACCGTATCGGTTACTGTTAATGACAAACCATCAAAAGACGGGGCAAAGACTTATGAAATAGAACCAATAAAGAATAACAGCCAGTTAAGATATTTCAGATGGTTGACTGATAATATTAATTACACACTTAAAAAATCCGATGGTAAACTTGGTTATATGCATATCAACGCAATGGGCTCCGGAGGAATTGGTGAGTTTGATAAATTCTGGAGAGCTTTCCGGTATAAAGAAGGACTAATAATTGATGTAAGAAGAAACTCCGGCGGATGGACAGAATATTTTCTGATTGACAAACTTGAAAGAAGAATGACTTCTTATAACGTACTTCAAGGTATGGAGCCGTTTAGATATCCAGGCAGTACATCAACGGGTCAGTTTGTTGCAATATCAAATGAATATAACGGTTCGGATGGTGAAGCTTTTATAGAAGATTTTAAAGCTAATAAACTTGGAACTGTTGTAGGCGTTCCTTCCTGGGGTGGATTAGTTGGAATTATCAATGCACAAACTACGATTGATAATGGGTCAATTAATCAATCAAATAATGCATTTTATGGTGAAGCAGGTAAATGGTTAGTTGAAAATCACGGTGCAGAGCCGGATATTTTAATTGATAATGATCCGGCTTCAGTTATGGCTGGTAAAGACAACCAGCTTGATAAGGCAATTGAAGTAGCATTACAAAAAATTAAGGAACATCCGTTTATGTTTCCGCCGGTACCAAGTTACCCGGTAAAATAGAAATTTGTTATATCTTATAATAATAAAAATGCCGGAACTGTTCCGGCATTTTTATTTTTAAAATAATCATAAGTGAAAAAAAAGTTAAAGTCCTTCTTCGCTAATCAGGTAAGCTAAAATTGTAATTGCCGCGGAACCTAATTCAAGTTCACGCGGATGAACTTCTTCAAAAACATCATTATCAGAATGATGGAAATCCATGTAACGCTGTGAATCCGGAACATAGCCTATCTTTGCTTTAACATTTTTTATATTTGAAACGTCAGATCCGCTTCCACCCTTCTTAATCCAACTTATACCTGACCGTTCAAGTATTGGTAGAAAACTTTTTAGTTTATTAAATATCATTGAATCTGAATCAACTGAAAAACCAATTGGAGTAAAACCGCCGCGATCAGATTCAATAGCTGCAATATGTTTTTCATTTGCAGATTCAGAATATTCACCATAAGCTTTTCCGCCGCCGGAACCATTTTCTTCATTATTAAAAAGCACACATCGAATTGTTCTTTTCGGTTTAATATTAAGCCTCTTTAATAAATCAAGAACTTCCATTGACTGAACGCATCCAGCGCCATCATCATGAGCGCCACATCCTTTATCCCAGCTATCAAAATGTCCGCTTACAACAATTATATCATCCGGTTTTTCTGATCCTTTTATTTCTGCAATCAGATTGGAAGATTGAATATCAGGAAGAGTTTTACAATCCAACTGAATATTCAATTTTAGATATGGATCTTTAAGTAAAGCCTCGTGAAGAAAATCAGCATCCTGATAACCGGCTGCAACAGAAGGGATCTTTGGTAATGAATCAACGTAAACCATAACGCCCGTATGCGGTACATTATCATGTTTTGTTGTTACCGATCTTATAATTACTCCAACTGCTCCGTATTTTGCAGCTTCAACAGCACCATAAACTCTTTGATTAACTGCGCCTCCGTAACCCGAAAAAGTATTTACAAGACCAGCATCTAAAGGACGACTAAAAAAAACTATTTCATTTTTTATCTCATCTTGCCTGTTTTTTAATTCATCAAAATCATTTACTTCAATTACATTTGCAGTTATTCCATCAGCTTTGATTCCTACGCTTTCACCAAGCGCAACAACGTTAAGTTCCCTGCTTTTGAATATTTTTGATTTGATAATTACTGCTTTCTCAATATTGCCTCTAACCCAATGAGGTACCATCACAGGCTGCAACCAAACAGAATCACAGCCAATACTTTCTAATTTATCTTTAGCCCAAATAATCCCTTTCTCATAATTTTCAGATCCGCTTAATCTTTGACCCATTTCACACAACTTTTTGAGCAGTTCATATCCCATGTTTTGTGTTAATGCAGAACGAATTATTTTATCTGTTTTAATGTTATAATTTATTATTCTTAAAGAATCAGCCTGGGGAAAAGCAAAATAATTTGCGATTAAGACAATTAAAATCAAAATATTTTTAAACAATCTTATTTCCTTATATAAATTGTTAAAAATGAAAGACTTAATATTTTTTATAATAGCAAAAAGCTAAAAGCGTAATTAACTTGTAATTTATTAAATAAAATATTTAATAGTATAAATTTAATTAGGAAATATAAGAGTAATAATAAAATTTATTTTAATATTATTGCTAATAATCAAAACGTTGCTTGGAATATTCAAAAATGTTTTGATTTTAAATATTCATCATCCATTGCTTATCTTTATTATTATTTCTATTATATAGTCGAAAGAATAATTTTTCTACAAATATAGAAGCAGTAAAATGAAAGAATTTATTGAATACATCGTTAAACAGCTTGTCGATATTCCTGAAAGCGTGAGTATTGAATCTACTACTATTGATGAAAATACTCTTAACTTTACAGTTAAAGTTGATGATAAAGACGTTGGTAAAGTTATAGGGAAACACGGCAACACAATAAATGCTTTACGAACACTGTTAATTGCAGTTGGGGCTAAAGGTAGGAAAAAAGTAATGCTAAAAATTATTGAACCGCCTGATAGAGTTAAAGAGAATCAGTAATTGATTAAATGCTCTATTTATCACTAAAGTTCTAAGCGATATACTTTTATTTGTTTTCTATATTTTAGTTTTAACTCTTTAGCTATAATTACTCTGTAATAAAATTGGGAGATTTTATCTACCTCTTTGTGTAAATAGAATATCTTTCCACTTATTTATTTCGTTAGATTAAAACTATGGTTCAAATTCATTTCTCCCAAAATTCTTTCATTCAACTCCATAACAAACACCACTTCTAAAAAAGGTTCACATTAAATAATTAATTAAAGTAGTAAGAAATTTTTGTACTTTTACATATAAGTGCTAAAATCATTATGAGTAAAAGTCATGTCACCAAAACCATTTACCTTTTTTCTATTCATATTAACTTTACTAAGTCCAATTGCATTAACAGTTGGAAATAATTTTCCTGATTTAGAAAAAAAATCCATATTAAAAGGTGCACATCTCGCTGGATTTGTTGTCAGTCCTTATTTTGATGAACAGATATGCTTGTTCAATTACAAACCAGAAATTAGAATTTTTATTAACGCTCCCCCGGTTGAATTATTTGACCCCGACAAACCAACAGAGATCGTTTTGTTCGCTCTTCCAAATGGAAACACAATTGAACAAACAATCGGAAAAAACTTAAATACCGGTGATGATTGGCACTATGATATTCAACATATTGGAGCTCAAGCCCGTTTTCTTCGAAATCAATCAAGTGAAAACAATTTGGTGATTGTTTATTTAGAAACAGCACAAAAAAGCTGGACTTCGTGGAAAGCAAAATATCCAAACAATCCTGCTATCATTAATTCTTTAGTTAATTATTTAACAAATCTTTTCTCTGCTTATAATCCTTTTATTGTATTAACAGGTCATAGTGGTGGTGGAAGTTTTACTTTCGGATTTTTAGATGCTGTAACTGAAATACCAGATAACATTGAACGAATTGCATTTCTTGATAGTGATTACGGCTACGATGATAGTTATGGACCAAAAATACTCAATTGGCTAAATGCTTCACCAACTCATTTTTTAAGTGTAATTGCATATAACGACAGCATAGCATTGTATAATGGACAACCGGTGGTAAGTCCTACAGGCGGAACCTGGTACAGAAGTAAAATGATGAAAAATTACCTGGCTAATTATTTTCAATTTACTGAAGAAGAAAATGATGAGTTTATTAAATACACAGGATTAAACGGCAGAATTAAATTTCTACTAAAACAAAATCCAGACAAAGTTATTTTGCATACAGTACAAGTAGAATTGAATGGCTTTATTCAAGGAATTCTTTCGGGAACTGATATGGAATCGGTTGGATATGAATATTACGGATCACGTGCATATACAGAATTTATTCAGACTGCAACAGTATTACCAAGAATTTTGATGATACCTCCAAGACCTGCTGATGCGATTAGTGGCTCACAATTTATGCAACAGGTAACAAATATGACTTTTGAACAGAGAGAAGCTGAAATTTATAACCAGCTTTCAATTGGTAATCTCCCTGATTTTATGAGAACTCTTACAAAAATAACAAGCATTTGTACAGATGCTTCAGGAAATAACCACACTTGCGTTTATGAAGTTATGCCAGATTACCTTGCCATTGGATCGAATGAGGATTTTTGCAGAATTCCTATGGGTCCGATAACGGCGCAAAAAATCGCTGATCTCTTTGGTGCAGTTATGCCAAGCAGTAAACTTGTTGATGATATTTATAGCCATGCTCTCATTAAATTAGAGCCTACAACTTATGCACCTGTAGGAGATCAAAATACACTCGTCCCAAAATTTATTGAGCACAATCAAGCCATTGAAAATCAGTTTATTAATTCCGGCGGCGTTCAAGGGCAATTAGTCGGAGGAATACAAAAAGATGTTGTGCTTAGTAATTTAATTATTGACCCGTCAAGACCAAATCATGTTGTTATATACGGCTGGCATCAATTAAATGGGGTTCCTATTCAACCGCTTACAAATATCCACATTAACAGTTATGTTGATTATAGCCACGGTATCCGCTTCCTTAACGCAGAAATGTTAGTTGATAGTGTTGTTACGAATATAAAAACTATCCTTGCTGATCCTATTCTTTATAAAATGTTAAGTAATGAAACCGGACCAATGACTCAACCAAGCTATTTAATCGATACAAGTTTGCCTGCAAAGCCAAAATCTTTTGGAATTAAAACAGGAGGAATTGATATACTAAATATTATTATTTCTAATGATCCGAATGTAGAAAATTATAATGTTTATGTCAGTCGGGATGGTAAAAATTTTCAGGACCCCATTACAATGCCTCCCGGAAATCTTTTTATCGACGGATTAAAAACAGATTCAATTTATTTTGTAAAATTGGAAGCCGTTAATCTATCAGGGAAATCTGCACAATCGGAAGTGTTGGCAGGTATTCCATCTTCTATAATCAGCCCCGGAATCTTAATTGTAAATGGTTTTGATCGAAGTTCAACGGGTAATACATATGATTTTATTCGCCAACATGCAGAAGCAATAAAATTTAATGAAGGTTATTTTGAGTCAGCTACAAACGATGCAGTAATTGACGGAGTTTTTAATTTAAATAATTATCCAATTGCCGGTTATATTCTGGGGGATGAAAGTACTGTTGATGAAACATTTAACTCCACTGAACAAGTATTAATAAAATCTTTTCTAAATAACGGCGGAAAGTTGTTTGTATCCGGTAGTGAAATCGCCTGGGATCTTGATTATAAAGGCTCAACTTCTGATAAAGATTTTATTTGGAATTATTTGAAGATCAAATATATTGATGATGCGCCATTTGGAACCGCTGGAGTCTATTACAAAGCTGAGCCGATGGGAAATACATTATTCAGTGGAGTTCCTTCTTTCTTTTTTGATAACGGAACTAATGGAACAATAAATGTAAAATATCCTGATGTAATCAAGGGAACAAACGGCTCAACAGGATTTCTTAAATATTCAGACCTTGATACATCTAATGGATATGCTGCGGTTTTATTCAGCGGTAATTTTCCGCAAAGTATTCAACCAGGAAAGATTGCAATAACCGGATTCCCTTTTGAGACAATTTATCCCGAAGATATTCGTAATCAGTTGATGAACAAACTTCTTGTTTTTTTCAACTATAATGTTTCTTCTACAGAATTAGAACCCAATATTCCTGTTACTTTTTCAATCGAACAGAATTATCCCAATCCTTTTAATCCATCTACTACTATAAGATATTCTCTACCAACAGAATTACAAGTTACTTTGATCGTTTTTAACAGCATAGGTCAAGAAGTAAAGAAATTAGTTGATGGTATTCAAACAGCCGGTATTCACACAATTAATTTTAATGCTTATAATCTTGCAAGTGGAATTTATTACTATAGGATAGAAGCAGGTAATTTTATTGACACAAAAAAAATGTTGCTGCTAAAATAATTGCGGTGGCGGTAATTGTCTGCCCTCATTCGGGTAGTCACGCTTTTTCATTCCAGCTTGATCTAAATTTTTTTTTAAAATTTTACCATCTGATCTACACTCAAAATATCTTTTATAACTGATAACTACTTTAATAAAATCATCTTTTTTGTTTTAACAAAATTTCCAGTTTGTAATTTGTAAAAATAAATTCCACTTGCCAATTTTATACTGCTTGTAAAGGAATTGAATTCAGTTTCATATACTCCAGATGGTTTTTCTTCATTTACTAAGGTTGTTATTTCATTTCCTAAAACATCATAAACTTTAAGAGTTACAAATTGTCTTTCTTTTAACGAATACCGAATTTTTGTACTTGGATTAAATGGATTCGGATAGTTTTGTTCAAGTTCAAAGACATTAGGAATGGCTAAATTTTCCGATTCATTTATTTCAGTTAATTCTTCAACTATGGCAAATTTAATAGCATCAGCGCGTATGACAGGACCCTCAGTGCTCTCTCCTGAATCTTTAATTTTCATTGTAATTGGGATATTAGCCGGCAAATAATATCTTCCAATTTTTTTCCAGGCACCGCTTCCCTCATTCTGGTTAAAATGCAAAGAATCAACAGGGTAATTTGCAATGCTTAAAACATAAAGTGCATTGTTAGCACTGTTTACTGTTGTTGGCACAATTTCATAAATATCATAGATACCATTTTTCATTAAGTTAACGGTAAACGATGCTGAAGGTCCATTAACGGTACTTTGAAGATTAGCATAACGACTGGAATTTCCGAAAGCTTGTACTACGCTTTTATACCACTGACCTTCTTCGTTGTAACCAATGGAATCATCATTATCAACAACAATAAAGTAGTTTACTACATTTACTGTAAAGGGAATTTTATAAACTGGATTAATCGGATCATCACTTTTAATTATAATTGTATCCTCAACAAAACCTAATTTGGCAGGTATAAAATTTAATGTTAGTGTTAAATTATCCATCTTTTCAATACTCTGAGGAAAAGGATTTGCAGATTTGATATTTTTATTCACTGACCCAACTTCAGTAATTAATAATGGTTCTATGCCTGCATTATTAATTTTAAGTTCAAAACTCAAACTATCTTCAATGCTCAAATCACTAAGATTAATAAATAATTTTTCAGACACTAACTGTTTTTCCCTCACATATTCCGTTACTTTAATCACATCAGCTGCAATCAATTTAGATAGTTGAGTTTGATTTTTTGCTGACATCTCCAGTACAACATTATTTCCTGCATCCAAATTTAATGTGTTCACATACAACCATTGATTGTAATTTTGGGGTGAGAGAAATTTTTGCCCTGTTGAAACATTATCTTTAAACAGCTCAAATTTTAGTGTATCAACCTGATTATTGATCTCCGGAAATTGGACATAAATATTGTATGTTCCGGAATAATTTGATTTCCAATGCCATTGTACCTTGGCTGAATCACCGCTTTTTAATGTAGCATATCTCGAATCTAATCCCCAAGCACTTTTATCTGATGTACTCCAATTACCATATAATTCTTGAAAACCCAAATCTTTGTTATCTATGAACATATCATCATCAAGATAATTGATAAATGCGGTAGTTAAATTCCCAACCGTATCGGTTACTGCAACGCCAACTTTGGCTAGATTAGAAATTGGGAATGGATCTATAGTTCTCCAAATATTGAATATAACATGTTCACAATCTGCAATATAATATCTTTCATACTTATCCTTTATCGCTACAAACGGTTGCTTCTGGAAGATAGGCTCGTTAGTCTTGATAAGAAAATTTATATTCGGACCATTGATCTCTCCGGTCAATTGAAGTTCAGGTTTTAACGTATCATTGCTTGCTCTCCACAATTCATAAGCTTCAACAGCAGAACAATACTTAAACTTTACATTTGGATTGTTTAATGCTGCTTGATGTAAAATATTGTTAACAGACTGAATTTCGTTTAAAAAATTTTGATCAGGTAGATGCGACCACAAACAGACAAGTTGATCAATGCCCTGACCGGCTTTCTGAAATACATCATTCATCAAATCTTGTGTTATATTACCCATATATTTTGATCGAACATTCCATCCTTTACCTTCACCAGGTAATTGATAATTATTTACTGAAGGGTGAAACGGAACAAATTCGGAAGATGCCTGAGACCAGTCATAATTGTTATCAGTTGGCTCAGTCGCATCATAATGAATGGCTGGATAATCATTGTGCAAACTATATGGGATAATTTCATTTAAATAATTCTGCCAATCGTTATCCATAAAATGCCAGCCGCTGCGGAATGAAACAGGAAAAATATTTTCTTCCAGTAAAAATTGCGCTAATGTATAATTAAAATCTTCTTTTGTTTCATTAAAGGTTTGTGCTTGGTTCCACCAAAACTTTCCATCACCGTTATAATCAGACCAGATAAAAGTGTGGTAATGTAAAGATAGTTCATCGCCCCAGATCGCAATTTTGTCTCCGTAATATTGCTTCATTAGATGTAGTGCCATAGTATTATCTATGGGAACATTATTATTAGTAGCATAACGAAACATATTACCGCCAATCATCCACCAGGTCATTTTTAATTTATTTCCATAAGAATCTTCAATCTGATTTCTAAATTCTTCACTCATCACAACAGCCGTATTACTACTGGTTGAGGTGAATAAATCTAAATTATAATAACAATGGTATCTATCCGTATTCATACCATCCCATATAGCGGTATCAGATCCTAAAACAAGATACACTTTCCCTTGTGGAAATATTAATTCAATTAAGAAATAAACGATAAGTATGGCATGCTTTAAAGTGGTTAGTAAATTCATTTTACAATAATATTTGATTGAGATATTATAATTTAAACTAAAATCTGCAATAATTGAATTTTAGGATTGGCTGTTTAGTCCCGATTATCAAATCATTTTGGAAGCAAGAAGAATTTGTAATAAATAAGTTGAAGAAATAAAATACTATTAATCAAGTGGATAATATTTAATGGAAGGGATACAAGAGTATTAATGGAACTACTATTTTACTTAAGTACAATCCATATAATGCAAAGAGATAAGGATTTTTATTCAAAACAAAATCTAGTCTCAATTCCATTATGGTTCGATTAAAATAGATGCACTACCAACAAGGCAACACGTCTGCTCAAGAGGTCTCAATTCCATTATGGTTCGATTAAAATAAAACCGAACGCACGCCAAGAGGAGTTTTAAATCAGGTCTCAATTCCATTATGGTTCGATTAAAATGAGAAGTTGGAAAAATGGATTGAGAGTAACAAGATCTAGTCTCAATTCTATATAGTCTGATTAAAGCACATCAGAGGAACCCACAGTTGGTGAAGGAAAAAATTCAAGAAATAATTTTATGAAATTATCTAAAAACGAAAGAGACGCAATAATTAAATTTTTAAATTCATTATGAATTTAAGTTAAAATAATTTTTTTATCATTCTTCTATTTTATAGAATCTTTAATAAATCCCTCCAAATTCTAAAAATTTTATTTTAATTAAAATATTTTTGAAATATATTATCAGATATACATAAATTCAAATTATTTCTTCTATGTTGTAACAAGAAGTTTAGTTAATTAATTTTAATTCAACATAAGGAGGTTTTATGCCAAAATTTAATATTAGTGTCAATAGTAAAAAAACCACAGTTGATGTTGATAATGATACGCCTTTACTGTGGGTTCTTCGGGATACATTAAAATTAACCGGAACAAAATATGGTTGTGGTGAAGGTTATTGTGGAAATTGTACTGTTCATATTGATGGTGAAGCTGTTCGTTCGTGTTCAACTACAATCAATGAAGCAAATGGAAAAGAAATTACTACTATTGAAGGATTGGCTGCAAATCATAATCATCCATTAATTAAAGCGTGGATTGATGAGCAAGTTCCTCAATGTGGTTATTGCCAACCAGGACAAATTATGACTGCTGCTGCTTTATTTAACAATGGAGCAATTCCGTCCGAAAATGAAATAGAATCTGTTATGTCAACCGTTTTATGTAGATGTGGAACTTATTTCCGCATCAAGAATGCTATCAAAAAAGTTGTATCCAATGGAGGTGTGAAATGAGTAATAATAAAAATGTATCTCGCAGAGATTTTATTAAAATTGTTGGCTTAAGTGGAAGCGGATTATTTTTGGCTGCTTATGTTCCATCCAATTTTTATTCTAAAAGTAATGATGATGAACCCAAAATATTTTCACCAAATGCATTTTTAAGAATTGATTCAAATGGTGTTGTAACAGTAATAGTACCAAAATCTGAAATGGGGCAAGGAGTTAAAACTGCATTACCAATGCTTGTTGCTGAAGAATTGGAAGTTGATTGGAATAAAATTAATATTGAACAGGCTGATGCTGACCCTAAATATGGAAACCAATCAACTGGTGGAAGCACAAGTGTTAGAACTACCTGGAAACCACTTCGTACTGCTGGTGCAACTGCAAGAGTTATGCTTATTACTGCCGCAGCACAAATATGGAATGTTTCTACTTCGAACTGCAAGGCTGAAAATGGATTCGTAATAAATAAAATTAATAATAAAAAATTAAGTTATGGTGAATTGGTTGAAACAGCTTCTAAACTACCAATTCCTCAAAATGTAGAATTGAAAAATCCAAAAGATTTTAAGATTATTGGCAAATCAATTCCTCGTGTTGATATTCCTGAAAAAGTTTATGGCACTGCAATATTTGGAATAGATATAATTGTTCCTGAAATGTTATTTGCAACTGTTATTCATTGTCCTACTTTTGGAGGAAAACTAAAAAAATTTGATGATACAAAAGCAAAAAATATTAACGGAGTAAAAAATATTTTTGAAATTTCAAGTGGCGTTGCCGTTGTTGCTGATTCAACGTGGAAAGCATTTCAAGGATTGGATGCACTTATGATTGATTGGGATTATGGACCAAATTATAATATAAGTACTGAAACAATAAGAAAAAATTTATTGGAGTCGTTAAATTCAGACGGTGAATCGATGCACTCAAAAGGAAATATAAATAGAACTCCACAAAGTGATGAAAAAACAATTGAAGCAATTTATGAAGTACCTTTTTTAGCTCATGCAACAATGGAACCACAAAATTGTGTTGCTTCTGTAATGGGAAATAAAGCTGAATTATGGGCGCCAACTCAAAGTCCACAAGTACTGAAAACTAATGTTGCACAAGCACTTGGATTTAAAGAAGATGATGTAGTTGTGCATGTTACATTAATGGGTGGTGGTTTTGGTCGCCGTCATCTACCTGATTTTGGAATTGAAGCAGCTGAAATTTCAAAAGCAATTGGTAAACCTGTAAAATTAACCTGGACTCGTTCAGAAGATATGAAACACAGTCCTTATCGTCCACCAAGTGTTCATAAATTAGTTAGTTCTATTAGTAGAGATGGAAAGCCGGTTAGTTTTTCTCATCATATTATCGCGCCTTCAATTAGAGAACAAATGATTAATAAAAAAATTAATCCTGCTGAATCAGATATCGGTCAAGGAACTGAATTAGAATATAACATTCCTAATGTGAAAACAACCGGAACAATTATTCAAACGCATATTCCAATTACCTGGTGGCGTTCAGTTTATCATTCACAAAATCCATTTGCAATCGAATCATTTATAGATGAAATGGCTGTTTCAGCCAATAAAGATCCTTATGAATTTCGTAGAGATTTATTACCACAAAATTCACGATTGAGAAAAGTTTTAGAATTAGTCGCTGAAAAATCAGATTGGTATAAAAATTTAGGAAAGAATAGAGGAAGAGGAATTTCTGCTTTTGTTGGATATGATAGTTATTGTGCTGAAGTAGTTGAAGTAACAATTTTGGATAAAGGAAATTATAAAGTTGATAGAGTTATATGTGCTGTTGATTGTGGAATCGTTGTTAATCCGGATGGCGCAAAATCACAAATTGAAGGTGGAATTGCTTTTGCTTTAGCTGCTGCTTTAAAAGGTGAAATCACAATTAAAAATGGTGGGATAGCTGAAAGTAACTTTGATGATTATTCAATATTAACTTATGATGAAATGCCTGATATAGAAATTCACTTTGCTGAAAATTATGATACAATTGGAGGATTAGGTGAGTTAGCTGTTCCCGGTTGCGCGCCTGCATTATGTAATGCTATTTACAATGCTACAGGACAAAGAATAAGAAGATTACCTATAAAATTGTCTTAATAACTGAAACTCAAGTTGGATGCTCATTTGCATCTGACTTGAGTTTTAATAATTATTTTTTACAATTTAATTTATAAATTTATTTGCATTCCAAATACTAATAGTTTCCTTCCAAAATAACTTTCAATTCCTTTTTTCTGTGTGTAATTAAAATTATATGCATAATTAAAAATATAAAAGTCTTCGGAGCGAAGCGGAGATCCCGAAAGGCGCTAGCCGTATCGGGACAATTCCATTATGGTTCGATTAAAATAGTATTAACAGCGTTCAAAGGTATGATTCCACAAAGTATGTCTCAATTCCATTATGGTTCGATTAAAATCAAATTTAACTGATGCGAATTTAACTGGCGTAAATTTGTCTCAATTCCATTATGGTTCGATTAAAATGGATGCGCTAGCCAAACTATTCAAATCCGA